>JACKLU010000009.1 GCA_024235735.1 Burkholderiales bacterium
AGATGAACAAGGTGGAATCATGGCATCGATACGTGCCGAGACATTGCGCACCACAAAATTACCGGTGCCACCGCGGGATGAGCTTGAGAAGATCGAAAGCATACTGCGAACAATTTCGTCTGACATTGTCGAAAAGGGAGTTCTCGCCATAAAGCTATGTTCTCTCAAATGCGGGCTGATGCATAATCTCCTCACCGGCAAACGCCGCGTCACGCCGTTGCTGGCAGCCGAAACGAGTCAGCCGGATGTCTGACGGCCAAGCCTTTAACCCGCTGGAACTCTTGGCCCGTTTGGACTGGAGCGAGAACGACGACCTCGAATTCAAGTCCGCGCGTGGCGGCATTCCGCGCAGTCTGTGGGAGACCTATAGCGCAATGGCCAATAGCCAGGGCGGCGTGATTTTGTTGGGCGTGGAGGATGATGGCGCGGTGTCCGGCGTTGCCGATGCCGCCAAACTGAAAAAAAGCCTGTGGGATACCGTGAATAATCGCGGCAAGGTGAGTCTCAATTTGCTGGGCGACGGCGATATTCAGGAAATCGCTCATCCCGATGGCGTATTGCTGGCGATTCGGGTGCCGCGCGCTTCACGCTATCAGCGACCGGTTTTTATCGGGCAAAATCCGTTGACCGGTACTTACCGTCGCAATCATGAGGGTGATTACCATTGTACCGAGCAGGAAGTGGGACGCATGCTGGCGGATAGAGCCGAGCAGCCTGCGGATAGCCGCATTCTGGAACATTTCATGCTGGACGATTTGGACCGGCCGAGCTTGCAGCAATACCGGCAACGTTTTGCCTCGCATAAACCCACCCATCCCTGGCTGAGTGAAGACGACAAGACGTTTCTAAGCAAGTTGGGCGCATGGCGCAAAGACCGTGCCAGTCAGGCCGAGGGGCCGACCGTCGCCGGGTTATTGATGTTCGGCAATGAAGCCGCTTTGCGCGAGGCGTTGCCGCAATACCACGTCGATTACCGGGAAAAGCTGTCGGACGATCCTGCCGTGCGTTGGACCGATCGTTTGACTTTGGACGGCACCTGGGCGGGTAATTTGTTTCAGTTTTATTTGCGGGTAATCCAGCGCTTGGCCGCCGATTTGAAACTGCCGTTTCAATTGGACAGTGATTTATTCCGCATTGGCGAGTCCGTCGTGCATGAAGCGATACGCGAAGCGTTGGTTAATGCGCTGATTCATGCCGATTATCAAGGCATGGGCGGGGTCGTGGTGGAAAAATACCGGGATCGTTTCGAGTTTTCCAATCCGGGAACCTTGCTGGTTTCGTTCGACCAACTGTTGCGCGGCAATGTTAGCGAATGCCGCAACAAAGCCCTGCAAACCATGTTTACATTGATCGGCGCGGCGGAAAAAGCCGGTTCTGGCGTCGATAAAATTCGCCGCGGTTGGGAGTCGCAGCATTGGCGCATGCCGATAATCCAGGAACAAACCCAGCCGGATCGCGTGTTGTGGCGCTTGCCTATGGTGAGTTTGATACCGGATGAATCCTTATCGCGCTTGCAGGCGCGTTTCGGCCGTGTGTTTGCCGGCTTCTCCAAATTGGAAGTGCAGGCCTTGGTGACGGCCGATCTCGAAGGAACTGTCGACAATGTGCGCATGCGCCAGATTACCGGCGGCCATGCTTCCGATATGACGCGATTGCTGCAAGGCCTGGTGGTCAAGGCAGCTTTGGTGCAGAAAGGACAAGGCCGTTGGACGCGTTATCAATTGCCGGAAATAACCGCCGACTCCATACATAAGAAGAGTGACTCCATACATAAGGAGAGCGACTCCGTACATAAGGAAGGTGACTCCGTACATAAGAACCGTGACTCCGTACATAGCGACGAAACTTGGGCGCATTTACAAACGATTGCGGCTCCCGCCAGGGTTAATAAACGCGTGAACCCTCAGGACATGGAACGGCTTATTTTACTGCTGTGTCGTGGCATCTGGCTCACCCGGCGAGAATTGGGCGTGCTGTTGCAACGCAATGAAGAGGGACTGCGTTCCCGCTTCCTGACGCCCATGGTTGAGCACGGCTTATTGGTGTTACGGTTTCCGGATAAACCCAATCGTGGCGACCAGGCCTATACGGCGGGGGAACAAGCGCTAAAGACCGATGCCGATGTTTTTGATTGATGATTTGCGTACCGTTGCCCGCAACAGCGGCGTTACTGTCAACTTTTCCTAAATTTGGGTGCTTATGCAAACCGGTAAGACGCCGCCTCATATTAAGATAGACGAGCGCAACCACGTCGAGAAGCCGCTGCTCGAACAGTTGCAGGAATTGGGATGGGAGGTGCTGGACCTGGAGATGAAGCAAGAGCCGAAGCAGACCTTCCGCGAGAGCTTCACCGAGGTGGTGCTGGGGCCGGTGCTGCGCGAACAGCTTAAGGTGATCAACCCCTGGCTGGAGGACGACCAAGTGGAAGAGGTGGCCAAGCGCCTCACCGCCAGCTTCCCGAGCACCAATCTGCTCGACAACAACCGCCATGTGCTGAACCTGCTGCTGGAGAACACCAGCGTTGCCGAAAACCGCAGGACCGGCGAGAAGAGCCCGACGGTGTGCTACATCGACTTCACCCACCGCGACAACAACCGCTTCCTCGCCGTGTGCCAGTTCAAGCTGCGCATCCTCGGCACCGAGCACCATATCATCCCGGACATCGTGCTGTTCCTGAACGGCTTGCCGGTGGTGGTGATCGAGTGCAAGTCGCCCAGGGTAAAGGAGCCGATTCCCGAGGCCATCGAGCAGATGCTGCGTTACAGCGAGCAGCGCGGGGCCAAGGGCGAGGGCAGCGCGCCACTGTTCTACTTCAACCAGTTCGTGGTGGCCACCTGCCGCAACGAGGCCAAGTTCGGCACCATCACCACCCACATCGAAAAGCATTTCTACCGCTGGTCCGACCCCTACCCGCGCACGGTGGAAGACCTGAGCCACGGCGGCAGCAGCCCTAACGACCAGCAGCGGCTGGTAGCGGGCATGCTGGATAAACAGAACCTGCTCGACATTATTCGCACCTTCACCCTTTTTTCGGAGTCGGACAAGGGCGAGCGGATCAAGATTGTCGGGCGCTATCAGCAGTTCCGCGCCGTGAAGCTCGCCGTGCAGCGCCTGCTGACCGGCGCTACGCCACGTGCGCGCAGCGGCATCGTCTGGCACACCCAGGGCTCGGGCAAGTCGCTGACCATGATGTTTATGGTGCGGGAGATGTACCGCCACGCCCAGCTTTCCAAGTGGAAGGTGGTGTTCGTCACCGACCGCACGCAACTGGAACAGCAACTTGGCGAAACCGGTCAGAACATCGGTTTCACTGTGAAGGCCGCGGATAGCATTGCAACGCTCAAGGAATTGCTGCGCAGCGATTCCTCCGATCTGGTGATGGCGATGATCCACAAGTTTCGTGAGACCGATTTGTCGGAGACTTTCCCGGAACTGAACAAGAGCCCGAACATCCTGGTGATGACCGACGAGGCGCATCGCTCGCAGTACGCGTTGCTCGGCGCAAATCTGGATCGCGCCATTCCCAACGCGGCGCGCATCGGCTACACCGGCACACCCATCGACAAAACCGAAAAAGTGTTCGGCGACTACATCGACAAGTACACCATGCGTCAATCGATCGAGGACGGCGTGACGCTGGAGATCGTCTACGAAGGCCGCACGCACAATGCCGAGGTGCCGGATCAGCAGGGCATGGACACCGCTTTTGCCGACGTGTTCAGCGAATACAATCTGCAACAGCGGCTGGAAATCCTCGGTTATGGTTCGCGCGAGGCGTATCTCGAAGCCAAAACCACCATCGAGGCCAAGGCCAAGGACATGGTGGCGCATTACCTGGCGCATGTGTTTCCCAACGGCTTCAAGGCGCAGGTGGTGGCTACTTCACGCGAGGCGGCGGTGCGCTACAAGACGGCGCTGGACGTTGCCTTGACCGAAAAGGTTAAAGAACTGGAACAGGACAACCCGCTGAATATTGACCTGGCGGGACTGAAGAAGCTCAAGACTGACGTGGTGATCTCCGGCAGCCACAACGACCGGCTGCACATCAAGGAATATTCCGACAGTGGCCGCCATACGCGCACCATCAAGAGCTTTAAACTGCCGTTCGACAAGGAAGACGAGGGCGTGACGGGCGACATCGGCATTGTGGTGGTAAACAACATGCTGCTCACCGGTTTCGATGCGCCCATCGAGCAGGTGATGTATCTGGACAAGGTAGTCGTTGCGCACAACCTGTTGCAAGCCATCGCACGCGTGAATCGCGTGGCGGGCGCGGCGAAAGAGAAGGGTCTCATCGTCGATTACGTCGGCATCGGTCACCATCTCAAGAAGGCCATCGACAACTACGACGAGCGCGAACAGAAGGAAGTGATCGACTGCCTGAGCTTCCCCGAAGACGAGTTGCGCGAGTTACAGGCCGACTACAAGGCGATCATGGTGCTACTCGAGAAGCATGGTCTGACCGACCTCAACGATCACGATGCGTTTTTTGATCTGTTCTACGACGAGGATATTCGTTTCGAGTTCATGCTGGCCTACAAGAAGCTGACCCGCAGCCTGGACCTGGTGTTTCCGGCCAAGGAGGCGCTGGACTACCTGAGGACATACAACGTACTGACCGAGATCAATGTGCTGGCGGGACGCCATTTGAACGACCAGCGCATGAGCATGACCGGCATCCCGCCCAAGCTGCGGGCCATCACCGACCAGTATCTTGAATCGCGGGGCATCGAGCAGAAGGTGAAGCCTATCTCGATCCTGGACGAAGACTTCGAGAGCAAAATCGCCAAGCGCACGCGCGTCAAGACCAAGGCCGCCGAGGTGGAGCACGCCATCCGCCACCATCTGGACATCGAGCTGGACGACGACCCGGAACTGCAAGCCTCATTCTCCAAAGCACTGACAGATATTCTGCAAGCGTTTAAAGACAACTGGCAGAAGATTTACGAAGAATTGGAGAAGCTGCGCAAACGCATCATCGAGGCGGCGAACGAATCGACCTATGGCCTGCACAAGAAGAAACAGATGCCGTTTTTCCGCATGCTCCAAGCTGAGCTCAGCGAACTATGGGAACAACGGTCAGGCTACAATGGGAAACCCGATGACCGCATTGCACTGTTGGTCAATTTGACGCAGCGGATTTATCTGGTTGTGGAACGGGAATTGAAGCTGACCAGCTTCTGGGAGAGTGTTCCTGCCCGCAATCGGTTGAAAGCGGAAATCCAGCAGATTCTGATTTCTGAAGCTTTTCATACCCTGCCGAATGTCATTGCCAGACGCAACCAGATCATTTCTCGAGTGATGGAAATCGCCGAAAAGAACCATGACCGGATTCTGTACGCGAGCTGACATGGCGCTGGATTACAAAATCGTTTATTCCAAGCGCAAGACGCTCACTATCACGGTGGAGCGAGATCGATCCATCGTGGTCAACGCGCCCGAGGGCACTGCGCTGGAGAAGATTCACCATGTGGTGGCGTCGCGCAAGCTGTGGCTTTATGAGAAAACCCGGCATACCCAGAAATATGATCCATTACCGCATCCGCCCGGAAAGGAATGGGTGTCCGGCGAATCCATGCCCTATCTTGGCAAATTTTACCGTATCGAAGTGGCTGGCGCGGGCGATGCTATTCAATTTGATCAGAAATTTATTGTGCCCTGCACGTTGACGGATAAATCCGGAGCATTCCGGGCATGGTTCATGAAAAGCGCCAAGAAAAAAATTCTCCCGCGCGTATCAGCGCATGCCGGGAATCTGGGCGTTAGTTATAAGGAAGCCAGGATTGGCAACGGAAAGTACCGCTGGGGCTCGTGTACGCCCGGTGGTCATGTGATTTTCAACTGGCGATTGATCAAAGCGCCAATGTTTGTCATCGACTATGTGGTGGTGCATGAACTCGCGCATCTGATCGAACAGAATCACACACCGCGGTTCTGGAATATAGTTCGGGCACAAATACCGGCTACGGAAAAGGCGAGAGCCTGGCTTTTGAAAAATGGCGCATTGCTGGAGCAGGATTTATAGCATTCTGGAGTTTGTCTGGCTGAATATCGTTGCAAGGCGATGATGAGTGAAAAAAACCGGATTTTGAGCTGTGCCGGAGGGTATACTTGTCTATCAGCATTTGCGCTTAAATGAATGTGTGTCATGTTTTGTTTTTTCGTAACTATTCAGCGTACTTTGTCATTCCGAGCAACGCGAGGAATCTTGGGTATTGGGCGCATTAATAAACGCTCAAGATTTCTCGCTGCCGCTCGAAATGACAGCATAATCAAACGCCTTGTCAAATAAGGCTGAATAGTTACGTTTTTTCAATCAGTCATTGCCGCGCACGAGCAGACGAGAAAGGAGTTTCGCTATGAGATCGAAATCGGTTGTGATGTTGTTGGCAGGGTTAGCTGTAATGGGATTAGCCGCCTGCTCGAGCACGGGACCAATTCTGTATCCCAACGCGCATTATCAAGCCGTGGGGCAGAATATCGCCGAACAGGATGTTGCGTATTGCAGGAAAATGGCTGAAGCAGCCGGAGCTAGGGAAGGCGGGGGCACTGCGGAAAATATTGCGACAACCACCGCCATGAGCGCCGGGATGGGCGCGGCAAGCGGTGCGGTTGGCGGCGCTATTTCCGGCTCGGCGGGTACGGGTTCGCTGATTGGTGCGGCGAGCGGCGCTACCTGGGGATTGTTGAGAGCAATTTTCCAATCATCAAAATCGCAACCGAGTCAGGCCTATGTCAATTTCGTATACCGATGCTTGCAGGAAAAAGGCTATGAGGTAACTGGCTGGCAGTAGTCGCAAATTGCAAACGATGCGTTTGGCCGGATCAGCCCGCAATAAAGCTGTTCGGATGCAATACTTGGTGCGATCTCGGCGCAAAGCGCACCATTGCTGGGGTGCTTTGCACTGAAACCGGGTTTCCTGAAGCTACTTTAATGCGATGGGGGCGATATCAAATTTCCGGATTGGTTTGGGTAGGCCACTTCTTCTATCCGGATTCCAGACGTCCCATGCGTAAACTTTCATTTTTACCGATTGTCCGTCCCGGTAAAAACCAACTGTCATCAGATGCTCGGTTGTTCTCGGTCTCGGGAAACGCAGATCCCACCATTTGTTTTCCGTGGTGACCGTTCCAAGATAATCAATCGGATTGGCGGGAACGCCCGCTACAGGCGCGACCGGGAACATTTTGCTGGAGGTGTCCGGTTTGCTTGCCGCATAACCGTTGAGTTCCGAGAGATTTGAAATCGGCGAGGCGATGACTTCGATCAGTTTGTTTCCGCTGCCACCAATGGTGACCTGGGAAACCCGTCCAAAGTGTACATCCCCAGCCAGTACGACAATGTCATGCCCGCCGTTTTGCAGTGCAACAATGAGTTCATTGTACTGCGGCCAGTCGGGCAGGTTTTTGTCGTTGACGTCCCCCTTTCCGGCGATTAACGGTTGCGGAATGACGAGCACGCCCGGGCAGGTCAACTGTTTTGTCCAGTTCAGTAATTGCTGGAAAGAAGCATCGGACATGAAGCCGTGTTTCGTTCGCTCCGATCGCAAGTCTGCGATACAAAAGGAAATGTCGTTGCCTATATTGAAAATGCGCAGCGTCTGAATCTGCTGAACGATTTGCACGCCCCTTTTTGCTGCTGCTTCCCATCGCTGCTTGAAGGCTTCATCATGCTGTAATGTAGCCAGATAAGGGTTGATGCCTTTCAAGAATGGATAATTGTTCCAGTATTCATGGTCATCAGCCAGCATCCAGGTGCCGCCGCGGCGTAGAATGCTGCGCATCAGGTCCCAGCTCTCGGCATAATCGTCAGCAATGCGATCCTGGCAGTCATCCTCACTCAATGGATACCATCCCAGTCCGATATCGAGATAAACCTGGTCTCCGGTTAGAAATTTGATATCCGGTCGGTACTGGTGGTGACGGTACAATGCCTCGAATGCCTGACCAGCCCGACCGCCGTCATGCTTGGTGTAGAAGCATGAACCGAGTCCGACGGTAAACGGCCGATCGTCAGTGGTGGGTAGTGCCTGGGGCAGTGTGGTCAGAAAAGACTTTTCCAGCAATTCCCATTCAAGTTCTACGCGCGATTCGAATTCAATGATGTAATCCTGTCCGGATTCGAGTCCGTCAATGATTTCCACTTTGAAAAAACGCTTGTCCAGGCGATCAAAAGGCCGTTCCCAGACATCACCCTGCTCTTTCAAGTGGGTAATGGTTTTGATGATTTCTCCGGTTTCATTTTTTCGGTCCGTTTCGGAGTTCACTTTTCTGACAACCAGACGCCAGTTATGCGGTTTTGCCAGCGAAGGCAGTAACGCGCCGACCCAGATTTTGACGGATGTCGTTGTGACCTCATGTACAACCAGAACATAACGGCTGGTCAGTCTCTTGCCCATGATCTATCCTCCTTGATAAGAAAACCCGTGGTTTGTGCGTTCTGTATTCCGCACCGCATTGATACAGGTATCGATTGTATTTTGCGCCATATTGGCGAAACGAACAACCCTGTTACAGGAGCACGATAATCGGTTGAAAACTGGAAAGGGGATGTGCCTGGGCGGATTCCAAATTTCCGGTTGGAACCCGTTTATTGGATTTGAAGCGATGCTCAGGCGTGGGCGGTTTTTACAATCAAGCTTGAAGTAGCGTGGCTTTGCCGGAATTCTGCGTAAAGACAGTATGGATGGAGTAGCAGGCAGTGTGGCAATGTTACGGGAACATTGCCACATTGTTTTGGATTTCGAATTAAAGCGCTTTAACCATGTTCTCAACGACTTTTTTGGCGTCGCCAAAAATCATCATGGTTTTATCCATATAGAACAGATCATTGTCCAGACCGGCATAGCCTACACCCATGCTTCGCTTGACGACCATCACCGTGCGCGCTTTATGCGCATCAAGAATGGGCATGCCGTAGATGGGACTTCCAGGAACATTGGCCGCAGGATTGACAACGTCATTTGCACCCAACACCAGTACAACATCGGTATTCGAAAAATCGCTGTTGATTTCATCCATTTCGAGCACCTGTTCATACGGAATTTCCGCTTCGGCCAGCAGAACGTTCATGTGACCCGGCATGCGGCCTGCAACCGGATGGATGGCGAAACGCACATTAACGCCTTTTTCATGCAGCAATTCCGCAAGTTCCTTGACAGCATGCTGAGCTCTGGCAACAGCCAGGCCATAACCGGGGATAATGATAACGCTGTCCGCATTTCCCATCAGGAATGCAGCATCTTCAGCGCTGCCGCTGCGATAGGTTTTTTGCGTGCCGTCATCAGTTGCCGCCGCAGCACCGCCATCGCTTCCAAAACCACCGAGAATGACAGACAGAAAGGGCCTGTTCATGGCCTTGCACATGATGTAGGAAAGAATTGCACCGGAGCTGCCCACCAATGAGCCGGCGATAATCAGCATCGGGTTGCCCAGGGAAAAGCCGATGCCGGCCGCAGCCCAGCCGGAATAGGAATTCAGCATCGATATTACAACGGGCATATCTGCGCCACCGATCGGAATAATAATCAGGAAACCGAGCAGAAAAGCGATTGCGGTCATAGCGATAAATGCCGTCCAGTTGGTGGTATCACTGAAGAAGAACCACAGGCCGCAGCCGATCATGGCGATCGCCAGAGCCAGATTGAGCATATGCTGTCCGGTAAACACTATAGGCGTGCCGCTCATGCGGCCTGATAATTTCAAAAAGGCGATGACCGAACCCGACCAGGTCATGGCGCCGATGAATGTGCCCAGAAATAATTCCAGTTTGCTGCCCGCCGGCAATACTTCCGGCAGTCCGAATGAGACAGGATTATTGATAGCCGCAATGGCAATGAATACAGCCGCAAGACCCACTAACGAGTGCATGAATGCCACTAATTCCGGCATCGCCGTCATTTGCACGCGTTTGGCAATGAGCGTTCCAATTACGGCGCCGATTGCGATACAGCCAACAATCAATGTCCAGTTCTGAGTCAGCGTCATTGTGGTTGTCACGGCAATTGCCATGCCCAGCATGCCAAACAAGTTTCCGCGACGCGCCGACTCCGGCGAACTTAAGCCTTTTAGCGCCAGTATGAAAA
Source organism: Burkholderiales bacterium (assembly GCA_024235735.1). Taxonomy (GTDB): domain Bacteria; phylum Pseudomonadota; class Gammaproteobacteria; order Burkholderiales; family Nitrosomonadaceae; genus Nitrosomonas. The sequence continues at coordinate 10,086 of JACKLU010000009.1, forward strand.
ATACTGAAGCGACTAAATACGCGAGTGCTACCATATTTGCTGACATTTACGCGCTTCCTTTTTTATCTTTTTTCTTGAACATTTCCAGCATGCGCTGGCTTACCAGAAATCCACCAAATACATTAATCGCGGCAAGCGTAACGGCAACAGCGCCCAGCCATACGCCCCAGTCCATCTCGACAGGGCCGGCCGCCAGCATTGCGCCAACAATGATAATGCTTGAAATGGCATTGGTTACGGACATCAAGGGGGTATGCAACGCAGGGGTTACATTCCACACAACATGGTAGCCGACAAAAATGGCGAGTACAAAAATAGTTAGATTGATAATAAGTGGATCGATATCACCTATCATATTCGCTCCTTTAAAATTCGTTGATCTGTGCTACGGGCAGAACCTTGTAGCTATGTCTGCAAATGGGCCCCTGTTAGACCGGACTGACAACGCCGCCGCATACCAATGTGCCGGCAATAATCTCATCTCCGCGATCGATGTTTAATTTGCCTTCGGCATCAACGATCAGATTAAAAAAATTCTGCAAATTGCGCGCATACAAAGTGCTGGAGTCGGCTGCGACAAGTCCCGGGATGTTGGCGATGCCGACGAGATGCACGCCGTGTTTGACGACTGTTTTATCCAGTTCCGACAATGGGCAGTTGCCGCCCGCTTCGACAGCCATGTCGACAATCACGGATCCTGGTTTCATGGCCTTGACGGTTTCTTCCTTGATCAATACAGGCGCTGGACGACCGGGAATTAGCGCGGTGGTTATAATGATATCCGCGGCAATGGCCCGGTTATGAATCAATTCACTTTGACGGCGTTTGTAATCTTCGGACATTTCAGTGGCGTAACCACCTGCCGTTTCAGCACTCGCTTTTTCTTCATCAGTGAGTGGCACCTCGACAAACTTTGCACCAAGACTTTCAACTTGCTCTTTTGCTGCCGGTCTTACGTCAAAGGCTTCAACAACTGCACCCAGTCTTTTTGCGGTGGCAATGGCCTGCAATCCCGCCACGCCGGCGCCAAGAATAAGAACACGGGCGGCTTTTACCGTGCCGGCGGCGGTCATCAGCATGGGAAAAAATCGCTGATAAATATCGGCCGCCATGATGACCGCCTTGTATCCCGCAATATTGGCTTGAGAAGACAAGACATCCATATTTTGCGCGCGCGTAATTCTGGGCAGTTTTTCCATCGAAAAGGCGGTTACACCATGCTTTGCGAGCATTTCTATGCCTTCAGCCTTGTGTGGCGCCAGCAGGCCTATCAGTATGGTGTCCTTGCGCATCAGGGCTAATTCACCAGACTCCGGTCCGCGCACTTTGAGGACAATCTCAGACTGACTGTACAATGTTGCTGCATCGGCGACTATATGCGCGCCAGCCGCTTCAAATTCCGAATCGGGTATGCTTGCGCCTGCGCCTGCGCCGGATTGAACAGATACGCTATGGATGCCTTTTGCAGTATATTTTTTAACAGTTTCCGGCGTGGCTGCCACTCGTGATTCTCCCCCGCGTATTTCTGCAGGTATGCCTATATGCATTGATGATCTCCCTTATTTTGCCAACAGGCTTGCAAACAAAAACTTTAATTATAAAAACAACGGATATTGTGAATAAATGACGAATTATAAATCAATTTACGCCTCGCGTGACAGCTTCCTGGCGGAGGAGACTGTTCAGTAAGTTTCATAAATCGACCAGAGTGCCTTGCCCGTCGGCGCAAGCGTGCTGGAAAGCCAGTGCCGCAATAGCCAGATCGCCTAATGCCAGGCCGCGGAAAATAAACGCAGTACGCTCGGTTGCTGTCGAACGCCCCGTGATTTCTTCATTAACCAACGCTGTCAAGTCACCCGAAACTAGATCCGGACGCACAAGCGGTTTTTGCATCTGCGCCTCCTGTTCGCGATCGTCGATAATGATGCGATCAAAAACCGGCATGCTTTCCGCAAACCAGGGTGCTGCCAGGTCAGTCATCGTGACAAAGGCGCCCGGCTTAAGCCATCGCGCATCCAGGAAGGGTTTTAAAGCGGGTGAAAGCGATACGGAAGTGATGACCAGATCCGCATTCTGCACAGCTTCGTGAGCAGTCTTGCTGGCAATTGCAGTCAGGCCGAGATTCTCGGCGCTGCGGCAGAGGGCGTCACGATTTTCAGCGCCTCGCCCAAATGCGCGAACTTCCTTGAGTCGAAACAAATCGGCGAAATTGTTTAAATGACTTTGTGCCTGTACGCCACACCCGATAAATGCGGCAATAGCGGCGTCAGCATTGGCCAGACGTTTGGCGGCAACAGCGCTTAGGCCGGCAGTGCGGACGGCTGTCACCCATCCACCGTCCAAAACAGCCAAAGGTATGCCTGTATCGCTATCCAGCAAAGTGACCAATGCATAGATACTTTTCAGTCCGCGAGCTGTGTTTGCGGGGTTCAACATCAGCGATTTGACCGCCAGAATTTGAGGGTTATCCGCTGCGGCAAGGGTCGCCATCATGTACCTGCCGTCAGGTGGCGTTATGACTGCTTTGGGCGCGTTCCAGACCTGTGCGGTGCGACGGCTGCGCAACAAATGCTCGATACTGGCGGTAACTGATTCTGAGGATAATTGCAGCTGCTTGAGCAAACGATGCGACAAGAAACGGATTTTTACGGATTCCTGAGCATTCATGATCTTGTTTGTGTGCGAACAGTTTAAAAGACGTTGTGAAAGCCGGCCAGCAAAAGTTGTTGCCTTATGCGTGTGCAAGGGGAATGAAGTAAAACAGTGCTGTGCGGTTTTCTTACTCCTATCCGATTGATGCAAAGCGCTGTTTTCAATATACATCTAATCGCAATTCGTGTATTGAAAAATTATTCAAAAAACCGCATATTGTTTCCAGACTACTGGCCTGGGTAACAGGTCCGGGAATCTGTTTATTTCTGAATAAATGATAAAGGAAGCGATATTATGGATTTACATAAACTCAATCCCTGGAACTGGTTTAAGCATGAAGAAAGCGGAAATAAAACCTTGCCCGTCAAGCGGGAAAATCAAGTTCTGGAGCGGTCTCCGGATGGCTTGCAGTTGAATCAGTTGCATCGTGAAATAGACCGGTTGTTCGAGAATGCTTTTCGCAATTTTGGGTTTCCCATGCATTCTCATACGGAATTCATGAGTCCGTTTCTGTCGGATGAGTTTGCTTCCGCCTTCAGGGCGGATGTGAATATTGCGAGTAGCGACAATCAGTATACGATTACGCTTGAAGCGCCCGGACTCGCGCAGGATGATCTTTCGATTGAATTGCAGGACAGGACTCTGGTTATAAAGGGTGTTAAAGAACAGGAGAAGGAAGAAAAAGATCAGCTTTATTACCGCAAGGAAAGGCGGTTTGGGTCTTTTCAACGGGTGCTTGCCGTGCCGGATGATGCCGATGTCGATAATATACATGCCGTTATGGACAAGGGCGTTTTAAGTATCCATATCCCGCGCAAGGTGGTTGATCAATCCAATGTGAAAAAAATCAGCATCAATAAGCGTTGATCATGATGCTATCGGGCTGTTCCAGTCTGCGGTAAAAAAAGCTGCGTACCTGGAACAGCAATACATCCAGGCGTATTTGTTAAGCAGTAAGCTGTATACCGCCGATGATCGGCAGTTTGAAAATCCAAGGATTCGGGGAAACACCAAAAGTGAGTCCAAGCAAATTAAATTCAAAGCCTTCGATGCGACTGATTACAAAGCCGAACATTCCGAAAACCGAAAATTGGAAACCGCTGCCACTCGGTGGCTTGGCAATCAGGCGATAGCCTAAATAATCTTTTCCAATTGCTGTCGATGGCAGATTCAGCTCCAGTTCAGGGACTGCGCGCGAAACCCAGGCGGTGAATGAGTTGGAATTCGGGCCGGGCCAAAGCGTATAGCTTTGCGAATAGGGATATTCCTGAGCAGCCTGATCAATGCGCGCAATCAGTTCGTCGACATTTTCTCCACGCTTGTCTGCCAGAATGACGGGCATGCTGCCATACCAATACCTGTCCGGAATTTGGTCATATATCGCCAGCACCGGCAGTCTGCTGCGCTGCCGCCAGCCGAGCACTTCATAAATGGTATAGGTTTGTGCATTGGTTGGCTTTACGGCAATCCAGGTGTGGATGCCGAAATAACCGCGCCAGCCGAATGCGCGGGCGCCATAAACCTGCACCACAGCTTCGGGCGTTAGCGCAGGGTCAGGCGCAATACCGGCGGAAATCCGGCTTGCTGTACGCCATTTTCCCTGGACATCTCCGGGAAAAGTGATGAACAGCGCAAAACATGAGGCAATGCCAAAAAACAGTGCGCGGTGAAAATACGAAGTATGCATTTTTCCAGAAACAATTTAATTTTGTATTACAAATGCATAAATTGTAGCGGGTATTAATGCCATTCTGGCTGTGAATTGTTATTCATATTCGGATAAGGCGATCATGGCATGCCGGTGAACAAATTCCGGTTGATAGGGATGCGTGGTTTTGGTGTACTGGGCCTGAATTTTTTTGACGTAATTTTTTGTTTCCGTATAGGGCGGTATGCCCTTGTGCCTTTCTACCGCGCCTTCTCCGGCATTGTATGCTGCGACAGCCAGCGTGACATCGCCCTTGAAAAACGCCAGCAGCCAGCGCAAATAAGCCATGCCACCCTTGATGTTTTCAACCGCATCAAATGTATTTTTGACATTGAAGCGTTCGGCTGTCTCCGGTATCAGCTGCATTAATCCTTGTGCATTCTTGTGAGAAACTGCCTGTGCATTGAACGCGGATTCAACCGTGATAATCGCCATGACAAGCGCCGGATCGAGACTATATTGCGGCGCAAGCTCTTGAACAATATCAAAATAAGGTTTGCCGGAGTAGTCGATGTCGAAGTTTTCATTATCGGCGACTGACTGCATGCATTCCGGAAGCGCCGGTTCTGTCGATGAATCGAGAAATCGCATCATTTTATAGGCATGTGCATGTCCCAGATCGGCCGCCATGCCGAATAATTGCGCGGCAATGGCGTCATTGCGCGGCACGCCTCGAGCGTTGGCATGCATCCAGCCCAAGGCATACAGTGCTTCGCTGTAACCCAGGCTGATTGCCTGACAATACAGTTCAATGGCTTTGCTGTAGTCTCTGGGCAAGCCTTCGCCGTGCTCATACTGTTTCGCCAGCGCGACGAGCATTCTTGCGTCATCTGCGGCATTCTGCAAATCCTGTGGCAAATCTGCGGCAAAGGTTCCCGCTGCTGCCGGGCCGCTAATCAAGAGATAGCAGGCTACAATCAGTGATTGGATTGATCTTTTTAAATACATATCGGGTCTATTCATTTACTGTGCGCAATCGATTTTATAACGTTCCTGAAAAGAACTGCTTTAACTATTGAGTAAGCAAAATTCATGCCGGAATAAAAAACAGCCTTTCATTCAATGCATTATAATTTCGGTCAAGGAAGATTATAAAATAGTGTAAAGAATTCCGACAAGTAAAATACGCTATCGCAATAATTTCAGCGGACAGCCACCATAACATTATCTGCGTAACGAACGAAGTGTATTTGATGCTCTGGTATGGCAGCAAGGCTGAATGTGATTTTCTATCTTGACGCCACAGAGGTTTCGTCAAATAATCATTAAAATACTGACTGCTCATACGCATTGACTGTGATGACTGTTGTATTCTTATCGTACTGTAAAATTCGGCGTCGATAACTTTCTCTGCGAGTGAGGCCGGGTGATGAATAACAAAATAACCGAATTTTGTTTGGAGTACGGTACCTATAGTCCGGATGTCTTTCTGCGAACTTATTGGAGTTATCAATGCTGCGCTGGTCAGTCATTTTTTTCACATATTCAATGCTTGCTCCTTTAGGACTGGCCTGCTCCGCTCCCGTTTTAGCGGCAGCGGAGGTTCTTCCCGAGGGTTACAGGAATAAAATAGATACAGCGGTAATGCGCAACGCCGTTGATAGACCAGCCCTCTTGGCGACTATGGCCTGGATAAGACAGTTGGCTGATAGCACGAACGATCCGTCCGTGATTGCAGAACTGGCGCGTCTGGAGTGCGCTAATGCGGATGTTGAGCGCGAGAAAAACAAGCGAATAGCGTTTTATAACAATTGCCTCGAAACGGCGGACAAAGCGCTTGCAGGCGATGCCGACGAGATTGTGGCGCTTTACTGGAAGGCGGTAGCGATGGGAAAGCTGAGCGAAGAAATGGGTATTTTAAATGCGCTCAGAATGACTCGTCCTATGGAGAAGCTGTTTTTGCGCGTCATTGCGCTGGATGAACACTACGATAACGCAGGCGGCCATAAGGCGCTTGGTCGCATGTATTTCAGATTGCCCAGTTTTCCGATCAGTTTTGGCAATAAGGAAAAAGCATTGTTTCATCTCAAACGCGCATTAGAACTCTATCCGCACGATATCATCGCCCGGGCCTTTTACGCCGAAGCGCTTTACGATATGGGGAAAAAACAAGAGGCGATTCAACTGGCCGAAGCTATTGTGGCCATGCCAATCGAAACCGAACATCGTTTCAGATACAGCCGATTTGTCGAGATCGCGCGCAATATAGTTAATAAAGGCAGATAAGTACATTTTGAAATATCATAATCAGTGATCAGAAGGTCGAGACAAATGGGGCGCCGACTCGAAATATCACGGAAAGATGTCGCATTTGGTTTTGGATTGCGTGCAAGATTTCTGGAAAATTTGTCGTAAGTAAAAGCTTTAGGGTTTTCTCAATGGCAACACGTACAAATTTCGTTCTTGTTGATTTCGAAAATGTTCAGCCGAAAGATATCGATTTGCTCAAAGATGGGCCTTTCAAAGTTAAAATATTTCTTGGTCCAAATCAGTCTAAGATCCCAATTACGTTTGTCGCTGCGCTCCAGTCCTTGGGAGAAGATGTTGAATACATCGTCCTGGAAACGGCAGGAAACAATGCTCTTGACTTTTGTATTGTATATTACATCGGAATTTTATCCATGCTCGAACCAACTGCCTTTTTCCACGTTATCTCCAAAGACACGGGGTTTGATTCTTTGCTGAAACATCTTAAAGGTAAAAAGATTTTTGCGTATCGTTCCACCTGCATTGCCGATATTCCCTACTTTAAGTCCGCACCTTTCGTTGCCCCAGATTTCCAAATAAATACTGTTGTTACAGATTTAATTCGTCGCAAAGCATCAAAACCGCGGACACAAAAAGCTTTGCAAAACACGCTTAACTCACTTTTTAAAAATGAGTTATCGGCGCTGCAACTAACCGCATTGTTTTCGGAGTTGTGTAAACGTGGTTTTGTCAAGGTAGAAGGGGCTAAGGTTAGCTATGCGTTACCAAACGAAATCTGACGAGCAAGTCGGTCCTTGACGTTTTGTTCCAACATGAGCTTTTGCCAAGAAACTATTTTAAATTTTCAGTATTTTTAGTTCAGGGTTTTTAGCATTTAGCAAATTGCGGTCAATGAAATGTTTTGATCCTACGCTGTTGAGTTCTCCTTATGCTTTTAGTCCTTCTTTATTATTCTGCTTGAAGTTTGAACTAAATGCTGGTTTCATGGCAACTGGAATTTTGCGATTATTTTTTAATTGAACTACTCATTGCTTTTTCTGAAGTAAGAAGGGGGCGAATTTAACGGGTTCATGTCGTCGTAGCAATCAGGAAAATTTATGGAGGCATAGTATGGGTGATGAAATTCCATCCAGCCGGTTCAGCGCCGAAGAAGTTGAAAAATTCAATGTGCGGCTACAGCAGGAAACCCGATTAATCGGCGATTGGTTTTCGGAGCAACGTTTTGCGCCAGAGCACAGGATGTTCGGCTATGAGCTTGAAGCCTGGCTGATCGACGAACATTATCAACCCGCGCCAGTCAACGAGCAGTTTCTGAAAGCACTGAATCATCCTCTGGTTGTTCATGAACTCGCCAGCTTTAACATAGAACTCAACAGCCTGCCGCAACATCTGAGCGGGAATGTGTTCAGTGATATGCAAAAAAACCTCAGCCAGATTTACGATGTGTGTCGCAGGCAGGCGCAGTTACTGGGCTCGGATGTGCTGGCTATCGGTATTTTGCCGACGGTCAAGGAAACCGATCTGACGTTAGCCAACATGTCGAATTCTCCGCGTTACCGGGCGCTGAATGAGCAGGTATTACAATTAAGGCACGGCCGTCCTTTGCATATCAATATCAAGGGTGGCGAGCATTTGCAGATGCAACATGATGACGTCATGCTGGAAGCCGCTGCAACGTCGTTTCAGTTGCATTTACAGGTTCCGCTGCATCAGGCTGCGCGTTACTATAATGCGGCTGTTATTTTGTCCGGTGCAATGGTTGCGGCAACAGGTAATGCGCCATTTCTGTTCGGCAAGCGTTTATGGGAAGAAACACGGATACCCCTGTTTGAACAGGCGGTGTCCGTTGGCGGGCATCGCACGGATGATGAAGGGGATTTGAAGCGTGTTTTCTTTGGCACCGGGTATGTGGCTGATTCATTGTTCGAATGTTTCCAGGAAAATCTGGATCACTTTCCGGCGGTTCTTCCGGTTTTGTTTGATGAACCACCCGAAAGGCTGGCGCATTTACGTTTGCATAACGGCACAATCTGGCGCTGGAACCGTCCGCTGATTGGTTTTGATGCACACGGAGAACCGCATTTGCGCGTCGAGCATCGAGTCATTTCGTCCGGTCCCAGTATTGTCGATATGACAGCCAATGCAGCGCTGTTTGCCGGTGCAGTAAAAAGTCTGATCGCGCGTCGGCAGCCACCCGAGAGTGCGTTGACATTCAATCATGCTCGGCATAATTTTTATCAGGCTGCGCGTTTGGGACTGGCGGCCGATCTTTATGGATTGAAAGGGGAGGTCATGAGTGCAAAAACATTTATTCTGCACCAGTTGATTCCGCTCGCCCGTCAAGGACTTGATCAACTTGACGTCAACACGCACGATATTGATTATTACCTGGATATTATCGAGCAGCGTGTCCGCAGCGGGCGAACCGGTACACAATGGCAGCAGCGGTACGCTGCGAACTGTGGTTATGACATGCAGGTATTAACGGCGGCTTATGCGCAACTGCAACACGCTGGCAAACCTGTGCATGAATGGCCGGTTTGACACGTGCAACGATGTAAAAAAATAAACATATGTTAACAATCCGACAGGATCTTCCCGAAGGCTTGCTTGATCTACAGTCACATGAGTTGTACAAAAAACTCGATGGCCCGACATTGTTTCAATTGCCGGGGCGGCGCGCTGAACCGATTTTTATTTCCGTTTTGCTGCATGGCAATGAGCCGGTCGGATGGAATGCGATACGTCATATTCTGTATCACCAAAAGCATGAATTACCTCGGGCGCTGTCGCTTTTTGTCGGTAATATTGAGGCCGCGCGCTATCATCAGCGACATCTCGAACATCAGCCTGATTTCAATCGCATCTGGCCCGGTGCAAACGGTTGCAGTGCGGAAACGGCGAGTGATGCGCCGGAGTATGCGATGGCGAAAAAGGTTTATCAACTCATGGCGAGCGCTAATCTGTTCGCCAGTATCGATGTACATAACAATACGGGTTTGAACCCGCATTATGCTTGTGTAAACAAACTCGACACCGCTTTTCTGCATCTGGCGACACTGTTCGATCGCACCGTCATTTATTTTACCCGTCCCGAGGGCGTGCAATCTCTTGCGTTTTCCAGCCTTGCGCCGTCGGTGACGCTGGAATGCGGGCAACCCGGTAATCCGCGGGGGGCGGCGCATGCCATTGAGTATTTGTCGGCTTGTTTGAATCTGGCTGAAATTCCACAGCATCCGGTTGCCAGGCAGGATATTGAGTTATTTCACACTGTTGCAATCGTGCGTGTTGTACCTGGCATTGAAGTGGGATTCCAGGATGAAGCATTCGATTTGCGTTTGATCGATCATATCGATCATCTTAATTTTCGTGAGCTGCCTTCAAACACGGTGATCGGTTGGCAGAAAAATCACCATGCGCTTGCCTTGAGCACGGTTGATGAGCATGACCGGGAAGTGTCCTCGCATTTTTTTCATCTGGATGGCAATGTGCTCAAAATCAGCCGGCCGGTAATGCCTTCCATGTTGACGCGCAATATCCGGATTATTCATCAGGACTGCCTGTGCTATCTGATGGAGCGCCTGGCTTTGCCCGATACGCAGGTCAGGCGCGCTGATGCTGAGAATAATATCGATGCATGACAAAAATGAAGAAAGGATAACCTGTTGGTTTTGTTGCTTCTGTTGGCTTAGCGGCTGCCATAACGTTGGCGATAGTGCGTAACTGCATCGAGATGGCTGCGTAATGCGTCGTGATGCAGCAGATAATCCATCAAATCATCCAGATTGATAATGCTGATAACCGGAATGCGGTGGGTTTCTGTGACTTCCTGAACGGCAGACAGCATTCCCGCGCCGCGTTCCATTCTGTCCAGCGCAATCACCACGCCACAGGGCTGCGCGTTTGCGCCGGTAATCAAGTCGACTGATTCGCGCACCGATGTGCCTGCCGATATGACATCGTCGACGATGAGAACACGCCCAGCCAATGGCGCGCCGACCTGAATGCCGCCTTCGCCGTGATCCTTGGTTTCCTTGCGGTTAAAGCAGAATGGATAGTTTCGGCCCATCTCGGCCAGTGCGATGGCGATGGCGCTGACCAGGGGTATGCCTTTGTATGCCGGGCCGAACAGCATGTCAAACGGTAGTCCGGCAGCAAGAATGGCTTTCGCGTAAAATTGTCCCAGCTGGTGCAGTGAATCGCCATCATTAAACAAGCCGGCATTGAAGAAATAAGGCGACAAACGCCCTGCTTTGGTTTTAAACTCACCAAAACATAGCACTTTACGTTCAATGGCGAAGTCGATAAATGCCTGTTTATAGTCGGACATGATAAAACAAGAATCAAAAAAACGATGCAGATTATAACGCTTAATGTCAATGGCGTGCGTGCCGCGGCCAAAAAAGGCTTTTTTCAATGGCTGCCAGAGCAGGCGGCGGATATTGTGTGCATCCAGGAACTCAAGGCGCAACGCGCCGATCTGGATCAGGAAATGATTGCTCCGGCAGGGTATCATGGTTATTTTCATTGCGCCCAAAAGAAAGGATACAGTGGTGTCGGTATTTACTGCCGCGATAAACCGGATAATGTCATAGAAGGCACCGGCATTGAGGAAATTGATCAGGAAGGTCGCTTCCTGCGAGCCGACTTTGGCGATTTAAGCGTGATTTCGCTTTATCTGCCTTCCGGCTCCAGCGGTGATCATCGTCAGGCGTCAAAATTCTTTTTTATGGCGCATTTTTTTCCGATCCTGCAGGAATTGATCGCCCAGGGCCGCCATATCCTGTTGTGTGGCGACTGGAATATTGCGCATCAGGAAATCGATTTGAAAAACTGGCGCGCGAATCAGAAAAATTCCGGTTTTCTGCCCGAAGAACGCGCATGGCTGACACGCGTTTTCGATGAAATCGGTTATGTCGATGTCTTCCGCAAACTGATTCCCGATCCGGATCATTACACCTGGTGGTCAAATCGCGGTCAGGCCTGGGCCAAAAATGTCGGCTGGCGTATCGATTATCAGATCGCCACGCCGGATATTGCGAGCAAAGCCCGGGAAGCTGCGATTTACAAAGAATCCCGCTTCTCGGATCATGCGCCTTTAATTATTCATTACGACTATTCCTGATGAAAACCGCCTCAGGTTCGAGCTGGTTTAAGACGCTCAGCATTTATACGCATCCGCGTGTCCTGGGGATGCTATCGCTGGGGTTCTCGGCAGGCCTGCCACTGCTGCTCATTCTGGGTACATTGTCTTTCTGGCTGCGCGAGGCGGGAATTGACCGGACGACCATTGGTCATTTGAGCTGGATAGGCCTCGCCTACAGCTTCAAATGGCTGTGGTCGCCACTGGTTGATCGCATGCCGTTGCCGGTGCTGACGCGCGTATTCGGGCGGCGACGGGCCTGGCTGCTGCTGTCGCAGATCGTTATCGCGCTGGCGTTGATCGGCATGGCCAGTACTGATCCTGTCATCAATCTTTCCCATATGGTTTTTTTCGCGCTGGCGGTTGCTTTCGCTTCAGCGACGCAGGACATAGCGCTCGATGCGTATCGTATCGAAGCTGTTGCGCTGGAATTGCAGGGCGCTATGGCGGCAACCTATCAGGCGGGTTACCGGGCAGCTATGATTTTGGCGTCGGCGGGCGTTTTATGGATTGCCGCATCGGTGGATTCATCCGCTGGAACCTATGATCATCTGCCCTGGCGTTTTGCGTATCTGGTCATGGCGGGTTGCATGAGCGTTGGTATTATCACTACGCTGATTATCCGCGAGCCGGATGTGTCATTCAGCCGGTTGTTGTCGGAAAATGAGCATCATGCCCGGCATGTCTTGGCCCGATGGAATCTCGGTCCGCGGCTGACATCTTTTCTGGTGTGGCTGTATGGCGCATTGATTGCCCCATTCAGGGACTTCATTGTACGCCATGGCAAGCAGGCGTTGCTCATTCTTGCATTGATCGCGCTGTACCGTATTTCCGATGTGGTGATGGGCGTGATGAGTAATCCGTTCTACGTCGACATGGGTTATACCAAGGAAGAAGTGGCTGCCGTTTCAAAAGTTTATGGCGTGCTGATGACCATACTGGGCGCGGCGATTGGCGGTCTCCTGATTGTCAGGATCGGCATTATGCGGACACTGTTTATCGGCGCCGTATTGTCGGCAGTCACCAATCTGTTGTTTGTCTGGTTGGCCGGGCGCGGGCACGATGTCAGCGGTCTGGTGTTTACGATTTCAGCCGACAATCTCTCAGCCGGTATCGCATCGAGTGCGTTCATTGCCTATCTTTCCGGGCTGACGAATACCGCCTATTCGGCTACGCAATATGCGCTCTTCAGTTCGGTGATGTTGCTGCTACCCAAATTTGTGGCGGGTTTCAGCGGACAGTTTGTCGATGCGTATGGCTATGAAAACTTTTTCATCGCAACCGCGATGATCGGAATACCTGTGCTGTTTCTGGTCAGACGGGCAGGCAGGGCGACATTCCAAACCACAGTGGCTGTCAATAAAACCGACGCTCAGAAATAGACCTGCATCCTGTTTTGGTAGCTAAAAATAGCTGCGCAGACGCGGTTGTTAGCCGGTTTCCAGTAGCGCCTGTTCTATTTGCCGTTTGATATGCTGAAACGATGCCAGAATCTGATTCGAAAGCTGTTCAGCCTGTTGCCAGTCATTGTCTGCGCCAGCCATTTCAAGATCATTGCAGAGATCGGCGAAAGGATGCGCGCCCAGGGTTCGTGCGGAGGATTTCAGTTTATGCCCCAACTGCCCCATTGACTTGGTATCGCGATGCTTTTTTGCTGTTTCTATTTCGCTTAGCGCTTCTTCCGCAACCTGTATAAATTTCCGGCTAAATTTGCGTACTAACGCAGTATCGTTATTTAACACATGACTTAAAGCACTGATGTTGATGAAAGTATGATTGCGCTGACTATCTGTTAATTCCTGTTTTATTTCTTCGAGTTGTTCCTTGTCAGGCAGCCATTTCGCGAGCTTCAGATACATTTGGTCCTGATAAATCGGTTTCGCGATGAAATCGTCCATGCCCGCGTCCAAACAACGTTGACGATCTTCCTGCGTGGCGTTTGCAGTCATCGCAATAATAGGAAGACGTCTGAATTTCAGTTCACTGCGGATGCGGCGTGCGGTCTCATAGCCATTCATGACCGGCATTTGCACATCCATGACGACGAGATCATATTGCGCTGCAATTATCTTCTCCATCGCCTGTTGACCATTGTCTGCGCAATCAACCCTGCAACCGACCATTTCCAATAAATGTCTGGCAATCATCTGATTGGCGGGATTGTCTTCAATTAAAAGAATATGCGTGCCATTTAACAGCATTCTTGCCGATGCAATTTCATCCATCAGAGCGACTCCTTGTTATTAGCACCATCGTAAATCCATGACTGTTCATGACAATAGGCTGCCCCGAAAGATGAAAGTGGATTCATCCATCGGTGCAGCCGGTTTTTCATTGATTGCCGAACAGCAGGTTCGCTGCAGTAAACGGCAATCCGTAAGCTCATTTGATTTCAGACTTTTCTGCCCGAGTTGCTGGTCTTAAGATCCTGGTTGTGATTGGCCTGACTCGGATTGCGCCTTTCTAATCTCGCTTTCCAATTTTTCTATCTGTAATTCCAGATCTGCGACCCTGTTCCCGGGCTCAGGCGTTTTTGACATGTGCTGCTGTGTTGCCAGAACGGCGAGCTTGTTTTCCAGTAATGCCATACGTTCCAGCAACTGATCGCTCACTCGTTCACTTTCCGGTCCGGCGACATGCGTAAATTCAACACTGTCCTCGTAAGGTTCACGCGTGGTGCCGGTAATCTTGACTATCACACCCGCGACAAGGCCGCCGGTCAACGCGATACCCAGCGTGATGCCGATACCGGTTAATTGCACGGTGGCTATGCCCGGTACTACCAGCAGCGCGCTGAATCCGCCCAGAAGTCCGGGCAAACCATGCAGGTTATGTACACCGCAAGTGTCTACAAGATTAAACCTGCGCTCCAGCAGCGGTAACAGGAAAACATAGCCAATAACCGATATGGCGCCGGACAGAAGGCCGATTCCAAATGCGCCCGTCGGTGAAACGACATCGCATACCGATCCTATGCCGACACCGCCGGCCAGAGCGGCATTCGCCATATCCACCATCGATGTCTTGCCGCCATTCAGTTTGTAACTCAAAAAATAGGTCGCAATCGTTGCACCAGACAGCGCCAGCAAAGTATTGGCAATCACTTGCGGCATGTCCTCAAGCGGCGATAGCGCTGTGGCGAAGCTTGGCCAGAAAAGCCACAGCACCATAGAGCCCAGCATCGCGAAACGATCCGATGTGGGATCCGATTCGATCGGTTTGCTGCGTTGATACTGTGTGGTCAGTACGATGGACATCGCCAGGCCGAAATAGGCGCCAAACGCATGAATGACGATCGATCCGGCCGTATCCTGGAAACCGTCGGTCAAACCGAGAGCATTATCCAGTACGATCCATTCATTGAGCAGATAAAGCGGCACCAATAAAAGCGCCAGCAGCGCATACTGAAATACGCGTAGCCGCCCAAGCACGGCGCCCATGGCGATTAAGGCGGCGGCCACTGACAGTTCGGCAAATAAAATGGCATCGAGGGTATGCGGTGACAGTGCATGTCCGAAAATGCCGTTGGCGCGCAATAAAACATAGAGCGGCAATCCGGTTGCAACAACGAGATAGGTGCCCGTCACCGCGCCAAAACCATAGCGGCGGACAAAAACCATCAAAAAGCCGAAACCGACCAGCAGCATGGCGAGAATATGAATGATGTAATTGTATTGCGCGACAGTGCGCGCCTCACTCATAACCGCTATCTCTTCAGCGCTGGCCCAGCAACTGAAGCTCAGCAAAAATAAACCCGCTGCACCCAGCAGCATCAAGCTATGGCATTTTTTCATATGAATTTCCTTGTATTATCAACCTATAGATGCATCCTATAAGGTATTTCTTGAAAGAAAAATACTATTGCTGTTCTAACTCAAGCAATTCCTTGCCTGCGCGTCTGCCCTATCTAAGTCATCGTAGCGAGCCAGATGGGAAAAGCGGATACGGATTTTCTCGATTTTGCGGTGCATCGCGAGATTAGTAGTAAAGAAGAAGTTTCGCGACGCAAAAATTGAGTAAATATAAACCGTTATCTCATTGGTGCAGTAGATGAGTCTTTAACCCGGCGGACGCCTAGAGTCTGAACGCAATTTCCCATTTAAACAATAGGGTTATGCAAATTTGAAGAAAATAATTCTAGAGACATTTGTAGAATACCCACGCCATGGTTTCTAACGCATTGTTTTTAATATTCTGAAATTTCATAAATGCCACTGGAGCTGGTTCGCGTTGTTTTTCTGTTTGGACGCTACCAGCATCTAGTCAGTCGCCTGTTTTCGGGAAAATAATCGATTCGGGATTGAAATTTTATTCCTGGTATATCGGTGGCATGCGTGAACTGTTGCTGTAAGGATTTTTGCATGACATTGTGTGAGATCGGTGTGACGCAGTTGCTGCTGTTTCTTTCTGTCAGACTTTTCAATGTTTATGGTTGGTTTTTACTGCGATCGACTTATTGGAATGTGTATTGAATAATTGATAGAACTTAGGTTCGTTTGCTTGAACCAGCAGTTTGTAAAGATCCTGGTTGGTCAGTCCACGTTCAAGTTGTAGCAGTAAGGCGGCAAGGCCGGTAACATGAGCGGTGGCCATTGAATTGCCGGAAATGAAGTCGTAAGCGCCGTTGGGGAGCGTAGTAAGGATCTGTTCTCCAGGAGCCGGAACAGTCTGTGTATGGGTTTTATGGGATGTGCGAAACATGTGAGTGTGGCTTTGCACGCTGATGACACCCGGGTGGTGTGCCGGGAAGCCGGATTGGTTATCTTGCCGGTCAGTTTGAGAAGCGATGATAATGATGTCTTGTTGAATGGCTTTCTCGATCAGTCTGGCTAGAAGGGGATCGTGGGGTCCGGTTAAGCTTAAATTGATTAAGTCTACATTCATGTCTATGGCGGTGTTAAGCGCCAATGCCAAAGTAAAGCTGTTGCAGACTGCGTCGAGGCTACCTTCGGATATT
Source organism: Burkholderiales bacterium (assembly GCA_024235735.1). Lineage (GTDB taxonomy): Bacteria > Pseudomonadota > Gammaproteobacteria > Burkholderiales > Nitrosomonadaceae > Nitrosomonas. The sequence goes on from JACKLU010000009.1 coordinate 26,754, forward strand.
TCCCAACAAGCTTTCATGGCAACGATACGACTGTCAGGCGCCAAGCCCACTATGCCCTGTCCATTGTTTGCTTTGGCGGCAATGATGCCGGCAATTGCCGTGCCATGCCCGTCACTGAAAAAATCAACGGATTGATGGGTGACAAAATCCTTGATGACGTTAATCTGACCTTCCAAATCCGGATGTTTTATGTCTACGCCAGTATCAATAATTGCTATTGTTATATTTTTACCCGTTGCCTGATTGTGTATTTTTCCCAAATTGAACGGATGAATGCTTGATTGCAGCCGGTAATACGGGTCGCTGTATTCTTTACCCAGGACTTTAAACGTAGACATCAGCTGAACATTATCGATTCGGTTGTCATTGGATAATGCGGTGATGATTTCAGCGATTGACTGGTTTTCATTGACCAGATAGACAACACAGTGTTCACCAATTTCACTGATCGACCACTGTGTAAGCAGTGTTAATTTGTAATCCGCCTCGATGTTGGCGGCAATTCTTTCGCTCCAGGACGAACTACCATAATCGCCCCTTTTGCGATAGGCATGATTAAATTGGCCGATAGGAATGCGATTGATGTGCTTGTCGGAATAGGTGACCAGAATAATACGGTCAGTATAGTTGATATCAAATAGCAATGGATCGATTACCAAATCCTGCTTGGCGCTGACTGGCAACACCGAAGCGCCCAGAGTTACAAACAATAACGTAATCAATAACAGCAATTTTTTTAAATGGGCTATTAACATAGCAGACTCATTCGGATGAAAGTGAGACATGCGCTAGTTCGGCAAAAATGACCTGCGCATTGTTACGCAATGCACTAATGGCATCAGTTGTTTCCATAGCATATTTTTGTTCGCCATCTATGAGAATTTCATAAACACCGTTTTTGTATGGTCCATTTACGATGTGACCGTAAACACTGCTTACGATAGTGTCGATTTGCGCCTTGTCCGTGTCATCTGTAAAAATCACTCGTATTAAGTTGGGTTTTTTACTTTTCTGAAGCGGTGCAGACGACTGAGCCAGAGTCCGGTATTCGTTTCCCGATAAGGTTTGTTCATGCATTGCATTGAATATAAATGTCGTTGTCATCAGCAGTATGCAAAAAACCAGCGCGAAACTTTTTCTTGAAACTGGGAACTGAAAGAAAAGTTTCTGAAAATTATCGAGCTTTTTGCGAAAAAGCGCTAATTGAGAAACCGGCTGCGTTTCAATGCGCTTTTTCAGTTGATTAAACGACGCGTTGGACATTTGTTGCATCAGCTCTGCCTGCTGGATATTGTCGTAGACTTGGCGTTGCTGTTTTAATTCAATTCGGCACGTAATACATGTTTTGATGTGGCTCTCTACCCGTGCTTGTTCCGCAGCGCTCAGCGTTCGGTTGATGAACCAGGGCAAAAGACTCCATACCGCACGATGTTCATGATTACTATTGATTTTGCTATTCACTGACATCTTTAGTTCCTGCCCTTAGTCTTCCTGAAGTGATTTTGCCAGAATTCTTCGAGCATGAAACATTCTGGTTTTTACGGTGTTTTCCGGACATTGCATAATTTCGGCGATTTCATTGTAGTGGAGGCCCTGAAAATAAGTCATTTCAACGACTGCACGCTGCTCAGCCGACAACTGAGTGAATGCGACTTCCAGCCAGTTACTGGTTTCTACCTGAGAAATCCACTGCGTGCTTTTATCAGGAAAATAATCCAGTTCATCATCAAATTCAACAGACCGGTCTTCATCCGCCATTGATTTCTCGACTCTTTTAAGCGCTTTGAAGTAAGCAATACCAAGTATCCAGGTTGACGGGCGGCATGTCTGGTCATAAGTTGAAGCTTTTTCCCAAACAACATACATGACATCATTAATAATTTCTTCGATATTGTTCCGCGTCCGCGTAATGCGAAAAATAAATTGAAACAATCGACTAAAATAAAGCTGATACAGTTGTTCGAATGCCTTTTCGTTTCCTGCAGCTGTTTCAGTAATTAACTGCTGCTCTCTTGCCCGCATCCTGGGTGAGGCATAAATACTTTCTTTATTATTTCCGGGCGATGTGGCCATGATTCATTTTTATTGAGACGCTGTCATTTTGGTTGCACATACCCGTTAATTCCAGGGCGTAATATAAATAGTTCAATGCATAGCAAAAAAATTAGATTCCAAAAGTGATCGAGAACAGTATGCGATTACCGACCGCATCAGGTTCGAATTGCCAATCCAGGGAGGTGATTTGTTCTGAAGCGGCGTGAGCAGAGCCGTAGTAACGTAAATCGATGCCTATATTGGGCGAAAAGTGTATGGTAAATCCTGAAGCCCAATAGACATAGTCATAATGCAGATTCTTTTTTTGTTTGTTGTAACCCAAAGTACTTGAAAATTCGATGGAATCGGTAATGGGGTATCGTCCGGTCATTTCATAACTGAATGACATATGTTTCTGATTATAACCATTTTCAGAAAAAGCGAGGCCCAATGTCAGCAAATCGCGAAAGTGCGTCACGAAATAAAATTCGTTGTAATCAGCCTGTCTGCCAAAAATGTTTCCATTATAAATATAACGATTCCATTCGAGGTTAAATCGCCAGTCTCTGGCTATTCGATATGCGTAACCAAAGTAAGGCCTAAATTCCAGTTTTGAGCGGTTTCCGAAGTCATGATCGGCAAAGTTAACTGAGGATAAAAAGGATCCTAGATAAAAACCGGTTTTGAATTCGTAATCAATATTGGCTTGAATGGATGGTTTTTTATCGCTTTTAGTATAGCCACGCCAGAAATAATCAGTTGTTCCCGTCAAGCTTGCATTTAATTCGGCATGGCAGATGGCTGTGCTAAAGAGTAGTGGTGCGCAAAATAATAGCAGCTGTGCCAAATTGATGAAGGACATTTTCATTTAGCAAAGACATCGAAAGGAAGCTTAAACAACAAGCAGATATGGATAAACACTCTGCCAGTATTGATTCTGAGCAATTACGCGCAAAAAAATGATTTATGAACCATGGACTTGGATTTGTGGGTGAAAAATTTTTCATTATAGAACAGAAATTAAATAACTTAAATGTACTTCGATACAGTACTTCGATACAAATAATGAAAAACGACAGAAGTTAATGAGAACTATTATATATTTTGAACCTTTTGGCAGATTAACCGGATATACCGTATGTTAAAGGTACACATGTGTATAGGTACTTGTAATCGAGAGATGAAATAAATCTTTGAATTTATTGCCTTAACTAATTATTAAGAAAATCAATTATTTCGTTCAGTAATGCACTTATCAAATTATTGTTTGCAAGTTGAAGTGATTGACAACTTTTCGGTTACAAATTGACTGGGCCGTTTTAGTGCTTTTACCGGTACGGTTTCTAAATAAGAGAAATGATATGAAAAAATTATTAATCATGATTGTTTTGATGGTTCTTCCGGGGTTTGTCTGGGCTAAAGGGGGCGATCGGCGGATCACTTTTGAATTAAACGACGGACCGGGTAACTGGTATAGAAATGCAAATGGCCCGGTAGCCGGATTGGGTTCGCTTGCCGTAGGTACGCCGGGTGTTGAAGTTGTTTTCACAAGAGACGACTCCAATACCGTGCATACTTATACCAGCCTGCTTTATCCGACTGGTGCTAGAAATATGCCTTTTGATACCGATCCCCAAAAAGGCAGTGAAAGTATCACGTTAAGGACGCCTGGCTTGTATGTCTTTTTCTGTCAGGTGCATCCCTACATGCTCGGCGCAGTGATCGTGGATGATCCGAATACCAAAGGTCTCGACCTCGGTGAAACGATTACGTTGATTAATGGCATTACCGTGCCTACCAGCAGCGATCTGGCAACACGCCTGCTGCGTGGTTTTATGGTATTGACCGAGCCGGGTAACTGGCAAAATTTCTCCTCTTCCGATCCATGGCATATTAATTATCCAAGTGTTCCTGTACGCATTACGGGGGGCGCAGTGATTGATCTCGCTAGCGTGCTAGAAGCCCGCTATGGCAACGATACTGCATTGCCATCGCTGCTGACTCCTCCACCGGGTGTAGGCGAAGTCTGGGTAAACACGCAATTTGAGAAAACTGCCAACAAACGCAAGCCGGGAGCGGCTGCTGTAGTTGATGCAACAACCTGGCAAGTAAAACGCAAGGTTTTCTTGCCGGATATCGAGATGAACAATCCGCACAATATGTGGACCGACCGCGATCAAAACCTCATTTATGTCACGGAATGGTTTGACAGCAAACTGACGATATTTGACCGAGTGTCCGGGCAGCTTATTGACCGGCTTCAGGTTGGAGAAGCACCGGCGCATGTCATGACGCGTGTAGATACCGATCAACTGCATGTTTCTATCAACGGTTCAGACGGGAATGAATCGGTCGTCGAGTTGTCACCGCTTGCTGGCGGCATTGAACGACGCATTGACGTCGGTCGGCCTGGTCCGCATGCGCATTGGATGGGACATGATGGCGGCACTATGGTAACCCCTAACGTATTTACCGGAGACTCAACCATTTATGACTTCGTGCGAGATGGTATTCAGGATATCGTTCCAACCGGTAGCGATGAAGCGCATCCTATCGCAACGGGGATGATGCCCGATTCCAGTAAATATTACGTTGCCAACTTTCTGGATAGTACATTCACCGTTATTGAAACCGCAACAGGAAAGGTTTTAAAAACTATCAACCTGTTACAGAACTATGATCCTGTTAGTGGCGCGATAACTGGGCCCGTTGGCGGTTTGCCGATTCAAACCCCGGTCAGTCCGGATGGCATTGCCATGGTAACGGCAAATATTTTGACCGATACCATAACTATTGTGGATACCAAAACGGATACGCTGGTAGCTTCACTGTCTTGTGACGCCGGGTGTCATGGTGTGCAATTTGGCGCCAAGAAAGGCGGCGGCTATTATGCCTATGTCAGCAGTCAATCAGCCAATGTGTTGCAAGTAGTCGATATCGATCCTAACGGTGACGGCAATCCGAATGACGCTAAAGTCGTCGGCAGAATTTTGCTGACATCGGTTTCAAACACTGCGTCAGATGACAGGATTACGGCGCATGATGGGATGGGGGGTCAGGGGTTGTTGCCTATTCCGGTGGTATATAACGGCTGGGTGCAGAATCTGCCGAAAAGCTGGAAAGACCAATTAACACCTCAGCAGCGTGATCCATTAAATTCATCAAAATAGTTTTTTGTTAACCAGTTTTCATCCATGAACATAACTCTATAAATTAATTGTGATAATTCATGAAAATAGATGAGAATTCCAGTGGAAAGGTATGCAATTGTAGCCAAGACAGTGATTGGTTCATCCGGCAAGTGCGTACTTGCCGGATGAACCGATTTTTTGTTGAGATACTGGCGATGGACATCGGAGGAACTGGCCTTTCATTTGATGGATTAGTCACTGCTGTCCCGCTAATTTTCCTATCAAAACAAAGTTGGTTGGTTATCATATTCGTATTGACTAGTAGGTGGATCGCCTCGCAGCAGTGTCATGAGATCACGTTTTTCAAACAGATTGAGCTGCAATAACCGTATTATCTGCTGCATGCTGATCTGAATCGTTGACTGGAATTTGATGAACGCGATCAGTAAATAGACGCACAATGCGATCCAGATTTGCGTCATGACGGCATTTTTGCTGGTTCCGACAAATGATTTGATTTTAAGGTTCTGTTTGATCCATTTGAAGAACATATCGAAGAAACCGAACAGCGCATCGCACGATTCGACCAGCATTTGCTCACTGGATTGGAAAGCGAACGCAACTGGCTGGTGTTATTACAAACCTTACTCGGCATTGATCTCATCGGTGCAGCCATGTTATTAGTAGAAATTGGCAACGATATGGATGCCTTTGGCAGCGCGGATCGTCTGGCTTCCTGGGTCGGCATCTGCCCAATAACGAATCGGCAGGCAAACATAAATCCGGATGAACACGAAAAGGCGACAGGTATGTCCGTCGTCTTCTGTGTGAGTTTGTTCATGCCGCCAGCCGAGCCACTTCTGCATTCAAGGCAAAGTTCCAGTCACTCATCGTGCGGCGTGGGTACAAACGATCCATCATCGCACTACTGGGATACAAAATACTGCGTACCATTTTCTTCGAGACCTTTGCACGGCTACTGCGCGGCACGATAATCGCGTTAAAAATTTGCGAAAAATGCTCATTTACCCCGTGTAAACTCCGCTTTTTCGCAAATTTTTGCCTTATTCTCGCACCGCTCATGACACCGTGCAAAGGTCTCTCTTCATGTTCAAGCGGCGCGAATATTACCGGGACAGCGCCACTGACTACGAGAAGATTTCTGTTCAGCGTAATGCCGCACGCTGGATAAAGACGCTGATTCGGCACGGTTTAATCAAACCAGCCCAAGTCTGATTAAATGCCAATTCTAATATGACCTTGACTGGTCAGGATTATACTCGCCTGATTGGCTGTTTCTTTCACGTTAAATTTGCACTTATTTATACGAATCCGCTTGGTGTGTTCTGGGATGATTCAAAAGAAGGGAAGAACGGAAGATTAAAATGCTGTTAGAACGTTCTCGGATGCGGGCGGGTTGCACTGAGTTAACACTGATTTCAGTACAACCCTGTTTTATGAAGATTCAACACTCTTTTTCCAATGATAAAAGGATTTCATTACAAGAAGTTGCAATTAGAGGATTTTTTTCTCGAGAGAAACGATCAGTAATTTCCGATTATTTCCCGTCGAATATCCTTGTCGTCAAAATAGCTGTCATCATCGGCACATTCCATTTCGTCGATAATTCTCGCCACACGACTATCCTCGAAAAGATCTTCAACAACACAATCGTCATCAAACTTGTCAAAAGAAAATTCAATTTTCATTTTAAACACCTCCTTGATTAAACTGGGCAAATCTATTAGACATCAATTAGCGTATCTGTAAAAGCGAAGAAAGTCAGTGATTTATCCCACAATTCCCTTTTTGGGTGTGCAAGTAATTCTTTCTGGGAAGGAAACTGTCGTTTCCTGCGCTGTCCTGTCGGGTCGTCAGATTCACTTATTTCAGGAAAATCAATCCTATGCTAGTATTTAACCTAAACTGGGAATCCAGGTTTAAGGATCTGGCCAATACATGAATAATAATCTGGGGAGAGCAATGGATGCCTACACTGCGCCAAATTCCAATTGACCGGGCATGTGCGATGCTTTCGGCCATAAAGGAATTTCACGACCTGTCCGCTTCTGATCTGGAAGAGATCGCCAGGCAGTGCAGCTGGTATCGTTATGAAGAAAACGAAGAAATTGTACATTTTCAGGATAAATCGAACAGTGTCTTTTTTATTGCTCAGGGCGACATAAGAGTCACTTATCATGCGTTATCCGGGCATGAAGTCATTCTGTGCGATCTGACAACCGGAGAAATGTTTGGCGAATTAACCGCAATCGACGGAAAGTCCCGCTCGGCGACAGTCATCGCCAGAAACAGCGTACTGCTGGCCTCCCTGACAGCTATTGATTTCAAAAATGTTATCTATGCCAGCCGTCAGGTGGCCGAGGCCATACTCAAACGGCTTGCGAGTGAAGTGCGCCGATTAACAGAGCGCGTTTACGATTTCAGCACACTCGCTGTCAGCAACCGCATACAGGCTGAACTGTTGCGTCTGGCGAAAAACCATATGACGGGCCCCAATGTTGCGGTTGTCTCTCCTTCTCCGACACACTTTGATATCGCCAATCTGGTCAGCACGCACCGCGAGGCCGTAACGCGAGAACTCAGCAATCTGGCCCGCAACAACCTGATTTTGCGGAAAGGGCATGATCTGCACATTCTGGATGTGGCAAGACTGACGGATATGGTCAATCTGGTGCGCGGCAGTAGTTGAGTAAACCCGGGTTGCCGGCGCGTGCACTCGATGTACAGACGATTTTTTCTCTGTTTTTATACCTTTCGCAGGTTCCGGGCAGAATTTTCCAGTTCTTCCTTGTTCATCGCCCCATTCCTATTCTTCGGTTAAACAATTAATTCGAATGGTGAATCACACGATGGTATTTAGGATTAAGGGATCTGGCTGATTTACAATAAACCCCGTTCAGCGAATGTTAGGCGATGGTAGTTCGAGAGGGCTAAAGTCGACACGTGCATAGCCAAGCGGCATTGACCATGTCAACCGGTTCAAAGCAGCTTTCCAGTTTTTTATCGGCATTACCCAGTTTCTGGAAGCTTCTTGAATTGCCGGAAAAATGATTTTTTTGGTGTGATCTGAAGTGTTCTGGTCTTCATGGAATCCGCAGTTTCATAAAATTAATCAATGAAATTGAGGACGAAAGATGGAGAAATTACCCCGTACAGGATGTAACCAGGGATTCACCAGTGAGCACGAGAGATTTATAGTGCAAAACGCCCGCGTAATGATTTGGCAGATCAGGGTGTGCAAACGATACCGTATCAGTCCGAACATTACGACAGAAACTGGGTTTGTGTTGCAAGTAAAAACGGTAGCTTAAGGTGACAACCGACTCCGGGCATCTATTCGCCAATTGCCCCTGATGTTTTGAGTAGGAATTTGCAAGTAGCGCCTGAAAAAGCGTGAGCGAGCGATATCAGTGTGCCGCAGCAAATCCTCGTTCAAGTGTCTAAAACGCTTAGATGACATCAAAATCGGAGAGCGATGTTGCTTCGGTATCAGCAGGCAGTGCCTGCTGATAGACTGCATGGTGCCCAGCATAGAGGCGGTGCGAGTCTGATTCAGGCTTTTACGTTGAGCTGCGGGAATCTTCGATGGCAATGCTAAGGGAAAGACACAAATGCAATTATATAAGGTCGACAGTGCCGAAGTGCCATCAAGGGGCGGAACTGTCCGTAGTAGCGTTGAAATGACTGTAATGGTCATGGAGCAAAGGGTCGGCGTTATTCAACCGAAATTTTCGGTCAACAGCCATGTAATGGTCGGTTAAATTATTATGAGTTCAGGGTTTTTCATAAATAAGAAAGCAATTTTAGAGGTAAATATTCTTCGACATTATTCATTTTATCCGTAAACATCTTCATTGAACTGACATTGTATTCGTTCGATCTCGGCGCGATGTTCGATGAGTGCGTTGACGCAGTCGACATCGAGTTTTTCTCCGGCTAATTGTCTGAGTGTGTCGAAGGCCCGATCGTTGCTCCAGGCTTCCTTGTATGGTCGGCGTGAAGTCAGCGCGTCGAAGATATCGGCGACTGCCACAATGCGTGCTTCAAGCGGAATATCGTGATTGATTTTGCCGCACGGATAGCCACTGCCGTTGACTGCTTCGTGGTGGAATTCGGCAATGTTTCTCAGGATATCGATATGCGCAATACCGTCCAGGCTGAAGTTTGCGACGATTTCATCGATCATTTCCCGGCCTCTGCGCGCATGCGTGTTCATGATTTTTCGTTCTGACGCACTCAGTGGCCCCGGTTTTAACAGAATACTGTCCGGAATGGCGATCTTACCGATGTCATGCAGCGGCGAAAACATAAAAACATATTCGATATACTCATCGTTAAGCTGATATTGTCTGGCCAGCGATTGCGCTATCAACCGGCTGTATCGCGACATGCGATCCAAATGGCTGCCTGTTTCGGGGTCACGCAGATGGGTGATCTTTCCGGTAGTTTTCAATGCGGCGTTCATCACATGAATGGTGGACAATTCACTGATGACCATCAGCGCGATCAGATGGCCAAAAACATCAAGTTCTCTGAGCGCTTTTTCGGTAAACACATTGGTTTGGTACGAATTGAAGAAAAGAAACCCGATAAATTCGCCCCCGTGAAACATCGGCATGGTATAACTGGCGGCATAGCCTTGGCGACCGATGCGCTTGGTATGTTCCTGGTTGCCTTGCTCAAAAGTAATCAGGTTATTGACAACGCGGGGGCGCTTTTTTTCCAGTATTTCCTTTAGCGACCTCGCCTGATTCAGCGGTATTTGGTAGTTATTCAATGGATTGTCTTCACCGCTGCTGTCGATATAAGTTCTTAGAACATGGGTTTGTGAATCGAATAACGTCACGGCAATGCGTGCTACAAAATCAAGATTCTGTTGAATAACCCGATGCGCGCTGACAAGCTTGTCTTTCAACGGCAAATGGCTGTTTAAATCTTCCAGTGCATCTCTATGATTAAACATCATCGGAATAATCGCTTGTATTTGGAAAGGCGGTGGTTTGAACAGTCCTGTCCAGATTAGCTTTCTCAATACAGAAAAAAGAGCACCCTTGAAAACAAAGGTGCCTGATTTTAGGGGAGAAATGAGCAGGTTGGAGTCCAAGGGAGTAAAGACCACAAGCTGCTTGACTGCCATTGTACCGCTAATACTGATATACGATTGCTCGAATAATCATCGGTTTGCATGCCATTTCTGGGGATCGGGGTGTATGCTGTGCGCTGCGTGTAAGAAATCGTAGTCTGGACCTTGTATTAGAGCTATTGCTTGTCTGCCGTTTTCTGGTCGCGCTTGAGTTCGAGCTGTAGACAAGGAATAATGCAATCTCGGTAGAGAAAGAGCTGATCAGCGGTTTATGGGAGCAATCGAAATCTTAACGCAGGTGGAAAAGAGAGAGCAATGAAATGGCGAATTTTAAACAAATAGCTGATTTTGATGTTGCCCGGTATAGGGGTGTCCGTTCCGGGCTGGGCAAGTGCGCCGACGGATTCTTCCGGGATTTTTTTGTCGGCCATGACAATGCATTACCGGATGAAAGATTGCATGGCGCTTTCGATTGGGACGGCGAGATCGTTTACGTTCCATGCGGTTACGAATCCGCATTTAATGCATGGTCAAGCATCGGCCGTTTTTTGAAACATGTTCAAAGCAATCATCATGATGCTAGCCGGAAAGTCTGCTTTGTCAGGTATTGTACTGGTGTTGTTGATGGCGGCATCATTTTTGGCAATGACCGAATAATATTTTCAGCCTCCGTGCACACAAGTACAGCAGTACAAAAAATTTTTGAGACAAAGGAGGGTTGCACGATTGATGTGCATTCTTTGTCGGTTACAGCTGATGGCACAATTGTTTTTAAGGCCGATCATGTTTTGTATATCCTGTCGCGTTCCGGCAATGCCATAACCGGGTATGTTACGCAGCCCATTCCTTTGAATTCCGGGATAAACAGGATCAAGCTTTTAGAACACAGACTGGATAGTGATTTTTCTTATGTGGCCGCCTGCGAAGCAAGAAAATCCGCTGCAAAACTTGGAGAGTCTGCGAAGTTATGGTTGGTCAGTCTGAAAAGCAGCAGTGTGATCAATCGACTTGAAATGGAGAGTATTCTCGATTTCAGCCGGCATCCCTACAAACCTGAGCTAGTTGTTCTGGGACAGAATAAATTGACTTTGCTTTCGCTGCCGGATCTAAAGACAGTCCGGTCTGTAGCATTGCCTTTTGCAGGTGGAAATCCTGACCCGGTATGCGCCAATGCTGTCTATAGTCCTAACGGTCAGTATTTTGCTTTGACGTACGCGGGCAATGGCGATGTGGAAATTCGTGGCGCAGGTACTCTGGAAACTGTTTATACACTCAATGGACGGGGCTTTCCATTGGTCGATATGGCTTGGGACAGTACGGGAAATTATCTGGCGTGCAGATTCGCGGTACTGTTCGATCCGGTCAAATTCGAGTTGACGGTTTTCGATATCCGTTCACAGGAAATAGTTTTTGACATCACCATCAATCATCAGAAAGAGACAGCAGAGAAGAGTCCTGAAACGGTTTTCAGATGGTCGCCTCGTGCCACGGAACTTGCCTGTTTAATCGACAATCAGAGAATCCGGATCTATAAACCGGCATGAGAAGATCATATTGTGTCCGGTTTGCTGTAAAATAGGCAACAAGAGGTACCATTCTTTTCGCAGCATCTTCAAATACCGTGAATGATCATTATCCAGACCGTACGCATACGACAGATTCCATAACATCGCTTTCTTATCGTGAAGCCGGTGTTGATATTGATGCCGGCGATCGCTTTGTTCAAAATATCAAACCTTTTGCTAGACGAACATTGCGGCCGGAAGTGCTGACTGGTATCGGCGGATTCGGTGCGTTGTTTGAAATTTCTAAAAACTACCGTAATCCGGTGCTGGTTTCCGGGACGGATGGGGTGGGTACCAAACTGAAGCTTGCGTTCCAGTTAAACAGGCATGAAAGTATCGGCGTTGATCTGGTTGCCATGAGCGTTAACGATATTCTGGTGCTTGGTGCGGAGCCATTGTTTTTTCTCGACTACTTTGCCTGCGGCAAGCTCGATGTCGATGTTGCAACGGTGGTTGTCAGCGGCATAGCCGCCGGTTGTGAACAGGCGGGCTGCGCACTGATTGGCGGTGAAACCGCGGAAATGCCGGGTATGTATCCGTTCGGTGAATATGATTTGGCCGGATTTGCGGTTGGTGTCGTCGAGAAAACGCAGATTATTGATGGCGCGAAGATTGCGCCGGGTGATGCCATTATCGGCTTGGCGTCAAGCGGCGCGCATTCCAACGGTTATTCGCTGATTCGAAGCATCATCGGTAGTCATTCTGTCGATCTGGATCAGGATTTTCATGGTAAACCGCTGAGCGATGCCTTGATGGCGCCGACGCGGATCTACGTCAAACCTTTGCTGGACTTGTTGAAACAGCTTCCGGTCAAGGGTATGGCGCATATTACCGGTGGTGGGTTGATTGAAAATCTGCCGCGTATTTTGCCCGCGTATACCCGTGCCGTGTTGCATAAAGACGCTTGGATCATGCCGCCGCTTTTCAGTTGGCTGCAACAGCTGGGCAATGTGAGCGACGCCGAAATGTTGCGCGTTTTTAACTGCGGCATCGGTATGGCCATCGTTATATCTGCTGATCAGGCGGATGCCGCCATGCAGCATTTGCATGCATCGGGCGAAACGGTCTGGCGTATTGGAAAAATAACCGAGCGTGCAGCCGATCAATCCGCAATCGCTATAAAATAAACCTATTTATAAGCGATTCTGGTAACAGTATTGGATGGAAACGCTCGTTATTTTGATATCCGGTCGTGGCAGTAACATGCAGGCATTACTGGAAGCCGGCCTGCCGATTAATCGTGTTGTGGTGATCAGCAACGATCCTGATGCTGAAGGATTGAAAATAGCCGCATCTTTAGGTGCTCTTGTTGCATGTATTGATCACCGTAATTTCCAGAGTAGGGAAGCGTTTGACGCCGCGCTGGCCGACGAAATCGATCGTCATCAACCGGATCTGATCGCGCTCGCCGGCTTTATGCGTATTCTTACCGACGGTTTTGTGCTGCGTTATCAAGGCCGGCTGCTCAATATTCATCCATCGTTGTTGCCGGCCTATCCTGGTTTGCAGACGCACCGGCGCGCACTGCAGGATGGTGTTAAAATTCATGGCTGTACAGTGCATTTTGTAACAGCAGCGGTTGATCATGGGCCTATCGTGATTCAGGCGGCTGTACCCGTTATGCCTGATGATACACCTCAGATACTGGCCAGCAGGGTGCTGCAAGCGGAGCATCGTATCTATCCACAGGCTGTGCGCTGGTTTTTTCAGGAACGACTCAAACTTTCCGGGCAGATGGTTACTGTGTCCCGTGCAGTGGTTCACGATTCGGTTATTTATTCGCCAGGATTACAAGATTGAAAGTGAAATCTATCTTCCTGTTTTTCTTTCTTTTGAGTTTCGCTATGCCGGTTTATGCGGATGAAGCGACAAGCCGGTCCGCAATACTGAAATCCGGTAAAATGCCGACGCGTATTCATGTGGATTACACGGTCACGACCGGTATTGGCAATGGCGAGTTGAGTGAAATTGTGGATATCAGCCAGGAGATTGATGCGCATACTTTCAATATTTCGAGTAATGCACAGGCCACCGGCATCTTCAAAGTCATTAAACCCGGTAACATCATACGTAACAGTCGTGGCCTGATAACCGATAAAGGCTTGCAGCCGGATTATTATTCCGATCAGCGCGCCAACAAAGAACCCAGTCTGGCGTTATTTGACTGGGAAAAAAAGATCCTGACACTCAGACACGAGGGTAAGGAAACAACAGAGTCTTTGGCGGCAGATACATTGGATCGATTGAGTTTATCCTATCATTTTATTTTTATGCCACTAACGGAAGTAAAAGACAAAATGCAAACCGGCAAGCTGTTCAAGATTCATGTGACAGACGGTCGCAGTACGCAGCTGATGCGATTCAAGATCAGCAATGAGAAACTGGATACCCCTGTCGGCAGGTTGGATACACTTGTATTAACGAAATTATATGATCGGGATGATTCCATGCGGAGAAAAATATGGCTGGCGCCGGACTACCATATGATACCGGTTCGTATTCAGTCGGTTGAAAAAGACGGACTAGAAGTGGACAAAATGATTGCCGGAATCAATCTCGGCTACGATAAACCCGGCGTAGCCTGCTGCAGACGCTAGTCATTCACGCTAAAACATAATCTCTATTCATCCTCCATGTCTTTGAATCCTTTATTGTTGGATAAAACGGTTGTTGCCCTGCGGACGATTCTACCGCTTGAATATCCGGCGGATGCTGTATTGCGGCGGTTTTTTCAGGAGAATCCGAAGCTTGGCGCGAATGATCGCACATTCATTGCGGAAACCGTATTCGAGATTTTGCGACACCGTTTGTTTCTGGAACATAACATCGATAGCGCGACGCCGCGAGCGTTGTTACTGGCCTATCTGGTTCGATTCAGTGGTGTTAATCTGCGCGAAATTAAGCACTGGGCAAAAGATTCCGAGATTAAATGGCTGAAAAGCATGAAAGCGGTTGTTATGGAAACGCAACCATTGACTGTACAGGCGGAATTTCCGGACTGGTTGATAGAAAAATTAAAACTTTTCATGTCTGACGCTGAAATTCTCAAACTGGGTTTGTCATTACAGAAAAGTGCGCCGCTGGATTTGCGCGTCAATACACTGCTGGAGAAACGTGAGCAGGCGCTGGCAGTGCTGACGCAGGAAGGTATTAAGGCTGAAGCCATGGCTTTCTCGCCGTGCGGTATCCGCTTGCGTGATAAATCAGCGATTAATCGCCATCCATTGTTTCTGTCGGGAAAGATTGAAGTACAGGATGAAGGCAGTCAATTGCTGGGTTATTTGCTTGCGCCTAAACGGGGGGAAATGGTGGTTGATTTTTGTGCCGGAGCAGGCGGCAAGACGTTGCTACTGGGCGCACTCATGCATTCCAAGGGACGGTTGTATGCGTTTGATACTTCAGAAAAACGACTGAATAATCTAAAACCGCGTCTAAAACGTTCCGGTCTGTCTAACGTGCATATTCAGCGCATTGCGAGTGAGAGCGATATCAGACTCAAACGCTTGCAGGGAAAGATCGATCGCGTGCTCGTCGATGCGCCATGCAGCGGATTGGGTACATTGCGACGCAATCCTGATTTGAAATGGCGTCAGTCCGGGCGCAGTATTGAAGAACTGAAGGTCAAGCAGGCTTCGATTCTTTCCGCCGCCGCTGCGCTGGTTAAACCGGGCGGGCGGTTGGTCTACGCGACATGTAGTTTTTTGCCCGAAGAGAATCAGGAAATCATCGCCGGTTTTATCGAAAAAAACCCTGGATTCGAGTTATTAAATTGTGCCGAGTTATTGGCGGAGCAGAGGATTTCCATTCTGACCGACCAGTTTTTGCAATTATCACCTGCCACGCATCAGACTGATGGTTTTTTTGCCGCTGCGTTAATGCGCAAGAACGAATCTTAACGGCGTTTCAGAAAAATCAAGTAACTGAAGTCTTGTTGTTTTCCAGCGAGTGCAGCAGTGCTGGCAGAATAATCAGCACACAGACGAGTGTCAATATAACACCCGCCAGCAGCAACAATCCCATGCTTGCCGTACCTTGATGCTGTGAAAAAATCAGGCTGCCGAAACCGGCCATTGTCGTTAAAGCGCTGTAGAAGATGGCGCGGGCTGTGCTGGTATGTAGCAGATTTTCGTAAGCTTCGCCGGTACTGCGGCCTCTGTGAACCATATGCACACTGCAATCAATGCCGATGCCAAGGATGAGCGGCAGGGCGATCACATTGGCAAAATTAAAGGGTATGCCGAGTAGAACGGTGCTGGCGCCGGTAAACAAAGCTGCCAGCAATAATGGAATTAATACCAGCGCCGTTGATTTAACGCTCTTGAGCAGTACCAGAAGTGCGGTAATTACGCCGATCAGCGCCAAAGAGAATGCATGAATAAATGCATTCACAACCGCCTCTCCGGCTTCCAGACTGATGACCGGCACACCGGTTGCACCCGGCGTTATTTGCTGTACGGCGCGCACAAAGCGAGTCAGGGCATCATTGTCATCAATGTTTTCAGCCGGATAAATTGCGATGCGAAAAATATGATTATCGCTGAGCCAATGCGTTTTGACGGATTCAGGTATGTTTTTCCTGTCGAAAGGCTCAGCCTGTAAGGCAGTTTGCAGTCGATGGATAGATTCCGGCAGAAGGTGCAGCAGATCATGCGTTACAGCGGATAACAGTTGTACCTGCATTTCGTGATCTTGAGTTTGGTCAAGCCGTGTCAGCAGTCTGGACAGCGATGCATGCAGGGCATGCGCCTTATTTATCGCGGCATGTGAGGGCTGCTCATTGACCAGCCGATCCAAAGCCAGTTGCAGTTCCTGCAAGGCAGTTCGCTGCGCGTTGACATCAATTGCTTTTTGCGCCACTGGCGCAAATGTTATCGGACCGAGCGTCATCGCCATTTCTTCTATGAGCGCCATTTTTTCGTCCTGATGATCCGGTACCATGTCGAGCAATGTCACCACTTTGTCGACTTCAGGCAAGGCGGCGAGTTGTTGTACAAGCTGTTCGACGTCAGTCTGGTCGTCTTCCAGCGCGATAATATGCCAAGGCGAATCATCGGCATTTTTCAGCAAGTCACGGAAAGTCTCTACCGATTCGACGCGCGGATCGTTCAGATTGAGCAAGTTGTAGTCGAAGCGAATGTACGGTAAGGCCAGCAGGGATAGTAAAGCGGCAAAGAGAGTTAGGGTATAGACTGTTCTGCGCGAGTGCCCAGGCCATTCCAGCATGCGATGAACGGGTTCTATGATGATGAGTGGTTTGATTGTTCGAATTGGAAAATAACGCTGTAACGCGGGTGCTACGGTCAGTGTTACCAATAGACTGATGATCATTCCCGAGCCCGAGATTAAACCAAGTTCGGCTACGCCGTCATACGTTGTCGGCATGAAAGCATAAAACCCGATTGCGGTGGTTATCGCGCAAACCATTAAAGCGCGACCAATATCGCCGCTGGCCTTCGGTAATGTGTCCGTTACTGGCAAACCGGTTCGGCGGACTTCTTCATGCCGCAATAAGAAATGGATGGCATAATCCACGCCAAGGCCAATATAAAGCACGGCAAAAGCGATGGATATCAGATTCAGATGGCCGACTGCAAAAGTGGCAAACGCGGCTGTCAGCAGCAATCCAAGAATAAGGCTGAACAATACGGTCATGATCGCACCAAAGGTACGCAGCGCGATCAGCAACACCGCAATGACCAGTACAAGCGCAAGTATGCCGGCATCCTGTGCGCCGCGCATCGCGCTGTGCAGCTCGTCGTAAGCCAGTGCTGCTTCACCGGTAATACGCAGTTTTACGGATGACTCTGTGGTGATGCCAAGATTGCCGGCGGCTTCGCGGATAGCGTTCATCGGCTGTTCTGCGGCGAATAATTGAGCGTAATCGAGCTTCGGTCGTGTCAGAATGATTTCCTGATAGCGGTCAGCCTGTTGTTCGCCATCGAGTAATATTTGCCATGACAACGCGCGTGGCGTGTTCGCAAGTTGTGCATCCAGCGTCGAACTGACGCCGCTGAAAACGGCGCCCAGATCCAGATTTCTCCCGCGGATCATTTCATCGGCCGCTTCTGTCAACACAGATGCAAAAGTATCCAAAGCTGGATTTTCCGATAGGCGCGCGATCAGTGGCTGTGCGGCTGCAAGGCGATCGGTGATTTTTTCAAGCTCGGCAATATCCTTGAAAAGCAGGCCGTTCTGCTCAAAGAAGGCGTCACCGCTCAGATAGTTAGTTTCATAAAAATGCGCGCCATCATTGTGCAGATATTCACTGAGTTGCTTCGCGGCAGCATGCGCCTGCTCGGGTGTTGGCGCTTCGACAACCAGAAGAAACGCGTCTTCAAACTGCGGAAATGCTTCTTTATAACGCTTGTGGTTGACACGGAAGGGTACTTCTTCGGATAACATATCTGTCGTGTCGGTATGTATGCCCAGATTATTCGAGGTATATACAACGCTGGCGACAGCAATGATGATGCTTAATAAAATGATCCAGATTGCTTTTTCATAGGAGAAAGCCGCCCAGCGCGCAAAGAAGCGATAGTCTGCGCCATGTGTAGTGTCCACAAAAATTCCTTTCAAGCGATAAAAGAGCAGAAACTGAGTATGTAATTTGCTGTTTGGACTGTATTGAGATGCTTATTCGGTGTGTTCTGCTTCGGCTATCTTGACTTGCAGCATGTCGATGAGTGATTGGAATCCATCGCGTTGCATGATTGACCGGTATTCGCTGCGTTTTATTGCCAGATCACTGACACCATCAAACAGGATGTTAATGATCATCCATTTTCCATCGGTATGGTGCAGTACATAATCAAAATTAACGATATCGCCATTATTTTGTATGAGCTGACTGCGCACCAGTTTTTGTTCGCGCGGCAAATCGCGCTGCTCGATAAAATTGAATTGCTCGCCGTCATACTGTTTAAACTGTCCGGCATAGGTCACGATGCTGAGTTGGCGGAATGTTTCAATGATTGAATCGTGCTGTTCCTGATTTAGCGTGTTCCACAGCGTTGCACCAATAATTGTCTTGATGATCAGATCAATATCATGCGTTCGCTTGACTACGGGGGTCAGAAATTCCACGCGACCGGAGAAGCCCAGTTGCGCGCCATTACGCATGGATTGTAATAATGACTGCTGAAGATCATATACTGCTGCGTAAGCACTATCCGGCTCTGGTTCTTGCGCGTTCGCGATTTTAATGACCGAAATGAATGGCAGAAGAATAATGCTGATCAGAATCAACATCCACGGTAATTGTTTAATGATCTGTTTTGCTTTCATAGTGACGATCTTTCCAGCGCGCACGCTCTCCCCGCCAGTAGCGTATTGCAGACGTCCATGTCATGGCAAGATACAGTGCGCCAGTAAAAGGGAGTGCAAAAGTCCATAAGGGGGAACGGCGGTAATATTTTAAGGTTGGTTTGTAGGCATAAAACATTGCTGCACAGGCAATCAGACTGATCATATAAGTTTTCGGATCAGGCGGCAATAAGAACGCAAAAGGTGCAAGCCAGAACATCGAGAGCATGATAACCGTGCACAATAGTAATAAAAACAGTGAGTAATTGAGTTGGGTATAAGCTGTACGCGCAACCATTTCCCAAATTGGTTCGAGTCCTTGATAACCGCGATGGCTGCGCGCGGCATGACTCAGTCCCAACCAGATATTCTTGCCGGAATGTTTGATGCGCGCGGCCAGCGTGCAATCGTCAATGAGTGCATCATGCAGACTGCTGAAGGCACTGACAGAGCGCAACGCCTGGGTTTCGACCAGTATGCATCCTCCTGCGGCAGCGGCCATTCGTGAATCCGGTTTGTTGGTCAGACCAAAGGGATAAAGCAGTTTGAAAAAAAAGATAAATGCGGGCATTAACATGCGTTCAACAAGGGTATCCATCGGTGGCATCGCCATTAGCGATACCATTGAACGGTTTTCAGTTAACACCTTATTTTTTAGTGTTGGGATAATGCCTTGTGATAATGTGATATCCGCATCGAGCAGCAGTGTATAGGGCGTAGTGACATGTTTCAAACCTTGCTCGAGCGCCCAGAGTTTGCCGCTCCATCCCGTCGGCGGCGTGGTTCCTGCTATCACCTGTGCGCCTTTTAGGCGGGCAAGTTGTGCGGTTTCATCGGTTGATTGATCATCGATTACGATAACTTGTAAGCCTTCGCCTTGTAGCTTTAAACCGTCGAGTGTGTGTTGAATATAAGATGCTTCATTACGTGCCGGAATTAGCACCGTGACGTCGTTTAAATTTTGGTTAAGCTGATGCCCAAAATCGGGTTCAATCTGTTCTCGCGTGCTGATCGGTTGCCACGGAAGTAACAGAAGGGACAGCCAGCAGACTGTCCCGAAAGCGCCGCCATACATGACGCTGTATAGTAACAATTCAGCCATTACATTTTATGTGGTCCATGCCGATCATCCAGTGATACCGCAGGGAAGTAAGTTCGATTATTTGTTGGTATTAGAAATGGTAACAGGAATATCAGCGAGTTTATTTGCTTTTTTGCCTTCATTGACCGCCCATTTTGGTATGGGCTCAGCGACCATTTCTCCCGTTGTTTTGGGGCCTTTCACAGACATCACAAAGGCTTTCCAAGGGTTATGTAACGTATCTTCCACAGCGGTTGCTTCATAGCCGCAGTGCGCCATGCACTGCGCGCATTTAGGATTGTTGGCGTTGCCGTACTTTTCCCATGGTGTGGTGTCGAGCAATTCCTGAAAAGTTTTGACGTAACCTTCGTCGGACAGCAGGTAACATGGCTTCTGCCAGCCGAATACATTGCGTGTCGGATTTCCCCATGGTGTGCACTTGTAATCCTGATTACCTGCCAGAAAATCCAGATAAAGCGCAGAATGATTGAGCCGCCATTTGCGCTTCAGTTTTTTACCCAATTCAAAAATGCCCCGGAATAGCCGTTTGGTATCCGCGCCTTTGATGAAGACATCCTGTCTGGGTGCGTGTTCATAGCTGAACCCCGGTGCGATTGTGACACCCTCCACGCCCAATTCGGTTACATAATCCAGAAACTCGGCGACATCCTCTGGTGTTTCTCCTTGAAACAGGGTGCAGTTAACGGTCACGCGAAAGCCTCTATCCAAGGCTAATTTGATAGCTTCAACCGCGCGCTCAAAAACACCTTCTTGGCATACCGAAGCATCATGGCGCTCTTTCATACCGTCGAGATGCACCGAGAAAGTCAGATACGGCGAAGGCGAGTAATCACCCATACGCTTCTTGAGCAGCAGCGCGTTTGTGCAAAGATAAACATACTTTTTGCGCTTGATGATTCCTTCAACAATGCGCGGCATGTCTTTATGCAGCAGCGGTTCTCCGCCGGGGATTGAAACCATGGGAGCGCCGCATTCATCGACTGCCTGCATGCATTCTTCATATGAAAGGCGCTTGTCCAGAATTTCTTCGGGATGTGCAATTTTTCCGCAGCCGGCGCATGCCAGATTGCAGCGAAACAACGGCTCCAGCATCAGTACTAAAGGGTATTTTTTAACACCTTTAATTTTTTGTTTGATCAGATAGCTACCAACGGCAATCTGTTGGCGTAATGGAACTCCCATGGTTAAAACCTCCAAAATACTTCATTAAACGACGAATTGATTTTTTTGTTCAGAGTTGATGGCGTGTAGCGAGTTGCAGCCAGAGTCAAAATTATATTCAATTCGTTAAAACTGTTTCGGGTCTGTAAATGCTGAAAGAGTGACGTAGATTTGATCCATTGCTTTTCTTGTTGTGCTTGTGGATTTATTGTGAAGGCAATGGATCTTGTTTTTTTGCGGTTTCAGTCAGCAATATAATTCATTATACAGTTTATTGACAGTGGTGATATTGATCGGTACCGGATCTCTTTTTCGTTTTGTATGAAAACAACAGTGTTCGTATTTTTGAAAAAATATGCGGTATGTTTGGCAATATCAGCTGTCTCGGCTTCTGTTGCACGCCAGGAGACACCAAAAGAAATAATCAGGACTCCTGGCTGAATAAGGTGTTGTACTGATTGGGAATTTTTAGTAATCCACACCAAGTGCGCGAAGAGTCTCTTTGGTTAATTCTCCGGAAGCCAGATTATTGTTCTGTTGAAAGCTTTTTAAAGCTGCCAAAGTTCTGGGGCCACTGACTCCGTCGGCTGGTCCGGGTTTATAGCCGGCATTTGCAAGCGCCTGCTGCACCTTGCGAATCAGATTGGGTGTGGCTGCGACAACTTCGTCAGCATCATCAATGATTTCGGCAACTGCCGCGCTGGCATCTTCCCTAAAATCAACGATAGTCTCTTGTGTTGTTGTAATGCTGTCTTCAAGGGCGCTTATCATGGTATCCGCGGATTCATTGACAGCTTCTTCAGCTGCGTCAAGACCTTCGTCAACTGATTCTGAGAATCCATCAAGAACACCTTCCATCGATGCAATTTCATTCTCTGAGTCGAAATCACCAAATGTTTTTATTTCTTCTACATTTTCCAGACTGGTTAATGGCTCAGGCGCAATGACAGTCTCTCCAATTTCTTTGGTATTCATTCCGACTTGTCCATTTTCCGTCGAATCTGTGTTTTCCCCATTGCCGCATCCCGATAAAAGAACAACAGCTAACAAGAAAACAACTCCCGTTGATAAGCTTCTAATTTCAAGTGATTTCATTGATACATCCTCCGTAAGTTTGGAAATAACATCTTCAACCGCCACCATGATAATAATAGCTGAGACTTTTGCAAAACTCTATTTCATGAAATTTGAAATAACGAAAATAATGGGTTAATTAAATTTAAAAAGACTTGGATTTAAGTAATAAGAGCAATTAATTTCCGGCAAATGCAAGGAATACAGTCGTTATTGTAAAAATACACGACTTTCGTTCATAGATATTTTGATACTTGAATTGTGCGAGTGTTTTAATAAATGTAGATGAACATCGCCATTAAAAGTGAAAGTAATACACTCTTATTTATAGACTAATATTACAGGGTTTCTCTAAAAATCCAGATTTTTCTACGACACTTTGTTGTTCAAAAAATGTTTTCTTACATATCAATTATATGCTGAGTCAATACTCATAGTCTTGTTATGTGCCTCAAAATTGAGAAAATCTGCGATCGTTCTTCCACACGGCTTGCTACGATTGCTTGAGTCAGACAAACTCCCAATCTATATGTATATCATGAGATCTTTGCACGGCTACTACGCGGCACGATAATTGCGTTAAAAATTTGCGAAAAATGCTTATTTACCCCGTGTAAACTCCGCTTTTTCGCAAATTTTTGCCTTATTCTCGTACCGCTCATGACGCCGTGCAAAGGTCTCATCATAATTGACAGTGATGTATTTTTCCGCTGAAAAATGCTGAAAGCAGAGTTATAAAAAAACAAATTTTGAGGTACGATGCTTAGCCTATTTGTGAGCCTTACTTACTTGTGAATATCTAATGCGTCGAATTACTATTGCAAAAAAGCCGCTTATTATGGGGGTGATTAACATTACTCCGGATTCCTTCTCAGACGGCGGTAAATTTTTCTCGACTGATGCTGCGCTGCAACAAGCAAAAAAACTTATCGATGAAGGCGCTGATATTCTGGATATTGGTGGTGAATCCACTCGGCCTGGCAGTGTATCGGTTGAGGTTGACGAAGAAATGAGGCGCGTATCGCCATTACTGGAAATGCTGGTTAAAGAAAACATACCGGTTTCGGTTGATACTTCCAAGCCCGAAATCATGCAATACGCTATAACTGCGGGAGCAGCCATGATCAATGATGTAAATGCTTTGCGCGCTCCCGGTGCTTTGGAAGCGATAGCGGCAAGTGACTCGGTTGCAGTGTGTATGATGCATATGCAGGGTAAACCGTCCAGTATGCAGGATAATCCAGAGTACGTTAACATTATCGATGAAGTGATGACTTTCCTTAGTGAACGCATTCAGGCTGGAATGGCGCACAGCATAACGCGTGACCGCATAATTATTGATCCCGGTTTTGGTTTTGGTAAAACTTTGCAGCATAATCTTCAACTGTTGAGAAATCTGAAACAATTTAGTCGGCTTGGAGTTCCCGTTATGGCTGGAATTTCACGAAAATCAATGCTTGGGATGATAACCGGAAATCCGGTCGATCAGCGCGTACACGAAAGCGTAGCAGCTGCTATGCTTGCTGTAATGAATGGTGTGAACATAGTGCGAGTGCACGATGTAAAGGCAACTCGGGACGCATTGGCAGTTTATCATGCCATGCAAGATGCGGATATGGGATAAATTATTGCATTGAAGGATAAGACATTGGGAAAAAAGCTTTTTGGTACTGATGGCATCAGGGGGCGGGTGGGTGAAAATCCGATTACTCCCGAAAAAATTTTACATCTCGGCTATTCTGCGGGAAAGGTATTTATTGCCATGGATTGGCATCTTAAAAAAGGTGAGCGCCCTGTTGTGCTGATAGGAAAAGATACGCGTGTATCGGGCTATATGCTGGAATCCGCACTGGAGGCCGGGTTATCGGCGGCTGGTGTCGATGTACTTTTGTCAGGACCCATGCCAACGTCAGCGATTGCTTATCTGATCCGGGCGCTTAGATTGCAGGCCGGTATTGTTATTTCAGCATCACATAATTTGTTTGAAGACAATGGCCTCAAATTTTTCTCGCAAGACGGTGTCAAGCTGCCGGATGAAATAGAGGCGCGTATTGAGTCCGGGATAGAATCACCAATCAAAACCATGCCTTCCGCTCAGTTGGGGAAGGTGCAGCGAATTAAGGATGCGAGTGGACGCTATATAGAGTTTTGTAAGAGCACTTTTCCGTATCAGCTTGATTTGAGAGGGTTGCGTATTGTTGTTGATTGCGCGCACGGTGCGACCTATCACATTGCTGGGCATGTATTCCACGAACTTGGGGCAGAAGTTATTACCATTGGAGTTGAACCTAATGGTCTGAATATAAACTATGAATGCGGTGCGACACATTGTGCTGCGCTGCAGGATGCAGTTAAATTACATCGGGCTGACTTGGGTATAGCGCTTGATGGTGATGGTGATCGAGTAATCATGGTTGATGAATACGGTACATTATTCGATGGCGATCAGTTGGTTTATATTATTGCTAAACATCGGTTTCAACAAGGAAATCTCAAAGGTGGAGTCGTTGGTACGTTAATGACTAATCTGGCTATTGAGAATGGTTTGAAGCATCTATCAATTCCGTTTCTGCGCGCGAAGGTCGGAGATCGCTATGTAATGGAGAAGTTGTGCGAGAAAGATTGGTATCTGGGGGGCGAAAGCTCCGGACACATCATTTGCAGGGATAAGCACACTACTGGAGACGGTATTATTTCTGCTCTGCAGGTTTTGTATGCCTTACGCGATAATAATCAGACACTTTCTGAATTGTTGAAAGAAATTAGGTTATACCCGCAACGGTTAATTAATGTAAAAGTAAATCGATCGTTTAAATTCAGTGAAGACAGTTTGATTCAAAATGTGATTAGAGAGGCCGAGCTGGATTTGAATACGAAGGGTCGTGTACTGCTGCGCGCATCGGGTACCGAGCCTGTGATTAGAGTGATGGTTGAAGGAGAATCTGATCAGAAAGTGAATTTTTGGGCGAATCGGATAGCTGACGTTGTTCAGAAAAACTGCAGTATCTCGGATTAGATTTTTCGGTGTATATGAAAAGGTTTGTCATTAAAATGTAACAAATTTGTCATACAATGCGCCCACTGATTGAAAGTCTAATCTTTGGAGAGTGAATAGAGATGTTTAAATTGTTAAGTAAGAAATTAACCGGAATCGGTGTTACTTTAGGTTCGTTTGTTTTTTGTTTTAATTTGGCGCATTCCAGTCCCATTGTCAGAATAGACGGCTCGAGTACTGTTTATCCGATTACTGAAGCTGTTGCGGAAGATTTTCAAATTGCAAAACGCGGTACAGTACGTGTTACCGTAGGCATTTCCGGCACCGGTGGCGGGTTCAAAAAATTCTGCCGTGGTGAGTTGGATATCGTCAATGCCTCTCGCCCAATCACTGAGCTGGAAATGGAATCTTGCAGAAAAACCGGGGTGCAATATGTTGAAATGCCTATCGCGATCGATGCGTTGACGGTTGTCGTGAACCCACGAAATACGTGGAGTAGAGCCATGACTGTTGATGAACTCAGGCAATTCTGGGAGCCAGCCGCACAAGGTAGAATAAACAATTGGAATCAGGTCAATCCTGCATGGCCGAACGAGAGAATCAAATTGTTTGGACCCGGCGCGGATTCCGGGACCTTCGAGTATTTTACCGAAGCAATAGTTGGGCGGGCAAAATCCAGTCGGGGTGATTTTACGGCGTCTGAGGATGATAATGTTCTGGTGCAGGGTGTGGCCAGTGATATGTATGCATTGGGTTTTTTTGGATTTGCCTATTATATTGAGAATAGTCGACGCGTGAATGCGGTCGCAATAGATAGTGGCAGCGGTGGAGTATTGCCATCAGCGCATACTGTGAAAGATGGAAGTTATCAGCCATTATCTCGACCGGTATTTATTTATGTAAATGCGCGTTCGACGACGAAGTCTGAAGTACGCGATTTTGTTAAATTTTTTATGGATAACGCAGTCGAGTTAGTATCTGAGGTAAAGTATTTTCCACTCTCGCTTAATGTCTATAAGTTGAATCTTGAAAATATGGAAAAAAATAAATTGGGCAGCGTATTTGCTGGTCAATCAGAAGTGAACGTTAATATTGAGGAAGTAATGAAGCATGATGCGCGATTATAATGAGATAAAGGCAATTCTAAAAAATCCGGCATAATCCGGCATATTGCGTCAACAATATTTTGTTGCGCGCATAAATGTTTGCCCATGCCTCAATTATAAGCTGCGCGCACATTCTTGCTTGCGCTTCGCTTCGTTTTGTTTAAAACGCTGAATTATATAGGTGCCTGAATTCAGGGTTAATTAGAAGGCAGATTCAAGACTGTGTCAAAATACTCCACCCAAATTGGCATCGTTCTATCACTTTGGCTTGCTTAATTCCTGTAGATTGTTTTTTCTTATGCGGCCGGTTTTTTTACGGCAATAAAATCGTTCAATTATTCTGTATAAATTTGTTATACAATCCTTTGTTGTCTTGCTCGAGCAGTATTGCCGGGGATATAAAATAAAGTATAACGTAACGAATTGATTGTATTTTTTGTAAAGATAAAAAACTGGAGAAAATATGAAGGATATATCCAAACATAAATGGGTGACAAAATTGGGCGGTGTTGTTTTAGCCTCGTTCTTGGTGGCGCCTGCTTACGCACAGCTTATGCTCGCGCACGAAGGGCATCACGATGCGGGTGGATGTGAAATAAAAAATGGCGAATTTCCTATCGCATTCAGCGCCTATGAAGTACCTGAAGGTGATATCCCGCCATTGCATTCATATTGTAAAAATATTCCCACACCTGGAAAAGTACAACTGACTGTTGAATTGTCTGACTGGGATTCGCGAGAGATACCACTGGCTGTTCGATTGGTCGAGGCGGGGCATGATCATCATGGCGTTCACGCCAGCCATGGAGATAATAAGGCATCATCTGGAGATAAAGCTGACTCTGATCATGGTGGGCATGATATGCATGATCATGACGATCATGTGATGGAACATGAGGGGCCCGGTCATTCAGACCCAAGCGCTGCGGAGCATGGTATAAACTACATCCCATACATGAAGCACTCTTCAGGTATTATTGTGGTTTCAGCAGATTTAAAGAAAGGGAATTATGAGGTACTTCTGGAAAGAAAAGATGACGCTGGGAAAGTAGTCGTGGCTGGACGTATACCGTTTGCAGTTGGTGGGAGTGGGGGTGGTCACGCTGGTCATGGCGGTGGATTCGGGGTAATGGAAATCAGTCTTCTGATTATCGTTGCTGGCGGTGCCGCTTTCTATTATATGAATCGCAAAAAGAAAGATAATGAAAATAAGTCGTAGATATGTGTAATGTGTTTACTAATCATTAGAAAACGACTTGACAGAGAAAAGTTGAGGCAGTAGTCTGGGTATTCGAAGAAGAAGTGCTGTGAGGTGCTGTTCTGAGGAGTGAGGCTATGATTTGATGGTTGGCGCGCGGGATGTTATGCGGAAGCCATTGAAGGTAGAGAGGGCGGCGAAGGCACGGAGAAGAGGGTTAAGAAGGACCAATTGGGAATAAACAGGAAAACATAAAGGAGAGAGAGATGATTTCCAAGCTATGGCATAAATTGGCCATGTTTGCGGGCGCAATGGCGCTGGCTGGAGCTGCGCATGCGGCAGTACCGAGCGTGCCGGATGTAACGTATGAAGCACTGGGTTTGGACAGGAGCGCGACGCCGAAGCAATTGCACGAAGCGCTGGTGAAGCGTTACAAGGATCCTGAGCAAGGGTACGGGAAAGGCACGATGGGAGATTACTGGGAGCCGATCCAGCTGAGTACATACATGGATCCGGCGACCTTTTACGAGCCGCCGACATCGATGAGAGACAAAGCGGAACGTAAGGAATGCGTAGAGTGTCACACGGATGAATCGCCGGTATGGGTTAATGCATGGAAGAAGAGCACGCATGCGAATCTGGATAAAGTGCGCGCATTGAAGCCGGAAGATCCGACATATTACAAAAAAGCGAAACTTGAGGACGTAGAGAAGAATCTGCGTTCATTGGGTTACTTGAAAGAAGGCGAACCGCTGAAGGAAGTTGGCTGTATTGATTGTCACGCGGGGATTAATCAGCAGGGCAAGATTGACCACAGCAAAGACCTGATCATGCCGACGGCGGACGTATGTGGCAAATGCCACCTGCAGGAATTTGCCGAGCGTGAATCCGAGCGCGACACCATGATATGGCCGAACGGACAATGGCCGGATGGACGTCCTTCACACTCGCTGGACTACAAAGCCAACGTAGAGACCACGGTATGGGCGGCGATGCCGCAACGTGAAGTGGCCGAAGGCTGCACGATGTGTCACTACAACCAGAACAAATGCGACGGCTGCCATACCCGGCACGAATTCTCAGCGGCGGAATCCCGTAAACCGGAAGCCTGCGCGACCTGCCACAGTGGTGTAGATCACAACAACTGGGAAGCGTACTCCATGTCCAAGCACGGCAAGATTGTTGCGATGCTGGGCGACAAATGGAACTGGGAAGTTGAGCTCAAAGACGCCTACAGCAAAGGTGGACAGACAGCGCCGACCTGCGCGGGTTGCCATATGGAATTTGAAGGCGAGTATGCGCACAACATGGTCAGGAAAATCCGCTGGGCGAACTATCCGTTTGTACCCGGCATAGCCGAGAACATCAACAGCGAATGGTCGGAAGAAAGACTGGATGCATGGGTAATTACCTGCACCCAATGTCACTCAGAGCGTTTCGCACGTTCCTATCTTGATCTGATGGACAAAGGCACGCTGCAGGGACTGGCGAAATACCAGGACGCGCACGCGGTCGTATCGAAACTGTACGAAGAAGGACTGCTGTCAGGACAGAAGACCAACCGTCCGAATCCACCGGCGCCAGAGAAGCCTGGATTCATGATCTTCACACAGCTGTTCTGGTCGCAGGACAACAACCCGGCGTCAATGGAGCTCAAAGTACTTGAAATGGGCGAAAACGATCTGGCCAAAATGCACGTAGGTTTTGCGCACGTCAACCCGGGCGGCTGGACATACACCGAAGGTTGGGGGCCGATGAACCGTGCATACGTTGAAGTACAGGACGAAAACACACGGATACGTGAAATGGTTGCATTAAAAGAACGCGTGGCCAAACTCGAAGGCAAACGCACAAGCTTACTCGACCTTGACAGCACGGCAGAGAAGATTTCGCTGGGCGGTTTAGGTGGCGGCATGCTGCTGGCTGGTACATTAGCACTGGCGGGCTGGCGCAAACGTAAGCAAAGCGAAGCTTGATACCCGCAGAGACAACCGATCGCGACGCGCAAGCGAAGCGGTCGGGAAATAAACTACTCCCGTCATTAGGACTGCTCCTGGTGACGGGAGGTTTGGTTTTATTGGGATGGGTTGCGTATACCACGTGGATCAAACCGGTAGACGCGCCCTATCATTATCAGCACGTATCGACTGGAAATCCGCAGCAATATCCCGATCTCGAACTGGACGACTGGCCAGAGCTCACCATCAATCGGTATGATGTCATCGTGCCAGACATAGCCAAGCCCATAGCACAAGCCACCGTAGCACAACGTGAAAACAGTGCGCCGGTATTGATCAAATGGCAAAACAACAGTAAAGAAATACTGCATACACTGGACTGGAAATCAAGCGAACTCAGTGCGTTGGCCAAAGCGATCAAGCAATACGCGCCCAGAGATGCATTACTGCTGGCGTGGTGGGATCTATCACAGCAATTGAACCTGCTGACCGAATACGAAACCCTGTTCACCAATCACCTGAAAGAACCGCAAATCATACCGCAGCACTGGCTGAAATACAGCCGGGCGATAGACGCTTATGAGAATGCGTTCTGGCAAAACAAAGCACAGCGGAAAGAAATCGAAAACTTCGGGCAATTCAGCCTTGCACTGGCATCGAAACCGGAAGAAGGCGTGCCGATGCTGCGCAAACTGATCGGATCCGACCGTGAAGCCTATCTGATAGTG
The DNA here is from genome assembly GCA_024235735.1 of Burkholderiales bacterium. Lineage (GTDB taxonomy): Bacteria > Pseudomonadota > Gammaproteobacteria > Burkholderiales > Nitrosomonadaceae > Nitrosomonas. The sequence goes on from JACKLU010000009.1 coordinate 57,212, forward strand.
CATGTCACCGACCTGTACAAACTGGGGCTCATGTACCCGGAAAGAATAGGCGTCGCATACCAGAACTTTCCGTTAAGCGGGAACATACACGGCATGATCAATCACATGAAAGTGCAGCTCAAAGAAAACGACTTTGACACCTACACCCTGCAATCGATCACGGACTCAGAGATCAGAGTATATTTTCTAAGCGATGAAGAAAGCAGTCAGTCCCTGCTTGCGCAAATGCTGCCTTTCACCGACAAACCCGCGCCAATGGAACTGGAAGCACTCGAGCTACTCTATCAGAGAGGAGGCTACTGGTTATACAAAATACCTGGAGAACGGGGATAGAGAAAAGCGTCACAGTCATATAGAATAGCGCGCTGGCGAAAGAACAAAATCGGAACCAGAACTAAAGCGCGCGAACCGATCCCGGATGACCTTTACAGCGACGGGGGATAGCGTAAAATAAGCGGCATACCAACATGAAATAAAAAAGCACAAGGAGGAAGGATGAAACACCCAATAACTTACATACTGGCGCTCATAGCGCTATTTGCGTTTTTTCCGGGCACAGTAGCGGCGGATTTTGAAGGGCGTAAGAAATGCAGCTCCTGCCACAAATCCCAGGCCAAAGCGTGGGGAGAAACGGCGCATGCCAACGCGATGGAATCACTCAAGGCAGGCGAGCGCAAGGAAGCAAAAGTCAAAGCTGGACTGGATCCTGACAAAGATTATACGCAGGACAAAGACTGCGTCGGTTGTCACGTGGATGGCTGGGGAGAAAAAGGCGGTTACACGATAGAGAAACCTAAAAAAATGCTGGCGGCAGTTGGCTGTGAATCGTGTCACGGGCCAGGCAAGAAATATCGTGGCGATCATCGCAAAGGCGGTCAGGCATTCGAGAAATCAGGAAAGACCACCCAACGGTCCGTACTGTCGAAAAAAGGACAGGACTTTCACTTTGAAGAATCCTGTGCTTCGTGTCACCTGAACTATGAAGGATCGGGCTGGAAAGGAGCGAAAGCGCCCTATACGCCATTTACCCCGGAAGTTGACGAGAAATACCGGTTTGACTTTGACAAAATGGTAAAGAATGACAAAGCGATGCATGCGCACTACAAACTGGATGGTGCATTTGTAGGCGAACCGAAATTCAAATATCACGACGAATTCCAGGCCAACGCACAGGAAGGCGAGAAAGGCGGGGATGACGACGAAGATGATGGCGATGACGACTAAAGGGAGACCCGAATGACCGTATTACAGAAAGGCGCGATCGGAACGTTACTGACCGGGGCGCTGCTTGGGATCGTACTGATTGGGGTAGTGTTTGGAGGAGAAGCGGCGCTGTCGACGGAAGAATTCTGCACGAGCTGCCATTCGATGACGTACACACAGGACGAATTGAAGGAATCGACGCATTATGGCGCACTGGGCGTCAATCCTGGCTGCAAGGACTGTCATATACCGCAGGGATTCAGGAATTTCCATCTGGCGGTATATACGCACGTTGTGGATGGAGCGCGGGAATTGTGGCTGGAGCTGGTGAATGATTATTCGACGCTGGAGAAATTCAATGAGCGTCGCTTGATCATGGCGCACGATGCGCGGATGAATCTGAAGAAATGGGACAGTGTGACCTGTCGGGATTGTCATAAGAACCCTGATCCGCCGGGAGAAGATGCGCAGGCGGCGCACAAGCGGATGGAAACGCATGGAGCGACGTGTATAGATTGTCATCAGAATCTGGTGCATGAAGAAGCGCCGATGACGGATCTGGATGCGAGCCGGGAGCAGAAGAAGCTGGTATTGAAGGCTGACGGCTGGGATGACTGGGATGGGGCAGACGAGGACGATGAAGACGACGAGGACGAGGATGAAGACGACGATGAAGACGACGATGAAGAAGATGAAGACGATGATTAAGTCTTTTTGTTCTCGTTCTTAAAACATGAGTTTTAAGAACTGATCGAATTTTCAAATGGGTTAAAATTTTTGCATGTAATTCCTGTGGCTAGCTAGCGCCGCACCGGCATGAACAGATTTAAATCGAGTCATGCTGGTGCATGCGTAAAGCTTCCGGTGAATAAGGCAATAAATTAAAAGTATTAGCGCTCTATGGGTAATAGAGTTATATGAAGCATTATTTCCTTTAGCGTATCCAAAGCTTAATGACCCGCATCAGCGGGTTTTTTTTTGAGAGTTTCAATGTTAAATCACTTGTCACATCCGGAGATGCAATATCCGCATCGTAGTCGAGATTATTTTATAGCCGGATTTACTTTTTTTTGTGTTGCAGTAAGCCTCGTCATTGATGGCAGTGCAAGTCTAGAAACGCAGAACCTATTGGGCGTCATTGCGTGGATTTTTTTATTTGCACTTCTTGTCGGGGAAAATAGAGAAGTAAGAATGCAAGTGGTTATCGCTGTTGCGTTTGCAACTGCCGGCGAACATTTTGCCTCCATTTATATGGAAGGTTATACCTATCGCTTTGGAAATGTACCGCATTATGTTCCACCAGGTCACGGCATGGTTTATTTAACGGCCGTTGCGCTGGCACGATCAGGTTTTTTTCAAATGCATGCGCGCAAAATAGCAATTTTTGTATTTGTTACAGGTGGATTATGGTCGGTCTGGGGAATCAGCGGAATACCTGAGCAAGGTGATCAGGTAGGCGCATTTCTTTTTGTGATTTTTGTAATATGCGTACTAAAAGGACGGTCGCCTTTAGTTTATCTGGGGGCTTTTTTCATTTGCACATGGCTCGAAATTGTTGGAACGGCTGCTGGCACCTGGAAATGGGCGGAAATTGAACCGGTATTCGATTGGTCGCAGGGTAATCCGCCAAGTGGTGTTGCAGCTTGGTATTGCTTAGTTGACGCGGTTGCAATTGGATTTGCGCCGATCTGTCTGCGCGGATTGAAAAAAATTACAAATTGGTATAAAAGATCGATCATCAGTTGATACGTGATTGTGAAATTGAATGATTTTAGATAATTCTAAATTAGGAAAAAACAAGTGACTGTAATTCGATTACCGGACGGCTCGGAAAGAGTATTTGAACATCCTGTGACCGTAATGGATGTGGCAGCCTCAATAGGAACAGGACTAGCACGCGCAGCTATAGCAGGAAAGATCAATGGCAAATTGGTCGACCTTGATCGACTGATTAAAGAAGATAGTGAACTCACAATTATTACAGAGAAAGATGCTGAGGGTCTTGAAATTATCAGGCATTCCAGTGCACACCTTTTAGCGCATGCGGTAAAAGAATTATTTCCAGAGGTACAAGTAACTATCGGGCCAGTGATTGAGGATGGTTTTTATTATGATTTTTCTTATAAACGTCCGTTTACGCCGGAAGATCTTGATGCGATAGAACATCGAATGCTTGAAATTAGCAAGCGAAATATCAAAATCGAGAGAAAGGTTTGGGAACGCTCAGCGGCAATCAGTTTTTTTAAACGACTGGGTGAGCACTATAAAGCACAGATTATTGAATCGATACCCGGCGAGGAAGATTTGACACTGTATACGCAGGGGAATTTTACCGATTTATGTCGCGGCCCTCACGTTCCGAATACTTCCAAGCTCAAAATATTTAAGTTGATGAAAGTTGCTGGAGCGTATTGGCGGGGCGATTCAAAAAATGAGATGCTTCAAAGAATCTACGGAACGGCATGGACAACAAAGAATGATCAGAATGATTATTTGCACAAACTGGAAGAGGCGGAAAAAAGAGATCATCGTAAAATAGGTAAACAGCTGGATTTGTTTCATACACAAGATGAAGCGCCTGGCATGGTATTCTGGCATCCGAAAGGATGGATACTGTGGCAGCAAATAGAGCAGTATATGCGGTGTGTGCAGAATGAAAATGAGTACCAGGAAATTCGCACCCCCCAGGTTCTGGACAAGGAATTGTGGAAGCAGTCCGGTCATTGGGATAATTTTCGTGAAAATATGTTTATCACGGACACCGAAGATCGAAGCTTTGCGATTAAACCGATGAACTGTCCGGGGCATGTGCAGATCTTCAAGCAAGGACTCAGAAGTTATCGCGACTTACCAATGAGACTCGCTGAATTTGGCTCGTGTCATCGTAACGAGGCTTCTGGGGCACTGCACGGTATTATGCGTGTTCGAGGTTTTACGCAGGATGATGCACATATTTTTTGCACGGAAGATCAAATTCAGGGCGAAGTAGTGAAGTTTATAAACTTGTTAAAGTTTGTTTACGCAGATTTCGGATTTAAGGATATTCTGGTCAAACTGTCGACGCGTCCGATTAAACGCGTGGGTACAGATAATCAGTGGGATAAATCAGAAAGCGCACTAGAAGCCGCGCTCGATCAAGCAGGATTGGAGTGGGAATTGCAGCCGGGAGAAGGCGCATTTTACGGACCAAAAATAGAATTTGCATTAAAAGATTGCATTGGTCGAATATGGCAATGCGGTACACTGCAGCTGGATTTTTCCATGCCTGAACGCCTGGGTGCGGAATATGTTGCAGAAGACAATACACGACAAGTGCCGGTTATGTTGCACAGGGCTATTTTAGGGTCGCTGGAACGTTTTATCGGAATTTTAATAGAACATTATGCCGGTGTATTTCCTCTGTGGTTGGCCCCGATTCAGGTTGCTGTATTGAATATATCCAAGGGGCAAGCAGAATATGTGGAGAAAGTGACAAGAGAATTAAAACGGTGTGGGTTCAGAGTGATACAAGACTTGAGAAATGAGAAAATAACCTATAAAATCCGTGAGCACAGCTTACAGAAGCTTCCTTATCAAATTATTGTAGGTGACGCGGAAGTAAATGCTAATCTGGTTTCTGTGCGTATTCGTGGCGGAGAAGATTTAGGTCAAATGTCGCTAGAAAATCTGATTAAGCGTCTTAAAAAGGAAGTTGAATTAAAGCAATGATTTTTCATTTAGATTATATGGAGAATTGCCATAGTACAAGAAAAGGCAGCGCGCATAAATGATGAAATAGATGTGCCAGAAGTACGCTTAATTGGCTTGGACGGTGAGCAGATGGGTATAGTGATGCTGGCTGAAGCCAATGAGCTGGCTGAAGAAGCAGGAGTGGATCTGGTCGAGATAGCGCCAACAGCACAACCTCCAGTTTGTCGGTTGATGGATTATGGAAAGTTTCGTTATCAAGAAAGTAAACGAAAACATGATGCGAAACTGAAACAAAAGCAGGTACAAATAAAGGAAATCAAATTTAGACCTAATACGGATGAAGGCGATTATCGAATCAAGTTACGCAATTTGATAAATTTCTTGAACGATGGTGATAAAGTCAAGGTAACACTCCGGTTTCGTGGTCGTGAGATGGCGCATCAGGAATTTGGTGTGCGTATTCTTGAGCGCGTAAGAGATGATCTGGACTCTTATGCGACAGTAGAGCAATTTCCAAAAATGGAAGGCAGACAAATGGTGATGGTGTTATCACCAAAGAAAAAGGAAACGAAAACAAGTAAAACAAAAACAGCGACCAGTGATTCCATTCCAACATGATGGTCAGGTCAATAGATGTTTTTTTATGATTGTGTGTCTACAGGGGCATGTAGTATTAGAAGTGAACGTATTACAAGTGATGAAGGGTTATAAAAGTTTTTCATAAATAATATGGAAACACCTGAAGTCATATTATAAAAGGAGGGTATAGCAATGCCTAAAATGAAGACTAAAAGCAGCGCGGCAAAACGCTTTAAAGTTCGCGCTAGCGGAAGTATTAAACGTGCGCAGGCTTTCAAGCGTCATATACTGACAAAAAAAACGACAAAGAATAAACGACAACTCAGAGGAATAACCAGTGTTCATCCCAGTGATGCTTCGTCGGTTCATTCAATGTTGCCTTATGCATAGGAGTGTTGATCAATGCCTAGAGTAAAACGTGGTGTTACGGCGCATGCGCGACATAAAAAAATTCTCAATCTTGCAAAGGGGTATAGAGGGCGTCGTAAGAATGTATATCGAATTGCCAAGCAAGCAGTGATGAAAGCTGGACAATACGCTTATCGTGACAGGCGTCAACGTAAACGGCAATTCAGAGCATTATGGATTGCGCGTATCAATGCGGCAGCACGGGAATGCGGATTGTCCTACAGCGTTTTTATGAATGGTTTGAAAAAAGCAAGCATTGGAATCGATAGAAAAGTATTGGCTGATTTAGCAATATTTGACAAAATTGCTTTCGAGAAAATTGTTGAACGGGCTAAAGAAAGTTTGGCTATCTGAATATTTTCTCAACAGAAATAGGGAGGTGTTGGGTTTGACCCAAACCTCCCTTTTTATATTGACCATGAGCGAGTGTGCGTAATTGGATTTTTCCGGAACCTGGCATTTTTAGAGGTTGCAATTATTACTTAGTAAGTCATTGATGAGCAGCAAAGGGGAGGGCTCTGGTGTTGCTGGAGTACCAAAGGGTTTGAAGTGAAGTGAATTGTACAGTTTGAATAAAATATTGAGCTTAGGTTCGCATGAGAGATTTAAATGATATTGTAAAAGAAGCAGAGCATCTATTTGATACTACGGATGATCCCAACGAATTGGAGCATGTTAAAGCGCGTTATCTTGGTAAAAATGGTGAATTAACAGAATTACTCAAAGGGTTGAGTAAGCTCCCCTTGGATCAACGTCCAGATATGGGCAGCCGAATTAATCAGACAAAAAGCCAGATCGAAACCTTATTGAAGTCACGTCGGCTTTATTTGCAGGAGCAGATACTCAGGGAAAAGCTGAAAGAAGAAGCGCTCGATGTGACTATGCCTGGAAGAGGGTATACAAAAGGCGGCCTGCATCCGGTTACTCAGACATTGATGCGGATAGAAGCGCTATTTCACTCTATAGGATATGAGGTGGCTTCTGGACCTGAAATAGAAACAGATTTTTACAACTTTACTGCCCTCAATATCCCCGAGAATCATCCTGCTCGAGCAATGCATGATACTTTTTATGTCGATAACGGCAATCTGTTGCGTACACATACATCACCAGTCCAGATACACTTTATGCTTGAAAACAATCCGCCATTCAAATTGATAGCGCCGGGCCGTGTTTATCGATGTGATTCGGATGTGACTCATACGCCGATGTTTCATCAAGTGGAAGGACTGTGGGTTGACGAGCAGGCAAACTTCGCAGCACTTAAGGGCGTATTAGTCAATTTTATGAAGCAGTTTTTTGAGCAGGATAATTTGCGGGTACGTTTTCGACCATCATTTTTCCCATTTACAGAACCTTCAGCTGAGATGGATATCAGCTGCGTGAAGTGTGATGGTAAGGGTTGCCGGATCTGCGGACAAACGGGCTGGCTGGAAGTTCTGGGTTGTGGCATGGTGCATCCGAATGTTTTGAGGCATGTCAATATAGATTCTGAGCGATACATCGGATTTGCGTTTGGACTGGGCGTTGAAAGACTCGCGATGCTGCGTTATGGCGTCAGTGATTTAAGGTCGTTCTTTGAAAATGATTTGCGTTTTTTAAAGCAATTTAACTAACAAGATCATTGTGATTTCATAATAAGTATAAAGGCCATGAAATTTTCTGAAAGTTGGTTGCGGACTTTTGTAAATCCGGATTATACGAGCGATGAGCTTGCTCATGCGTTGACTATGGCTGGTTTGGAAGTCGAAAATTTAGAACCTGTTGCCGCTTCGTTTGAGCATGTTGTCGTGGCCGAAGTGCTGGGCGTCGAGAATCATCCGGAAGCGGATCGATTAAAGATTTGTCAGGTCAGCGTTGGAGAGCATGCGAAGGAACCACTACAGATTGTCTGTGGCGCTCCAAATGTAAAACCTGGCATTAAAGTGCCGTGTGCGCTGATTGGTGGAAAGTTGCCTGGTATTGAAATAAAGAAGGTGAAACTACGCGGTGTCTTGTCGTTTGGAATGTTATGTTCGGCACGGGAACTGGGAATCAATGAAAATGCGGACGGATTGATGGTCCTGCCTGACGATGCACCAACGGGTCAAAATTTTCGTGACTATTACGCACTAAACGATAAGGTTTTTACGCTAAGTCTGACACCGAACAGAGCCGATTGTTTGAGTGTTTATGGGATTGCGCGGGAAATCTCCGCGATTACCGACACACTGTTGGCGCCGTTAAAAATAAGTCATGCGTCTGAAGAAATCCCCGATAAGATCGAAGTGCATATTAAGGCACCCGATGCATGTCCTCTGTATTGTGGCCGTATTATTCGAGGCATCAATTTGAATGTTGATCCACCTCTGTGGATGAAACAGCGACTGGAAAGAAGTGGTTTGCGCTCAATCAATGCTGTGGTCGATACGACTAATTATGTTCTGCTTGAAACGGGGCAGCCAATGCACGCATTTGATTTAGCCAGATTGGAGGGTGCGATCCGGGTGCGCTATGCGGAAGCAGGAGAAAAGATAACACTGTTGAATGACAGTGAGATAGTACTCACGCCTGATATGTTATTGATTGTGGATGATTATAAACCTTTGGCATTGGCCGGTATTATGGGTGGATTGGAAAGTGCTGTAGTATCGGAGACAGTCGATATTTTTCTGGAATGTGCATTTTTTATCCCGAATTGTATCTCGGGTAAATCATTTACACTTGGTTTTAGTTCGGATTCTGCTCACCGATTTGAACGCGGTGTCGATTTTGCGGCAACTCGCAGCGTGCTCGAATATGCGACTGAACTCATTCAGTCGATCTGCGGTGGCAAGGTTGGGCCGGTAATTGAAACGAAGTATCAATTACCCGAAAGGCGTCAGGTTGCAGTTCGTTCTGATCGTGTCAGGCGTGTGTTGGGCATTTCGCTGACTACTGACCAAATCTTTGAATACTTTAAACGCCTGCAATTTGTGTTTTCGGAAAACGATGGGATTTTTTATGTAACACCGCCAAGCTATCGATTTGATCTTGTCATTGAAGAAGATTTCATCGAGGAACTGGCGCGCATTCATGGTTATGATGCCATTCTGGCACAGCAGCCAAGGGCAGAGCTCTCGATGTTGGCGGTTCCGGAAAAAAAGCATACACCTGCAGCAATCAAGCAGATGCTTGTTATGCGAGATTATCAGGAAGTGGTCAATTATGCTTTTGTGGATGAATTCTGGGAACGAGATTTGTTGCAGAACAGCCGTCCGATTGTACTAAAAAATCCGATTGCTAGTCATATGAGTGTCATGCGCAGTGGCTTGATCGGGGGGCTGATCGCTAATCTGCAGTTTAATCTGAATCGCAAACAGGACCGGGTGCGTTTGTTTGAAATGGGGGGATGTTTTGAGTGCGATTCGAACGGGAACTATCGTCAGTTTGATAAATTAGCAGGACTGGGATGCGGCGACGTGTACCCTGAACAATGGGGAGAATCGGCGAGAACGATTGATTTTTTTGATTTAAAGGCCGATATTGAAGTGCTATTTCATGCGCGCGAATTGAATTTTCAACCAGGATCGCATCCTGCATTTCATCCGGGTAAATCAGCCAGAATTATTGTGGAGCAGAATTTTGCCGGATGGCTAGGCGAGTTGCATCCGCATTGGCAGAAAAAATTTGACTTGCCTCGATCTGTTGTTCTGTTTGAACTTTCGCTTGACTGCTTGCTGCCGAAGTCATTGGCGCATGCAAAAGAAATGTCTAAATATCCTCCTGTTAGGAGAGATATCGCAATTACTGTCGATAATCAAGTTGCAGTACAGTCGCTTTTGGATGTGATGCAAGAAAATAAACCGGAGATAGTAACCGAAATCGTCTTATTTGATATGTATCGTGGAAAATCTGTTGGCGAAAAAAGAAAAAGTCTCGCGTTCAGAATCCTGTTGCAGGATATTGAGAAAACACTGACCGATGAAGAGATTGATAATGCAATATCCAGCCTGCTTCATGTTCTTGAACTAAAATTTTGTGCGACATTAAGAGTCTGAAAAATGATTCATTTGTCATATAAAATTATGAATATAAATGAAAAAATAATAATATAGCAGCTAATCTTTTGTTGATAATTGATATAATAAAAACTATATAGTGTTAATTAGCATGCTGAGATAGCAAGACATGGGGGCGAAAAATATCTCAACGCGTAAATCATAGTACAGCACTATTTTAAGAAGAATTTAATCTGATAACTATGCGGAGAAAAGAATGGCTCTAACTAAAGCTGAATTGGCTGATTTGTTATTTGAAAATGTTGGACTGAACAAACGTGAAGCGAAGGACATGGTCGAGTCTTTCTATGAGGAAGTTCGTATAGCATTGGAAAAAGGCGAAGGCGTCAAATTATCAGGTTTTGGCAATTTTCATTTGCGAACTAAACCGCAGCGGCCTGGCCGTAATCCTAAAACCGGAGAAGAAATACCGATTACCGCGCGACGCGTTGTGACGTTTCATGCCAGCCAGAAGCTTAAAACCATGGTTGAACAGAATTATCATGGAAAACAAGAAAGCAACTCATAGATTTCCACCGATTCCGGCGAAACGCTATTTTACAATTGGCGAGGTTGGCGTGTTATGCGGCGTCAAACCTCATGTTTTGCGTTACTGGGAACAAGAGTTTACACAGCTGAGACCCGTTAAGCGCCGTGGAAACAGGCGCTATTATCAACATCAAGAAGTCTTGCTGATCCGTAGAATCAGAGAACTTCTATATGATCATGGATTCACCATCAATGGCGCCCGAAGCCGGCTGGAGCAGAACGATTCAGGCGCAAAATCCTCACAAATGGCGATTTCCGGAGTGCGACAGGGACAAGCGGAATCGCCGGTTGATCTGAGCTACTTACGCAACGAGCTTCAGAGCATAATAGCTTTTTTAGCAACCAAGTAAGCTGTCGTGAGTATATGTTGACTTATCTCATGTGTTTAATATTCTGCTTGTTTGCTATAATCCATTATAAGCGGGGCGTAGCGCAGTCCGGTAGCGTACTTGCATGGGGTGCAAGTGGTCGGAGGTTCAAATCCTCTCGCCCCGACCATGATTGGATACACATTCTGATAGCTTTCTATCGCTTCCCGATTTAAAAGAATGATTCAAATCATTAACAGATTCTGTGCTTGTTTATACTTATCGCACTTCATATTTGATATCAATATGTTTCACCGAACGAAAGTAGGGTGAAGGGTATTACAATAAAAGCGGACTGGATACGAAAGATTTGATCAATCGCACTTCATTTTTCTTGATTCGGTTTCCGATTTTATAGATAACAATTCAATAATGCGTATTTTAGTCAGTAATGATGATGGCTATTTTTCACCAGGATTGGCATGTCTGGCCGAAGCACTATCCAGCGTGGCCGAAATCATAGTAGTAGCGCCAGAGCGTGACAGAAGCGGCTCAAGCAATTCCTTGACATTGGATCGACCACTAAGTTTGCGTCGTTCGTCCAATGGATTTTATTATGTCAATGGAACACCAACGGATTGTGTTCACCTTGCGGTTACCGGTATGCTGGATGTACTGCCCGACATGGTTATTTCAGGCATCAATGATGGTGCGAATATGGGAGATGATACGATTTACTCCGGAACTGTTGCTGCTGCAACGGAAGGATTTTTATTGGGCGTGCCCTCGCTGGCAGTATCTTTGGCTGATGTCACCAAGGGATGCTATGCTACAGCAGCGCGAGTAGCGGTCAATATGGTTAAGCGGTTTAAACAGAATGAGTTGAAAATTCCCATTTTGCTGAATATCAATGTTCCTGATGTTGAATACGACCAACTTGAGGGTATCAAGGTAACACGATTAGGCCGGCGACATAAAGCCGAACCGGTAATCAGATCCCTAACTCCGCGTGGAGATACTGTATATTGGGTGGGTGCGGCTGGTGCTGCGCAGGATGCGGGTGAGGGGACGGACTTCGATGCTGTACGTTGCAATCATGTTTCAGTTACACCGTTGCAAATTGATTTGACACGATTTGACCAGATGGGGTTTGTGAGTGAGTGGCTGAGCAGGCAAGCATCACTCGATGAATAGGTCATTATGGACTCAAGTAGTGTTGAGCGATATAACAAAACATCATGTATTCATGAAGTTAGAATTGCCCTGTAACGCAGTGGGTAGTAGTCGGTGAATATGCATCTTTTAGGCATAGGAATGACATCGCATCGAACGCGTATGCGTATGATTGAGCGCCTTCGCGCTCAAGGTATTACTGACGAAGTTGTATTATCGGTTATGGGCGCAATTCCGCGCCATCTTTTTGTCGAAGAGGCGCTAGCCAGTCGTGCATATGAGGATGTAGCTCTGCCGATTAACTACGGACAGACAATTTCCAGTCCATGGATGGTGGCGCGTATGAGTGAGTTGTTGCGAGCCAATTCAGCGCTCAATAAAGTATTGGAAATTGGTACTGGCTGTGGTTACCAGACTGCTGTACTGGCAAGATTGGCGAGATTGGTTTATTCAATTGAGCGTATAGGGCCATTATTAACAAAAACACGCATTCGTTTACACAAACTTCAGGTCAGAAATATTCATTTGAAGCATGCTGACGGATTACTAGGGTTGTCTGATGCTGCTCCGTTTGATGGTATTATCATGACTGCTGTCACAACGCATATACCCGATACGCTGCTGGAACAGTTGGCTGTTGGCGGAAAAATTGTTTTTCCCCGGGGCAGTCAAAAGCAGAATTTATGTATTATTGAAAGAAATTCGCAAGGCTACGCAGAAAAAATACTGGAAGAGGTAAATTTTGTTCCCATTATATCCGGCGTTGTTAAAAAATAGTGATGCTGAGGAAATTGCGATGGATAATAATCAAGAATTATTGAAAACCGGTATCCGAGGGATGTCGGTCGCTATAGTCTGGCTGTTATTTTTTTCATGGTTAATTACTGGTTGTGAGACGACAAAAGGACCGGCGCCTGTTGCTGAGCGTGCTGCTGTTCCGACTACTGTCCCAGAAAGGACGATGAATGTCCCGTCTTCTGAGCAAACTGATTCATTTTATATTGTGCAACGGGGGGATACGCTTTATGGTATTGCGCTCAAGCATGGCATTAGTCAGAAGGATTTGGCAGAGTGGAATAACATAAACGACCCGCACTCCATTAGACCAGGGCAACGCATTAATTTGTCGCTGACTTCCGGAAACGCGGGGCCGGTGCTATTCGCGGTACCACATCAATCCACGATGCCGATCGTGGATTCGTCCTTGGACTTGACTGGAAATGCGGTTGATTCGACTCAATATCCGGCATTAGAAGGAACTGCATCGCAGGCAGTTAAGACATCACCAAAAGCCCTAAAACTGCCTTACTCGGAGCAGAATGTGGCGCTTTTGCAGCATTCTGCCAATCCTTCCTTGAGCGTAGCTGATAGAGAGCAGGTTGTTTCTTCTGGAGCGGGCACGCGAATCGAGAATGCACCCAATCCGCCTGTGGAAAGCACCAGTCTGGCTATGCATGCCCCGGCGGTGTCAAATTGGATCTGGCCGACAAGTGGTCAATTACTTTCTTCTTTTTCGGCTAATTCCAAGGGGCTGAAAATCTCTGGACAAATGGGACAAGCCATTGTGGCTACCGCTGCGGGGGAGGTGGTTTACAGCGGCGATGGATTGCGTGGATATGGCAATCTTATCATTATTAAGCATAATGATACCCTTCTAAGCGCATACGCGCATAACAGCAAATTGCTTGTAAAAGAAGGAGAAACCGTTACACAGGGACAACAAATTGCAGAAATGGGAAGCACTGATACTGATTCTCCACAGCTGCACTTTGAAATCAGGCGGCATGGGAAGCCGGTTGATCCCATGGAGTTTTTACCCGTAAATCCAGGATAATTTCAGGTAATTTCGCTGATTGCAATACAGCTTAAAGCCGCACAGGCAAGTTTCTGCAGTTGTTCACCTTAAACCTTCCAGACAACTGACATGCATGCTCATTATGGCGCATTGCGCTGTTATACCTTTGGTGTGGCTATTGACAGCAGCGCTCAGCTTCAAGTTTGCGATCATGCTTATGGTAACGATCAGCTTGTATTACTATTTACGACAAGATGCGCTGCTTAATTTTCCGTGTTCAGTGGTCTCGTTCACATTAACTGATGGAAAAAGCTGTGTACTGAAAATGCGCAATGGCAGCGAGAAGGAATGTGCTGTCTTGGCAATCTCGTACGTTTCCGCTTATCTAACTGTGCTGATTCTGCAACCCGTTTGCTATTGGAATTTTCGAAGTGTGATTATTCTTCCGGATAGTGTTGATGCCGAGGAATTCCGGCGGCTAAGAATATTGCTTCGCTGGAAATGGAAGCATGTCTGAGTTTATGAATAAAAATAGCGCATGGAAAAGACGTTAGTCAGAATCTTCATGCGCCACTTTTACTTTTTGAGTATTTGTTAAAGTTATTTCAGCGCATTTTCCATTCTTTATAGGTTGTTTCGCGATCGAAATTGTCCCAGACATAGCTGGGTTGAACAATGGGTGTCGTTGGTACTGGGAAAGTTGCGATATCCAGTGCGCCTGAAAGACTGCGACCAACACTGTGAAACAGACCGGTGAAAAGACCTGCGGTCATTCCATATGTTGCGCCATGTCTACGGCCGGTTATTATCATGGTTTTCGGAATTTCTACAAAACCCGTGACTGCGTTAGCTATACCGGTACCCAATTTTTCACCAACTTTTGTTGAGTAATTGTGCGCCATGACACTGGTGGGGAGAAGTGTCAATGCTGCGAATAGCAGAAAAATACGAATCAATTTATACATGAAAAAAGCCTTTTTTAAGATGTAAATGAGTCAAAAATATATCAGCTGTTCTGATTGCTGTTATTTGATTAATCAGATTTTTGTTTCAAGAACCGCATAATCCTTTCAACTTCAGAACCTATCTGGTGATACGGATAATTTTGTTTTTCCAGTTCTGTTCTAATTAGAAAGGACATTTCCAGAACGAGCAGCTCCATCGTATTTTTATCACCTTTCGATATCGCCTCCTGATATTCTTTCTGGAAGCGGTTAATTGCGTCCATCATTTTGGTATTGTTTTCATCAGTCGGCAAAATAGAGCTGAGTTCATATTTCAGATTGCTGGACAAATTGGCCGGTGTTTCATTTGTAACGGTCTGGGTATCAGGGGGGAAGAGTTTGTTTAAATGAATTGAACTCATGATTAGAACAACGCCGGAAAGTATTGTGGTGAGAATGAACCGCCAGATGCCGTATGTTTTTCCAAAAAAATGAATCGTTTTTGTTTTCTTGAAATTGAGGCGAATGAGTGCAGATAATCCAATAAAAAATATAATGGCCCCTGCGGCCATTATGAAAGGTACAATCGGATTCACAGTTTTTTTACTCCCTGAATGTCTTATTTATCATTTAGTTATGCTGTGTTGGAAGCAGAAAGGCGCACTGTTTTCTCAGTACAGTAATTATCATCAAATAATATGCGCATATCAGCGAGCTATTTTAGCTTAAAACCTGCAATTAGAAATATGGATTATTTTTGTTCGCGGATTCAATTGAGATGGCCGTTCACAGAACGTAATTAGAAAAAGCGAATGAACGGCCTTCAAATTAATTACTGCGGTGGTGGGGGTGGTGGATTGCCAGGCGGCGGCGGTGGTGGCGTAAACCCAGGGGGAGGGGGTAAAATTTTTACAGGCTGGGGTGAAACTGAAGATTGTTCATTGGAGAATCTCCCTGTGACGGGAACCCGGTGCCCTTTTGCATACATGCATTGGATATAATTGATGTCATATCGATATTGAGCTTCATAACCCGAAGTTCTCGATGTGCCAGATCCGGCCAGACCTCCAGCGAGCAGGCCGGTTCCGGCGCCAATTGCGGCGCCTTCTCCACCGCCAAGCGCGGCGCCTGCCGCAGCACCTAAGGCAGCGCCTACAGCGGCGCTTTCAACACCACTGGAAACAGAGGCATCTCTTGGCGTGATTCCTCCAATTTGGGCATACGCATAACGCCTGCATTCGTAATCATCGTAGCGGAATTGTTCAAAATTTTTATTGGCGCCGGGTAATACCATAATGCTCGGACTGTTGGGCAGGCTGACACAGGCAGCAAGGAATGTAGCAGCAACCGGATAAAGTAATTTGCGGATAGTAAACATATTTCATACCTCTTGATCATTGTTGAGTCGGCGGTGCGGGATCTACCCGCTGCCAGCCACCGGGGCACTGTTTAACATAGGGGTAATAGCCTTCGGGGTTGGTGCAGTAGTACCAGTAATGCGTTTGTGATTGAGTCGCTGGAGGCGACTCTTGCTGCTGAATATAAACCGGTGGTGTCGGAGATACTATAACCGGCGGTGTTGCAGGAACGACAATAGGAGGCGCACCATAAAAAGGTGGATAAAAAAAGGGATCATAATACCCATAACCACCATAACCACCATAACCACCATAACCACCATAACCATCATAGAAACCTGGGTAACCTAAGTTTATTCCAAAACTGAAGTGATCAAAATGCCCGCCATGTGCAGTTGCAAAATGACTGGTAATAAGCGTCATTAGTGTAAAGATGGATAACAGGGAAAATTTTTTCATAAAGGCATTCCTGCTTAAGCTGAAGTTAGGAAGTTATTAATGATAGCTGTTGATAGTATGTTCTGATCAAATCATCCTTAAATCGAAGCTGTGAGTAAGTGGGAGATCAATGAGCCTGGTTTGCGTTTATCGGTATATTGGCGAAGGCGGATACCCTGGCGGGACAATATTTCGACTGCTGCCATAGGCGTCATTCTGAAAGGTGCCGGCAACAGGAACATGATGACCTTTCGTATACATGCATTGTATATAGCCGTGATCATAGCGCTGTTGATGGATCAGGCCGGAAGTTCTGGCATTGTCCGAGCCAACTAATCCGCCGGCCAAAACACCCGTACCCGCACCGATAGCTGCCCCTTGTCCACCACCTAAAGCAACGCCGGCGATTGCACCCAGTGCAGCACCAATAGCGGCGCTATTAAAGCCGCTATTAACTACCGCCCCTTTTGCCGTAGTGCCGCCAATTTGTTCATGAGCGTATTGCCGGCAAAAATAATCATCGTGACGGAATTGATCAAAATTTTTTCCATCTCCAGGTAAGGCCATAACGCTCGGGCCATCTGGCATGCTAATGCACGCGGCTAAAAGTAGCAGGGGTAAGGCGCTAAAAATAAACTTCAAAATTGATCGCATCACCGATATCTCTTTTGCATTCATTATTGTGGTGTAGGTTGGGGTGCTACTTGCAGCCACCCTTCGGGGCATTGCTTGATGTATGGATAGTAACCTTCCGGGTTGCGGCAGTAATACCAGTAACTGGTTTGTACGGGTTGTGCTTGTGAAGTGGCAGGTGTTTCGCGCTGGATATAAATGACAGGCGCCGAAGGCGCAATGATTGAAGGAGAAGAATAATAATAACTACGCGGATAATAATAAGCGCCAGGATAGCGATAGCGGTATGAATAAGGATAGCTGGGATAGCTATAGTATCCGGAGCCAAAAAAACCTGGCCCAAATAAGCCCGGGCCGTAGAATCCACCGAAGCCGATTCCAAGATTATAATGGCTGTGGCCACGATTAAAATGCTGATGGCCGCCGCTAAAACCACCGCCTCTTCCCGTGTCGCTGCCTCCGCCAATGACACTGCCTTCGCCATGACCACCTCTTGCCCACACTGGATGATTAATGGTTAATCCAGTCAATAGCAACATGAAGCATAAACCTGTCCATTTTTTTGTATCAGTCCATGGATAGCTTTTGGTGGGGGTGCTGTAAATTGACTTTTCCATATTTTCAGACTCGAAGATCATATGACGCGCATGTTAAAACGTGCAACCTGAATCAGAACTGAATGAAATTTCTATTTCCCAAAACCTGCGCTAAAACAGGTATCATAAAGCATTTGAACAGAATCACTGACAATCGTTTTACCGTTATCGGTAATTTTTTTGTTTTATTCTTTAGGAGAAATTAATATGTCGCAGAAACATCCGGTTATCGCTGTTACCGGATCGTCTGGTGCAGGAACATCGACGGTCAAAAATAGTTTTGAGCATATTTTCCGGCGTGAGAATTTGAAAGCCGTTGTCGTTGAAGGGGACAGTTTTCATCGCTATGATCGTGAAGCCATGAAGGCAGCTGTTGCCGAATCAGAGAAAAACGGGGGGCGAGCGATTAGTCATTTTGGCCCAGAAGCGAATGAATTTGAGAAACTGGAGGCCTTATTCAAAGAATACGGTGAAAGCGGTTCCGGACAAACACGTTTATATCTGCATAATGAAGAAGAAGCGGCGCCTTGGAATCAAAAGCCAGGTACATTCACGCCTTGGACGCCTGTTGCATCAGGCTCTGATCTCCTTTTTTATGAGGGTTTGCATGGTGGTGTTAAGAGTGATACCGCTGATGTTGCAAAATATGTGGATCTACTGGTGGGGGTCGTGCCAATCGTCAATCTGGAATGGATACAAAAAATATTCCGTGACACCAACGCGCGAGGTTATTCAGCCGAAGCAGTTACACATACCATTCTACGCCGCATGCATGATTACGTGCACTATATAACACCGCAGTTTTCGCGTACGCATATTAATTTCCAGCGTGTACCGACAGTGGATACATCCAATCCATTTATCGCCAGGGAAATTCCCACACTTGACGAGAGTCTGGTCGTAATCCGGTTCAGAAATCCGAAACAAATTGATTTCAGGAATCTTTTGGCATTGATTCATGATTCATTTATGTCACGTCCAAATACGATTGTTGTTCCAGGCGGTAAAATGGGCATGGCGATAGAATTGATTCTGACGCCATTGATTACGGAACTTGTTGCCAAAAGCAGAGCTTAGTTCTTGTTTTTATATTTTTGTTGCGGCAATACATTGACGAATCAGGTTAACAGGTTACCATCGCGGCCATTGATCTGATTCGGAATCAGCTTCCGGTTCTCAATTCAAGAAATCCATTCAATGGATTAATTCCATTGATATTATTATTTTTTTATGAATTCCTCTCTGCTTGCTGGCTTAAATCCTCAACAACTGGAGGCCATTACGCTGTCAGAACAATCAGTGTTGGTGCTTGCAGGAGCCGGTAGTGGAAAAACCCGAGTCCTCACTACGCGCATAGCCTATTTGATTCAGACCGGTAAAGTCAGTCCATACAGCATACTCGCCGTCACGTTTACCAACAAAGCAGCTAAGGAAATGCTGGTGCGTATCAATGCCATGTTACCGATCAATACGCGTGGTATGTGGATTGGAACGTTTCACGGTTTGTGTAATCGCCTGCTGCGTACACATTATCAGGAGGCTGGATTGCCACAGGCATTCCAGATTATTGATATCGCGGATCAATTGGCAATGATCAGGCGGATTCTGAAAGCTCTCTCGGTTGATGACAAGCGTTTTCCGCCACGCCAGGTGCAATGGTTCATCAACAACGCGAAGGAAGCCGGGCGGCGTGCGGCCAATGTTGTTGCAGATGATCCGTATACCCGTCATTTGCTTGAATTTTATTCAGCATACGAGCGACAGTGCGATCGCGAAGGCGTGGTTGATTTTGCAGAATTGCTGTTACGCAGTTATGAAATGCTCAGTCGTAACGAGGTTCTGCGTGAGCATTACCGGGAACGGTTTGACCATATTCTGGTGGACGAATTTCAGGATACCAACCGACTTCAATATGACTGGCTGAAATTACTGGCCGGGGCTGACGCTGATCGCCATCCGGCCGCAGTCTTTGTTGTCGGTGACGACGATCAAAGCATTTATGCTTTTCGGGGGGCGGATACTGGGAATATGAAAAGTTTTGAACATGACTTTGGTGTTACTAAAGTTATCAAGCTGGAACAGAATTATCGTTCGCATGGCAACATCCTTGCGGCTGCCAATGCTGTTATTGCGCGTAATACCGATCGACTCGGGAAACATCTATGGACAGCAGATGACCAGGGAGAATTATTGCGCGCGTACCGTGGCTTGAATGATTTTGATGAAGCCAGCTTTATTGTCGATGAAGTCAGAGCTTTGCAATCGGAAGGTATACCGTTGGCGCAGATGGCCTTGTTATATCGCTCCAATGCGCAATCCAGAGTGCTTGAGCATAGTCTTTTTAATGCTGCGCTACCATATCGTGTATACGGTGGCATGCGGTTTTTTGAACGCATGGAAATTAAGCATGCATTGGCGTATTTGCGTTTGATCGCTCATCCGGATGATGATAATGCTCTGTTGCGTATCATTAATTTTCCTGCGCGCGGTATTGGTGCCCGTTCCCTCGAGCAATTGCAGGATGCCGCGCGCCAGCAAGGTTGCAGCTTGTGGACGGCAGCGATTCAAAAGTGTGGTGGCGACAGTCATGCTGCTGCCGGAAGCAACGCTAAAGGCTTGACCGGATTTGTCGGTCTGATTCTGTCAATGCGGCAGGATTGGGAGAGTCTGCCCCTGCCGCAGATTGTGGAGCGTGTGCTGGTTCAGAGCGGCTTGATATCGCATTACAAAAACGAGCGTGATGGCGCCGACAGGCTTGAGAACCTGCATGAACTTGTTAATGCGGCAACCATCTTTGTACACGAAGCGGATGATGATAATTTGATGGCCTTCCTGACGCATGCTTCGCTGGAAGCCGGTGAACATCAGGCCGGGAGTGGTCAGGATGCCTTACAACTTATGACTGTGCATGCAGCCAAGGGGCTTGAGTTCCACACTGTTTTTCTGAGCGGATTGGAGGAAGGACTTTTCCCGCATGAAAACAGTTTGAATGATATCAATGGGTTGGAAGAAGAACGGCGTTTGATGTATGTTGCCATGACACGCGCACGCCGCCGCTTATACCTGACTTTGGCGCAGAGTCGAATGTTGCATGGACAGACACGTTATAATATTCCATCGCGGTTTCTGGACGAAGTGCCGGAAAAGCTTCTGAAATGGTTAAGTCCAGCTGTCGGAGTGAAAACGAATGATAATTTCGTTGTCGCAGATTCGGCTAATGATTTCCGTTACAATCGTGCAATCCAAAGAAATTCGCTCAATCAATCTTCAGGGAATGCTGCGCAGTGGCGAATCGGCCAGATTATCCGGCATGCCAAATTTGGGGAAGGCGTGATTATTGCTTATGAAGGTGCAGGCAATGATGCGCGTGTGCAGATAAAATTCAATGACGTCGGGATCAAATGGCTGATGTTGGAATACGCAAAACTGACGCCCGTATAATTTCATTCGTTCTATTTTGGGCGACCACCCAGCCTGTTCTTTCTTCTTTTGGGTATAAAGTTGCGGAACAAACGCTGGGGGAAAGTAGCAATACCCGTTTATTTACTCTTTGTTTTTCTCTAAAGCATTGCATTTGTCAATGAATGCCTGACGGGCGGTTTCGTCATTTTTAAACTCCGCCAGTGATTTTTCCATGCCTCTTCCCGAACAATTCACCGTATTTGCCTCTGGCAGGCCGTCGCAGCCGATTAGAACGATGCTGAGCCCAAGAATACAGGCGACATTCCCTTTAAATTTCATTTGGTTTCTCCTTTGTAAATGAACGATGACTGGTGCTGTGAGTTCGATTTTATTAAATCGTTTTATGCGATTCTACCGGTGAATCGAATATTGATATTCTACCTGAATCTCTGCGGTCTGAGAATTTTGGTGAATAAACCGGACCAGAAGCGTTTGTGGTTAATGTTTAAATGTGTAATGCCGATACCAATAGACGTATTTTTATGATTCTTATCCAAAATGCCCACGCTACGTTTCAAAATTATTTTATCGAAAAAAAAGGAAGGATCCACGCTAGCTGACACACATTTGAGCGATCTGAAACGAATCATCGCAAAATTGTTTAACCGGTTTGTTAACAGCGATCTGCTGCCTTATATGATGGCACCCTTGGCCTTTCTGGCATTAATGTATCTGGAGTGGCTTTATTTGACTATGTTATGATGCACATTCTGGTCTACGGGTTCGCGATCAGAGCCACCCAAGCTGCTGGTAATGTCATGTAGTTTCAGACCCGCGAGAACTGGAACCATAGCTACATCTTTTTTGGTTTTCCATCTCAACCGCTCAAGTTGTTCAACTGTCATTACCGTTTTTTGGAAAAGCGACTGAAAGAGACCTTCCTGTTCAGTTTTTTTGAGCTATGCCGACCGTCTCCGTCCGGGATTGTTTAGCCTGCTTTAAACATTTTTCTGCCGTACCTGATGCGATACTACAAGTTCATCCGAAATTCGCCGCCATCCAGTAAACGTTCCGGAACGAAAGCCTCTTTGCAATTTCTGTCGCCATGACATGCGTTACTCCTCCCACCAATAATCCGGCGGCAAGAAATGAAATAATAATTTTGCGTCTTTTTTCATATTTTTTCCTGATTTGAAGCGACCAATGTTAAATCTTTGCGCAGATTGGAGGCCAAACATGAAGCTATTTGGTTGACTGTCAGCGCACTCAAAATAAACAATCTTTTCTGTGGTTTTTTCCACTTCAAGCGGAAATGTGGGGGAATCAGGGTTGTTCCAGGAAGCAAAAAGAGAGAATAAAAACTGGTATAAATCAATTTTGACTGTTATGCTCATGAACAGTTAAATGATAACTATCTGCTTATAAGAATAAAAAAATTAATCTCTATGTCACTGATGCCACAGCGCGAAGAAAAAGAAAAAAATGGAAGTTGCCGACCTTAAAATTCTGCTCGTCGACGATGACACATTTATACTGAAGCTGTTGACCAAGATGCTCGTCAATCATGGTTTTAAATCAATTGAGGCTTGTGATAACGGTCCTGATGCGCTAAAAAAAATCGACCATCCCCAAACGCGTCCTGATTTGATTCTGTTGGACCTCAATATGCCGGATATGGATGGTATTGAGTTTGTTAGGTATTTGGTCGAACGGCGCTATCAAGGCAGTCTGGTGCTTGTCAGCGGAGAAGACGAGCGCATGCTGAAAACAGCGGAAAAGCTGGTGCATGCCCATCAGATTACGATGCTGGGATATCTCCACAAGCCGGTCAGTCCGGACAAACTGGTTAATCTGATAAAAAAATGGGCGCCGCCGGAGGGAAATCATCGAATAACTCCGCTGGCTAAAAAAAATTATGATGCCGCAGCTTTGAAAAGCGCGATATCCAATCGAGAGTTGGTGAATTATTATCAGCCCAAGGTAGCTGTGAAGACTGGTGCAGTGATTGGCGCTGAGACCCTGGTGCGTTGGCGGCATCCAACTGATGGGCTGGTATTTCCAGATCAGTTTATTAAAACGGCGGAGCAAGAGGGGCTGATCAACGACCTCACTTCGCTGGTGTTGAGCCAAGCATTGGCGCAGGCCAGAGTCTGGCATGAAAGTGGTTACGCATTACGGGTGGCGATCAATGTTTCCATGGACAATTTGGCATCGCTGAATTTCCAGGACCTTGTTGTCAATCTTGCGATTGACAACGGTCTCTCGCCTCAAAACATTGTACTCGAAGTGACGGAAAGTCAATTAATGAGTGCGGACGCGCGGGTGCCCTTGGAAATTCTGACGCGATTACGGCTGAAACGCTTTCATCTGTCGATTGATGATTTCGGCACCGGTCATTCGTCAATGGCGCAGCTACGCGATATTCCTTTTGATGAACTCAAGATTGATCAAGGCTTTGTCCATCGCGCCTGGGCGGATGAGACATTGCGCGCCATCTATGATGCAAGCCTTTCCATGGCTAAGCAGTTGGGTATGGAAGTTGTGGCGGAAGGTGTTGCAGATGAAAAGGACTGGCTTTTTTTGCAACAGACAGGTTGTGACTATGCGCAGGGTAATTTTGTATCCAAACCGTTACTGGCGGATGACTTTGTATCGTGGATGCATGAGTGGGATAATCGTGTCCGGCAGGGGAAGCTGCTAAGCGATTCTGCCTAGCACAGCACACCGCTGCATTATTTGCAAAAGACATTGAATTCGCCGATTTTCATTTATTGATTTATTCTATTATTATTGAATTCCATAGCGCTTAATTAGCAAGAAGAAACGCTATGGAACAAAAGTTATGGAATAAAAACCAGCCTAATAGGCCGAATCTGAATCAATTGATCTGGCTTTTCCGCCTCCTTCCTGATCGCCCGAAGGTATTTGGTGGAATGGCTGAATGGTTTTGCCATAGGCATCTGGATCAGGTGTTTCCGGTGCAGTGGGCCGGCCCCCGCACGCAATCAATATCAGAGCAATCGATAAAGCTAAAAAAATTCTAAATTTCATAAAACTCCCCTTGTACGCATTATTGAATTTGCTTTTAATAGCAGGTGCATACTATCGATTAAGATTCCGAGTGATATTGATCTTAATCAAACAACTCCTTTGGGAAGAGGAATGTAAATTACGCGAAGCGGAATAAAGCAGCTTTTGAAGAAAGTCGGTGAAAAGCTACGGTCTCAAATTGTCATTTGTAAATACCGCAATCTGATTTCTGCCGCCTTCTTTGGCCTGATACAAGGCTGCATCTGCTCTGGCGAGCAATAGTGTGCCGATTGACTCGCAATTCGGTTTCTCCTGCGGCGATGATGGGCAGAAATTTTTCAGATTGGCCATGCCAATCGAAATGGATACTCGAAATTGTTCACCCTGGAAATCGTATAAATTTGAGTAAACCGACTGACGCAAACGCTCGGCTATTTCGTGAGCAGATTGCAGTGATGTTGCCGGAAGCACAACGACAAACTCTTCTCCGCCGTAGCGCGCCACGATGTCACAGGCGCGTATCTGCATTTTTATCAGACTGGCTGTGCGTACTAAAACATCATCGCCGATCTGATGGCCATAGGTATCATTAATGCGTTTGAAAAAATCTACATCGAGAAACATGCACACCAGATCGTCTTTCCAGCGCAGACTGCGAGCGATTTCGTCCTTTAGGCGCAGATCAAAGTAACGGCGGTTATAAACCCGCGTCAATACGTCCTGATAACTGATTTCCCTGAGCCGTTGTTGATTGAGGCAGTTTTCAATGGCGACTGCGATCATGGCGGATAATTTTTGCAGAAAAAACGTGCCAATGCCCTGTGGATAGCGTTTCGCATCATCACTCAGAAGCAGTAAGGCACCGATAATACGCTTTCTCCGCATCAATGGAAGATATGCGGCACTTTTGAAAGGTGCTTTATTGTTCAGGCCAGTGATCATCCAATGGCATTTTTCAAGGACATCTGCGCCTGTTAATGATACCTTGTCTAATGTATCAATAATTCTGGAATCTTTGACGGTATCAAGTATCCGCAGCCTGTTTTCATGGTTCGTTCGGGTTTTTTCATCCTGATCGAAGAACAGGCGCGCCGTATCCTTATGCTGATCAATGAGACACAGCACAACGTCCTGCAATTGAAAGCGCACTTTCAGTTGTGAAAATAATAAATAGCGCAATTCTGTTGGCGTGTTCGCATCGATAATTTCAAAACCGAAAGTTTCGTACTGCGTCTGCTTTTTTTCGTTATCCCTGGCATGCCGGATCAAATCATCAAGCTTGGTTTGCAGCAGACTATTTTTAATATGACCGGGGATGTTCATTTTGTGATTTCTGACTTGTCATGCCAGCGGATTATCGCATATCCGTCAAGTCCTTAACATAGATTTTGTTGGTCAGTACATGTTCTTTCCTGCAGCATGCGAACAATCCACCAGATTGCCAGCGCTGCTATCAAATGCTTCAACGTGTGACCGCTGACTATCTGTCCCAGAGTGAAAATCTGCTGATCCAATGTTTCAGCTACTTTTGCCAGCGCGTAAAACCCAATGGCCTGGAGTACCCTGTTGCCGTGTGTGTAAGCGGTGGGCAGCATCAGACTCAGGAGTGCTATGAGCAATAATGAATAAAACTGTATGACAATATAAAAATTCAGATTGCCGGCACCCTGCTGCTCGCTCCAATACCAGTACAATACGCTTGCCGCGCCGATTGACACGAGCACCGGCAATAAATGAAACCCCAGTTTGGGATCGACACGTTCGGACAATGTCGCTGCAAGCAGCGCCATAATGCCGATTGCGATGGGCAGGCGATCCCAGAGCAGTGCCGTATTATCGGGGTGCCAATGGTAACAGGCTGATCCCAGGGCGGTCATGACAATGCTGAGAAAAAAAATCCGATACGGCCACACTTCCGCGGAAGTTCTAAACGGCCGCCGATTGAATTCATGCCTGCTGCCTGTTATATGTCGAAGACAAAATAGGCCTGCGATGCCGCTGAACAAAATGGCAAGGTTGGAGGCCACGTTCATGAAATTAGGTATGCCCAGCAGCCGCCGCTGATCGGCAAATCCGTGGTAATCATGGGGCTGCGCGATCGGCGGCAATGCAGCTGCGCTCAGTATAACAAGGAAAGAAAATGCGCCTAGAAAATATAATAGCCGCAGTGTTTCTCGATTCAGTTTATGCGGGCCTTTTGTATAATCGGTTTCAGTCATACATCCGCCCAACAGCATCTCGTACATTATTAACAGCGATGATTTCCATACCGGCGATGGATTGTTTCGGTTTATTCGCCTGAGGAATGATGGCGCGGGAAAATCCAAGTTTGGCGGCTTCCTTTAATCGCTCCTGCCCGCGCTGAACGGGACGGACTTCACCTGCGAGTCCTACTTCGCCGATAACCACCATTTTTTCCGCCAACGGTTTGTTTTTCAGCGAAGAGACAATGGCCAGCAAAATGGCCAGATCCGCGCCGGGTTCCGCAATTTTGACGCCACCGACAGCATTGACGAAAACATCCTGGTCAAAACAGGGAATACCGGCATGACGGTGCAACACGGCCAGCAGCATGGCTAACCGGTTTTGTTCCAGACCAACGCATAAACGTTTGGAATGCGGTGCACGCGCCTCGTCGACAAGGGCTTGTATTTCAACCAGCAGCGGGCGCGTGCCTTCCTGCGTCACCATGACACATGAACCGGCCACCTGACCACCATGATGCGACAGAAATAAAGCCGATGGATTTTTGACTTCGCGTAGCCCCTTCTCGCTCATGGCGAAGACACCCAGCTCATTGACCGCGCCAAAACGGTTCTTGAAAGCGCGGATCAGGCGGAAGCTTGAATGCATATCGCCTTCGAAATATAAAACGGTATCCACCATATGCTCGAGAACACGGGGCCCTGCCAGAGCGCCTTCTTTTGTCACATGACCGATGAGAATGATCGCAGTGCCGCTGGATTTAGCTTGCCGTGTGAGTTGCGCGGCACATTCGCGTACTTGCGCGACTGAGCCGGGGGCGGACTGAAGTATTTCCGAATAAATCGTTTGAATCGAGTCAATTACAACTATGCGGGGTTGATGCGCATTCAACGTTTGCTGTATTTTTTCCAGCTGTATTTCTGCAAGGAGGGGTACGGATTGGACATTGAGCGCGAGTCTTCTGGCGCGAAGCGCTACCTGTTGGGCGGATTCTTCGCCACTGACATACAGTACTTTGCAGTCAATAGACATTTGCGCCAGCGCTTGCAGCAATAAGGTGGATTTACCGATACCTGGATCACCGCCGAGCAACACAACGCCGCCGCGCACCATGCCGCCGCCGAGCACGCGATCCAATTCGGAAATGCCGGTGGAATAGCGCGGTTCTTCCTGCGTTTCAATATCACACAGATTTTGCACCTGGTCTGTATCGGATACCGGACTGAAACGTGATATTTCTTTTTCGGTCACGGTTTCAACAAGTGTATTCCATGACTGGCATTGCGGGCATTGGCCCTGCCATTTCAAGGTTTGTCCGCCGCATTCGGTGCATACATAGACTGATTTTTGTTTAACCATTAGCAATCCGCCAGACGATAGGGGGACAGCAATTTACGCCTGACTATCCGTATAGACTTCCGCCATTTTGAATGATTTGCCCTGCGCATCTTTGGCGGAAAGCGCCGGTTCCCTGTCAATAGGCCAGTCAATAGCGAGGGTGGAATCGTTCCAGATAATGCAGCGCTCATGTTCAGGCGCCCAATAGTCGGTAGTCTGGTACAGAAATTCGGCGTAATCCGAAAGCACGACAAATCCGTGCGCGAACCCTTCCGGTATCCAGAGCTGCTTTTTGTTCTCGGCGCTCAGTATTTCACCCACCCATTGACCAAAAGTCGGCGAAGCATGGCGTAGATCTACCGCTACATCGTATACTTCGCCCGCGACGACGCGCACAAGTTTGCCTTGCGGTTGCTTTATCTGGTAATGCAAGCCGCGCAATACATTTTTCATCGAGCGGGAATGATTGTTTTGCACGAAAGCTACATGCCTGCCGATGATCTGATCAAATTGCCGCTGATTGAAACTTTCATAGAAGAAGCCGCGCGTATCGCCAAAAACTTTGGGTTGCAGGAGATAAACATCGGGTATTGCCAGTTGTGTCGCATTCATATCGTTAGTCACCACGGATATTGGTCAACTGAGGGTTTATAGGTTTAGAGATGCCCTTTAATGTTTGCGTTGGAGAACTTGCAGCAGATACTGACCGTAACCGTTCTTCGCCAGGGGCATGGCGAGTGCCTCCAGCTGTGCGGCATCAATCCAACCCTGATGAAAAGCAATTTCTTCCGGGCAGGCAATTTTCAACCCTTGCCTATGCTCTATCGTCGCTACAAAATGACTCGCTTCGAGCAGTGATTCGTGTGTTCCGGTATCCAGCCAGGCATAACCGCGTCCCATGATTTCGACATTCAGCGTTGAATGCTCCATGTAAATCCGGTTTACGTCCGTGATTTCCAGTTCATTGCGATGCGAAGGCTTGATGCTTTTGGCGTAATCAACAACATTGCGGTCATAAAAATATAATCCGGTTACAGCATAGTTCGATTTCGGATTCAGCGGTTTTTCTTCCAGACTCAGTACCTGCCCCTGTGTGTCAAATTCCACTACGCCGTAACGTTCGGGATCTTGCACATGATAAGCGAAAACACTGGCGCCGGATGTTTTCTGCATGGCGTTGGCCAGCAAGTGACAAAAATCATGGCCGTAGAAAATATTGTCACCTAGAACTAGCGCTGAACAATCATTGCCAATGAAAGATTCGCCAATGAGAAAAGCCTGTGCCAGTCCACCCGGCTCGGGTTGAACCGCATAAGCGATATTCAATCCCCATTGACGTCCGTCGCCGAGCAGCAGTTCATAATCGGCGATATCCTGCGGTGTTGATATAATCAGCAGATCGCGCATACCAGCAAGCATCAATGTGGTGAGGGGGTAATACACCATGGGCTTGTCGAAAACCGGTAACAGCTGTTTGGAAACGGCCTTGGTCACCGGGTAAAGTCTTGTTCCTGAACCACCGGCAAGCACAATTCCCTTTCTGTGCGGTATCTGTTGTTGAATACTATTTTCTTTGGTCTGTTGTGTTGATTGCGTCACTTCGTTTATTCCGTTAAATCAGAATGGTGCGACAGGGTATGCGAGCAGATGTCAATTCAAACGCGCGTGCCGGATGTTGATCAACATAAGCAGCATGGAGTGACTCCGCTGACTGATTAAGTGAAATGCGCATTGTATACT
This sequence comes from Burkholderiales bacterium, assembly GCA_024235735.1. Lineage (GTDB taxonomy): Bacteria > Pseudomonadota > Gammaproteobacteria > Burkholderiales > Nitrosomonadaceae > Nitrosomonas. The sequence goes on from JACKLU010000009.1 coordinate 86,620, forward strand.
ATATTAACTTGCAGCGAGAATCGCTGCTCCAGACTTAAAATTAGGCATCGCAATGAGAAACATGAACGGGGTGTTGAATAAATCGCAGCTACCATGATTCAGACACACTATTACCGACGTCTTGCAAGCATGATGACAGCCTGCAGGCATTCTTTTTTATGGGCCTTGTCGGCCATGATGATCATGGCGGTAATAATGGCCTTCCTGCCGATGCAGATTCAACACATACTGCGCGCCGCTTTTGTCGAGCAGGACGAATCATACGCACAAACCGCACTGCTCGTTTTTATTGTACTTATCATTATTTACAGTGTTTCCGGATATGTCGGTCAGTACTGGATGAGAAAAGCAGACAAGCAGCTCGTTATGCAATTGAACAGCGTATTGTTTGACAAATTGCTTCATCTGCCTGCGCAGTACTATCAATCTTTAAGCGAGAATCATGCTGCTCAGACGGTATTACATCAGGTTCGGACGATATCGAGGACGAGCATGCAGGCGCTGACGGTATTGATGCGGGATACGTTTGCGGTTTCAGGACTCATTGCATGCCTTTTTTATTTGAACAGGGAAATTGCGATGCTGATTTGCTTGCTGATTCCTTTTGTTTTTCTGATGCTTCAGATTACAGCCGGCCAGCAAAATCGCTTTCCTGATGCCACGATGCAAAACGCCGAATCGGATAAGACCGAACTGGCTGGCTGTTTGCACCGTTGTCTTGAGAACTTTCGCTATATCCAGTTATTTGGCGGGCAACAGCAGGAGTGCCAGCACCTCGACAGTAATGCACAATCCATTCTGAACAGTGAGAATCAGCAAAATGACTATAAGGCGTTCGTTGCAATGCTCTGTCAGTTATTGATTGCCCTGATCGTCATAGCGATGGCTTATTTGCTGATGCAACAGGTTATTGACAAGACATTATCGATCGACCAGGCCGGCGCTTTTATCGCCATCATGCTGTTACTGATAATGCCCGTCAGTCGTCTGGCCGGAGTGTCTCATGTGCCTGAATTGATGCAGCGACAACTGGAACAATTGTTTGCAGTGTTTGATCTTCCCGCAGTATCAATGAATGGGGCTGTCAGCTTAACGGAAGTACGCGGAGAATTAATACTGAATCAGGTGCATGTGCGGTGTAGTGAAAAAGCGTCTTGCCAGACGTATACGCTCGATTTGAACATCAAGCCAGGGGAGACGATCGCTCTGGTTGTTGATGACAGCGCGGCAAGATTGCTGCTCATGGATTTGCTGCTGGGTTTCAGCCCACCGGCAACGGGCGAGATAAAACTGGATGGACAGGACTACGGCCAGATCAGACGTTGCGATTTGCTTGCGCAGTTTGCCGTCATTTCCGGTATTCCGATTATTCTCGGCGATTGCATCGCGGATAATATTGCTTATGGCGATACCGGTTGCGCGCATGAAGCGCACATTATGCAGACAATCCGGACAACCGGGGTTGCAGGTTTTGTGCGTGACATGCCGGAGGGCTTGCAGACACGAATCGATGGCAATGACGCGCGCCTGACGCGCAAGCAATGGCAGCTTGTTGCTGTCGCACGGGCATCTCTGAGAAATCCACCGATCCTAATCATCGATGATCTCTGGCCGCGGCATGTGCAGGAATTGACTGACGATGTATTCAAAGCGCTTACAGAAGTAATGCGGAACCGAACAACGATTCTGCTGCTACCGGCTATGCCGACCTGTCGGGAAGGCATTGACCGGATTCTGCTGTTGGAGACAGGAGAAATCGTTATTCCCGGCGAACAGCGTAACTCCCACCGATGAGACGTTAAGTGTCGGAATATTTTACACGCATCGCGCAAAAAAGCCGGAGTAGGCGGAGTAGGCTGGGTTAGCGAAGCGTAATGCAGCATTGCCATGATGTCCACCGCAGTGTTTACGTTGGAGTTCGCAAACTCACCACCAATTTGTGCGGTTACGCGATTCGGGGAAGGCGAACACCGTGATCCCAACATCATCCCGCACATTTCCGCCGCTACAGACCAAAACTGTCGAAAAATTTTACAATTTCACGTTAATGCGCATCCTCTTTATTCAGAGGATGGTGTTATTAACATGTTGATTTGTTGATATTAATTCATTAATATCGGAAACTGGTATGCTACTTGCTATATGACAAAAAAGCCTTCGATTTCAAAAAATGGATGACCTCGTGAATTGATCCAAAAGATCCGGGCGTTTCCATGCAATGAAATTTCGTCATTGCAACAAAACACGATGAACATGATTCCCGATAATCCGTCATCGCAGATAATACTTGACGAAAAAGCCCGGGATGCGTTTTACTTGGGTTTCCTAAAATAATAATTATCGAGTATCTGACATGAGGAGCTAGGACTATGAAAAAACTCGTTATTATCGCATTATGTATTTTTATTCCGGCTTATATCTATTTGATGATTCAGTATTTCTAAGAACCCGTTCAGGATCGCGCTGAAGGGTGCGTGGCCACGTTAAAATGGCACTGCATTCCTCAGTGAGATCTTTGACAGGTGTTGCCTCTTTTCAAGAAAACACCGGCAACTGAAAAAACGATTGCCGGTGTTGATGTAAAAGCCTTGTTGCTTAACAACCGGCAAACAGCCGGTTAGTGTCATTCGCCGCAATACGCGGTCACCTGAATTTCGATTTTCATGCGAGGGTCGGACAAGCCTGCGGCGAGCATCATCGCTGATGGCCTGACATCGCCGAAATATTTGCGCGTGACCGGAAAGCATTTGGGGAAATCGTCAGCGTTCGGCAGCACATAGGTTACGCGCACGACATCCTTCAGGCTGCTGCCGGCTTCCTGCAATGCGGCTTCGATATTTTTGAAACACTGCTCGGCCTGTTCCACCAGGTCGTCGGATATGGTCATGTTGCTGTAGTCAAATCCGGTCGTGCCGGAGACCAGTACCCAGTCGCCCGCGCGGACTGCGCGGGAATAGCCGATTTCCTGTTCGAATGTTGATCCGGAACTGATCAGTTTGCGCGCCATGTTGTTTTCTCCTTGATAAACGTTGCAAAAAATTGCAACTATAATGGGGATGCTGTGCGATTTCAAAGCGGATTGAACCAAAGAGGAGCTGACCGTCAATGGCGACGACATTATACTGGCATGATTACGAAACGACCGGCGTCGATCCGAAGCGCGACAGACCGGTGCAGTTTGCCGGCGTGCGCACGGACGAAGCATTCAATGAAATCGGCGAGCCGCTGGTGATTTACTGCAAGCCGCCGCGCGATGTTCTGCCGCAGCCGATGTCCTGTCTGATTACGGGCATCACGCCGCAGCAGGCGGATGATAAAGGTCTCGCGGAGGCCGATTTTATCGGAAAAATCCATGCCGAACTGGCGCAGCCCAATACCTGCGGACTGGGTTATAACACGCTGCGCTTCGATGACGAAGTGACGCGCTACACGCTTTACCGCAATTTTTATGATCCTTACGCGCGTGAATGGCAAAATGGGAATTCCCGCTGGGATATCATCGATCTGGTGCGCATGACCTACGCTTTGCGGCCTGAAGGCATTGAGTGGCCGCTGCGCGCGATGAATGGGGAAGAGCGGGATGAACAGAACGAACAGCCAAGCTTCCGGCTTGAGGATTTAACCGCCGCGAATGGCATCGTGCATGGGGCGGCGCACGATGCATTGTCCGATGTGCGCGCGACGATCGGTCTGGCGCGTCTGCTGTATCAACGGCAGCCGCGGCTCTACAGCTGGCTGTATCGATTGCGCGATAAACGGCGCGCGGCGGAGCTGCTCGATGTGTTCGGCTACACACCAATTGTGCATACCTCGCGCATGTATCCGGCCAGCACCGGTTGCACCACGCTGGTGATGCCGCTTGTCGCCGAGCCGGGTAATCCGAACAGTGTGCTGGTTTATGACTTGCGCCACGATCCGGAGATGTTTCTGGATAAGGGTATCGAGTCACTGGCACGATATCTGTTTACTCGCAACGACGATTTGCCGGACGGAGAACAGCGTTTGCCGGTCAAGTCGGTGAAAATCAACAAATGTCCGGCGCTGGCGCCGCGCAATACACTCAATGCAGAGGCCGCCGGGCGCATTGGTATTGATCCTGATGTCTGTGAGCGGCACTGGCGCAAACTCAAGGCTTATTGTGAAAAAACCGATTTTGCGCAGCGTGTGGCTTCAGCTTATACTGGCAGGACATTCGAGCCGGCGGAGGATGTTGATCAGGCCTTGTATGACGGTTTTTTCGACAGCGCCGATATACCACTGCTGGTGCAGATACGTCGCGCCGCCCCACAGGCGCTGGTCGCCGCTCGTTTTGAGTTTCACGACTGGCGTTTGCCGGAATTATTTTTCCGTTACCGCGCGCGAAACTGGTCGGAGACATTGACTGCCGATGAATATGAGCGCTGGCGGCAGTTGCGTGAACAGCGTCTGACGCAGGGCGTTGGCGGGGACAGTCTGACGATTGATCGCTATTTTGGCCAGCTATCCGTTTTGCGCGCTGAATACGCCGGTAATGCAAAAGCGCTGAAAATACTCGAAGCGCTGGCGCAGTGGGGAAAAAATCTGATGAATTTTTGAGAAGGCAGCAGCATGATGCTGCCTTCTGCGGCTATAATGCCAGTTGCAATGCATTCTTTATTTTGTCGTGTTTCCATGCGGTTATGAAAAATAATTATCTTGAAAGAATCCTGACAGCGCAGGTTTATGATGTTGCGGAACAGACGCCGCTCGATGATATGCCCATTCTGTCCGCGCGCATCCATAATCAGGTGCTGCTCAAGCGCGAGGATTTGCAGCAGGTTTTTTCTTTCAAGCTGCGCGGCGCGTACAACAAGATGTTCAAGCTGTCTCCGGAAGTGCGTAATCGTGGTGTGATCGCGGCCTCAGCCGGTAATCATGCGCAGGGCGTGGCGCTGGCCGCGAAAAAACTGGATTGCAGCGCCACCATCGTGATGCCGGTGACTACGCCGCAGATCAAGGTGCAGGCGGTCATGGCGCGTGGGGCGACAGTGGTGTTGCATGGCGATTCCTACAGCGATGCGTATGAATATGCGGTGGAGCTATCCGAGGCGCACCAGACGACGTTTATCCATCCGTATGACGATCCGGATGTCATCGCCGGACAGGGCACTATCGGCATGGAAATTTTGCGCCAGCATACCGGAAAAATTCACGCCTTGTTCGTGCCGGTGGGGGGTGGTGGATTGATCTCGGGCGTGGCGGCGTATGCTAAAAGGCTTTATCCTGAAATCAAAATTATCGGCGTTGAACCGGCTGACGCTAACGCCCTGTTCCGTTCGCTGCAAAGCGGCCGCCGTGTCAAGCTGCCGCAGGTCGGGTTGTTCGCCGATGGCGTGGCGGTCAAGCAGATCGGCAAAGAAACGTTCCGCTTGTGCCGCGAGCTGGTGGATGAAGTCATTCTGGTCGATACCGATGAAATCTGCGCGGCGATCAAGGATGTTTTTGAAGATACACGCACCATACTCGAGCCATCGGGCGCGCTTTCAATTGCCGGCATCAAGACCTATGTGGAGCGGGAGAATATTCTGCACCAGACATTGATTGGTATCGCTTCGGGCGCCAATATGAATTTCGACCGGCTGCGGCATATCTCCGAACGCGCGGAAATCGGTGAACACCGCGAAGCGGTAATGGCGGTCATCATTCCGGAGAAGCCCGGCAGCTTCAAGAAATTCTGTAACCTGCTGGGTGCAAAGAGCATAACCGAATTTAACTATCGCTACGCCGACCCGAAGGAAGCGCGTGTTTTTGTCGGTATTTCGGTGCGTAATCGCGATGAAACCGAGAAACTCGTCGCTGACTTGCAGAATAGCGGATTGAATACGCTGGATCTGAGTAATAATGAAATGGCCAAGCTGCATATCCGTCATCTGGTCGGCGGGCATGCGCCCGAGATTAAAAATGAGATTCTGTACCGGTTTGAATTTCCAGATCGCCCAGGTGCTTTGATGGATTTTCTCAATGCTATGAGTCACAACTGGAATATCAGCCTGTTTCATTACCGCAATCATGGCGCTGATTACGGGCGGGTGCTGATCGGCATTCAGGTGCCGCCGGATGAAAAAACCGACTTCAAGCATTTTCTCGACCAGCTGGGCTATCGCTACTGGGATGAGAGCAAAAACCCGGCGTATAAGCTGTTTCTGGGCTGAGTATCTGGCGGAAAATTGATCGGTGCTCCGATGCAGAATCGTGCAAAGCAATGGCCTGAATTTACGCATACAACAATTTGGAAGATGACAGGGGAGAATCGCCAATGAATGAATATATCGCAGAACTATCGAATTTGTTTTCTTTTGACGAGCTGGCCAGACGCAGCTGGCTGGAGATTGTGTTGATCGTCTCACCGGCGGCAATGCTGATCTTTTTGTTGCTTGGCTATCTCTTTTTTCTGAAAACCAGAGCATGGCAGTGGACTATTTATTCGCTCAGTCTGGTGCTGCTGATCGGCTATCTGCCTTATGAGCTTATGCGTCAGTCGACCGAATTGTCTCGCGCGCAGGCAAATGTCGATGCGCTGCAAAGCAATTTACAGGCTTTTTTGCGCGAAGCAAATATTGAATATACCAACAATCTCAACGATGAATCCGTTGCGGAAAGTCTGCTCGACGAGCTGATCAAAGGTCTTGATGTCAGTGAACGCAAGGAATTGATCATGCTGTCGTGGATTATGTCGGAGAATGAAAAGTATGCGCTCAGCCAGATTGACGACAGGCAGAAACTGTTTGCCGATGACATAAAAACCAGTGTGAGCACCGCAAAAAGTGAAATCATCGAATCCAGAAAACCAGTACCAGTGGAAAAAATCTCCGGCGATGTGGTGAAGCGACTGGAAACCGAAGTCAATCATCTCTTGGAAAACAAGATGAGTGCTTTCAAACAGGAAATCGATAATACCCTGGACAGCTTTGAGAAGGACATTAATACGTTTATTCAGAGCGAACTCGGTAATTATGAAGAAAAGCTCGCGGCGATTACCCAGCAGAATGTCGATGAGTTGCGCAAGTACTCCAGTCAGGCGAATCAGGCTATTGCGCAGCAGGTGAGCAAAATCAATCAGGAGTCGCTAAAAAAACTCGACGACACGAAAACCAGCATAGAAGGTATCGGCGCGGCAATCGGCACTATCGATTTGCAGGCTGTGCTCAAGCAGATGGAACGGCTGTCAACAAAAATTGAACATGCGCAGAAGCGCAACGATGTGCAGTTTGAATATCTCGAATGCATGCGCACCGCAGGCATGCTGGATCTGGGCGGTAAGCGGGACGAATGCAAGGGTGCACTGGATAGCGCGTTAAGTAATTTATAAAGATACGCTCAATCTCAGGTATTTCAGCTGTTCTGAGCAGGATTGTACAACGTAACCGTTGTTTTGTGCTCAGGTATGAAAACATGATCCCAGTCCAACCGGTTTTTGATGGCCGACAGCAATGCGTTCGCGTTGTTGATCTCACCGTGCACGATAAATGTTTTTTCCGGCATTTGTGTGAAATGCCTGAGCCAATCGAGGAGAGCGGCCTGATCGGCATGTGCGGATAATCCGCCGATGGTGTAGATTTTCGCCCGAACGGGAATATCTTCACCAAAGATTTTGACAACCCGGGCGCCGTCCACCAGACGCCGCCCCAATGTTCTTGCCGCCTGAAAGCCGGTGATAATGATGCTGCATTCCGGCCGGCCCAGATTGTATTTGAGATGATGCTTGATGCGACCGGCATCGCACATGCCGCTCGCCGAGATAATGACGGCGCCGTGGCGGATGGTGTTCAAATGCATGGATTCCTCAACATCCTGGACAAAATGAATCCGTGGTTTCCTGTCATCGCCGCTCATCCACTGCATAGCGTCCACCGCTTCCTTGTCGAGCAGCGCAAGATGTCTCATGGTGATGTCGGTTGCCGCCAGCGCCATGGGCGAATCCACATAAATATCCATTTCACCAAGTTTTCCTGCGCGATACAGGTCAATCAGTAAAAACAGCAGGTCCTGCGTGCGACCAACGGTGAACGCGGGAATAATGACGTTGCCGCCTTTTTCTGACAGCGTGTTGTTAATGGCGAATACCAGTTCATCGAGTGTGTCGAGCATGTTGCGATGCAGCCGGTTGCCATAGGTCGATTCGACTAGCAGAATGTCGGTTTGCCGTATCGGCGTCGGATCGCGCACAATGGGGTGACCGGGCTGACCCAGGTCGCCTGAAAAGACGATTTTTTTGGTCACGGCACCTTCGGTCAGCCAAAGCTCGATAATCGCAGAACCCAGAATATGACCGGCATCCCGGAAAATGCATCGCACCTGAGGATGCGGCTGGATTTCATTGTCATAAGTCACGCTGTGTATCTGTTTGAGAAAATGTTCCGTCTGCGCCACGGTGTACAGCGGCGCGTATTCCTGTGTGACGCTGTTTCTCGAATGTTTGTCGCGCCGGGTTTTATTGCGCCATTCGGCTTCCTTTTCCTGGATATGCGCGCTGTCTTTTAACATGACTTGCAGCAGATCGCTGGTGGCCGAAGTCGCGTAGACCGGTCCTCTGAATCCCCAGACGCGCAGCCGTGGCAGCAGACCGGAATGATCAATGTGCGCATGCGTGAGCAGGACGAAGTTAATGGTCTCGGGATCAAAGTCAAATGCGGTGCGGTTCTTTTTGTCCGCTTCACGCCCTCCCTGGAACATGCCGCAGTCCACAAGAAAGCGTAACTCACTCGTTTCAATCAGATAGCATGATCCGGTAACTTCGCCCGCAGCGCCATGAAATGTCAGTTGCATAAAATAGTGGTAATGTTATTCATTAAGTGAATTGAGTATATGCAGTGTTCCGTCGACAAGTAAATCGATTTCTGTGTCGGTAATGATGTAAGGCGGCATGAAATAAACTGTTTTGCCGAGTGGGCGCAGCAGCAGGCGTTCCTTCAATCCAGCCTGGAAAAAGTGCTGTGAAAAGTGCTCAATGCCGGTATCGACTTCAAACGCCCAGATCATGCCGCAGTTGCGGAAGTGACGGACTCTGGGGTGCGATGACAGTGCAGCTGCGGCAGTGTTGAAGTATTGCGCCCTGGTACTGTTATTTTCCAGGATGTTGCCCTGTTCAAAGATGTCGAGCACCGCCAGCGCTGCGCGGCACGCCAGCGCGTTGCCGGTGTGCGTGTGCGAATGCAGAAAGGCATGCGCCGAATGGTCGTCATAAAAACGTTCGTAGACGCTGTCGGTTGTCAGTACCACCGACAGCGGCAGGTAGCCGCCGCTCAGACCTTTCCCCAGACACAGGAAATCCGGCGTGATATTGGCCTGCTCGCAGGCAAACAGGGTGCCGGTGCGACCGAATCCGACCGCGATTTCATCAGCGATCAAATGCACCTGATAACGGTCGCAGATTTCCCGGGCGCGTTCGAGATAAACCGGGTGATACATGCCCATGCCTGTTGCACCTTGAATCAGCGGTTCGATAATCAGTGCGGCGGTTTCGGCGTGATGCCGGGCCAGATGCGCTTCAAGTGCCGCCGCAGCGCGCAGGGCATAATCTTCGGCCGATTCGCCCTGTTCGGCATAGCGCCAGTCCGGTGTCATGACATGCGTGCAGGGCCGCAGCAACGGCGCATAGGTCGTCTTGAAGATGGCAACATCGGTGACTGATAAAGCACCAAGTGTTTCGCCGTGATAATCGTTCTGCAGGCTGACAAACCGGGTTTTATCGGTTTTTCCGGCAAGCTGCCAGTAATGGAAGCTCATTTTCAATGCGATTTCGGTTGCTGACGCGCCGTCGCTGGCATAAAAACAGTGTCCGAGGTCGCCGGGTGTCATGGCTGCCAGGCGCTCGGACAAGGCGATGACCGGTTCATGCGTGAATCCGGCAAGCATGATATGTTCGATTCGATCAAGCTGATCCTTGATTGCCGCGCCAATTTGCGGATTGGCATGTCCGAAGAGATTCACCCACCAAGAGCCGATCGCATCCATGTATTTGTTGCCGTCCGCGTCGAAAAGCCAGATACCGTCGCCACGCACGATGGGCACAAGCGGAAACGTTTCATGCTGTTTCATCTGGGTACAGGGATGCCACACGGTTTTCAGGCTGCGCTGTTGAAAAGCGGATGTGGTTGAAGTGTTGGAATCGCGATTGGACATAGTGTGATTCAGTTTAAATAGCGGGTAAGAAAAAATTCACGCTGTATGTGCTGTGGTTCTTCAATAGAACCGGGGGCAGACGATATGGTAAACCGATTTTTACTGGCTTTCCAGTTCGATGGGGTTTAGTTTCCGATAATGTTTTAGGCGCGTTCTGCGGGTGTTGTCATTTGCAGTCGTGGAACGGGATTATCGCGCCGGTTGTCTGCAAAATTCTTCGATCAGACGTTTGATGTGCATGCTGTGACTGCCTTGCCAATAAATCCGATTGCATCCTGGGCAAATCAGAAATTTGTCGTAATACTGTCGTGTGAGCGGTTTGAGGCGGTGTGCGATAAGTGGCTTTTCGGCGCTGACCAGTTTTTCGTTGCAATGTGTACAGCGCGTCAGCGGGGCAAGCGATGCGTATAGATTGAACCGGTGCAAGGTTTCCCTGATCTGTGCTTTAGGAATATCCGTGCGTACAAAGTAACCATAAGTGATGATTTTACGTTTCAGCAGTTTACGGTCGCGGGTTAACACGATGCGCTGCGTTTTGCAGGAAATTTCCGCAATGGATTGATCGGCAAAATCATTGCGATATAAGCAGTCAAAGCCGAGCAGCCGCAGATAACGCGCCAGTCGACCGAGATTGGCATCAACGATAAACCAGGGTTTTTCAGGTAGCGGTGGAGAGAGATGACGTAATGGCTTACCGGATTCAGTCAGTGCTGTTGAGCAATCCGGATAAACGTGAATTTCATCGCCATTCTGAACGATGTAATCAAAATCGACGGAGACGCCATTGACGATGATCAGATCGATTTCGGTGTGCGGAACATCGCATGATTCAATGACATCCTTGATGGATGCTTTGCGGTTGATGGCGCGCGTGATGGCCTTATTCCGCCCGCCCGGTGAAATAAAGTCTTTCAGTGCGGCATGGAAGTGTAAGTACGCGTATTCCATAATAGGGATACTATATCAGTCGTTGCTTTACGACGGGGCGGATTTGCATAGAAACGGACAGTTTTTTCACGTATAATTTCACGCAATACAGCCGGGCAAATCAGTATTTTTGTCCGATTTCCAAATCTCGAATCAAAATCCAAGGAGTTCTTTGTGCCGCAACGCCAGCCCGCCATTCTCGCATTAGCAGATGGGACTGTATTTCATGGCGTTTCTATCGGTGCCGAGGGTGCCGCAACCGGGGAAGTGGCTTTCAATACCGCGATGACCGGTTACCAGGAGATCTTGACGGATCCCTCCTATTGCCGGCAGATTATTACTTTGACTTATCCGCATATCGGTAACACGGGCGTCAATCCGGAAGATATCGAATCAGGGCATCTGGATAAGGTGTATGCTTCGGGTCTGGTCATTCGTGACTTGCCGCTGCTCGCGAGCAGTTGGCGCAAAACGCAGACGTTATCGGATTTTCTGCTGGAGCGGCAAGTCGTTGCCATTGCCGATATCGATACCCGCAAGCTGACGCGGATTTTGCGTGAAAAAGGCGCGCAGGCAGGTTGTATCATGACCGGGCAATCCGATGTTAATGAAGCAATCGCACAGGCGCGCGCTTTTCCGGGCCTTGCGGGCATGGATCTCGCAAAAACGGTAACCTGTCAGAAATCCTATGTCTGGAACGAAGGTGAATGGGCGCTTGAAAACGGGTATCAATCAGGGTGCAGTCAGCATTTCCGGGTTGTTGCATTTGATTTTGGCATCAAACGCAATATTTTACGCAAACTGGCGCAGCGTGGTTGCAGTGTCACTGTCGTCCCGGCGCAGACTTCCGCAGAAGAAATCGTGGCTTTAAAACCGGATGGTGTATTTCTGTCAAATGGTCCGGGTGATCCTGAACCCTGTGATTATGCTATCAATGCGACACGCGCTTTACTGGATAGGAATGTTCCCCTGTTCGGAATCTGTCTTGGCCATCAATTACTGGCTTTGGCGAGCGGCGCCAGGACGGTTAAAATGAAATTCGGGCATCATGGCGCCAATCATCCGGTGCAGGATGTGCAGAGCGGAAAAGTCTTTATTACCAGTCAGAACCATGGTTTTGCCGTGGATATGGATACATTGCCGGAGAGCGCGCGTATTACGCATGTTTCGCTTTTTGACGGCAGTCTGCAGGGATTCGAGTTACTGAATAAACCCGCTTTTTGTTTTCAGGGTCACCCGGAGGCAAGCCCCGGACCGCATGAAGCGGATTATCTTTTTGATCGCTTTATAGCCATGATGCAGTATTCCAGGGATTAATGCCGGTCGATGATTGCCACAAATAATAGATCTATAAGTCGCTTTGATCATGCCTAAACGTACCGACATCCAGTCTATTCTCATCATTGGTGCAGGCCCAATCATCATTGGGCAGGCCTGCGAATTCGATTATTCGGGCGTGCAGGCCTGCAAGGCGCTGCGCGAGGAAGGTTATCGGATCGTTCTGGTGAATTCGAATCCGGCGACGATTATGACTGATCCGGAAATGGCCGATGCGACCTATATCGAGCCTATTACATGGCAGATGGTGGAAAAAATCATTGAGCTTGAACGGCCGGACGCGTTGTTGCCGACCATGGGTGGACAGACTGCGCTGAATTGTGCGCTCGATCTGGTTAAGCACGGCGTACTGGAAAAGTATCATGTCGAATTGATCGGCGCATCTCGTGAAGCGATTGATATGGCCGAAGATCGTGAGAAATTCAAAAAAGCGATGTCGCGTATTGGTTTGAGTTCCGCGCACTCCGCGGTTGCGCACAGCATGGAGGAAGCGTTGCAGGTTCAGGCGATGCTTGGTTATCCTGTCATCATCCGGCCTTCTTTCACCATGGGCGGCAGCGGCGGTGGCATAGCGTATAACCGGGAAGAATTTATTGAAATCTGCGAACGTGGATTGGAGGCTTCGCCGACCAAGGAATTGTTGATCGAAGAATCGGTGATCGGCTGGAAAGAATTCGAAATGGAAGTGGTACGCGATAAACAGGATAACTGCATCATTATCTGTTCCATTGAAAATCTTGATCCCATGGGTATTCATACAGGTGATTCAATTACCGTGGCGCCCGCGCAGACGCTGACCGACAAGGAATATCAGATCATGCGCAATGCATCAATTGCAGTGCTGCGTGAAATCGGCGTGGAGACGGGGGGCTCAAACGTGCAGTTTGCCATAAACCCGGAAAATGGCCGCATGCTGGTGATAGAAATGAATCCGCGTGTATCACGTTCGTCCGCGCTGGCTTCAAAGGCAACGGGTTTTCCGATTGCCAAAATCGCTGCGAAACTCGCCGTGGGTTATACGCTGAATGAGCTCGGCAATGATATTACCGGCGGTGTTACACCGGCATCATTCGAGCCTGCGATTGACTATGTTGTGACCAAAGTGCCGCGGTTTGCTTTCGAAAAATTCCCGCAGACCAACGATCGCTTAACGACACAGATGAAATCTGTCGGTGAAGTCATGGCCATCGGCAGAACATTCCAGGAATCTCTGCAAAAAGCGTTGCGCGGACTGGAAACAGGCGTGGATGGATTGGATGAAAAAACCGATAATCCGGAAAAAATTCAGTCCGAACTGGCCAATCCGGGTGCGGAACGGATCTGGTATGTTGCCGATGCATTTCGGTGCGGCATGACACTGGAAGAAGTTTGCCAGTTGACACACATTGACCCCTGGTTTTTGTCGCAGATAGAAGATCTGGTCAAGCAGGAACGCGCTTTGTCCAGAAAAAGACTGGAAACGCTGGATGAGCAAACATTGCGCAGATACAAGCGCAATGGATTCTCCGACCGAAGGCTGGCCAAGCTGTTGAATACCGATCAGACAGCAGTGCGCATTTACCGCCATCGATTTAATCTGCGCCCGGTGTATAAACGGGTGGATACCTGCGCGGCGGAGTTTGCCACCAGTACCGCTTATATGTATTCGACTTATGAAGAGGAATGCGAAGCTCAACCGACTGACAGAAGGAAAATCATGGTACTGGGCGGTGGTCCCAACCGGATCGGGCAGGGGATTGAGTTCGATTATTGTTGTGTGCATGCGGCGCTTGCATTGCGCGAGGATGGTTATGAAACCATTATGGTGAACTGTAACCCGGAAACAGTTTCGACCGACTACGATACGTCAGATCGATTGTATTTCGAACCGCTGACACTGGAAGATGTGCTGGAAATCGTTGCAGTCGAGAAACCGGAAGGCGTTATCGTACAGTATGGTGGCCAGACGCCGCTGAAACTGGCTCGTGATCTGGAGGCGAACGGCGTGCCGATCATCGGCACCAGTCCTGACATGATTGATTGCGCGGAAGACCGGGAACGATTCCAGAAAATGCTGCATGAACTGGGCTTGAAACAGCCACCCAATCGGACGGCGCGCAATCCCGAGGCTGCGCTGGCTGCGGCTGAAGAAATCGGCTATCCGCTGGTGGTTCGTCCGAGTTATGTGTTAGGCGGTCGTGCGATGGAGATCGTGTACGAGCAAGGCGATCTTGAACGTTATATGCGTGAAGCGGTTAAAGTTTCCAATGATTCTCCGGTCTTGCTGGATCGTTTTCTCACCAATGCCACGGAAATCGATATTGACGCAATACATGACGGCGAAACGGTATTGATTGGTGGCATTATGGAACACATCGAGCAGGCGGGTGTTCATTCCGGCGATTCGGCTTGTTCTCTGCCGCCTTTCAATCTGCAGCCGCAAGTGCAGGAAGAGCTGCGCCGGCAAACAGCGATAATGGCGCGTGCGTTGCAGGTGAAGGGATTGATGAACGTTCAGTTTGCCATACAGGATGGCATTGTCTATGTGCTTGAGGTCAATCCGCGCGCGTCACGGACTGTGCCGTTTGTGTCAAAAGCGACAGGATTGCAGCTGGCCAAGATTTCTGTGCGTTGCATGACAGGCAGGACGTTACGTCAGCAGGGCGTTACACACGAAGTGACACCGTCGTTTTACTCAGTGAAGGAAGCCGTTTTTCCTTTTATCAAACTGCCGGGGGTGGATACCATATTAGGGCCGGAGATGAAGTCTACCGGCGAGGTGATGGGAATCGGCAGCACATTTGCCGAAGCATTTGTTAAATCGCAGATGGCATCGGATATACGTCTGCCAAGGTCGGGCAAGGCTTTTATCAGCGTGCGTCAATCCGATAAGTTTCATGCCATTGAGATCGCACATGATCTTGTGAAACTTGGTTTCACGCTTTATGCTACGCGCGGCACGGCAGCGGCGCTTGCGGAAGCCGGACTGGATGTTGTTCCGGTGAATAAAGTGGCGGAAGGCCGGCCGCACATTGTCGATATGATCAAGAATGGTGAAATCAGTTTGATTATCAATACGGTGAAAAATAAGCGCAGTGCAATACGTGACTCGTATTCAATCCGTTATGCGGCGCTCCAAGGGCGCGTGACTTACTATACGACTCTGTCCGGAGCGCGGGCCGCATGCGTAGGCATGGCGAATATGCAGGAACTAAGAGCGTATAATCTGCAAAAAATGCACTCATAAATACGACAGGCTACAGAGCGCATTTCGACAAATGCCATTTATAGAGTGTAACAAAAAACAAATCATGAGGAAGGGTAAACAGTAATAATGAGTACAACGCCTTTAACTGTTGCAGGCGCTGAAGCGTTGCGTAAAGAGTTGCATGAAATGAAGACTATTCATCGTCCAGCTGTCATTGCAGCAATAGCCGAAGCACGTTCGCACGGTGATCTTTCCGAAAACGCTGAATATGATGCAGCGAAAGAAAAACAGGGATTTATTGAAGGGCGGATTGCCGAACTTGAAGGCAAACTATCAAACGCTCAGATCATTAATCCGGCGCTCATTAATGCTGATGGCGCCTGCGTCTTTGGCGCGACAGTTGAGCTCGAGGATATGCAAAGCGGCGAAACAGTCACGTATCAGATTGTTGGCGAAGATGAAGCCAGTATCAAGCATGGAAAAATTTCCATAAACTCGCCTATCGCGCGTGCACTTATCGGAAAGTTTGCCGGAGACGTTGCTGAAGTTCAAGCACCCGGTGGAATTCGTGAGTACGAAATTCTTGGTGTAAAGTATATTTAGCTATTCATTCTTTAATGAATGAGCAATCATGTCTGGTAACTGCGCTTAGTACGGCGTGGTTCGCGTTTTTTCTGTCGGGTTGATTTTTGCTTCTCAACTTCTTCAGGTTTCGGGCGGTAGATGATCAAGATTTTTCCAATTTGTTGTATGGACTCGGCATTGAGTCTTTGACAAATTTCTTCATAAATTGCTTTCCGGATAAGGCGGTCGTCCAGCTGAACTTTGATTTTGATCAGCTCGTGGGCTAGCAGTCCGCGTTCAAGTTCCTCAATAACGTTATTGGTAAGACCTGCTTTTCCAACGAGGACTACAGGACTAAGCGCATGCCCTTGCGCAGAAAGCAGGCGACGTTGTGTAACGCTGAGTGTCGACATAAAATTTTTTATCAAAAATATTATTCTACTTTATGACGCGTACTAAAACCAGCAACCAATGGATGAAAGAACATGTCAGTGATTTCTTTGTCAAACAGGCCAAGAAAGAAGGTTATCGTTCGCGAGCTGCTTATAAGTTGCTTGAAATTGATGCGCAGGATCACATTTTTAAAAAAGGAATGATTGTTGTTGATCTCGGCGCCGCACCGGGTAGCTGGACTCAAGTAGCATTGCATAAAGTAGGTGCGCTAGGTAAAGTTGTCGCATTAGATATTCTAGAAATGCGGCCTTTATCGGGGGCTGCTTTTATTAAAGGTGATTTTCGGGAAGAAAGTGCTATTATAGAACTTGACCGGGAACTGGGTGGGCGATCGCCCGATTTGGTGATTTCCGACATGGCGCCAAACATAAGTGGTATAGCTGTCAGTGATCAAGCGAAAGGTATGTATCTGGCCGAGTTGGCTTATGATTTTGCCGTGAGTAAGCTGAACCATGGCGGTATTTTCCTGGTCAAAGTTTTTCAAGGGAGCGGATTTGATCAGTTCTTACGTGAAATGCGCTGTGGATTTGCGAAAGTACTGGTACGCAAGCCAAAAGCTTCCCGAGATCGCAGCAATGAAGTGTATTTGTTGGGTCTGAAAAAGAATTAGAGTTTGAAATCAGAATAATAAAAAAGTGGCAGTATAAGAAAGCACGAAAGAATTTTATTTCTTTATTATTTTTATGACAATATTTTTTAAATATCGTAAGGTGCAAACCAAAAGGAGCTATCTTGAATAATTTGATCAAAAATATGGCCATTTGGCTAGTGATTGCACTGATCTTGATGACAGTATTTAACCAATTCAGTGTTCGTCAGCAAACACAGGTGCCGATTGATTACTCGCAGTTTATTTCTGAGTTAAATCAGGGGCGAATAGCAAAAGTAATCATCGACGGTCGTACTTTAAGGGGTATTAAATCGGATGGCAGGCGTTTTACGACTTATGCGCCTTCTGATCCTTGGCTGGTCAGCGATTTGCTGAAATCCGGAGTCGTTGTGGAAGCTCGTCCAGAAGAAGAGCCTTCCCTTCTGATGAGTATATTCATTTCTTGGTTCCCAATGCTGCTTCTGATTGCAGTATGGATTTTTTTCATGCGGCAAATGCAGGGAGGGGGTAGAAATGGAGGGGCTTTTTCGTTTGGGAAAAGTAAGGCGAGAATGCTGGATAAATCCCAGAATCATGTGACATTCAACGATGTGGCCGGTTGCGAGGAAGCGAAAGAAGAAGTAGCTGAACTAGTAGAATTCTTGCGTGACCCTTCAAGATTCCAGAAGTTGGGGGGGCGGATACCACGTGGTGTGTTAATGGTAGGTAGTCCTGGAACCGGTAAGACGCTTCTGGCGCGTGCAATTGCTGGTGAAGCTCAAGTGCCGTTTTTCAGTATCTCCGGTTCTGATTTTGTGGAAATGTTCGTTGGTGTGGGCGCGTCTAGGGTGCGTGACATGTTTGAACAGGCCAAAAAGCATGCGCCCTGCATCATTTTTATCGATGAGATTGATGCGGTGGGTCGTCAGCGGGGTGCGGGTCTCGGTGGTGGCAATGATGAGCGCGAACAGACTCTCAATCAATTACTTGTGGAAATGGATGGATTCGAGGGGGCATTGGGTGTTATCGTGATTGCTGCAACCAATCGTCCTGATGTTCTTGATCCGGCCTTGTTACGGCCAGGTCGTTTCGATCGTCAGGTGACAGTGCCGCTGCCGGATATCCGTGGTCGCGAGCAGATTCTGAATGTACATATGCGCAAGGTGCCTCTGGCTCCTGATGTCAAGGCAGACATACTTGCGCGAGGTACTCCAGGAATGTCTGGTGCAGATCTCGCAAATCTCGTTAACGAAGCTGCTTTATTCGCGGCCCGGAAAAATAAGCGCTTGGTGGATATGGAGGATTTTGAGAACGCCAAAGACAAAATCTTCATGGGTGCTGAAAGACGTTCGGTTGTCATGCCGGAGCATGAGCGCAAAAATACAGCTTATCATGAATCCGGCCATGCTGTTGTCGCCTATCTGTTGCCCAGAACTGATCCGGTGCATAAAGTAACGATTATCCCGAGAGGACGCGCTTTGGGTGTGACGATGCAGTTACCGACAGAAGATCGTTTCAGTATGGAGAAAGAAGAGATTCTGCAAAAGCTGGCCGTTATGTTTGGTGGACGTATTGCGGAGGAAGTGTTTATGAATCAGATGACAACGGGCGCTTCAAATGACTTTGAGCGTGCGACTGAACTGGCGCGTCAGATGGTAACGCAATGGGGCATGTCGGAAACACTAGGTCCGATGGTCTATGGCGAGAATGAAGGCGAGGTTTTTCTGGGGCGCTCTGTGACAACACATAAAAACCTCAGTGAAGCAACGATGCAGAAGGTTGATGCGGAAATACGTCGGATTATTGATGCGCAATATGCGCTTGCACGTAAATTGATTGAAGAAAATAAGGATAAGATCGAAGCCATGACGCAAGCATTACTGGAATGGGAAACCATAGACAGCGATCAGATTAAAGACATTATGGAGGGAAGACCGCCGCGTCCGCCTAAGCCACCGCAATCAACGATTGAGAAAACAACAGAAGATGTGTCACCACCGGTAGAAGCTGCTACTGAGAAAGAATCAGATATTCCACCTCAGGAAGCAGTAAAAGGAACTGATTAGGTATCATTCTATGTATTGGCTTTGATTTAAAGAGCTGGCGCGAATTAGAACGGGATACGATCAATAGCAATCGTATCCCTTTTCTATTGGCGACTCTTTCATTTGTGGAGATCTTTGCAAAACCTCTGACTTCTTAAAGTTCGGCAAAAAATTGGCGATTTCAATCAGACTTTCTCAGTTTTTTATGAATTTTTGTGGGAAAACACGAAGTTTGATAAGAAATCATTTTGTTTTCAGGTATTTTTTTGCCTGTTTTTTGTTTAAAAGGCGCATTTCTCCTGTCTCATCAAACTTTCAACAAATAACCTGGACAATCTTTTCAGGTTATACGCCATGGCTTGTAGAACATGCCGGACATGCGCTTTTGCCAGAGCACGATAATGCAGATTTTGTCGCCAAACCAGCGCGCCTGACTGCCAAAAGTGCGTTCAACGACGTTAACGCGCTCGAGTGATTAATTTATTGCGTTGCCATTGCCGCGCAGTTAACGGTTTTTTCCTCACCGCCTTGTCCTGAATGCCGCTTTTGATACCCTGCGCTTTCAAAGCTTCGCGATGCTTCTGGCTGCCATAGGCCTTGTCGCCATGAAGCCGATTTCCCGGCTCGATTCCAGCCTTATCCAGCAGCGCCAGCATGGATTGACTGTCATGCCGGTTGGCTGCGGTTGTCTCCACCTCGCTTCAGTGTCTTCCAGATCCAGTCCAAGAAAACGCATGACATGCAGGGTGGTGTTAGTCATGCCTTCAACCGATATCACTCAGACCACCATGCCATAGGCCAACCAGCAGCATTTTGAATAACAGCAATCCGGGGTAAGCAGGACGGTTTGTGGTGCATTGCGAATGGCGATCTGGTTACGCCGGCCATCGCTTGGCTTGATCGTGCAGCAGTACTCGTGGGTCGCAGTATGCTGGTAAAGCATATCGCAATCTATTGAAAGTATAAGGTTTTATTGGCGGTATGAGCCGTCTGGGGAATTGTTGGGATAATGTGGTTGCGGAAAGTTTCTTTGGCAGCCTCAAGCAGGAATGCTGCCAATGGCGACACTACCAAACCCAGTATGGAGCACAACAGGATATATTGCAGTATATCGCTGTGTTTTATAACAGCCAAAGACTGCATTCATGTATGGATTGCGAAAACCCAAACCAATATGAAGCGGTGAGAGTGATGAGAGTTGCTTAACTGAGGTGTCCGGTTTTGCTTGATCAAATCATTTTTATCATTGTGCCGACGACAAGTGATTGCAATTTGAGGTATTGTTGTCGTGTCTTTTGAAGAAATAAATTTGGCATAGAAAGAAACTTCACTAACGGGAATTTTATGCGAAGATTCAAAGCATGTTAGTTATGCGAGTGAATATGTTGTCGACGATGTTATAAAAAGAATCTGTAACTAAAATTGTATTGCTGTTGTTTTGGTACAACATAGGCCGAATATTGCCTTGACACATAAAAGCTCCTTATATAAGCTGCGCTTTGGTCAAATACGACACACTTATTAATAATTAAGAGTAATGTCAGCGGTCAGCGTTTGAGTTAAGAATTCCAGCCTGCAAAAAGAGAATCATAAAAAGAATCAAGTGAAGGCAGAGAATCAAGGTTGGCACGCGATATCGGGATTTCTTGCGAGGAAATGCAAGATGAAGAAAAGTACAAGTCATATTACTTCGAGGGGAAGATCTTGAGTTCGACAATAACCAAGTTGAACGCTCCGCTTATGCAGGCGTTTGATTTTCAGCCTTCCAACGAAACGCAGCTAATACCAACACCAACAAGGAATACGCTCGTACAGCAACTAGCAGGCTTTGATACTTTAATCAACGCACTTGAGTATGCTGCGCAAGGAACTACCGGATACAATTTCTACGACGCAAGAGGCAATCTGCGTTCGGTGTTACCCTATAGTCTACTTAGAGATAATGCGCGGAAGTTAGCGCAGTGCTTGTCTGTTTTCGGGTTAGAGCGCGGCAGTCGTGTTGCGATCATAGCCGATACATCACCTGAATTTATTGAGTTATTTTTTGCTTGTCGATATGCCGGGTTAGTTCCATTTGCAATGCCTGTGCCTGTTAATTTGGGCAGTCATGGAATTTACGTTCAACAGCTGAGAGGATTGCTTGAAAGCAGTCAGGCAAGTCTGGCACTCGCAAATCTTGATTACATCAATTTTCTTGAAGAAGCAGCAGAAAAAATAACTGCTTTGAATTGGATTGGTACGCCTGCGCAGTTAAGTGAATTTCCGGCACAAGAAATATCATTGCAGTCCAATAAACCTGATGAAGTTGCCTATCTGCAATTTACATCAGGCAGTACACGAATGCCGCGAGGTGTGGTTATCACTGAGCACGCACTTATGTGTAACTTAAAAGGAATAGTGCGTAATGGTCTGGAAGTAACGCCCGATGATCGTTCTGCATCTTGGTTACCTTTTTACCATGATATGGGACTGGTTGGTCTGGTTCTGGCACCGATGGTTACACAGATATCGGTAGATTATCTGGCGACACGCGATTTTGCGATACGACCCTTGCAGTGGCTCAAGTTGATCAGTCGTAATCGCTGTACAATAGCATTCAGTCAACCTTTTGGACTTAAGTTATGCACTATGCGCGCACGAGAGTCGGATTTGAAGGATCTTGACTTGAGCTGCTGGAGGGCTGCAGGAATTGGCGCTGAAATGATTCGTCCGGATACGCTAAGAAAGTTTGCTGAAAAATTTTCGTCTTCAGGATTTAATGAAAATGCGTTTCTTCCCTGCTACGGTTTGGCAGAATCAACACTGGCTGTAACATTCTCAAAAGTAGGTAACGGATTTGATAGCATACAAATCGACAGTAAAACACTTGTCGATAAACGAATGGCTGTTAAATTGCAGACTGAGGAACGTAAAAGCAATGAATTTGTCAATTGCGGAAAACCATTGCCCGAACACATCGTTAAAATCATCAATGATGAAGGGCAACAGCTTGACGAAGGAATGCTTGGCAGCGTTCTCGTGCAAGGTGCTAGCGTCATGATGGGTTATTTTAATAATCCGGAAGAAACCCAAAATGCATTAAAGCCGGAAAACTGGCTTGATACTGGAGATATTGGTTTTCTTTATGAGGGTGACCTATATATCACAGGGCGACGGACAGATGTCATCATCGTCAATGGGCGTAACATTCGTGCGCAAGACGTTGAAGAGCTCGCTGAGCAGCAGCCTGAGGTCAGATCCAGAGAAGCATCGGCTTTTGGTGTAAATAATGAGGATGGCTCTACAACGGTAGTTCTCGTCATTGAGTGCAGATTGACCTCATTGGCAGAACGCCACATGCTGATCAAACGGTTGCAGCAACTCGTCTATATGGCTTTTGGTGTGAATTGTATCGTAGAACTCGTACCACCGCATACGCTGCCTAGAACTTCTTCAGGAAAATTGTCTCGTTTTGCAGCGCGGCAAGGTTACATACAGCGTACCAATCTGAATGACCAGCTTGCGATGGTGGAATCCGGAGATCGTTAAACTGTCATGCAAAAAATTGGTAGCTGTCACAGGCGCTACTGGTTTTATCGGACAAAGGCTTGTCAGTAGTCTTGGGGCAGCAGGCTGGCGTGTAAAAGCGATTACCCGAAAAAAAAAAGCGAATACGGATTTCGTTAATTGGATTCATGGTGATCTTGATAATCTGGCAGCTTTAAATGATCTCGTGAGAGATGCTTCTGCGGTTATCCATTGTGCAGGAACTGTGCGAGGTAGTTCATTTGATGAATTTTCTCATACCAATGTGACCGGAACTAAAAACCTCCTTGATGTGGTTGTTAAGCAAAAACAACCACCGCGTTTTCTGTTCATTTCTTCACTTGCTGCGAGACAATCTGAGCTGTCTTGGTATGCCAAGAGTAAGAAACAGGCTGAGCAATTAGTCATTGATCCCACACTGGGATTATCTTGGACAATTTTCAGACCAACTGCGGTGTACGGCCCGGGCGATAAAGAATTGAAACCGCTTTTTCAGGCGGCCAGTAAAGGATTTCTTCCGGTTGTTGGTCAATTACAAAACCGTTTTGGATTGTTACATGTTGACGATCTGATTTCCGCAATTCGGACGTGGCTCGATTTTAATGCTTCCTGTCCAGGTATTTACGAACTTGATGATGGAATGGCAGGGGGATATAGCTTCCAGTCATTGGCAACTTTAGCTCAGGAAATATGGAACAGGCCGGTTCGTTGCGTTGTAGTACCTCATTTTCTGATAAGGAATGCCGCCATTGTAAATCTTTGGCTGGCAAGAATCTTGCGATATTCTCCTATGTTGACTCCTGGTAAGGTAAAAGAGTTACACCACGATGACTGGGTATGTGATAATGCGCCTTTAATTCGTGCACTGCCTCAATGGCAGCCTCGCATCCGTTTGCAAGATGCATTGCCGCAACTATTATAGTTATACCTAGTTTTAAGTTATGACAGACAATAATTACAATGAAATCATTGAGTTGCTTTGTGATCGCCTCAGCAGCCTGACTGACTCGGAAGTAAGCATCACAGCAGAAACCAATTTGATCAGTGAGTTATCCATTGATTCAGTCAAATTGCTCAACCTCATCATGGAAATAGAAGATGCGTTTGATATCTCGATACCCATCAACGCATTGGCAGATGTGCAAACCGTGCATGAATTGGCAAGCCTCATTTCCAAAATTAAATCCGCATCCTGATAAATGAATTTACTGGAAAAACTTGATGCAGCTGCGGCGGCAAGAAAAGCGCTGTTGCCTGAAGGTGTTGGTGCTTTTGGTATACCAATTGAAGAAGTATATTCGGCCACAGAAGCCAGAATTGGGGAACGTCGCGTATTGCTGTTGGGAACAAACAATTACCTGGGGTTGACGTTTGCGCCTGAGTGCATACAGGCGGCGCACAAGGCGCTGGATGATGAAGGTACAGGAACAACCGGATCACGTATGGCAAACGGCAGTTATTATGGTCATCGCGCGCTTGAACGCGAATTTGCGGATTTCTATGGATGCGGCTCCGGGATTGTTTTTACCACCGGTTATCAAGCCAATTTGGGCACAATATCCGGATTAGTAGGTCGTGGCGATACGGTTCTGATTGACGGCGACTCGCATGCCAGTATTTTCGATGGTTGTATTTTAAGCGGTGCTGAAATTATCCGTTTCAAGCACAACGACATGGCCGATATGGAAAAGCGTTTGCGCCGCCTGGGTGACCGCGCAGAAACGACGTTAATTATCGTCGAAGGCATTTACAGCATGCTTGGTGATCAGGCGCCATTGGCTGATATAGTCGAGCTTAAAAATAAATACCGATGCACATTGTTGCTGGATGAAGCGCATTCACTCGGTGTGCTTGGAGAAACAGGGCAGGGGCTGGTGGAAAAGACGGGGCTGCAGAAAGAAGTGGATTTCATCACCGGCACGTTCAGCAAAAGCCTGTGCAGCATCGGTGGCTTCTGCGTCAGCAATCATCCGCAGCTGGATCAGCTGCGCTATGTCAGTCATCCCTACATTTTCACGGCGTCGCCATCCCCGGCAACCATTGCATCAACACGTGCTGCATTGCAACTGTTGAGGGAAGGCGGTCATCTGCGCAAACAACTCTGGAAAAACTGTACGCAGCTTTACAACAGGCTTGCGGAGATCGGTTACCAGCTGGGGCCGGAGCCAGGCCCTGTTATTGCCGCAATCCTCGACAGCCCGAAACAGGCGCTCCAGATCTGGCAGCGCTTGCTGGAGAAGAATATCTATGTAAATTTGATTTTGCCGCCCGCCGCACCTGATGGAAAATCGCTGGTGCGTTGCAGTGTCAACGCGGCGCATACCACTGAACAAATGACGTATGTAGGTGATAGCTTCGCAAAGCTGTATCATGAAATACTGCAAAGTTAATTGCGCAGCTATTTATTCCGGAGATGACGCTTCGGATAAAGCTTCAGCACTGAGCAGAATGACTTCAATCTCTTCAATGATTTCTTCCTGGCGAATTTTGTTATAGCCTAGACTCAATTGGATTTCATTTTTTTCCAGACGCTGAATGGCTTTTTCCATATGCTCCAGACGCATTTGGTTTTCAACCATCAGCGATGTATAAAAGACCTCATGCAAGGCGGCATAGAGAAAATGATCAGTTAA
>JACKLU010000010.1 GCA_024235735.1 Burkholderiales bacterium
GAGGAACAGGAATGAAAAGGAATGAAAAGGAATGAAAAGGAATGAAAAGGACAGAATGGCTGCAGGAGACACGGAAGATGAACTTTTGTAATCCGAGTATGAATGCAATGAAAGTATTAAGATATTGCAGAGGATTCTTCACAAATTCTTAACAGTGGTTATTATATCATTTTCTCGCAAGAAATTAATTTAAAAACTTAAAAATAATAATATCAAGAAAAAAAGAAGGTATTGTCATTAATGTTTTCTCTAATGATACTGCTATTCATTAAACTAACATCAAATAAATGGAGTAATAATAGATGCCAACAATTCAACCTGTAGTGATGTTTTTTATTATGGGGGTCGTTGCCGGATTGATTCGATCAGATCTGAAGATTCCCGATGCGTTATATAAGAGTATCAGTATTTATCTATTGATAGCTATTGGCCTGAAAGGTGGATTGTCACTGTCCAAATACGATATTATGGAAGTCTTACCAGCTTCTCTGGCACTTGTGTTTACTGCGGCTTTAATTCCATTGGTCGCTTATCCCATTCTGCGGTTTGTAGGGAAGTTTAATCAGGCCGATTCAGGTTCGATTGCTGCACATTATGGCTCTGTTAGTGCGGTAACTTTTGCTGTAGGTCTGGCATTCCTAGATGGAATCGAAGAATACTATGAAGGTTATATGCCGCTGTTTCTGGCGTTACTTGAAGTGCCAGCATTAGCGACCGGTACTATTCTTGCATTGATGGGCACGAGCAGTAGTTCAGGGGAGGGAAAAACCGACTGGGGAAAACTGTTGCATGAAGTATTTACTGGTTCCAGTATATATCTGCTCATGGGCGGTATTGCTATCGGTTACTACATGGGTATGGTAAAAATGGTAGAACCCTTAGACAAACTGTTCTTTGATCTTTTTATCGGTGCGCTGGCTCTCTTTCTTCTGGAAATGGGGCTTTTGGCGGCCAGCCGTCTTAGTGTTATTCGACAAAAAGGTCTTTTCATGATCATATTCGGTATCGCTTTTCCGCTTACTTGTGGTGCATTCGGTACGACGATGGGTTATGCGTTTAATTTGTCTCCAGGCGGCACCTGTATCCTTGCGGTGTTATATGCAAGCTGTTCGTATATTGCCGCACCTGCAGCGATGCGTATTGCGGTTCCAAAAGCTGATCCGGCTGTATCCATTGGTCTTTCATTAGGCGTAACATTCCCATTCAACATCTTCATTGGTGTCCCTATCTATTGGGAAATGACTAAGTGGATGTATGGACTTAGTTAATTTATTGACAGAGAAAACCTGAATAAATGATTAACAAGAAATAATAAAAGGCCTTCCGATTAATTCGGTGTTATCATCGAAACGGAAGGTCTTGTCTTGTTAATATCTAATTAAAAAATTCTACGAGCGAGGTGAAATATGGATTCAACGATAGCAATGAAACGGATCGAAATCGTTAGTGATGTTGAGAAACTTGAAGAAATTGCCGGTCTACTAGCGGATGCCGGAGTAAGAGGTTACACGGTACTAAAAAAAGCAGGTGGCTTGGGTTCACGTGGTACACGGAGTCCAGATGACGTTCTATGGGAAGAGGAGAATGTTGTTATCATTCTGGCATGCAAAGAGGATCAGGCGGCAAAAATTATCAAACTGATTCGCCCCAAATTGAAAGAATATGGCGGGATGTGTTTGATTTCAGATTGTGAATGGGTAGAAGGCCCAGCAATTTCGTATTAAATTTCTAGAAGCCATCAGCTAGTTAGTTGATGGCTTCAGAACCTGTTGACATTTAGATAGCCACAGAATCCATAAGTCATGGCTAAACGTAGTACTATATGTTTCCACTAATGGTCCCTGAGTTAGCATTAAATTTACACGCCTTATCTAGTGTCTGCCCGAAAACCCCATTTTCATCATTAGCCTGCCTATTTTTTAATCGCTTAATTTGAAATGTGGCAAGATGATAGAAGTGGCCCTCATTTTTTGGACAGTTGTCTTAGGAGTTATTTCCCGACATATCAACCTGCTTTTTGCAGCCTGGCGGTGCCGAACAGGGTTTGAATGGTGGCTGCACGTTGGCCGGCGCGTTCCGATCCAGTGAAGAGCCAGTTCTTTTTCCCGATGGCGATGGGGCGAATGGTGTTTTCCACCGGATTGTTGTCGATCGGCAGATGACCGGTGTGAGCGTAGCGGATCAGGCTTTTCCAGCGTTTGAGCGTGTGGTCCAATGCTCTGGCGGAACCGCCGCCGTTTGCGGTTTGTAGGCGGGTTTGATTCAGCCAGCGGTGCATTGCATTAAGTAGCGGCAGGCTTTTTCGACGCGTAACTGTTGACGCGCCTCGGCACTCAGGTGTTTGCCTTCTGCCTCAATCGCATATAAGGTGCTGATACGCTGCAATGCCTCGAATGCCATTGGACTGGCGTTGGCCTTGTGCAGGTCGAAGAATTTGCGCCGCGCATGCGCCCAACAGCCCAGTTCGATACAGGGCGATGCTGTTCTGGAGAACAGCGGTTTGTAGCCGCCATAGTCATCGACCAGCAGATGGCCTTGCCAGTTTTGCAGGAAGTTTTGCGCATGCCGGCCACTTCGACCGGCTTGATAGTCGAAGATGACGATGCGTGGCCCCGGGTCAAGATCGTTGCTGCGGTAGGCCCATAGATAGGCCTTGCGGGTTTTGCCGTTGCCGGGTTCTAGCTGCGCGATGGGCGTTTCATCGGCATGAAGCATGTTGCCCTGCGAGCAGGTGCCGGATCAGGCGATCAACCAGCGGTTGCAGGGCTACGCCTGTACGGCCTACCCATTCCGCCAGTGTGGAACTGGACAGTGTGACTTGTTCACGGGCGGCCATTTGTTCCAGGCGATAAAGCGGCAAATGGTTCAGGTATTTACTGGTTACCACCCAGGCCAGTAAACCCGGCGCTGCCATACCGCCGTCGATCACTGCCGGTGGCGCCGGTTCTGCAGTGATGGTTTCGCAAGTTCTGCAAGCGTACTGTGGCCGGATGTGACGGTGAACAAAAAATCGAGCGGGTTCAACATCGAGCTGTTCGGTAACGTCTTCACCGATCTTAACCAGCTCGCGGCCGCACTGGTTGCATTGGCAGGACTGGGGTTCATGCCGGTGCTCGATGCGCGGCAAATGATCCGGCAGCGGCTGGCGTCCAGCACGATTGCGCGGTGTGGGTTTGCTGTCTTTCCAGGTGACGTGTCGATCTGTTCGATTTCCGCATTGACGGCAGCGATATCCGCCAGCACCGATTCGTCAAACAGACTCGGATGTTCGAATGAAGACAGTGACTCGTTCTTCCTGCCAAAACGGATGCGACGCAAATGCGCCAGTTCCAGGTGAGCGCCTGGATCTTGATTCCTGTGCGCGGATCTCTTGCTGTGCTTGCTGCTGAGCCTGATCAAGCAACGTTTGAACAATGTCGGTTACCTGTTGTTTGGTAGCCGCATCGAGGTTCAATTGATCAAGCTGGGTCAATGATTTCATGGCCGATATTATACCACAAAACGACCATAACATACTGTTAATATTGAACTATCACACAACTTCACACCTGCAAATGAGCGGGTGGCAGCGCCGACAGACGACGCCAGTCCACACCTGCCGTAAGCCATTCCCACTGCATTCTCGTCAATTCAAAACAACGATCCCCAGCTTCGGCCACACAAACCGACCTTGATGCAATCGGCGTTGGCATAACCAGACTCCCGTACCATCCCACAACAACACCTTGATGCGATTGCCCGCACGGTTGCAAAACACAAACGCCGAACCTGAGCATGGTGAATAACCCAGCGCCTGCTGCACAATCATCGACAAACCGTCAATGCCTCGGCGCATATCTGCCGGTTCAACCATCATCCAGATTTGGCCGCCATGCGCAATCAATTCCAGACATCGCAACAACTCCCAACCATCTCGTGCGACATCTCCACAGGAATCTCCAGTACATGATCGCCAGAACCGCGTAATTTCAAAGAATTTATCGGTGACGATTCCGGTTTGATCGTTACCGGTACCAACGTGGCGGGCTTATTATCCAAGCAATCATGGCGATAAACTCTCAACCAGTTACAAAACGTCTTCACATTCATTCAATCCGCTTACGACAATAAGCAGCCTGGCTCATGCCGCTTGATTGCCAGATTTTATATGCCTTTGTTGATGCTGCTGTAATTTCATCAATTATCCTGATTATGCTGGAAGAGAAACCACTCATTTGATCAATCTGGTTATGGACTCAGGGGTTGAAGAGAAAACATACACAAAAGAATTCAAACTGAAGCGGTTATGGATCAGGAGCGATCGAAATTAATGCCAATATGCTCAATCGGTGGATTAAGGAAAGCCAGGCAGATAACAATGGTCAGGCATTTCGCGGCAATGGAAAGTTGACGCCGGAACAGGAAGAAATTAGGAATCTTAAATTACAAATCAAACAACTCAAGCTGGAGAAACAGATATTAAAGGAGGCGGCGGTCTTCTTCGCGAGAGAAACGAAGTGAAATATTCGTTCATCACCCAAAAGAAGAAGACCTGTCCGGTCGGCACAATGTGTCGGCTATTGGGTGTCAGCCGCAGTGCTTATTATGGCCATGAGCAATGCCGTAGAAATCGCCCCGATGATTTGTATCACAGGCAACTGCTTGATGCAGTGCTGGATATTGCGAGATCGTGCGATTACACCTATGGCACTCGCAGGATGAAGCGGGCGCTGAATGCGTCAGGTTATCCGGTTAGTCGCTGGAAGGCGAGAAAACTCATGCGTGAAGCTGTAGTGGCTGTACGGCATCGGAAGAAATACAAGGTAACGACGGACAGCAATCACCCGTTACCGGTGTTTGAGAACCAATTGAATCGGCAATTTACTGTGACCGGGCCGGATCAGGCTTATGTTTGCGATATCACGTACATTTGGACCCAGGAAGGCTGGTTGTATCTGGCGGTAGTCATTGATTTGTTTTCCAGAAAAGTGGTCGGTTGGAGTATGAGTTCGCGGATGAAAGCAAGCCTGGTGTGCGATGCATTGCGAATGGCTATCTGGCTGCGCCGACCCAGGCCAGGATTGATAGTACATTCAGATCGCGGATCGCAGTATGCCAGCAAAGCTTACCGCAATCTACTGAAAGCACACGGTTTTATTGGCAGCATGAGCCGTTTGGGAAATTGCTGGGATAATGCGGTTGCTGAGAGCTTTTTTGGTAGCCTCAAACGGGAACGTTGCCAGTGGCGACACTACCAGACCCGGTATGAAGCACAGCAGGATATATTGCAGTATATCGCCGTGTTTTATAACAGCCAGAGACTGCATTCATACCTGGATTACAAAAGCCCCAATCAATATGAAGCAGAAGCAGTAAAAGGATGAATGTTGCTTAACTTATGTGTCCGATTTTACTTGACCAGGTCAATTCAACACGGACCAAGGATCACAGTACACCAGCGAAGCCTTCACCAACGTATTGAAAAACCACGGCATTGTATCAGCATGGATGGCAAGGGTGCCTGGAAAGATAATGTATTTGTTGAACGCCTGTGGCGCAGTGTCAAATATGAGGAAGTTTATCTTAATGCCTATGAGTCAGCGTCCGAGGCTAAACAATCGTTGGCAAAGTATTTTCACTTTTACAATAAAAACCGGAAACACCAAACCTTGATGGCTACGCCAGATCAGGTTTATTATGAGTCGGTCGGCTGCAAAAAGCAGGTTGATATGTCGGGAAATAACTCCTAAGACAACTGTCCAAAAAATGGGGTCCACTTCTCAATATCCGAGCTAACTAGATCCACTTCTCAACCACAAACAAGGTTCAATTCGCCAAACATCCGACCAAAGGGGTATCGAAACATCAATAACTTTATCAACATAATTTATTTCTTGCGCGGAAAGCTTCGACTTGCTTACCACGGTATTTCAGATCACTGCTGTCCCGTTAGGAGGTTTAACTTGTTGAAATTATTAAACAAACAATTCTCATGTCTCAGGTAAATTTTAATATTTATTTTTTTCTTTATTTCAATAAGTTATAAGAGCATTGGCCTCAAGTTAACGGGACAGCAGTGTTTCAGATATAACCTAGAATTTAAAGGTGACTTGTGTATAACCGTAGTTGGTATCACTTCCGCCAGCTATTCCGTTCTGTACTTTATCAAAGTAGTCACCTTTAAACAAATGCGTGTACCCAAAATCAAATGCTATACGTTTCAAGTAACTGAAATTCGGATCCCATCTGAAATTGATATCGAACAGATTGCCCAAAAAGTTGCCCGAATTGCCCGTTGTGTCTTGCAGGCCGGTACCAACAAAAGCACCCCGTTTATCGGCGAGCCAGAATGCGCGATGAGACATCATCAGACTGACTGTTGGTGTTGGTTTAAGTGTTACACGAAATCCCGCAGGTGAGAAAATGTTTGATGGAAAGAAAATACCTAAAATACCTGTAGGTCCATATTCAACACGGCGTTTTGCAAACAAGAAATCAAACTGTTTGTTCGGATCGGGATCTCCTGAGACATAGTCAATTAAGTAAAGTATTCTGGCTGGCATTTTTGCGATTTCAAAACTGTATCCGATTTCTCCGTGATGTCGATGAGCGAAATAATTGTTGTTGTTAACTTCACCAAATTGATACGTCGACTCAATTTCATAGTCGAACAGATTAGTTGTGGGTTTGGCAAAAAGCCTGAATCCCGGCGTGGAAATATTACGTTGTCTATTTTTATGCCCTTCGTTTAACTGAAACCAGTAGACATCAAAATTTGCCCAATGATAATTACGATTGGTGATCTGCGCACCTGAAAAGAAGGTTACTGGCGAAAAATCATCTAATTCGTTCGCTCTCCGATTGACAGGTGACGTACCGAACATCCTAAGCCCCCAGCCTTTATCTCCCTCGCCTACGGTTAACTGCACACCGTCGAACGTTGGTGTTAAGGTGCCAAAACGGTGGCCCGCAACCAGACGACCTTCACCGAAGTCCATCACCATGCGACCAACTTCGAGCTTTCCAGGCAATCCTGTCCTGAAAAAATTGTCAGTCCGCATATTGACATGAAGCTGGGTGAAATCGAAATGATTTGCAAAAACTGGTGAACTGGCCTGCCCATAATGAGCAAGCGGCGCGCGTATATCGGTCAACTCAAAAGTAAACCCTAGCGCTTCTTTTCTGTTGATGCCTAGCAAAAACCGTGTCCGCTGATGTACCTGCTGATTATCATCGCCATTAGAAATCGCCCTTGTAAAACCATGATCATATCCTTCAAAACGCGTACGGTGTTCCACAGCCAATTCTAACCAATCAGGCGTATACGCAGTTAATGGTGTTTCGTGATTTTCCATCAACCGGGTTAAGTTATCGAAGTCGCCTAAAAAATGCCCTGTATCACCAATTACGATATCTTTATTCTCGGCTTTACCAGCACGTCCTTGTGCCATTAAAACTTCAGTATTTGCTTTGACAGCTGATTTTTTCAGCTTCTCTACATTGATAGTTTCTGCATTTGCATAACCCACCCACAAAAAACTTACTGCCAGTGAAAATAACACCAGACAGGTCGACTGTAAGTTTCTTAAAAATTTCATCATAGTACTCCTCTTTAATTTTTAATGAGAACACGAATAAAAATAAGAATATTTAATATTTATAAGAATCGCATTTTTGAAAAATTCTAATCAATATCCTTCAGAAGAATATTCATGAAATATTTCGAAAACCACTTCCTAAAAATGGAGACTTTCGCAAACCCTAATTTACAAAATCACAGGTTAATAAAAACAATGAGCTGAAAACTCCAATACGCACTTTTGCAAAGGCTATATCGCAAATAATTGTTGAAAATGACTCACGAATTCACATGAAGTATTTCTAATCAATCGGTCATATGATTCTATGGTCATCAAAAGGCCATTTATTTCAGAGCATTGAAAAATCAACACTTAATTGTTACATCGCCTTTGCAAGAGCCTCAATGATGTTCATTCAGACATCAAAAACTTCTTAGCGATTAAAAGAAAAGTTGCAGGAAAAAATGTGGGCATCATTATTTTTAATTATGACGCCAATCAACACTGTTAAGGAAACATGCGTTATTAATCTAAATTATCTAGTGGCAATGTGCCAATAATGAGAAACCGGTTAGATAAACAACTTCCATCAAAATCGCCTGAAAGAAAAACATGTTTATTCCAATCATGATAATTTGATGAAATGAAATTCAAATTATATTCAACAGGCTTCTCTATTAACGTCAACTCAAAAATCCAAGTAATGAAAAACATGGATAAACTAAAATTCTTACAATTAGTTATCTAATATCCGCAATAACATGAGATGACCTTCAAAGTTCATATAAATATAGAAATCTCCCTTGTAAATTTTTTATCTAGCTGTCCTAGGTGGAAATTCTATTTCACGAGTCATAAAGATTTTGTGATAAATATATAAATTCTTTGTAAATATCGGAGAAAATCACATTGAGATATGCTGATTCTCATACGCGCTATAGTCAAATCCGGCGTATAGAGAATCAAGCTGCTTTCCGTTATTTTCTGGAAAGATTACCTATTCATCAATTGATTGTGAATTTTTTGTGAAAAAAATGTCATTTTTTTGTGATGATAGAGTATAATTAAATGACACGTGATTTTTAAATGTTATGTAATATGATTTATAAATCATAATAACGTCTAACTTTCTATCTAACAATACGCATTTCAGTATTTCTTCTTTTTTAAATCTAAGTGAAATACTTAGTTAATCTAAGTATTAGCATTGCCCATCTTAGGGTCTTTCCTTATAGAAATTAATACTATGCCCAATGTACAGTGCTATGTACTAGGCACTAGAATCCTCTTCGTCACGTAAAGGCAGGATACTTAATCCCGAGAATATGTTTATGAATCTTTGCTTTCAGTGCTTGGAACAAATAAACGAATAAATTTGTGGTAATGAACATTATTGCGCACATTGAGATATCTATACTTTGTTTGTTTATTTTGATTTTTAAAGACAGATTACGTATCAAAGAGGAATTTAATTATGGCAACACATATAAGTAAGGGGCCAGCGACAAGTAAGCCACAAAATTTAGCGGATGAGTTCGGACCAGCAGCTTTCCAAGCGCAGTATTTTTTCCGCGATACTGCCGCTGGTCTAATAACTGGCGCAATGGCTATTCCACTATCCATTGGGATAGCCATTATGTCTGATTATCCAATCAAGGTAGGGCTAGCAACGGTAGCATTTGCTTCATTGATTGGGTGGTTATTTGCATGGTTCAGACCGGGCAACTATATTGGATCGCCAGGCATTGCTGCCGGATTGGCACCTGTTCTTGCCCTCGGTGTAGCTTCGTTTGGCTGGGAAAACATGGCATTCTGTATTTTCATGACAGCAATAATGCAAGCAATTATCTGGAAATTTAATTGGCAAAGATATTTGCTTGTTGCTGTACCAGTTTACTTGGTAGAAGGTTTATTGGCAGGCGTAGGTTTGAAAATTTTTATGAAATTTTCTGAATTCACCTATGAAATTCCGATGGAATTGGTAACAGATAATTTCTGGAATGAAGCGCGCATGCAAATGGTTGCAATATCTGCAGCGGGATTTGCAATTTTCCTTTATCTTTTTTCTAAATTTAAGGACAAGCAACCTGCAGTTCCTTATTTTGCGATCATTATAGGCGGTGTTACTCTCGCTCAATTTGTCAGTGTGCCAATGATTTCTGTAGAAGACGTTGATCTTCATTTCAAGCTACCTTTGCCAGCGGATGACGTGACCCTATTAATGCTTGGTTACATGATATTGTTTTGTGCAATGTTGGCAATCGTTGATGTGATAGAACAGGTTATGAGTAACGCGGCGATTGAAAAAATTGATCCATTGAAACGCAAAACGAATAGTAATAATAGCTTACTGGCAATCTGGGTAGCTAATCTAGGATCAAGCTTCTTCCACGGCATGACAAATTTGGATGGACTTGCTAAAAGTACGACCAACAAGTTGGCTGGCGCCATGACTAAATTCTCGGTCTTGATTGTTGGCTCTGTTGTCTGTTTCTTCACTTTTAATGTGCAGTATCTTGATTATCTACCGAAATTCGCATTGGCTGCAATCATGTTATTTACAGGTTACAAAATGGTAGCGGGTCTAATTCACGTTACACACTATGGTACATATGCACTGATGCTGGCGGTTATAACGGCTGGTTTAGTGTTTAAAGTAGGTATCTTCGAAGGACTTCTTGCTGCAATGTTAATTCATGGTGTTATTCATTATCTGGTTTATACAAATCACGATAAAACACCTGGAAAAGAGGTTGTAAGAAGATATTTCCGAAACCTCAAAGCCGATAACTCAAATTTGCAGTAAATAACCTCTTGTTTGCAGCCATACCGAATATAAGTTGGCATGGCTACACAAATTCAACACTACTATTGTAAGTTAATCATGTTTAAAAAAATCTATATTGCAATTGATGAAAGCGATTTCTCAAAGCAAGCACTAACAGCAGCAATAAAGATTGCGCAAACTTTCAACACTACATTATGTATAGGGCATTGTATTAGTGAGGAGACTCAGTCTAGTCTTGAAGAAGGTCATACAGTGCTGGAGAATGCAAAATCTCAAATCGAAAATCTGGGAGTTGAAACAAAGCTCCTACTTGCTGATACGCAATACGGTTTAAGTGGTATCAGTGACGCAATTGCCACATCTGCAACCGAATGGGGCGCTGATTTATTAATAGTTGGTACTTCAAATCGTAAAGGACTAGATCGTTTTTTTACTGGTTCTGTAGCTGAGGAGCTAGTTAAAAAAGTGGATTGTTCAATAATGCTGGTACGAAGTCATAACTAAAATTATACATCTTGTTAATTCTATTTTTCTCATAGGAAACTATTATGATAGCCAATAAAATATTTCTTTTCTGCTTTGTGACAATGCTGATTACTTTAATGACAATCTCTATCGGCTCGGTTAATACTTATAGCAATATAAGTATTAGCTTAGTCGATGACTTGTGGTTGGGGATTGCTTTATTTCTTGAATACTTGTTATTAGCTTGGTTTTTCGCGCCCAAATCCTCTCACTTGTTAACTAGCAAATCTGAACATTCTACTTAATCTTTATGACAAGCATTGTTGACTGAGTCGTCGTTTATAAGAATTCAATACCGATATTTAGTATTTTTTGTGTGTTACTCCTCGTGTTTTTTATAGCACGGCATTTGATTCCCCTAACCAGTGATAATAATTGGTTAGGGGTTTTTT
Organism: Burkholderiales bacterium; assembly: GCA_024235735.1. Classification (GTDB taxonomy): domain Bacteria; phylum Pseudomonadota; class Gammaproteobacteria; order Burkholderiales; family Nitrosomonadaceae; genus Nitrosomonas. The sequence continues at coordinate 11,265 of JACKLU010000010.1, forward strand.
TTCTATTTCTTATTTCTGATCGGTAAACCATTTGGTGGCATAGCGTATCAGGTCGCCAGTATCTCTTAATTTTAATTTAATGCGTATATTGTATCGATGCGTTTCTATAGTTTTAATGCTCCGAGACAGAAGATTGGAGATTTCCTGAATATTATATCCTAAGCCAATTAGATGGAATACTTCGAATTCACTTGGTGTTAATGCATTAACTGTCGCTTCCTGTTCATAACCTCTCACTGCAATTCGTTTAAGAACATAGTCTTGTATTCTCTTGCTAAGAAAGATATTACCTCTTAAAACTTCACGAATTGCTGCTATCAATACATTTCTGGGTTCCTGCTTCATGACATAGCCACGCGCACCGGCTCTCAACGCACGTTCTGCGTATACTGATTCATCGTGCATTGAAATAAACAATACAGGTAAAACTGGAGATAGTGATTGGATATTTTTGATTATCTCGAGACCAGATACGCTTTTAAGCGTAACATCCAAGATTAACAGATCAATAGTAGAATTTTCCTTTAATATATTAATCGCCTCGGGCCCATCCCCAGCTTCACAAGTCACCTCCATATCGGTCTCCATGTTGATCAACATGGCCATGCCATGTCTTATCATGGCATGATCATCAACTAACATGATGTTATATTTATTATTTATCACCTTGATAAATCGGCACTAAGAAGTTTACTTCAACACCGCCTTCATTCCGTTTGAGAATTGTAAGCTTGCCATTTAATTGCTTGGCTCGGTAATGCATTATTTTTATCCCCATACCTGAAAAAAAATGCTCAGTAGAATCACTAAAACCGGTTCCGTCATCTGAAATCGTCAAATGTATGAATTTTTCATCTAGTTCATTGATTGTTAATGAAACTGTAATATTTCTTGCTTTACCGTGAAATAGCGCATTATTGATCGCTTCTTGTGCAACTCGATATAGGTTCAATGCAATTACATTTTCTATCTTTTCGTTTTCAATATGATTGATAAATTTACAATTGATATTGTACGTAGCACTTATTTTGGCTGCGAGTGTCTGAAGAGCGGAGGTCAATCCACTAGTCTCTAATTCAAAAGGTAATAAAACTTTAGAGAGCTGCTTGATATTTGCAACGAGGTTTTGTGTTTGAGAAGCAATCGAAGCTGCTAATTCCGAAATTTTCTTGTGCGGTGTGTCCTTTTCATGCACCTGAAATTCCAAGGCGCTCGCTTGATAAGCGATTGCAGCAATTTGCTGTCCAATATTATCGTGCAGTTCTTGACCAATTTTGTGAATCTGCTCTTCCGAAATCGATATCAAAGATTCTTCCAATTGCCTCAACTCAATCCATCCTTCCAAATCACTGGCGATAGCATCAATAAGTTTTTGTTCTTCGACAAATGATTCTGGAACGTCATTTGCGTAATATACCCGCAAATATCCTTGGTTTGTATTATCAATATAAATATTGGATTGAATAAAAATATTAAAAATAGATTTTCTTTCTTTCGGTCTCAATGATTTTATTATTTCTGTTTTTTTTGCAAGCTCTAATTCAGCATTTGCTTTTTTTGAATAATCTTGAGAAGTATAACGTTTATCGCTAATTAAAATCTCGGCGAAACTTGTGTTTGGAAATTGCAACGCGGGTATCAGATGTTTGAAAATTTTATGACAAACCTCGCTGATGGACATCTCCAGCTCCATCTCTCGGCGTATTTCATAAAGGCAAGTAATCTCATTGAGTCTTTTGCGTAACTCCATTTCCTTAGAAGTTAATTCTATGGAATATTCTTCAGCTTTAACTTTAGCATTATGTGCCTCTTTTTCCGATTTTCTGAGTTTGTTAATAAACCAGTTCAACAACAAGATTTCCGCAATAATTAAAGCTACCAGGTAAAGCGTACTGTCTTTTAGCTTGTCATTAATCGGCATAAACAATTCATCCCGATCCAATTTCAAAGTCATTAGAATTCCTAATGTCGGCAACGATGTGTAGGCTTCAATAACTGGAATATCCCGATAATCATGTGTGGATGCAACTCCACTTTTACCGATGAGCGCTAACCCTTTGGATGAAATCCGCTGAACATCGGTATTGACATCCAAATGGGTAAATCGGACTGTAGAAGGATTGCTGATCAGGCATGAAACCACCATACGATTTTCTGGCATCTTAGCGCAGATTAGAAATTCCACACTTTTACCAGTTGAATGAATATCCATAAAACTTCTGGTCAAATTAGGTAATTTTGTTTCAGTGATGATTTTTCCGATTTTATTACCGTGATTAAAAACGTCCACGCTCGTCTTCAAGATAATGACATTATCCCAGATAAGATTGGAATCGCCCTCTGTATTCAATTGAATTGTTGGGTTTTCTTTTGACGTGAACGTACCTACCTGTGACAATATATTGTTTTTACTGTCATAAACAACTGCCGCACTAAAGCCAATTTGAGTTAAGGAATGTACGTTGCGTGTAAGATTGTTACTCGCATCTTTGTTATTGATGTCATTGTTCAGCTCTTCCATGAATTGAATAATAAAGGGACGAAGAGCCAGCGCACGGGTATCCTCGATTCCCTTTAGAATTCTAGTTTCAAATAACAGCGCTTTACCTTCTAACGAACCAGTCAATCCTCTACCCAACACTGTTTCGATTTGTTGACGCATTGCATTGTAAACAGTGAGGCCTGTCGTTAATGTTAGTCCTAATAAAAGCAGACTTCCTATAATACTTATCTTGTGATCATCTTTATTTAAAAACACAACTTTCCTCTACCCAATATGCGAACAATGCTATTCAACGCATAAAGTTAATAGTTTTGAAATTTTTTCTATCTATTTACGTCCCTATCAGATGCAGTTAGAACCACATTCTTGTCTGCAACCCTGGGATACCTATGCGTTGAATGTATACGGCATTGTTCGCTTCTTCATAAGCAAGCAACCGACCTTCTCTTTCCCAGATCCGAAAAGCCAGAGAGTAGGACAACACCCGTATCGGGTAATCGCGCGGTAGCGTTTGCAAATAGGGTTGAATCGTGGTGAAATCAGATGCGCCATATTGCTTCATGATAAAACGTAGGCCGCCATTGGCCGGTCCGATATTATACGCCAGCAAGCCAAGAAACAAATCGTTCTTCATATCCGCAAGATAATGCTTGAACGTAGCCGCCGCAACAAATGCATTGTGATGGGGATTATCTAGTGAAATTTTCTCTGCGCCCAAGCGCTGTCGAGCTTGATTTACCACAATATCCGGAACGCGGGTAATCTGAAACAATCCACGTCCTCCATCACTACTGGTTCGCGGCATAAAGGAGGATTCGGTCGCCGCGATGCCGTACAGCAAATGCGCATCAATATTAAATGCGCGCGCCGCACTCTCTATGGCTTGTCGATATTGCTGCGCACGATCAACCATGACTTGCAGCTGTGCGCCGTTTTGCCGACGATAAGTAGCATAAACCTGATGCGCGATCGTCATGCGCCCGGCTTCTTCCTTGCCGCCAACCAACGTGCGAAAATTGCCATAAGCCAATGTAAATTGATCATTGATAGCAAACCATGTAAGCGCCAGCGCCAACGAAATGGATAACAAAGGCGTCAAAAAACGAGAATGTAACTGCAAGTAATGCCTGAGTCTCCACCAACCAAGCAGAAAAACGGCTGAAATAAATATCAATATCAAAACAGTCACTGCAAATGGCAGCAAATGGTTCAAAAAACTGGTGCCGGAAAACCGGTTTGCGGAGTGGCCCAGCAGTACCATAATCGCTAAAACAGCAATCACACCGAGGCAAAATAGTTCAATACACACCAGCATGAATTTTTGCTTATAACTGTATTGACTGTTGTGTGGATTTTTTTCGAATTTTCTCCTTGATCCGCGTTGAACAGACTGCACGCCCTCCACCGGACGCGCTGCGGGTTTACGTTTGCGCCGGGATTTCGGTTTTATAGCGACACTGGTGGCAATACCGGTGCTCTCGGAGTTCGTTGTTTTGATGATCTTATCCATGGATCACAATTCGGTCACGGATTTCAGTTTCAGCGATACGTGGATTGCAGGAATTGGATTGTGCCTGAAGCAGGTCGAAGAAGCCAGTGATCCGTTCAATTTTTACTCAAAAAAAGAGAGGATATAACATATCTATTTTAATGTTAAATTAAAATAAAACATTAAATGTATAATATTGTTATAAAATAGTTTTTTTACTAATTTTTTAGGAAAGCCTTACAAAAAGAACTAAAAAAACAATATCAAGTAGCGAAATAATCTGTTAACATCCGCGCTCAATTGATAATAATAACTATTCTTTTAAACATTCAGTCTGCCAGGAAAGATGTCAACAAAAACAAAGCTCTTCTTTATATTTTTCTTACCCGCACTGCTCGGCTTCGTCGCTCCCGTTTTCGCGCAGGAACCCCTTGTTTATTCACGCTGCGAACGCACTACCGCAACGTATCAACTGACAGGCAATGTAATCGTCAACGGACAATCACAGTCGGTCACCCGCACCATGACCGGTCTGGACGTGTACGATGTGCTGCCCGATGTAACGAATTTTTTCGGGGATTTCAGCGCCCCGTGTGATCTGGTCTATCGCGATGCCAACGGTGTTGAAACGGTTATTTTTAACTGCTCGGCAACCTCGACAAACCAGAACGCTTGCGCGGCGCTCGATCCGGCAGTGTCTTTCGATGGCAAGATAATCGCTTTTGCGGTCTTCCGCGGCAGTCTGGTCAATCATCAGGAATGGAATGTGGATTCCCGCGTGCTGCACCCTGATGCGGAACCCGCCAACCTGGGCAGCAAAACGCTGCCCAACAAGCGCTTGCAAACAACGGGAGCGCATCTGCATTTCTACACAATTGCAACCGGAAAAACGCTGGCCATCCCATTCACACCCGGGGTATACGATTCCGGCCCGGCGTTCATCAGCAATAGCCGGGTCGCCTTTACTTCGACCCGGGACGGACACACCTCAACACTGGTGTTTCACAGTACCGGATCCAAAGAAGGAACGCGTATCTGGGCGGTTGACATTGATGGCAGAAATCCTGACCTGTCCAGCCACCACGCGCTCTCTCAGGAACAACATCCTTTCATGCTGAAAAACGGGCGCCTGGCCTATTCAAGCTGGCAGATCTTCGGCGGATTGCCATTTAGGCACCCCAACGGCTCGGCTGGCGGCTTCACGACCGTAGACAACATGTTTCATATCTACGCGCAAGATCCCGATGGCGCGCGCAATTTTCCGATTTTCGGACAGCATATTCCGGTCGCCACCACAAGCAGCTTTGGCTCAAATCATGATGCGGCGCATTTTATTACCCAGACTTCCGATGAACGTATCTGGTTTGCCGATTATTACCGCGGCAACAATAACGGACTGGGCGCGGTGATTGGCGTGATGGCCGAACCCGAGGGGCAAGAAGGTTTCGGGCCGACCGAAGTCACCAACCACGCGGATTTGTTCGTCCCGCGAGATACGATCAACTTCGCAGCCTGGTCTAACAATGCGGACAGAATGGCCAAACCGATGGTCAGCCCGGCGATCACCCATCCGGCGTATGCGGATCCGATACCTTTCGCCGGAAAAGTCGGCCATCCCGCCGCGCTGCCAGGTAACGCCCTCATGCTGGTGTGGGGCAAGGGCGCATGCAGCACGGTGGCCAGGAGTGATGTCTTCCAGATGCTTGGCAAGGCTATACCTCCGATGACCAACGGTAATGGCAATGGCGTGGCAATGAATGTCATCACTTCACTGAACATGGATACGCCGGGCTGCGATACGGGCATTTATCGCGCTACCCGGATTCCCTCGCAGCATCCGAGCGATCTGGAGATGATCGTCGATTCGCCTGACTGGCACGAAATCATGGCCCGCGCGGTAGTGCCTTATTCCGCCATTCACGGCGTGGATCATCCGGAAGTCGTGGCGCGGTCGGATTTGCGCGCAGCGCATGCAACGCTTGTAACCGGCACGCCATTCGGACTGCTGGGCGCGGCATCAATCACCGATCGCGAAACACACCCGATCGACGATATCCATTTTCAGGGTGAAAAGCAGTTTAATCTTCAAGGCACCGACACCATCGATTATACCGACGAAGAACTCTGCGGCGTGCGAATTCTGGGCATCATGCCTAACCGCAGCGCAAACACGTATCATGAAATTGCCAATTACGCCGGAGAACGGGTCGCCATTCTCGGTGAGTTTCCGGTATTGAACCGTAACGCCAGCGGCAACCGCGTCATCGATCCGAGCGGCCATCCCGACACCAGTTTTCTGGTGCGCATGCCGGCCAACACGCCTTATCTGATGCAAGGCGTTGACTGTAACGGCCGCACGCTGAATACCGATCAGACCTGGCAGAGTCTGCGTCCCGGTGAGCAGAAAACCTGCGGCGGCTGTCATGTGCATTCCAAACCCACGCGCATAACGTTTGCACAGAGTTTCGCCGCCACGCCGGCGTATGTCATTCCGCGTCTGGGCGAGGGTACCGTGCCGCTGCTGGCCGGCAAGTCCGGCGAGACGGTGCAGACACGCACCGTGTCGGGGTATGGCATGCGCATAGAATTCACCCGCGACATCAAACCGATATTTGACCAGCGTTGCATCACCTGTCATGGCGGCGGCTCGCCCGCAGCCGGGCTGGATTTGTCGTTAACCAATGTAGCGAACAATAACGTGGCCGGAACAACATGGCACACGCTTATCGCCGACAGGTCGGATAAATTCAGACGGCCGCAGCTGACACGCTATGTGCGCGCATTTAATTCGCGCGGCAGCCTGCTGTACTGGAAAGCCGCCAATCAGCGCACGGACAACAGAACAGACGGACAATACGCTGACGATATCGACTTCGGCGCGGCGCATCCAACGTCAATCACGCCAGATGAACTCGGCCTGCTGTCGCGCTGGATTGATATCGGCGCGCCAGGCGGCGCCCAGGAATTGAAAGACACCCAGAAACCGACGCTGCATCTGGCCATCGCCGACAACAGCGGCAGTCTGTCGCAACTGCGCGTCGGCACTGTCGATCTGGGCAGCGGCATTGATCCGGGCAGTTTACGCGTCTGTGTCCGGGGCTCCGACGGCGCGTGCAGCAATCGCGCCGGCGCCGCCGAAAAACATGGCGTGACGCTGGTTGATCTGGGCGCTTCCCTGAGTGATCCAAACACCGAAATCTACGCCAGCGTGCGCGATCTCGCCGGAAACACTACGGAAGTCTATCGTTCCGTCGGCTGGTTCCTCAACAGCGGTTCAGTCAACATCGGCAATACCGGAACAGACACTCAGGCGCCCAAAATCTCGATTACCAGTCCATTGAGCGGCGCGGTATCCGGGGTTGTGCCGGTCGCATTCAGCTATTCGGATAATACCGCTGTTGTGTCGGTGGACTTCTATGTTAACGGGGCGCTACACAGCACCAGTGCGCAAGCACCGTTTGCCCTGAGTCTGGATGCAACCAAGCTGGTCAGCGGCAGCTATACATTAAGCGCCATCGCATTTGACGCGGAACGCAACCAGGGTGTTTCCAACAGTGTGATCGTAACAGTCAATAACGGCTCAACGACAAACGATTCCGACACACAGCCACCTGTGATCAGCATCGCTTCGCCCATTGCGGGCAGCACGGTATCCGGCAATATTCCAGTCAGCTTCAGCTATGCTGACAATGTCGCCGTAACCGCGGTCGATCTCTACCTCAATGGTCAGCCGTATGGCAAAAACATGCAAGCGCCCTTCACTTTTGCGCTAGACTCGACAAAACTGACCAACGGCACCCATACACTGGCTGCACATGCATTCGACGCAGCAGGCAACAAAGGTGTTTCCGCCAGTGTATCGATCGCTGTCAGCAATACCGTGATCGATACACAAGCGCCTGTGATCAGTATTGCTTCGCCGCTGACCGGAAGTACTGTATCTGGTATTCTGCCAGTGTCTTTCAATTTCACCGGCGCCGCCACGATCAAGTATGTTGACCTGTTTATCAACAACATACCCTACAGCAGAAAATCAGTCGCACCGTTTACACACACCCTGAACACGGGAATATTGCCCGACGGTAATTATGTTCTCTCTGCGCATGCAATCGACGCAGCAGGCAATCACAATGTTTCCGCCAATGTATCCATTACCATCAATAACACTTCACCAGCGGATACGCAAAAACCCACGATCAGCATTGCATCGCCGATCTCGGGCAGTACGGTATCCGGCAGTATCCCGGTAAGTTTCAGCTACGCTGATAATGTTGCGGTGACCGCGGTTGATCTCTACGTCAATGGTCAACTGCATGGTAAAAACACGCAGGCGCCATTCGCCTTTACGCTGGATACGGCAAAAATACCCAACGGCAGTTATTCGCTGGTCGCGCATGCTTCTGACGCTGCGGGCAATCAGGGCATATCCGCCGCCGCATCCGTAACGGTCAACAACGCTCCAGCAGCGGATACACAAAAACCGGTGATCAGCATTGCATCACCCGCTGCCGGCAGTACTGTGTCCGGTGTTCTGTCAATATCTTTCAATTTCGCTGACATCGCCACGATCAAGTATGTTGATCTGTTTGTCAACGGCATACCTTACAACAGAAAATCAACCGCGCCGTTTACGCACACGCTGAATACTGGTTTATTACCTGACGGCGATCATACTCTCACCGCCTATGCCGTCGATGCGGCAAATAATCGCAGTGTTTCCGCCAACTTGATCGTAAAAGTGAAAAATCGACTGTAATTGTTGGAGACAATTCACAGTGATCATGAATCGACCTCGTTAGTCCGGTCGATTCATGATCCCCGGCTGAAATCAGGTACACCAATCCGCTAACGCGTCAACCCTGCATACAATACTGGCAATTTCTCCGGCAGGCGTTCGACATGATCCACAACCATGTAATTGCGTTCACCAAAAATTCGCGAGACATACTGATCCGCGCGCGGATCCAGGCTCATGCAATAAGTCACGACCCCTGCCCTGCCGGCTTCTTCAACAGCTTTTTTGGTATCGAAGCGCAGGTACTGCGGATCACGCACGTCAACGTCAGCAGGTTCGCCATCGGTGATAACCAGCAGCAACTTTTTCGATGATTTTTGTATTTTGAGGTAGTGGCTTGCATGGCGGATCGCGGCACCCATACGCGTGGAAAGCTGGCCTGTCATGCCAGCCAGCCGCGCTTTTGGAATTTCGTTATACGGTTGCTCAAAGTCTTTGTAGCGGTAATATTCGACATCATGACGTCCATCCGAGCAAAAACCATGAATGGCAAAAGGATCGCCGATTTTGTCGATAGCATTGGCCAGCAACACCGTCGCCTGACGGGTAAGCTCCAAAACGGTGTATTCCTGGCCGGCAACTTTCTCATTCGTCGACTCGGACAGGTCGAGCAGTACCAACACCGAAATATCCCGCACTTTGCGAATTGAGCGCATCATGATGCGTGGATCAGGCTGCATTCCCATGCGAATGTCGATCATTGAGCGAATAGCAGCGTTGATGTCGATTTCGTCGCCATCCTCAAGCTTGCGGATACGGCGCGTACCTTGTGGCTGCATGGCATCCAGCAAAAATTTCATACGCGCGATTTCACGCTTGTATTGCGTGGCAATTTCATCAATGCACTGCATATCACCCAGTTTCGCCCGTTTTTCCTGCACCGTGGCCCAGTCGGGGCGTTCCAGTTGAATCTGGTAATCCCATTCGGAATAATGAAAAGGTGGCGACACAGGCTCCCTGCCTTCCGATTCATTGTAGGACACACCCATATCCTCATACGGAAAGAATTCAGTGCCCATCACCCAGATCTCCTGCGCGTCGTCACCGGCGGTTTCGACATCGATCTCATTGGCGAATTCCATCACATTGATATATTTACGCACTTGTTTTGGTGCATCGTAACCGGCGGACAGCGATTTATTGAAATCGAATTCTTCGAATTCCCAGAAATAACGATTATCGTCGCGATACGGCGCAGTCAATATATCGGTGCGCGGATTGTACGGAATTTTTTTGTCCATGAAACTGTGCGCAAGCTGTACGCCAATTTCCCAGGAAGTCAGGTGCGTATCCAGTTTGTCCTGCGCAGACTTGAATAAACGCCGTCCCTCTACAATCCATTCGTCTTCGTCGCTGTATTCAGGATCAAGTAGCGCACGCGCCAGACGGTTCAAATAGTCGCCCATCGTGACGTTCATATCCGGGTTTGCATCGTGCAGCACCGACCAGGTTTTGCGTAATCCCGGAAAACGGCGGATCGATAGTTCTTCAATGCGTGCGTCTTCAATGACGGAGATCACCGCCATTTGCAACGGACTCAAACTTTCCGCGGAAATCGGCGCCTTGGTTTCCACCAGATGCGCGGCGGCATGCGCGGCGGCGGCACGGTACACTTCAGTGGCTGAAACATCGCCATAGGCATCGTAGGCATCCGGCAGATGGATAAAATAGTTTTCGATGAACGGTTTGTAGCCTTCGCGCGTTTCAAAATCGCCGGAAGTCGGTTTCATAAAGAAATCGCGCGCCCACAGCGCACGCAAATACATATTGATGCGGCGTTGCACGTCGATAAACAAGGTGCCTTTACGCTCCTTCTGCAAAACAGCAAGTGATTCTTTCGATTCCAGACCGAAATAGCGAATTTGCTCTTCGTAATTGGTGCGATGCGCGTGCGCGCCCCACATTGCCCAGCGGCGCAGGCCACCGAGGGTCAGTTGCCCGAACAGAATATCCAGTTTATTGAGCATGGGACGCATACCGCGCGGCGCTTGGGCGATCAACGTATTAAGGAATTGCAGGTAATTCTGGAACAAATGCGCATCACCCAGCCGTTTCGCGGCAGTCGGCGAAGTCGCCAGCACCAGCTCAATCACCGCACCAGACGTACGTGAAGCCAAACCCAATACCGCCGTAGCCAGATCGCCGACGACATCTTCACCAATTTCCTTGGTAACCAGTGGAATCTCATCGATCCAGCAATCGACCAGGCTGCGCCCGCGTCCCAGACCACGAATCGCCGACGCGCCTTTCAGATAGTTATCCAGGCCACGCGGCGAAAAAATCTTGACCGCTTCCGGCCAGGCATGGTGGAGCAATTCAATCGATTCGGGTTCCAGATCCTCGAGCAATTCTTTGTAATCGTCCAGATTGATACTCATGGCAGCACCTGTTAAAGAATTAAAACAATCAAAACGGATTATGACTTGCAGGCTTAGTTGAAGAATGTGCTGACAGCAGCATCAAGCGCATCACGCATATCCGGATCATCAGTGATCGGGCGCACCAGCGCTACGCGGCAGGCAGCATGCGCATCAACTTTCTTGGCAATCAGACTGCCGGCGTAGATCAGCATACGTGTTGAAATACCTTCATCCAAACCATGGCCTTTCAAGTTACGCGCACGTTCAGCAATGGATACCAGTTTCTCGGCAATTTCCGCCGATACACCGGATTCATGCGCAATAATCTCGCTCTCGATATCATGGCTAGGATAATTGAAATCAAGCGCGCCAAAACGTTGCTTGGTTGATTGTTTCAAATCTTTCATCAGGCTTTGGTAACCCGGATTGTACGAAATGACAATTTGAAAATCCTCGTGCGCCTGAATCAGTTCACCTTTCTTTTCCAATGGCAGTACACGGCGATTATCTGTCAATGGATGGATGACAACGGTAGTATCTTGGCGTGCTTCCACGACTTCATCCAAATAACAGATCGCACCATGGCGCGCAGCAACCGCTAACGGACCATCCTGCCAACGCGTACCATTGGCGTCGAGCAGAAAACGTCCAACCAGATCGGACGCGGTCATATCTTCGTTACAAGCGACAGTGATCAGCGGCTTTTTCAGCTTCCATGCCATGTATTCGACAAACCGGGTTTTTCCGCAACCGGTCGGGCCTTTCAGCATCATGGGCATGCGCACTGAATAGGCGGCTTCGTAGAGTTGCACTTCATCCGCTACGGGATGGTAATAAGGTTCTTTTTTGACACGATATTGATCAATAATAGTGCTCATGACAGACTCCTGTAGAAACAGTCTTTATCGAAATGCTCTCGAGTAATTGCAATCCAAATTCCGGTGAAAAAAAACCCCCTGCCCTGTTCAAGGGTAAAGGGGGCCTTTAGCAGGTTGTTGAAAAATTATCTACGGTGTCACTGCGGTGCTAAAAACAAACTCAAAATACTTGTTTATTATGCATAAACTGTGCTTTTTCGCTTGTTTTTCCTTGCATCGACTGCTTTAGAAGACGTTTTTCAACGGACCTGTAGGGTTCGAACCCCGTTGTTACTTAAACAGTCTTACCACGGTATATCACCATGGCTGTGCCCTGGGATTGGTTAAAATTGTTGTAGCCAATTAAGCGAACATGATTATTCGGATTGGCTTTATGACACGCAGCAGCTTCTGCCAGCACGCGATCTACATCAGTTTCACCAAACATGGGCAGTTTCCACATATACCAGTAGGAATCCATTACGTACTCCGGTTCTGTATGCTCGATGGCCGGATTCCAACCTTTACTAATCAAATACGCTACTTGCTTCTTGATATCTTTGTCGGACATTGCCGGCAGGTAGGAAAATGTTTCAAACTTGCGGCTTGCTGGATCACTGACACGTGATTTGTAATCTATTACTTCGCTCATCTCTTAATCCTCATTTTTAGGGTGATGAAGAAGAAAAGCTGTGTAATCATCGGCTCTTCTTCTTTGGTCATGTGTTGCTTACTTGTGGGCTATGTCAAGCTTGTCAACCGTATCAAACTCAAACTTAATTTCTTTCCATGTTTCCATGGCGATTTTGAGTTCCGGGCTGCTCTTAGCCGCTTTGGTTAGAATCGCTTTACCGTCCTTCTCGATTTCAACACCCTGGTTACGCGCTTCTACGCAGGCTTCCAATGCCACACGGTTAGCAGCGGCGCCGGCAGCATTACCCCAGGGATGGCCTAACGTACCACCACCGAATTGCAGGCAGGCATCATCACCGAAAATAGCAACCAGTGCCGGCATGTGCCAAACGTGAATACCACCCGAAGCAACCGGGAATACGCCTGGCATAGAGCCCCAGTCTTGATCGAAGAACAGGCCACGGCTGCGGTCTTCTTTAATGAACTCATCGCGCATGGTATCAATCCAGCCGAGGGTTGCTGCGCGGTCGCCTTCCAGTTTGCCGACCACGGTGCCGGAATGCAGGTGATCACCACCTGACAAGCGGAGTACCTTGGTTAAGACGCGGAAATGAATACCATGGTGCGGGTTACGATCGAGTACGGCATGCATGGCGCGGTGGATGTGCAACAGTATACCGTTGTTACGGCACCAGTTTGCCAAGCCCGTGTTGGCCGTCAGGCCGCCGGTCAAGTAATCGTGCATAATAATTGGCGCTTTTAATTCCTTGGCAAATTCGGCGCGCTTGTACATTTCTTCTGGAGTTGGTGCGGTAACGTTCAGATAGTGACCTTTGCGTTCGCCGGTTTCACGTTCTGCTTTATGTACGGCTTCCATCACGAATTCGAAACGATCACGCCAACGCATAAATGGCTGACTGTTAACGTTTTCATCATCCTTGGTCAGATCCAGACCACCACGCAAACATTCATACACGGCACGACCATAATTTTTAGCTGACAGACCCAGCTTAGGCTTAATGGTACAACCCAACAGCGCACGGCCATATTTGTTCAAACGATCGCGTTCCACTTGAATGCCTGCAGGCGGGCCGCCACAGGTTTTGACGTAGGCAATCGGGAAACGGACATCTTCCAGGCGCAGTGCACGCAGCGCTTTAAATCCAAATACGTTACCCACCAACGAGGTGAGTACGTTAACCACGGAGCCTTCTTCAAACAGGTCAATGGGATAAGCCACGAAAGCATAGAAACAGGTATCATCTCCAGGAACGTCTTCAATGCGGTAAGCACGTCCTTTGTAATAATCCAGATCGGTCAGCAAATCGGTCCACACAGTAGTCCATGTACCGGTAGAAGATTCTGCAGCTACAGCAGCGGCCACTTCTTCACGAGGTACGCCGGGTTGTGGCGTAATTTTAAAACATGCCAGAAGGTCGGTATCCAGTGGCGTGTACTCCGGGGTCCAGTAGGTTTGCCGATATTCCTTGACACCGGCGTTATAAGTTTTTACTGCCATGATGTAATCTCCTGTAAGTTAGCTCAATTTCGCTTAAAATCACGCGGAAAGAGAGAAAGGTTGAGTAGCGATTAATTAACAAGCACATTCATTTAACAACCACAGAAGCACTATAAAGAAAAATAATCATAAGAACAAATCAATTATTTTAATAAATATGATAATCTTTAGCTTATACATTCCCTGAATACTGATCAATGCTGCATCTCACGCTACGACAATTAAAAGTATTTGAAACAGTCGCCCGCCATCTCAGTTTCTCACGCGCGGCGGAAGAACTGTATTTATCCCAACCGGCTGTTTCCATGCAGATAAAACAACTGGAAGAGAATGTAAGTTTGCCTTTGTTTGAGCTGATGGGCAAGCGAATTCATCTGACCGAAGCCGGCAATGAACTTTACCAGTACAGCCGGGACATCTTGCAACGGCTATCTGATCTCGAAACCGCGCTTGAAGAACTCAAAGGCATGGAGCGCGGCAAACTGAACATTGCCGTAGTGACAACCGCCAATTATTTCGCGCCGCATTTATTGGCAAAATTCTGCCAGCGGCACAAAAGTATAACCGTGAGTCTGAATGTCTCCAACCGTGAATCGGTGCTCAAACAGCTTGACGATAACAACATCGATCTGGCAATCCTGGGACAGCCACCGGAAGGTCTGGACATTGTCAGTCAATCGTTCATGGAAAACCCGCTCGTGGTTGTCGCGCCTCCGGATCATTCGCTGTGCAAAAAGACCAGAATTCCCGTAAAACGATTGGCTCAGGAAGTTTTTCTGGTGCGCGAACCCGGCTCCGGCACGCGCAACGCAATGGAGCGTTTCTTCAAGCAACATAACGCACAGATACGCACCGGCATGGAAACCGACACCACCGAAGCCATAAAACAAGCAGTTCAGGCCGGCATGGGACTGGGTATCATGTCCCGGCATACCGCAGAACTGGAATTGACTACCGGACGGCTGGCCGTGCTTGATGTGCAGGGTTTTCCGATTCAACGCAACTGGTATGTTGTCATCCGCAAAAACAAACGCTTGTCGGCAACTGCCCAGGCTTTCAGGGATTTTTTGCTGAGTGAAGCTGAGGACCTGATGCAGAAAACCAAGGCAAACGCAGCGGAAAGCGCCAAATAAATCAACTGAACTGCGCCTGATAACCCTGCGCTGATCAGCGAATTAAACAAACAAACTTACCGAAATAACAACAGCAATTCTTCTCATAACAGTCGCCGGAAAACCAAGTCTTATTAAATTGCACTAAAAATATAAAACTATGCTAACTTAATCGCGCAGTCATCAAAATTTTCGGCATCAGGTTATCAAGGGAACGGGAGAGGAATAGCATCATGCACAAGTTATTCTCACTATTACTTACCAGCACATTTCTGTTTTTATTCGCACCACCGCTACTTGCGGATAAATTTCACGGTGAACTTTGCTGGCAGGTCTTCAGCAGCAAACAGGAAAATCTATGGCGATACAGGTTCGGTGTTTATGAGAAGGAAGGCGGCCATTTTGTCCTGCTAGGCTCGATCGACTACGGCCCCAATGGTCCTTCCGCTTCGCACGGCAATGCCATTGTTATTGGCAATTCAATCAAGATGACGATTGTCAGCACGGATTATGAAGATGGTAATCAGGTCTGGAGTGAAACGGTGGCTGTGAAGCTTGACAGTGCTACACTGAATGGCACCTGGAATGCGCTGAGCCTTGAAAGTGACGATGGCAAGACCGAAGTACTCGGATTTCGCAGTCGCGGAACGATTAACCTGGTCACATGCTAACGTTCCGCACGCAACCGTGCGCCAGCCAGTCTCGGAAAAAAACACCGCCAATCCCGCGCTGCCGTCACGACTCGATCTGATACAAAACCATTCAACGCACCCACCGAATGCACAAACAGCTTAACCAGCATTTTGACACGCTCATCATTGGCAGCGGACTTGCCGGCTTCACACTGGCGCTGAATCTTGATTCAACGAAACAGATCTGTATTGTCACCAAGCAAACGCTGAATGACAGCGCCAGCGGGTGGGCTCAAGGGGGTATTGCGGCAGCGCTGTCGCCGGAAGATTCTCCGGAAAAACATGTCCAGGATACACTGATTGCCGGTGCGGGTTTATGCCAGGAATCCACGGTGCGTTTTATCGCCGATCATGCCCGGGAGGCAATCCATTGGCTGATTGACCAAGGCGTCGAATTCACCCGTGATAACCGCAACGGCACAGGTTATCATTTGACCAAAGAAGGCGGACACAGTGTGCGCCGCATCATTCATAGCGGTGACGCAACCGGCAATGCCGTTCAGCGCACTTTGATCGAAAAAGTGCGCAATGCGCCCAATATTCAGATTTTTGAGCAGCATATCGCCATTGATCTGATCACCAGCGACAAGGCCCGCGATAATTCCGAGCAACAGAACAGACGCTGCCTCGGCGCTTATATTCTGAACAAAACAGATGGTTGCGTAAGAACATTCACGGCTCAGCATACGGTTCTGGCGACAGGCGGCGCAAACAAGGTCTATCTCTATACCACCAACCCGGATACCGCCACCGGTGATGGCATCGCGATGGGCTGGCGTGCAGGCTGCCGGGTCACCAATATGGAATTTATTCAATTTCATCCCACCTGCCTTTACCATCCGCACGCAAAATCCTTCCTCATCAGCGAAGCCGTTCGCGGCGAAGGCGGTTTGTTGAGACTGTCCAATGGTGAATGTTTCATGGCCCGGCATGACAAGCGCGCCGAGCTCGCGCCACGCGACATCGTCGCGCGCGCAATCGACTTTGAAATGAAAAAGCGCGGTCTTGATTGTGTTTACCTGGATATTTCACATAAACCCGCTGATTTTTTGCGACAGCATTTTCCGACCATTTATGCGCGTTGTCTGGAACTGGGCATCGATCTGACACAGGAACCCATACCGGTGGTACCCGCAGCACATTACACCTGCGGCGGCATTCAAACCGATCAATGCGGACGTACCGATTTAAACAACCTGTACGCGATTGGAGAAACCGCGCACACAGGACTGCATGGCGCCAACCGTCTGGCCAGTAATTCCCTGCTCGAATGTCTGGTCATTGGCAGAGCAGCCGCGCAGGACATCAATCATCAGCCAGCCATCACTGCGCCGCAGATTCCGGACTGGGATGAAAGCCGTGTGACCGACGCTGATGAAGAAATTGTCATTTCGCATAACTGGGACGAACTGCGCCGGTTTATGTGGAACTATGTCGGTATTGTCAGAACCACCAAGCGCCTGCAACGCGCACAGCGCAGAATTGAATTGCTGCGCGAGGAAATCAACGAATACTACACCCACTTCAGGGTGAGCAGCGATCTGCTCGAATTGCGCAATCTGGTGGATACCGCGGATTTGATCGTTCGCAGCGCATTGTTGCGGCATGAAAGCCGCGGCCTGCACTTCAGCAAAGACTATCCTGATGCATCACATGAAACGGAAGACACTGTGCTGCAAAAAAATTTGTAACCGAAGCGCCTTCCAGGAAGCTGCCTGCAGTAAATCCGTCTATTTTCGGACAGTCTCCTAGTCATCAATCAACAAATGACCAAAGAACGCAAAAATACCGATGGCGATTCCCGTAATGAACTGCGCATGCACGCCGTGCGAGAATTTCTTAAGCTCCGCGGGCGAATAGCGCCAGGTTAAAAACAATCCGAACAATCCCTGCCAAATAACGAGTCCTAATAAAATCGGGAAAAACAGGATATGGCTGTAGCGTGAAAATCCCATCATGGCTATATGCAGCAGAATAACGGCAACAGCCGCGATCCCGAAATAGATATGCGTTCGGTTCAACCAGGCCAGTAGATTGTTCAGCGCCGACGAACTGACCGGCGACACATAATCCGGCAGCAGGCGTTGCGCCAGCTTACCCTGACCCAGGGCGAGCTTGAGAAAAGTACGGAAATAGATAAACGACAGCAATCCCAGCCCAACCTTTCCGAAAAATTCACCCACCTCAGTCAGCGCTGTTTCCCGCTCTTCCGGAATGGAATGCACCGCATACGCGTAAATGAAGTAAATCAGCGATATCACCGCGACAATTGCGGTATAAATCAGGATATTGCGGATGTTTTTTATTGATCGTCGCATAAGTAGATATGTTGTTTAATAATGCAAAATGCCGACGCGAGATAAACTTTATTGCAGAAACACAACAGACTACTTGCTCTCCACCGCATAACCATACACCTTGACCACTTCCCACTTAAAATCGTGAATGGCCGCATCCTCCGCCGGCAGCGCCATGGAAAGCGCACCTTTGGTTAATGGCGGCAGGTTCATTTTGATTTCATGAATTTTGGTTTCATGCGACATGGCATGCATATCACCCATCATATCCATGTGATGATGATCATGAATCGGCTCCATGCTGACCACCAGCCGCGTAATCAAATGCATGCCGTCGCCATTGTATATGCTGCCACTGAAAATTCCCCAGCCGAAACCAGCGTCAATCTTAAGCTGATCAATGGTGTCGCGCGGTAATTCGTACGAACAGGGCGCCATCGCATCTTCCTGCTGAACACACAACACATCCGCGGAAACCGTGCACGGTAGAACAAGCAACGCAATGACAGCGCACAGCGCGACATAACAGCGCCTGTTAAAATGTTTATGGAATTCAAGCATCATCATCACGCAATACCTTTTGATAAAAAGACAGATTATAAATCGAATGCCGTCTTATCGCATAAGATCGCGCACCATGATTTTATCCCCGGCTGCCATTCACATACGCGGCTGTCAGTTCATGGCGCGGCGATTCAAAAATCTGCTGACTGCGGCCAAATTCAACGAGCTGCCCGGCGCGTTCCCTGACCCAGAAGAATGCTGCGTAATTGGCAATGCGCCGGGCCTGCGCCAGATTATGCGTGACAATGACTATGGTATAGCGCCCTTGCAAGCGGCAGATCAGATCTTCCACGACACCCGAAGCCATCGGATCCAGCGCACTGCACGGTTCATCCATCAGCAGAATTTCAGGATTCAGCGCCAACGCGCGCGCAATGCACAGGCGCTGCTGCTGTCCGCCGGACAGGCTGAGCGCAGAAGCATCCAGCCGGTCATGCACTTCATTCCACAGACCGACATCGCGCAACACCTGCTCGATAATCGCGGCAACTTCGTTTTTCCGGGTAACGCCATGCTCATTGAGCGGCAGTGAAAGATTACGCCGGATGGATAACGGAAAAGGAACCGGTTTCTGGAAAACCATGCCGATCCGGCGGCGCAGCGTCTGAACATCGCAATTCGGATGACGTATATCCTGACCGCCGACCAGAATTTGCCCTGTCACATTGCACCTTGGAATCAGATCGGTCAAGCGGTTGATTGTTGATAGAAAGCTGGTTTTCCCGCAACCCGATGGCCCGATCAACGCGGTAATGCAACCCTGGTAAATATCGAGTGTAATCGTGTCCAGCGCGGTCTTGCCGTCATACTGCAATGACAGATTTCTGACCTGAATCAGCGGATGCGGTACGCAGCACGCCGGCCCGGTTTCCAGCGGTCCGAGTGTAAAGGCATCATGATTGCCATTCATGTGAGAATACGCCTGCGTTGTAGTCCATGTGCAAACATCATGGCCAGACTATTAATACCGAGCAACAGACTCACCAGCACCAGCGCAGCGGCATAGGCCGGCATGTCGCCACCCGGCACATTCATCGACAAATCGAAAATGTGCAATGCCAGCGCACGGCCGGAGTCGAGCAGCGAGTCCGGCATGCGATCGACATAACCGCTGGTGAACAGCAACGCCGCTGTCTCAGCCAGCGCACGCCCGATACCGATCAGCAGTCCCGCGGCAAGTGCAGGCGCAGCCGCCGGAAATATCAGGTGAATCAACGCAGCCGTGCGCGTCATACCTAACGCGGCTGCCGACAACCGGTACGCATCGGGCACTGCTCGCATACCGGCTTCGGCGGTGCTGGTCAGAATCGGCAGCAGCATGCAGGCAAGCGTCAGTCCGCCGGACAGAATGGAAAATCCGAAACCCAGGTAAATACTGAAAAAAGCATTGCCGAATAACCCAAACACAATCGAAGGTACGCCCGCCAGCACATACAGACTGAAACGCACTATTCTGCCGAAGCGGCTGTCAATCGGCACAAATTCGGCCAGCAATACCGCTGTCGCCCAAGCCAGCGGGATTGCGGCAATCAGCGCGATCAACAGAATCAGCAAGGTGGATACCAAAATCGAAGCAATACCACCGGAACGCCCGGCATCGCGCGGCGATTCGGTCAAAAATGTCCAGGACAGATGCGCCATGCCGCCTTGCACGAGATCGGCCAGCAACCACACAAATACCGCGCTGACCAGCAATACCGCCAGATACATCAGGCCTTGCAGGGAAAAATCGCGAATTTTCTGTCTGACGGACACCGGTATGATGATTTCAGGCATGACGATGCCTTTCGAATAATCCGGCAAGCACCGACAACACCATCACCAGCGCCATCAGCAACAATCCCGAGACAAACAGAACAGCGCGGTGATCGTCCATGGCATACGCCATTTCCAGTGCGATATTGGCGGCCAGCGTACGCACGGGATCGAAAATTGATTCAGGATATTGCACGACATTGCCCGCAACCATGAGCACCGCCATAGTTTCACCGAGTGCGCGCGCCGCAGCGAGAATAATTCCGGCGATAATACCGTTACGTGCGGCAGGCAGCGCAACGCCAACGATCATACCCCAACGGGACAACCCCAGCGCAGCGGCATTGCGCAACAGCGCATCCGGAACAGCCACAAACGCGGTATAAGCTGTCAGCGTAATCATCGGCAGCACCATCAGCGTCAATACCAGTACGGCAGCCAGCAAGCTCGCGCCGGGAGGATGCCATTCGTTGATCAAAGGCGCCAGCGTCGTCAGACCCCAGAAACCGAAAACGACCGACGGAATTCCGGCCAGCAATTCAATCAGCCGCTTATACACCGCCGCCAGACGCGGCGATGCAAAAAAGACAATGAACACGGCCGAAGCCAGCCCCAAAGGCACTGCCAGCATAAGCGCCCCGCTACTTGCCAGCAACGTGGCCAGCAGCATGGGCATCAAATGGTATGCGCCTTCCAGCGGATGCCACGCTGCATCGGTCACGAACCTTATCAGCGACAACCCGGTCAAGGCAGGCCAGGACTCGAACAACAGAAACACCAGAATCAGCAGCATCACCAGCGCGGTCAACGTTGCACCGCCCCGCAAAACCCAGACCAGCAACCTGTCAGCCTGCATCCGGCGGAACAAAATACTGCGCCTCGATCAGATCATGCACCTGCGCGGATTGCGCGAAGGTAATGAATCGCCGCGCCAGCCCCTGCGGTACACCGGCCGTGATCAGGTTGAGCGGGCGTGATAATGGGAAGTTTCCATTGCGCACATTGTCCACGGAAGCCGCGACACCCCCCAGCGCCAGCAGGCGCAGCGGAACACCGCGCCGGGATTCATATTCCGCAGCGCCGATAGAGACGTAACCGATTGCATTACGATTACCGGTTACCGTTTTGATGCCCTGCGCGTTATCACCGATGATGACATGCGGCCGGATGACGCTGTTTCTCAGTTGAAAATATTCCAGAAACAGCTCCAGCGTGGAACGCCCTTCCGCCTTGTTGACCACGGTAATCCGCGCATCGTCCCCGCCGACAGCGCTCCAGCGCGTGATTCTACCCGTGAAGATATCGACGATCTGCCGTCTGCTGAGTGAAACCACCGGATTGCGCGCGTGCACAATCAGACCGATGCCATCCAGCGCGATGGTATGCGCATGCAGATCCTCTTCACCCGGCTTCAGCGCGCGCGACACCATGCCAATATCCGCGACGCCTTTGCGTACATCGTTGATGCCGCGCGATGATCCGCCGGTCTGCACGTCGATGCGCACGCCGGGGAATTGCGCTTCAAACCGCCGCGCGATCTCATTGACCAGCGGCGCAACCGTGCTCGAACCGGTCAGCGTCAGCCGTTGCGCCGCGGCATGCGCGGTTGTCACTGAAAACACCAGCAATCCGGCGATAATCACACAAATGAACGTCCGATAAAACCGTAAATGACCATCCGCGCTGATGTGTAGGGACATTCTCATTTCTTATGATTCAATTTCCAATCGTAATCCAGATAGCGCACTTTGAAATTACCCGTCGCAACCGCCATTTTCTCCTGCGCGTTGTCAGTCAGGCTATCCGCGTAATGCACGAGAAAATGATTCAACGAATGCCAGCCGCCCCATCCGCGTTCAAAATCCTCGGTATACCAGTCGAATATTTTCGATATTTCCAGATCACCGGTCGAGGCATTAAAGCGATTGCGCGTACGATCCTGCAGAAACGCCCGGGTAACAGCTTCCAGTTGCTGATCGAGCTTCTCGGCGACAAAAGCTTCGTTCAACAAGCCGGGACACCCGATTGATGCGCAGTTCACCGCGAAATGAATGCGCGGCTCGTTATAATCGCCGGGATTACGGATCAGGCCATGCTCAATATCATCCAACGAACGTTTTTGGCCGAGCAGCGGCACGAACTCCTTTTTCCAGGGGCTGCTCAAAAAGGAACCCAGATCCTTGATCGAATCGAGTTTCGGATAGCGTGTCAGAATCAGCTCGACGGTAAATGCATTATACGCATTAATCAGAAACGCCAGTTGCTCCGGCTTGCTCCAGCCCGCGAATACGGCTTCATTCACCGCCGATAATTGCGCCAGATAACGCTGCAACACCGGACGATCCTGCAGAAAAGCGGCATAATCGACCTGACTCGCCCGCCCCTGATTGATCATCACGACATGTTCGTGCAGCAACCCATCCCAGAGCCTGTGCGTATGATCAAACTGCTGCGCAGCAGCAGTGCCGGCAAACAGCCAGAAAAACAACCACACCGGTAAAGTCCGGGTCAAGCGCATCATCCGTTTCATGCTTCATGCCTCATGTATAGAAATGTTCATTGATTATATTTGAAGAGACCTTTGCACGGTTACTACGCGGCACGATAATCGCGTTAAAAATTTGCGAAAAATGCTCATTTACCCCGTGTAAACTCCGCTTTTTCGCAAATTTTTACCTTATTCTCGCACCGCTCATGACTCCGTGCAAAGGTCTCTTGAAGAAATTTACCCGGTGAAGTTGCCTGCTTTAATCGATGCCGACGGGAAATGCTTACGCGCTGATACAGAATGCACCGCAATTCATGGGCCTCTGCAACCGATCTAACCTGAAAGCTAAAACATGCGGCATCAGCGGATTGAATCCTGATGCTTTCCATTCCTGAATACTCGCTTAAGTATATTCTTTTGTTCACCATCATCTCACAAGTATTGCGTCGAACTGGTCAGACATTTACGCTTGGTCAGTGACGCAATGGCGTAGTCCTTGTCCGGAAAACAGGTGATCTTTTATACCGATCGGAGTGCGGCTTCGCGGTTATGGCCAAAAGCTTCTTTTAACACCGCCTGTATCAGTTGTTCGGCGTGGACCTGGTTCTGGGTGATTTGGGTTTCCAGCTGGTCGCAGAGGGCAAGCAGTTTTTCGACTTTGTTGACGATTACTTGTTGTTCTTCTACAGAGGGAAGGGGGAGCAACAGTGTCTTAATATTATCTCTCGAAAGTTCGAATCGATAAGGCGTAAGGAAATCACCTAATTTGACTGAATTCCAAAAAGCCACTACACCGCCCCCATTCCAAGAAACGCCAACTTCAAATCATAACCCATTATTTTTTTCCTCAAGCAAACGCCGCTCGCATTCCAGCTCGGCGATCAATTCCGCTTCCGTGGGCAGTTCGGTAGGATGCGGTGAGGCACGAACCGCATCGTTCGGGTCATTCCCTTGCCACCCTATCCGACAAATCGACTCCATTACCCCAATTTTCAGCATAAACTCCAGCGATCACATAACGATGGAAGCTCGAATGCGGCCACTCTTTAACGCAACGCACCCAACCATGCTTGACGGGATCCCAGTGAATATAGTCCATGTGTTGCCGATAATCGGTTTCATCTCGAATCAGGTGCTCCCAAAATCGCCGTTGCCATAAACCGCGTTCTCCTCGGCCTGTTCGACTTTTCGAAATCCTCTCGCCTTTGGCAATCTGTCGGGAAAAATGCGCCTTGATAAGTCCCCAGCGCATGGAAAAATCTGAGTCGCCCTCCGGTAGAGTCCAGATGCAATGTAAATGATCCGGCAATATGCCGACCGCATCAATCTTGAAGAGATGTTTGCGTTTCACATGACTAAACGCTGTCCTTAAACCATCAATATGATCGGTCAATAGCCGGTTGCCGCGACGCTCGGCTAAATTGACCGTAAAAAACCAAGTGGCTCCGGGATGTTGAAGGCGGCGATATTCTGTCATCGATTACCTTTGTTCATTCGCTTTTCTCGAACGATGCGGTTCGTGCCTCACCGCATCCTACCGGGCTACCAAACCCGCTATGGTGCACAGCAAGATGTGTTGCAGTATATCGCTGTGTTTTATAACAACCAAAGGCTGCATTCATACCTTGGCTACAAAAACCCAAACCAATATGAAGCAGAAGTGACAAGATCGATGAGCGTTGCTTAACTGGGGTGTCCGGTTTTACTTGACCATATCAGATTATTCCTGACAATCTATTGTTCACCCGATCCAGGTTTTTCCGGAATTCGGCATAAGCCGGATAACGTTCGTTCAGTTCCTGCAACAATTACTTTGACTGGCAATAAAACAATTCTGCATGTTCAGGATTCTGAAGCTTTGCGGCATTACGGATTCTTTATCATCATCGGTCGCTACCGAAATTCAACGCTTAATTGAAATTATACAACTGCAACTTTTCAATGTTCGCCGGATCGGTATCACCGTTGACGTTAATGATAACAAGGCGCCCACTGCCCCGACCATAATCATTACGGAAATCGTAAACACCGCCAAAAACAGTTAAATGACCTTCACTGACTTCCTTTTCGTACTTTTTTAATGCGGCCAAGACCTGATGATTGACATTGGTTTCCACGCTTTTCTGGACTTCTGCGTGGTCATTCGCCTTATTACCGGCAACCTTGATTGTTTCCAGTTCTCGCCAAATCGACGGTTCAAGATTGGGCGGTTTCGACATTGCCGCCTCAACGGCGCCGCAGGAAGAATGCCCTATAATAAACAGCACGGGTGTATACAAATGCCGCACACCATATTCTATCGATCCCTCCGAAATGGAAACCTGATTGCCAATATTGCGTACCAGAAAGATATCCCCGTCGGGATGAATATCGAGCGCATGCGTATGTAAACGGGAATCGGCGCAGGTTACCATAGTTGCGATCGGTTTCTGGCCGTGAATCAAATCAGTGAAATAATCCGGCGGCAGCCTTTTTACAAAAACCTCGTTCGACTCCAGCACATGACGCACCACCTCTCTGACCTGATCCTGCTCGCTTTTTTTAACAGTCGGCGGGGCGTCGGCTATCAGAACACCGCTATAGAACAGCAAAATCACCCAACCGGAAATCAATAGCTTTTGTTTCATCATGGCATTCATGCTCCGCCTGTAAAAATTAATCAACATACCCGGCATCGGGATATTTTCAGCAAATCCGTTGCATCTGCGATCTGGCTTCAGGTCATCAGCAAACACTCCGTTTAATGGTAACACATCCTGGCTATCCGGTATGATCACGCTTACAACCGTGTAGAGAACAAATAAACTGTCCGGGTATGTAGCAAATGGTTTGTCCGGATTATTGTTATCCCAGGAGGGATAGTGATGAAACGGACAGAATGGCTACAGGAGACACTTCAGGCTGGAATGCCAGCCTTTTATACCTGGTATCGCAAGGATGGCGGCACACGCAGTTACACGTGGGTTAAAAACCGGTTACAAGAAGTTCGGTAGGATGCGGTGAGGCACGAACCGCATCGTTCGGGTCATTCCCCTGCCACCCTATCCGACAAATCGACTCCATTACCTCAATTTTCAGCATAAACTCCAGCGATCACATAACGATGAAAGCTCGAATGCGGCCACTCTTTAACGCAACGCACCCAACCATGCTTGACGGGATCCCAGTGAATATAGTCCATGTGTTGCCGATAATCGGTTTCATCTCGAATCAGGTGCTCCCAAAATCGCCGTTGCCATAAACCGCGTCCTCCTCGGCTTGTTCGACTTTTCGAAATCCTCTCGTCTTTGGCAATCTGTCGGGAAAAATGCGCCTTGATAAATCCCCAGCGCGTGGAAAAACAATGTAAATGATCCGGCAATATGACGACCGCATCAATCTTGAAGGGGGTGTTTGCGTTTCACATGACTAAACGCTGCCCTTAAACCATCAATATGATCGGTCAATAGCCGGTTGCCGCGACGCTCGGCTAAATTGACCGTAAAAAACCAAGTGGCCGGGATGTTGAAAACGGCGATATTCTGTCATCGATTACCTTTGTTCATTCGCTTTTCTCGAACGATGCGGTTCGTGCCTCACCGCATCCTACCGCGCTCATCGCCTTCATGCCAGCGGCCATTCTGGGTCTGCTGTTTATAGATGTGATCAAGCAGTATCTGTTTAATCCATTATCGGTGGCTACTGCGCTTGTCATCGGCGGTATTGTGATTTTATGGGCGGAACGACGCGATCATAAAATTGAAGTCGAGCAGGTCGATGATATGGACTGGAAACATGCGTTCAAAGTCGGCTGCGCGCAATGCCTGGCGTTGATTCCGGGCACCTCGCGCTCCGGCGCGACCATCATCGGCGGCCTGCTGTTCGGCCTGTCACGCAAAGCTGCTGCCGAGTTTTCCTTTTTCCTGGCGATCCCCATCATGTTCGCCGCCACGTTTTACGATGTCTACAAAAACCGCGCCATTCTGGAATTTAACGACATCGGCATGTTCGCCGTCGGTTTTATCGCTGCATTTTTCAGCGCTTTAGTTGCCGTGTGCGGCCTGATCCGCTTTATCAGCAATCATGATCTTACGGTGTTCGCCTGTTACCGGATAATTTTCGGGTGCATCATATTGCTGACGGCGTATACGGGCGTTGTAGGGTGGCCGGAGTTTGGGTGAAATTGAAGCCATGTGTAAATGCAAAATTTGACAACGGTGACTTCAGTTGTTCTAACTCTTGGTGTTGATATGAAGCACGAAGTGATCATTCAATCCATTCTTGATTTCTATCCCGATACTCAAGGTGTTTATCTTTTTGGCAGTTACGATACCGGAAACGAGTGGTCAGATAGCGATATAGACTTTGCGTTGCTTTTGCCTTTTCATTCCGCTGTCAAGACAAAAGACTTACCCTTATCGCCCTGCCGCGTTGATTTGGAAACAAAACTGGGAGGTAACGTTGATTTGATCAGTTTGTGCCTGACTAATTAATACGGTTTTGTAAAAGAAATCCTGAGTGCCGGACGGCTTATCTTTGCTCAGGATCCGGATGCAATCCATGAATTCGAAATGCGCGTGTTGCCCGATTACCAAAAACTGAATGAAGAACGAAAAGATATTCTGGAAGACTTCTACCGCACCGAACGCGCGTATTAGGTATGAACGATACACTGATACAAAAAATTCAAAGCACTCAGCGGTGCGTTCAACATGGTGTTAGACGAGCAGATACGATCTGCTCGTCTAACACCAAATGTATTATGAACCTCCCCAGACTGTTAAAATGCTTTAAGCATTAATAATCAACTCTTAATGCGCGTAACGTCTCTTTTGTTAATGCACCGGTTGCTAGGTTATTTTCTTGTTGAAAACTTTTAAGTGCTGCCACTGTTTTAGCGCCGCTGACACCATCTGCAGGACCTGGTTTGTAACCAGCTTTAGTAAGCGCTTGTTGCACACGGCGTATTAAATCAGGTGTAGCTGTCACTACTTCGTCACTATCATCTAAAATTTCTGCCACAGACTCAACGATAGTCGCATCGATTGTCTCAACAGCGCTTTCATGCATGTCAGTCGCTTTGTCTTGTGCAATGGTAATGCTGTCTTCAATGGCATCCATCATATTGTCTGCTGTTTCTGAAATTGCTTTTCCAGTTGCATCGATACCATCTAAAACACTTTCCATCGATGTGGGTTCTTCAGCTAAAGGTTCGGGTGCAATGATTGTTTTCCCTTTCTCTTTTGCCTTTTCGGCGTTCAATTGTGCTCTTTTTTCAATCCAGTCTGTTTTTTCTTTTTCGCCACAGCCCGACAAGAATCCAGCGGTAAATAAAAAGACGATAGCTGTTGATAAAATTTTTACTTCGTGTGATTTCATTGATACCCTCCGCATATTCGAAACAAAGCCATAAATCGCATATTATTATGTACAACACCCATGATAAATCGAAATTCTATCAATGCTTTACTGATTGCTCGAAGAAAAAAACATCTCTTGACTAAACCAGTTGTACAACTGTGTGATAAACAAAAGCAACACTATAAAGAATCTCTAATTCCATAGTCATTGCATAACGATAGCACCTTTGGTTGAATTTTTTTGTGAAGTCACGTCAGACCTTGCATGGAGGTCACAAATTGCAAGGCATTCAATTGCTGATGATGAATTGATTTGGATTGCAGCTATACACTCGGACTATTATTAGAGAGTACACCCCAATTCCTGATGGAATTCGCTATTGACGCAGTTGCCAATCAGGCTCGATGTGTGTTTTAAATCAGAATCAAGCGTGTGCGATCATCTAAACAATTGATCTTTCGATGGAAGTCGATTTTTTCTAGGTTTTCCAGATATACACCCGATGTGTTTTCAACACCTTTTTCTATCCGGCGTATTTCCCGGTTGACTTCATGATATTCGTCAAACAGGCGCACGAAATGCGTATTGCTCAGCGTCGATGCGTGGATGCGTGGATGCGTGGATGCGTGGATGCGATCATGGTGTTCTGGAAATTCATGATGCAAATCGTGTTTTTCTGGTTTCATTTGGTTTCCTGTGTAGACTGACAACTGTATAAGCAATCATTATATTAATAATACAATTGGTGTTACGCTGATTTATTGACTCATGATCGACCGAAGGTCGATGCAGGTTTAAAACCACCGCATTCATGCGGTAACAAAAACCGTGTGCGAAGCACTCAAATATAGCTGGTTGACTTCAACCAAAACCGAACCTACCGACTAAAGTCGGTAGTAGTTCAGTCTAACCCGAATATTGCACGAACCTAAAAAAATATCAGAATCTTGTTGGTCGGATGACAAAACATGCCAATTGGATTAGATTTGTCTCCAGATTCGCTTTGATGCTTCGAATTTCACAGCAGATTTGGTTATAAAGTCGTATTAAATTGTGGTTTGTCCCCACAGGTTCACTTCCTGCGGTAGAAATCAGCTTGGGATGTTTGAAATGTGCTATCCAGGCGTCAGTTTGGCCGCAACATGGAAGAAGAGTTTTTAGTATGGAACTGCTTGCAAGTAGCAAGCGAATGCGGCGTGTGTTGCGCAGGATAACAGTGCCGATTTTGATTAACTTCAGGCGCAATGTGCTCACATAGACATTTGCCAGTTCTGTGTCTTTCAGCGCAACACGACGTATTGTTTCCAACAGGATGTAAGCAAGGGAAGACAGTAACAGCCGGAATTGATTGGCCCACCAGTAATGGCAACTGGTGCGGTCGGCAAACAAGGCTAGCTGCTGTTCTTTGATACGGTTTTCCATGTCCCCGCGTGCGCAGTAACGTTTATCGTAGAGGAATTGCGGCTCGCCTGTCAGATTGGTCACAATGTATCGCGGATTATTGCCTTTGCTGGTGTGCTCGATTTTAGCAATGATCTTTCTTTGCCGATGCCAGCTTTTCGCTGCATAGTACAGTTCGTAAAACCGGCGTACCTTCTCGCCAGATTGCTCAAAATCCGACTCTGCCGCCTGTTGCCACTGCGCAGTCAAGGCATTGAGCCGCTGGTTCTGCGCGATACCGACAATGTAACCGACATCATGACGCAGCTTTTGATGATCGTTCAAATCTTCATAACCGGCAGCCAATCCATAAATCCGCTGCCGTAACAAACTCAGTCCATCATGCTTTCAGCTTGCCTGCCTACGGTTGTCTTTCAGTACATCTGCTACAGCCTGACTCAGCCCAATCAACCGATCTGCCTGGCGCAGCAACATGACACCTCCATCCGAGGTGATGTCTCCACCTTCAAAATCAAGCCGATATGGGTGGCGGTACTGAAGTAGTCGAGAATTTCCCGCCAGGCGCTGTCTCCCGAGGCGCTGCCGCGATGGCACTCGTCGATGACGATCAGATCAAAGAAGTTCTCGCTGAATTCGCGGTAGGCGTCATTGTCTTCATCGTAGTTGGTGAGTCCTTGATACAGCGCCAGATAGATCTCGTAGGATTTGTCGATCTTCTTGTGCTTGATGACCGTCATTTTGTCTTTGAAGTGACGAAAATCACCACGCCGAGTCTGGTCAATCAAGGCATTTCGATCCGCCAAAAACAGGATGCGCTTTTTGGCGCCAGCCTTCCACAGGCGATGGATAATCTGAAAGGCGGTATAGGTTTTACCGGTGCCGGTGGCCATCGTCAGCAGGATGCGTTGCTGACCATTGGCAATGGCTTCTACCGTGCGATTGATAGCTATTTGCTGGTAGTAACGCGGACTGCGGTCGGTACCGTCGAAGAAATAGTCCTGGGCACTGATACGCTCGGCCTCCGGTGTAGTGATGCCTTTGTAGTGTTTATAGCGTTCCCAGAGTTGTTCCGGGGTGGGAAATTCGTGCAGTTGGATTTTACGTTCAATCGTGCCATCGGCAGCGGTTCGGTCATGTTCGTAGAAGCCATCACCATTGCTGCTGAACACCGTGGGAATATCGAGAATGACAGCATAATCCAATCCCTGCTGAATTCCTGCCATTACTGCGTGTTTGTTATCCTTAACTTCAATCACCGCGACCGGGATATTGGGCTTGTAGTAGAGGATAAAATCCGCCCGTTTGCACTTGCCGCGCACCGATAAATTGCCCTTCACATAAATACGGCCATCGTTAAAGCTGACTTCCTCACGCACTTGCCTTTGCATATCCCAACCAGCCTGTTCGAGTGCAGGCATGACGAACTTGGTGCAGATATCACGTTCCGACAGGTCTTTCTTATCAGTCATCCTGTAGTCCAGTTACTGTACTGATTTGGGCCAACTTCGTTATATACCCGGTCAGACTCAGGCTGGCAAATCAACAATCCGGCCCGCATCATAAAAAAACTGTTTCGATCCGCATGCAACATTCAAAACACCATCGCATGATCGACGCGGTATTTTTTCGGCCTGACATTACCGGCAGATGCGTTGAAGCACACGGTAGCTGTCATTTCAGACCATCTTCCGCGTCGGATTGCCGGGTGTATGTTTCATACGAGGTATTGGCATTGACAAGACAGCGCTCGCGATCCTGCTGGTCGATCATTCTGCCGCATTCATGTTGCTGCCAGGCTTGACCCGTCGTGTAAAGTTGCCGGGCGGTGCAGCCGACGCCAAAAATGAGCATCGCTATAACGACACCCGTCATCGAAAAATGATGCGCCGTCATTAAAATCACTCGCCGCATTCAGCAGTCAGAACATTGATCATCCAGCTGACGCCGAAACGGTCAGTAAGCATGCCGAAGCATGGTGACCAGAAAGTTTTCGCCAGCGGCATTTGCACGGTCCCGCCATCGGCAAGCGCGGAAAAAAAGCGCTTTGCTTCGGCTTCTTCGGTAACCGAAATCGACAGCGAGAAACCCTTGAATACCTGGCCTTGCTCGCAACCGTCCGAAGCCATCAACACAGTGCCGCCGACGCGGAAGCTGGCGTGCATGACTTTGTTTTCAAACCCCGGCGGCAACACGCCCGGCGGCGGCGCTTCCGGACTGTCCTGGTAGCGCATCAGCATATCAATCTGCGCGCCGAGCGCGGTACGGTAAAATTCGAGCGCTTCTTCACAACGCCCGCCGAACATTAAATAAGGTTGAATCAAAGGACTGGACATAGTGACTCCTTGTGTTGCTTGATTAAATGACGATTCTACCGAATGCGCTGATCAAAGGTGTTAAAACTACTTGGGTTGCCGCAACGGCATTAAAAACAGGCTCAAATGCTTATTGATTACGCATAAACTCCGCTTTTTACTCGGCGCAAACGCCTTGCGGTCAAATACCGATTATAAAGGTGTAAATTGTTGTAAGGCTGCATATTTATAATGTCAGCACCAGAATCAGCTGTCGATCAATTGCTGATAAATCACCGGCAGCAAGTGAGAAAGGCGATCCGGCCGGGCCACGATTGCATAACCGCTGCGGCCAAACAGGTAGGGAAAGTAATCGCGCGCCTTGTGGTCTATTGTGATTCCAAATACCGACAAACCGCTGCGCCGGGCCTCGATAATGGCTTGCCGGGTATCTTCGACACCATAGCGGCCTTCGTAATAATCCAGATCGTTCGGCTTGCCATCGGTCAGCAGCAGAATCAGGCGATGGCGTTCGGAGCGCTGGCTCAGAAGATGTTGCGTATGACGCAATGCCGCGCCCATGCGAGTGTAGTACCCGGGCTGCAATGCCGTGATACGTCGTAATATCCGGGCGTTAAACGATTCATTAAAATCCTTGACGCGCGTTACGCGGACGTAATCGCGCTTGCGCGAAGTAAATGTGTAAACAGCAAATGTATCCCGGCATGTAGCCAGTCCTGTCGCAAGGGTAATCAGCGCTTCTTTTTCGATGTCGAGAATACGCCGCCCGCCTATCCAGCTGTCGGTCGACAAGGAAACATCCATTAAAATGGCGACGCTCAAATCACGCGCATGCTGCCGCGCATCGAGATATATCCGGTCCGAACCGCTGCCATTCGCGAACATGTCACACTGCGCGCGCACCAACGCATCCATATCGAGTTCAGCGCCATCCAATTGATAACGAAGTATTTCCCGCTTTGGCCGCAGCGCCTCGAATTGACGGCGGATTTTACGAAAACGTTTTCTGGCCTGAAGATCAGGTTCCCAGTGTTCAACACCTTCCGTGGCGCGTTGAAAAATAATCCGGCATTGCCGGTCATGATACTGCCTGCGCCTGAAATCCCATTCCGGATAAGCCAGCTCGGAAATTAACACCGCCGGATTGACATCGTCCGGTGATAAATCCAAATCAAACTTCAACCGTGTTGCGGCGCGTTGCGCATGGGGGCTGAGCGTGATTTCCTCGAGCGCTTTCGCGGCCTCTCTGGCTGCGTCCGCATCATCGTCCTGCACGGCGCGATTGACGTTCACCATTTCCGACCAGCTCATCAATTTCTCGAAACGGTTCAATAGTAACGGGTCCTCACGCATGCTTTGATCCTGTTTTTCCCGTCGGCTTTTCTTCTGGTGCTGTCTCTCATCGGTTTCCTCGCTAGAACCGATTCCATCATCGAGTGCGTCCGGCCTGGCATTCTCCGGCTTCACGAAAGTATGGATCGCGCCCCATAAAGGCACCGGTAGAAAAGTACGGTAATGCCGGGTGGCTTGCCAGCGCGAAAATTCGGGCACATGGTGTCGAATGGCGCGCAGAAAGTCACTGCCGAGAACATCTGCGCAGATTTGATGGCACAACAGCGCCTGAATCACAGTCTCGATAGCCTGTTCCTCGAGTGTTAGCACGCGCTGCGGCCGCTGATCCCAAATGGCGGCGCCGAGATTGCGGTAAGCAGGCGCCAAACCTGGGTAGCGCTGACAGACATTAACACTCGTCCAGTAGGCCCGGTGTAAAAATGCCAGATCAGCTTGCAGGGGATCGGTGTATTCGGTTTGCAATGGACAATTGAGATCATGCGCCGTGGCGAAAAATGCGGCGAGCCAGAAATAGTGCTGCCGATTAAGACGGCTATCCGGAAAGTACCCCAACGTTTCGGGCAGAAGCATGCGTTCCGCATTACATTCAATCCGAGCGAGCGATTCATGCATTAAGCCAAGCCGCTGACGCAATGTCAGTCGATGTTCCGACGACTGTGGCGTTCCCGCGATGATACCTACGCCGGGTGCGCCACCCAATCCGCGAAAAAACACGCCGAGCGCAACACGCAGTTCATCCAGCGATACGGCTGCTTCCGGGTAAAACCGGTAGCTGGCTGATTTGCCGACCATCCGGTGCCAGATACGGCCGGTCTGCTCTTCCAGTTCAGCGAGTTCAAGCCATTTCATTGTCAACCGAAAGCCGCATGAATCAGCTCCCGTAATCCCTGCATGACGTCAGAATCATCACACAAAGGCTCCACCAGCGCCGCATCTGCCGCCTGATGGGGATCAATGCCATGCTGCATCAATGTGGCGCAATAAATCAGCAGACGCGTTGACACCACTTCTTCCAGATCAACGTCCTTCAACGCACGCAATCGTTGCGCCAGATTGACCAAGGGAACACATTGGGATTCAGGTAAACCACTTTCGGCGGCAATAATCTGGGCTTCAATTCCGGGTGGCGGGAAATCGAAACTGATGGAAACAAAGCGCTGGCGCGTGCTGGGTTTCAAGGATTTCAAAATATTCTGATACCCGGGATTATAAGACGCTACCAGCATGAATGACTGCGGCGCCTGCAACAGCTCTCCGGTACGTTCCAACGGCAAAATTCTGCGGTCATCCGTCAATGGATGCAGCACAACCGTTACATCCTTGCGCGCCTCGACAACTTCATCAAGATAGCAGATGCCCCCCTCGCGCACAGCGCGTGTCAATGGGCCATCCACCCATCGTGTTTCACCGCCCTGCAATAGATAGCGTCCGGTTAAATCCGCAGCAGTCAGATCGTCATGGCAGGAAACCGTGTGCAGCGGCCTGTTCAGACGCGCGGCCATATGCATGACAAACCGGGTTTTGCCGCAACCGGTCGGTCCTTTGATCAGCAACGGCAAACCTTTGCGGTAAGCCGCTTCAAACAATGCGCATTCATTGCCTGACGGACGGTAAAATGGAATACATTCCGCATCCGTCCGGTCAGGTGTCTTACCGGGTTTCGTCTGATTGGTATTGTTATCGATCATCGCGATCAGTGCGCGTGCTTTGTCGCTACAGTCTGCTCACGCACCGGCCCCAGTGCCGAATAAATAAACATCAGCGCGCCGATGATAAAAAACACCCCAGCCCCCAAACGCAACCAATAAAACAATTCGATTTGCGACTGTACCTGCATGTAACCCATATTCAGCACCCGTTGCAGGTGTGTTTGCAGAACACCGGCAAATACCAGTGCAAACGTAATGCCGATCATGGCCGCGTTCATCAGCCAGAAACTCCATATATTCAACGTTTGATTGAAAGGTTGCACCTTGCGCAATGCGGGCAGCGCATAAGTGAAAAACGCCAGATTGAGCATCACATAGGCGCCGTAAAAAGCCAAATGCCCATGTGCGGCTGTCAGCTGCGTGCCATGCGTATAGAAATTGATCGATGGAAAACTATGCATCAATCCGAGTAATCCTGCGCCAATAAACGCCATAACCGGACAACCCAGACTCCAGAGAATGGCAGCTTTATTGGGATGATCCCGACCGCTCTTTTTGACCAGATAAAAAGCCCACAACATCATGGCGAAAAACGGCACGACTTCCAGGAAGGAGAAAATAATGCCGATCCAGTGCCAGTATTCCGGCGCGCCAATCCAGTAATAGTGATGGCCGGTGCCAAGCAGACCGCTGAACAAGGAAAATCCAACGATGACATACAACCACTTTTCAATGACTTCGCGATCGACACCAGTCAGCTTAATCAGCAGGAATGCCAGCATCGCCGCCATGATGAGTTCCCATACCCCTTCCACCCACACATGCACCACCCACCACCAGTACAGTTTGTCGACAGCAAGATTATCGGGATTGTAAAACGCAAACATGAAGAAAATCGCCGCACCCCATAAGCCCAGCAACAGTACTATGGATACCACCGTTTTACGGCCTTTCAATACGGTCATGGTGACATTGTAAATAAATATCAGGAAAGCAATAACCAT
Source organism: Burkholderiales bacterium (assembly GCA_024235735.1). GTDB lineage: Bacteria > Pseudomonadota > Gammaproteobacteria > Burkholderiales > Nitrosomonadaceae > Nitrosomonas. The sequence continues at coordinate 47,388 of JACKLU010000010.1, forward strand.
CAGAATCTTGACCCAGAAAGGCTGCTCCAGAAATTCCCGTCCTTCGTGAACGCCTGAAAGATAACTGCCAACAGCAGCCAGCGCAGCAAAAACAAAAATACCCAATTGCAGCCAGGCCAGTTTAGGACTGTGGATCTCACGTTCGCTTTCTTCCGGAAGCAAAAAATAGCTGGCGCCAAAATAACCCAGCAGCAACCAGACCAGCAACGCATTGGTATGAATCATGCGAATGATATGAAAAGGCACTGATTCAGACAGAAAGTTAGGAAACACGTAGACAGAGCCTGCCAGGACACCGGCTAAGACCTGAATCAAAAACAAGGCAAGCGCCGCGATAAAGTAGGGAAAAGCAAGTGCCTGAGTGTGATATTTCATTACCGTACCTCCAGTGAAACGTCTTGATCGATGAACTAGCCAGAAACCTGTTTGGAAAATACGAACGGCTACCCAGCAATACCGGGAGGCCAGCCAAGCGTATTGATGCGGCTGCTCCATTCAAGAAAATCGATCAGATCGTCGAGCTCTTGTTCGGACAAGTTGAATTGCGGCATTTGTCGCCGCCCTTGCACGCCAGTCGGTTGGGCGCGCATCCAGGCCTTCAGTCCGGCACGCGCGCCTTCCGGGCTTTGGTTGCCACCGTAGCGGATCCAGACGTTGCCCAATTCCGGTGCAAAATACGCCCCCTCGCCCAGCAACGAATGGCAATTGATGCAGGAATGACGTTCCCAGACATGCTTGCCACGCACCACGGATTCCGTGAGCGTAGACTCATCGGTCGCCACATTCACCATGTAGAAATGTGTGTGAATGGTCAACCCTGTAAAAACAGCCAGAAAGAAAAACGAGCCGCCATAAAAAATGTTACGCGCGGCTGATTTGGTGAGATACTCGGCCATGTGCGATGTTCTCCTTAAGTTGATACTCAAAAAAACCTTTTTGGCACATAGGGATTTTATCCATATTAATCATATGGATATGCCACTTTTCTTAAATCTGTAGCAAGTTTAACTTAAACAAGCGAAGATGGAAAGGCACGCTCGGACGAAAGAGTGGAAATAAACATCAGCGCACCGATAATAAAAAAACACCCCGGTGCGTAAACGCAGCCAACCAAACAAAACAATTCGATTTGCGGCTGCATTTGCATGCAACCCATATTCAGCGCCGCCGAATCCGGTCGCATGAAAACCGCGATGGACAAACGCCTTTTTTGGCTTGGTATTGTCCGCAGATGCATTGAAAGTATCCTCAGTGACGCAATGGCTTTCATCCGTGCGGTAAAATTCGAACGCTTCTTCACAACACCCGACGAACATTAAGATAAGGCTGAGTCACCGAACAGAACATGTTGGCTCCGCCTTGTATTACGTGATTGAGGGGTGTTTTTATTGGGTGCAATGAGAAGATCCTGCTTATCCCGGATTACCCGGCAGAACAATAACAAATGGAAGCTATTAGAATAGATTGCTGCGCTATACCGTACGGGATGATTAAAAAAAGAAAAAACCGACAAAAATAAAACCATTTTCAGCTATATTTTAAACCAATGACCCGTTAAGCTGCTTACCAGCGCAACCATACCTCTTGCTATGCCTTGCCATGCTGAAACCCGTCCATCACCTGCCCGTTAGAATATTACCGCAACCGGATGAAACGACTTGCGGTCCGACCTGCCTGCATGCCATTTATGACTATTGGGGAAAAACGGATGCGCTGGATGAAATTATTTCCCGCACGCGCAAACTTGAAAGTGGCTCAGGGACTTTCGATGTTTTTCTGGCCTGCGATGCGCTGCGTCGCGGTTTCCAGGCAACGATCTACACCTATAATCTGATGATTTTTGATCCATCCTGGTTCACCCCCGGCATTGACATTGCCGAACGGTTGCGCCTTCAGAGTGCGGCAAAAACGGATCGCAGACTGCGCTATGTCACCAAAGGTTATTTGGAATTTCTGGCTGCGGGTGGGCGTCTTCGATTCCTTGATCTTTCCCGCCGGCTGATTCATGGTTTGCTACGGCGCGGATTGCCGATTTTAACCGGATTGAGTTCGACGTTCCTGTATCGCGTGGCGCGTGAACACGGCCCGGACGATACACCGGACGACATACGCGGCGCACCTGCCGGACATTTCGTTATTATCTCGGGCTACAACCGCAACAAACGTACGCTGTTGATCAACGATCCCTATGGCCCGAATCAGGAATACTGGTGTAATATCGATCGCGTTATCAACGCCATTTTACTCGGTATTGTGACGTATGACTCCAATCTACTGGTGATTCATCCACCCAATGCAAACAGCCAGTATCCCAGGGAACAGTTATGAATCAACTCATCGTTGTCAACAATCCGCAGCAGTGGCCACTGAAAATTCCTGATATCCCCGTCGTGTCGGCCAGAGAATATCTGACTAATCCGGCGTATGATGGGCATCTTCGAACACGCGTGTTCAATCTGTGCAAATCCTACCGTTATCAGAGTATCGGCTATTATGTTTCACTGCTTGCCGAAGCGCGTGGACATAAACCCCTGCCGCAGATCAACGCGATAGAAGATATCCAATCACCCGGATTGGCAAGGCTGCTGGTTGAAGATCTTGAGGCGCTCATACAGAAATCTCTTGCAGCAATCAAGTCCGGGCAGTTCGAGCTGAGTATTTATTTTGGTCGCAACATCGCAAAACATTACGACAAATTAAGCCGTCAACTGTTTCACCTTCTGCGCGCACCCTTGTTGCGCGCCTATTTTGAGCGTCACGGCGATGAATGGCGCATGCGCACGATAAAAATTATCGCCGCCAATGATATACCCGTGCAGCATCAGGATTTTGTCGTACAGGCCGCCAAGGATTATTTTTCAAAACGCAAACCATGGCGGCTAAAAACGATCCTCCCTCGTTACGATCTGGCGATTCTGCACGATCCGGACAATCCGGAGCCACCTTCCAACGTCAGGGCCATGAAGTATTTTGAAAAAGCAGCCGAGAGTCTGGGCATGCGCGTGGAATTTATTACGCGAAGTGACATAAACCATTTAGCGGAATTCGATGCTCTGTTTATTCGCGACACCACGTTCGTCAATCACTATACCTACCGATTTTCACGCCATGCCGCCGCGGAAGGGTTAACGGTCATCGATGACCCCGACTCCATCCTGAAATGCAATAACAAAGTTTATCTTGCCGAACTGCTGACTCGCCACAGGATTCCTGTACCCAAAACCATTCTTGTGCACAGACACAATCTGGAGCAGGTGATTCCATCGCTTGATTTGCCCTGCGTACTCAAACAACCCGACAGTTCATTTTCCTTGGGCGTAGTCAAAGTGACAACGAAAGCGGAATTGCGACAAACGGTCGGGCAGCTGCTCGAAAAATCCGAACTTATCGTGGCGCAGGAATACTTACCGACCGAATTCGACTGGCGCGTCGGCATTCTTGACCGCCGCCCATTATTCGTCTGTAAATATTTTATGGCGCCCGGGCATTGGCAGATTATCAAACATAATCAACAGGCGGATGATTATGTTGAAGGTCTGACGCAGGCAATTCCACTGGATGAAGCGCCGCGGAAAGTGGTGCAACTGGCACTGAAAGCAGCCAACCTGATTGGCGATGGTTTCTACGGTGTTGATATTAAGCAAACCGGAAGACGTTGTTATGTCATCGAAATTAATGACAATCCCAATGTTGATGCGGGTAACGAAGACGGTATCCTAAAAAATGCACTGTATCACCAGATTATGAATGTATTTTTGCACCGGATCGAAGCGCGCAAGAATGGAGCGCAGCGGTGAAAACCCCGCTTTCTGCTTTTTCCGGCTATGGCATCGAGCTGGAATACATGATCGTTGACCGCGACACACTTTCGGTTCTGCCTGTCGCCGATCAACTGCTGCATTCACTCTCCGGTCAATGGATTTCCGAAGTCAAAAGTGACAAGCTGGCCTGGTCTAATGAAATTGTGCTGCATCTGATCGAGTTAAAAAACGCAAACCCGGAATTTTGTCTTGAGATCCTGCCTCCCTTGTTCCAGAACGAAGTCAAACGCATCAACGCGCAACTCGAATCCATGCAGGCCCGGTTGATGCCTTCCGCCATGCACCCTTGGATGAATCCTGTCGTTGAAACACAACTGTGGTGTCACGATAATGCCGATATTTATCGAACTTACGATCGTATTTTTGATTGCAAGCGTCACGGCTGGGCCAATCTGCAAAGCATGCACTTTAATCTGCCTTTCGCTGATGACGCGGAATTCAGCCGTCTGCATGCAGCCATCCGGCTGGTGCTGCCGATCCTGCCAGCGTTGACCGCCAGTTCGCCGGTTGCCAGCGGTCGCTACAGCGGTTTCATGGATTTCAGAATGGAAAACTATCGCACACACCAAATAAAAATCCCCGCATCAATGGGAAAAGTAATCCCGGACACTGTGATCAGCCGGAATACATACCAGCAAAGAATTCTGGCTCCCATGTATCGGGAAATCGATAATTATGATCCGGATGGCGTGCTGCGACATGAATGGCTTAACGTACGTGGCGCCGTTGCGCGGTTCGATCGCAATGCCATTGAGATCCGTGTCATGGACGTGCAGGAATGCCCTTATGCGGATCTGGCTATTGCGGTAGTCTTAATGAATATTATAAAGGCGCTTTACGATCAGAAAACATCAATACTCACCCAACAACAAACCATCAGTACGGACAGTCTGGTCCGCATCCTGCGCAACTGTATCCGGGATGCCGAACAGGCCATGATCATTGACCGTGAATATCTGGAATTATTTGGCTTCACGGCTGGCGACTGTGAAGCAGGCGAGCTTTGGTTCCACCTGTTTACAACATTGATACCGGCGAAAACAAGACAATCCGATATCTGGAAAACAGCTTTTGCTACGCTGTTTGAGCAGGGCCCACTGGCGCGCCGCATTCTGCGCGCATTGCGTAACGATTTCCGCCGGGAAAATCTGGCAGTGGTTTACCGCGAGCTATGCGATTGCTTGAAGGACGGTCGTATGTTTTCAACAGTCTGACAGAAACAGAGTAAAACGCAGGAATGTAATATGCATGCCCGTTTTATCATCAGCTGCGAACATGGCGGGAATCAGATTCCGGATGACTATCGGCTGCTTTTCCGCGGATATGAATCCTTGCTTGGCAGTCACCGGGGACTGGATTCTGGCGCATTGCAACTGGCGAACGCACTAGCCGAGCGCCTCGGCGCAACATTATTTACCGCCACGATCAGTCGCCTGCTTGTCGATCTGAACCGCTCCATCCATCATCCGCATCTATTTTCTGAAGTAACACGCACTTTGTCGTCGAATGCCCGGCAGGAAATTCTGGCGCGCTATTACTATCCTTACCGTAACACCGTGGAAACTGCCATTACTGAAGCGATCCAGCATCGCAACCGCGTGATTCATATATCCGCACACAGCTTTACACCGATATTTAACGGCAAGTTACGTCGAGCTGATATCGGCTTGCTGTATGATCCATCAAAACCTCTGGAACGCACGTTATGCCATGACTGGCAGAAAGCCCTAAAAAAAACTGCGCCGAGCCTCAGGATTCGGCGTAACTACCCTTATTCGGGTAACGCCGATGGCTTTACAACATACCTGCGGCAAAGATTTCCGGTAAACCATTACGCAGGCATCGAACTGGAAGTCAACCAAAAATATTTCTTTACTGAACAGGTCAGGTGGCCTGCGGTGCGCAGTACGATTCTCGATACGCTGTTGAAATCCACGCAAACATACCGCTGAAGTCTCAGAATTTTAAACAGAAACGGGTAACACAGCATGGCGCTGATATATGAAGAAATACTCTTTACGTGTAACTGCGCATTATGGCTACGCAGAACGATAGACAATCTGTAAGGCGAATGCTTGAAAATCCGGTTTCTTGAGGTGCCCTGAAGGTGATTAGAAGCGATTAAATCCAATTAGTTAAGGCAACACTATAGAAAAACAGCCACCGCCATTGATGCCGTCGTTACTGATAGTGATATAGCCTTTTTTTCCATTGTTCCGATGCATTTCTGCAGCTATTTCGGAGAAAAATAAACCTAGCCCCGTGCTGCTTGATTTAAAACTGAATCGTTTTTGCGCATTACGCATTGGCATGCCAAATATTGCATCGGGATAACCGGGGCCATCATCTTTTATTTGCAAAATAAGCGTCTGATTCTCTTCCCAAGCCGCAATTTCTATCTTAGATTGGGCATATATATACAGATTATTCATGATATTAACCAGCACGCCTTGCATTAGATCGCTGTCGATATACCAATACAAGTCATCACTGCAACAGATGGACACCGCGATATTTTTGTTTGTGAACATCGGTATATAAGGATCAAGCGTATCGGCAAGAAAATCCCGTATACCGATTTCACTGATATTCGCGAAATATCGCGCTTGATCGATGCGATACAGTACCAGCAGTTGAACCAGATGGTTATTGATACGCTTACCTTGATACTGTAATTGCTCCAGCGCGATTTTGTGCTTACCATCTCCTAACGCGGCACTGACTTCAGCGATTCTGTTGATCAAAATACCGAGCGAATTTTTCACATCATGAATACAACCGGCCAGTACGGTTGAAAAATCCAACGATTCTGTGGGCGATTTTCCCTGAAGACTATTACGCCGCTTCATTGCTGAGATCTTCTGTCAATTTTAATAATTGATAATATTTTTGATTGCTGGGATCAACTTTATGGCCTTGCTCCATAAATTTCTGGCACAATCCAAAATATCTGCCTGTTTCACGTGATTCCTTCATCTGTCTGATCATTGAATAGGCCGCATTGAAATTGATTGTTGCATTATTCGGCATGCCTTTTGCGGCCTGAATAAAATAACTGATCGATTGTTCCAGTTTGCCCGAACGAACCATTTTGACGCCCTCATTATTAATTCTGATAATTTCCTGTCGCGTGCTTTCTATAATTTCGTTGGCTTCATCCAACTTGCCCGCCTTCTCGTATAACGTTTTCACCTGAGCAAGCAGTCTTTCATTCTCCGAATGATCGCTGACAAGCTGTTTTATGATTTTATCGGTCAACCCAGGATTATCGAGCGTCAAACACGTTTGTGTGATTTCAAGCACAATTTCGGGATTTAAAACACCCGTACGTTTATTCAAATTCTTGAAAACGAGATTGAGGTTTTTTTCACATTCGGCAATATCCTTGGTTTTTAAGCACACCATTGACTTACAGAGAGAGACATATAAATTTTCATCCGGATTATTTTTATAATCCTGTTGAATATTTTCTATCGCCTCCAATGCCTCTTTGGTTTTTTCTTGACTAAGAAGCGATTTGGTTAGTCCAGCCAGATCGATCAAGCTACCAAAACAAGAATTCCGTCCAATTAGAATGGCATCTCCATAAGCTTTTTCAGCGATTTCATAGTCACCGTTCTGCAGCGCGACAGCACCCAATTTTCGTTGTCGCATTGAAGATTTAGGCGACAAATCAATTGCGCGCTCAAGAATGTATTGACTGCGTTCCAATTCCCCTTGCACTTCCAGCGTTTCCGCCAATCCGTCAAGCGCATGAACATAAGCCGGATTATCATTGACCAGCGATTCAAATTGAATTTCCGCTTCAGTATAATTTTTCTTCTGAAAATAAACCTTGCCTAACGCCAGCCGGGCCCAGGTAATATTTCTGCCCTTCAGCAAATGAATATAATACTGTTCTGCTTCATCAAGCAGACCAAGCTTGCAGAGCAAGTCGCCTTTAATTTTCTGAACTTCGATCAGGCCGTTTGCTTCTTCCTGAAGTTTCTGATCACACAACTGCAGTGCTTTGGAAAAATTACGGTTATTAATGGCTTGAGCGATTCCTTCCAGTTTCGCCTTTCTTCGAAAAGCTCTTTCCAACCGGGTATGGATCTGAGACTGCGTGAAGGGTTTCGAAATGTAATCATCCGGAAAATAGTCAATTGCACCCATGACCATTTTTGATGTATTTTCTGTCGTAATGATAAAAAATATCGCGGCATGACTTAATAGATTGCGATGACGCGCCTCTTCCAGAACTTGCTGTCCATCTTTACCATTGCCGAGCTTGTAATCGCATAACACGATATCAAAGGCATTTTTCTCAAGTAACGTGATAGCTTCTTTCCCATTTTTGCCTACCACTATCCTGGTCGGCTCCAGCGGCACAAGCATTTCTCGTAATAACTGACGCATTTTGTCGTAGTCCTCGACAATCAATACGGATTTGTTTTTAAGATTCCAGGGATTCTTCATACCAGGCCAATTAAATACTTTTAATTAGATAGAGCTATAACTGTGACAGTTGTTATCGGTTAGACGCGCATTTTCTTAATCGGGCTGCTTCTTTTTATAACCACTGCAAGGGCATATCACCACGAATAGAATTTCATTGCATTGTCATAAAAGTGCAATATTTGCTGCGTAGTATTCGCACATACGAAAGCCCGTCACGAGGCTTCAGTCTAATCACTGCAAATAAAATCATTTTTATACAGCAATTTATGCAAAACCATCTAACTAAATGCCACGCTCTGCTGGCCGGATTGCTTGTCGCGTCAGGTATCTTTTCAGCACCTCCGGTGAATGCGAGCAGTCTGGAAAATATGGCGAAATCGCTGGCAAAAATTCGCGGAGAAGTTGAAACACTACAAACGCAATTGGACATCGAGAAAGAAAAGCACGCGAATCAGATTACAGCCTTGTCTTCCCAGCTTGCTGACCTGAGTGTCGAAGAAAGAAGGCAGAAAACAGCGATTGAGAAACTCGAACATACACTGGAAAAGCTTTCACAAGCTTCCAAGCAGGCCGAGCAATCCGGCGAACAGCTAAAGCCGGTACTGCTGAAGGCACTCGCGCATTACAAACATTATGTTCTGGGTGGCTATCCCTTCAGAATCGAAGACCGGATCAAAGCGATTGAAATGCTCGAAGATAATATTGAGCGTCAGCTGGTTGATCCCAATAAAGCAGTCAATCAAGCATGGGCCTTGATTGAGGATGAAATCCGTTTAAGCAAAGAAAATGGACTGTACCAGCAGGCGATCTCGCTGGATGGTGAGAAGGTTCTCGCGGATATCGCCAAGATCGGCACTGTGTTTCTGTTTTTTCAAACCCGCGACAACCGGGCCGGCATGGCCAAACCATCCAAAGATGGGCAATGGAAATTCGAAACAGTCGCGACAGCCAATGATACGGAACGCATCGCCAGACTGTTTGACGCATTGAAAAAACAAATCCGTCAGGGTTACTTTGAATTACCGAATCCATTGAAATAATGAATAAATCACTTCTTATATTTTCCGCTGCGGTACTTGCGGCCCTAACCGGTATAGCAACCGCTTATGCGGAAGAATCGGTCAGCGTCGAACCGCTATCGCAGGATGCTGCACCGGCTTCTGCTGTAGCACCAGCGGCAAATGCACAACAACCTTCACCCCCCACGCGGGAAAAAATTGATTTAGAAACCGCTTATAAGCGGGAATACGCCTTCCTTGAGGTGCAAAAAAGAGAACTGACTGATCGCTTGAAAAAATATCAAGCCAGCACGCAAAACGAAATCCGCGAACTCAATAACAAAATTGCCGTAATGGATCGCGCCTCGGTCGAACGTTCAGCCCGAATCGATCAATTGAATACACTACTCGCCGAAGCCGAACGTGGAGAAGCCGCAGCAATGGAACGCGGCGACGCACTGGAAATCACCTACGCCCAGGCCGAAGCGACGCTGAAAAATCATGATAAGGAAATACCTTCAACATTGATGGAATCGAAGGGCAATGACACCACAAAAGTGGCTTACCTATTTGACCAGGCGCTTATACTGCTGCGCGAGCTCGGCGCCACCCAGACAACATCAGGCAACTTTTTTCTGGAGAACGGCAAACAGACGCAAGGTGAAATCATCCGCCTGGGGAACATCGCAGCTTATGGCGTCAGTACTGAAGGCAGTGGCAGTCTGGTACCCGCCGGCGGTAATGATTTCAAGATCTGGCGTGAATCCACCGCTGACACCGCCATTGCACTCAGTAAAAACCAGCAGCCCGAAACACTGCAACTGTTTATATTCGAATCCCGCACCCAGGCCGTGGAAGAAGCCGCTGATAAAACCATACTGGAAGTCATTCACTCCGGCGGCATCATTGGCTGGGTCATCGTTGGGCTTGGCGGCCTGACGTTATTACTGATCTTCATCCGGATTTATCTGCTGCGATCCAACAGCGCGAATACGCAACATATCGCGGACCAGGTCATCCAGCAGGTGATCGACGGTGATCTTGAAAGCGCCAGAAAAAGCTGCGACGCAGGCGCATCAGCGATCACGCGTGTTTTGTCGAACACCTTGCGGCACCTGAAAGATGACCGCGATCACATGGAAAGCGTAGTACACGAAGCGATCCTGCGCGAATCCGGTGCTTTGGACCGCTTCGGCTCGGCGATTCTGGTCATTGCCTCGGTTTCACCTTTGCTTGGCCTGCTCGGCACCGTTACCGGCATGATTGCCACATTTGATGTCATTACCGAATTCGGCACCGGAGATCCCAAGCTGCTTTCCGGAGGCATTTCGATTGCACTGGTGACCACGGAACTGGGTTTGATTGTCGCTATTCCGGCATTGTTGACAGGTTCAGTGCTCTCCGCTTGGGCACGCAGCATCAAACGCGACATGGAGCACGCAGCGCTGAGAGTAACCAACGCTTTTCTCGGCAGGCCGATTTCGGATCCAGACACTCCGGAAAACAAGACATCAGTTTTTGCAGATGCACCTATGGCATCCGCGCTGAGCAACCCGGCATGACAGGAAACCAGGCAGATGCCAGTCAGTTTACATGAAATTATTCTGCTGATTAAAGGGCTGTTCAATGCGGGCGGCTATGTCATGCCGCCTCTGCTGTTCTGTGCCCTGTTGCTCTGGTACGGACTGGGATACCGGTATTGGACGTTGAAATCATCCCGCAGCATGTCGATTCACGACATGCTTGATTATTACAGTCGTAACGCCCATCAATCCCCTTGCAGCATCGTCGAGCAGGCCGTACAACAGGGTCTGGTGCTGCGTAACAGGGGAATCAAGAACCTGCGGCGCTTTCTGGATGAGATTTTCTACGGTTATCTGAAAGAAATCCGGCGATTCTCGGTGATGACCAAAACCATTGTCGTCATTTCTCCGTTGCTGGGACTGCTCGGCACGGTAATCGGCATGATCGAGACATTCGATTCTTTGGGATCGATGTCCCTGTTTACCCAATCGGGCGGCATCGCCGGCGGCATATCGCAGGCGTTGATATCCACCCAAACCGGGCTGGCCGTGGCGATTCCCGGCATGCTGCTGCACAGCATGCTGCATAAAAAACAGCAGAAAATCGAACGCGAATTATTACAGATCAGGGAATTGTTATGCGTGCATTCAGCAACACTGACTCATCAACCCTCGCAGCACTAATCAGACAGGGAGTATTTTTACCATGCAATATCACGACGATCCGATAGAAACCGATGCAACCATCGATATCGGCCCGATGATCGACATCGTTTTCATTCTGCTGATCTTTTTTATGGTCACGACAACCTTTGTCAAGGATATGAAACTCGAACTGGAGCGCCCCAAGGCGAGCAGCGCAGTATCGGCATCCAGCAAAGCCATCCGGTTGTATATCGACCAGCACGGCGACACTTATCTGGATGGCGAGCCGGTGCGCATATGGCTGATACAAAGCAAACTGCGTGATTTATTAAGTACATCGACCAGCAAAGTTGTTCTGGTGGTCACCGATGAAGGTGTTCCCGCCGGCAAACTGGTAGAAGTGGTCGATCAGGCGCGTTTATCCGGCGCGGAAAGCGTCGGTGTGGCAACCAAAAAAGAAGCGGGGTAACTCTTATGCAGACAACACTGACACAATCAACAACACGACAATCCAAATTCACCGGCAAGCATGGCGTAGCGATTCTTTCCATGCTGACAGGTCCGGTATTCGTTTTCGGACTCATTCTGGTCATGAATCATTATATTGGCAAAATTGACAAGACGCCGATACAGGAAGTGACCGAAATCGCCATGGTCAAACAGATTCAGGAACAACCCAAGCAGGAAATCAAAAAAGTTGAACCACCGCGGCGCATCACGCCGTCTCAGGCGCCTGCGCCCTTTACCGGACTCGATACCGCACTTTCCGGTATTGATCTTGGCATGCTGGGTTTTAACACCGGACAAATGGGCGATCTGGACGACTCCTTGATCGGCAAAACCGGCAATGCGGTGATGACGGCTGATCTGGTCGATGTTCCGCCCAGAGCGGTATCGCAGGGTGCGTTCAGATATCCGCCGTCAGCCAAAAAGAATGGCATCAGAGGTTATGTGGTGTTATCAATCCTAGTCAGCGAAAAAGGCTCGGTCGATCAGGTTCAGGTTCTCGAGTCGAATCCCTCGGGTGTATTCGATGCGGCTGCATTACAAGGCATACGATCCTGGCAGTTTGAACCAGCCAAGTATAAAGGCGATGTCGTTCGCGTATGGGCCAAACAAAGAATTCGTTTTGATTTATCGTGACCATGCTAAAAAAACGCGCATGTTTTTTCTTCAGTATTTCTTCAGGAAAGCGTGCTATTGGACTGTGCTTCTGGATTTTACTGGGATGCTACAGCACCGCTAGCTGGTCTGACAACCCGAAAACTCAGCAGACCGATGCCTTGGAACTGGCGGCGATCATGCTCAGGGACGGTCACAGTGACCGGGCGCTACTCGCCCTGCAAAGCGTGGATCCGGAAGACGGCAAAACAGACCGCGCCCGTTTTTTTACGCTGCAAGGTCTGGCCTATTTAAATCTGAATAACTTCGCCCCTGCCAGAGACAACTTGCAACAGGCCGTAAGCAACGGACAGAATGATCCGGTTATATTCACTTATCTGGCGCAGGCGCATTATGCGCTGAAAGATTATCGCAAGACCATTCAGGCCATTGACCGGTCCGGTGAACATGCGCGCAACGCCAATCTGATTGCAGTGAAATCGCAGGCGTATTGGCACCTGAACGAGCCTGACGCCGCAATCAGTGTCCTGAATGAGGGCCAGCGTCTGTATCCGCAGGATTACAGCTTTCTCAGGCGCAAGGTTTTTTATTTTGTCGAACTCCAGCTGTTCCATGAAGCCGCTAAACTGGGCAGACAATATCTGGCGCAATCACAAGCCGCTGCGGAGGATTATATCGCCATTGGCAACGCACTCCGCCTCAGCAGACAGTTTGAGGAAGCGCTCGGGATTCTTGAAGTCGCCCGTTTGCAGTTTCCCGGCAACGATACGGTCGCAAAGTTGCTGGCGCACACCTATCTTGATCAGGGCCAGCTAAACTCAGCCGCATACATTCTGGAGCAGGCAGCGCTGTTGAATCCGGATTTACTGTCGGAAGCCGCGGAAGTATACCGCCGTGCAAACCGTTTTCATAAAGCCTTGACGCTCAACGAAGGCGTGCAGGATCAAAAAATAAAACTCAAGCAGCGCCTGTCGATTCTGCTTGCACTCAAACAATATGAACGCGCAGCCAATATGGAATCCGGTCTGTACCGGACAGGACTGCTGGAAGATCAGCATGTTCGCTATGCGCTCGCCTATGCCTATTTCTCCAGCGGCCGCTTTGCCGAAGCCGGCAAACAGCTTGATCACTTAACCGAACCCGAGTTGTTCAGAAAAGGTATCGAATTACGCCGTTTGATGCAGGTCTGCAAAGAAGAACCCTGGAAGTGCATCTGACAGGTCGACAATCACCCGCCTCTGACAAAAAAACCGTATCAAATCTCTGATCGTATGGATTTCCCAAAATACCACAAAGCGCATCACGCCATGGATCGTCTGATGCTTTATTGGTCTGCCGCATTAATTGCCATGCTGGTCAGCATGTCGGCATCCGGCGAGACTGAAAATCAGCAATTAGCCGAATTCTCTATTTATCTGTTTCAGGAAGGATTACCGATTGCCGACGCCGAACTGACGATTCTCAGCGTGAATGCGCATCAAACCGGAACGCCGCCGGAATCCGCTTCCCCTGATGTAATCAGCTGGCGCGGCAATGGTGGCGCAACAGTCAGAACGAATGACAGTGGCAGCATAGCGGCAAAACTGCCGCCCGGCAGTTACCACATGAAGATGACCACCAGCGATCAATCTTTTGTTTTTGATCTGCCTTTACGCTCTGCTGAGAATGTACAGATTCTGCTGACGTTCTATCCCGATGGCCGCGCGCCACAACTCAATATCGAGAGCTCGGTTGCAGGAACGATGGCAGGCGCTGAGACATTACCGGAAACCACTGAGGCTCAAGGTGAAGGTACTCTTAACGTCAAGGTGTTTTCCGTCGAAACTGGCAGGCCGATCAGGGATGTGCAGGTTTTTGTCAGTGGTTTGAATCAGCAGCTGAGAACGGACGACGAAGGCCGTCTGGAAGCAACCGTTCCGGCTGGCAGCTACAGCGTTTCACTGCTGCATCCAGCTTACAGCAGTCAGACGCAAGATGCGGTGGAAATCGCTGACGGGCAGATGGCCGAGCTGTCTTTCAATCTGACACCGGCAGGTGTCGAGCTCGCCGAATATGTGGTACTGGAACCTTATCTGGCGGGCACGCTGGCTTCAGTCATCGAAGAACAAAAGACCTCCACCGAAGTCACTACCGTCCTGGGCGCCGAACAATTCAGCCGCAGCGGTGATTCCGATGTAGCCAGCGCGCTGCGTAGAGCTTCCGGCCTGACGCTGGTGGGCGGTCAATTCATTTTTATTCGCGGTCTCGGCGAGCGGTTTTCCTCGACGCTCGTTAACGGCGCGGCAATTCCAAGTCCCGACGCAACGCGTCGCGTCGTGCCGCTGGATCTTTTTCCAACCAATTTCCTGGAAAGCGTACTGGTACAGAAAACCTATTCAGCCGACCGTCCTGGCGAATTTGCCGGCGGTACACTGGAAATGCGCACACGCGGCATACCGGATGCATTTTTCTTTAATTTCAGCGCGAGCACAGGATTTAACGACAACGCCTCTTTTTCCAATGGACTGACCTACAAGGGTGGCGGCATTGATTTCCTCAGTTTTGACGATGGCGCGCGCAAATTGCCCGATTCGATTGCATCGGCGCTGGCGAACGGCGGAACCATCCAGCCGCAGACGGTTTTTAATCCCAACGGGTTCTCTCCTCAGGAAATTGAAACCTTTGGTGAAGATCTCTCGGGCGTATGGGACGTGTCGAAAAAAACACCCGGCCCGGATCGCGGTTTTGACGTCGCGCTGGGCAATGTATTCGAACGCGGCAACATCAGGGCGGGATTCATCGCCGCTGGCGGATGGAATCAGCAATTCAGGAATCAAAATGAAATCAATCGCGAGTTTACGCCAACCACAGGCAGCAATACGTTGCGCATGATTCAGGATTTTGACACACGGCGCTCATTGCAGACCATGGAACTCAATGGCTATCTGGCGGCGGATATTGAATACTCGGACAATCACCGCATTTTTTCACGCACCATGTTTTTGCGCCAGGCAGTTGATGAAACACGGATCAGCCAGGGATTTACCGATGCTGAAATCACCGATGTGCGCCGCACCCGATTACGGTTCTTTTCAAACCAATTATTCATGCAGCAAGTCGGCGGTAATCACCGCTTCAACTGGGCCAAGGATTTATCCATCCATTGGTTGTATACCAATGCAACGGCCAATCGCGACGAACCCAAAACGCGCGATTACCGTTTCGATGAACTCAGCAGTGGCGGCTTCGCGCTATCGCGTCGTGCGGACAGCAATCAGACTTCGTTTTCCGATCTTGTCGACAAGGATCAAAGCTGGCGCATGGATGCCAAGCTGCCGCTGGAATTTTCATCCAATTACAAAATGACATTGAACAGTGGATTCATAACGCAGGACAAAGCCCGTGACTCAAGCATCCGGCGTTTCAATTTTACTCCGGCTGGCGCTGCCGCCACTGATCCTGCTGTCCTCGGACAATCGTCACTGGAATCCATATTCCAGCCGTCGAATATCGGGCCCAACGGCTTCCAGCTGCGCGACACCACACGACCCACCGACAGCTACAATGCATCGCAGAAGCTGCTGTCCTACTACGGCAGAATGGATCTGGCGCTCTATGACAGGGTCAATATTACCGGTGGTGTCCGCTGGGAAAAAAATGACCAGTTCGTCGAAACATTTCAGAATGTCGCCAACACCAATCAATCGGTCACCAGCACGATAAACCGCACTGACATGCTGCCTTCCGTAACCGGTACGCTTTTCCTCACGGATAAGCAGCAACTGCGCGCAGGCTTCAGTCAGACCATCTCGCGGCCTGATTTCAGAGAATTATCACCTGCGCCCTTTACCGATCTGAATACCAATCAGGAAACCACAGGAAATCCGAACCTTAAGCAGACGGACATCACCAATCTGGACATGCGCTGGGAATATTATCTGTCACCGAATGAAAACCTGATGGCAAGCTTCTTCTGGAAAGATCTCACACAACCGATAGAACTGGTTACTCTGCCGGGAACCGCAGGCCTGCAAACATTCCAAAATGCCGACAAGGCGCGGGTGTACGGGTTTGAAGTCGAAATGCTCAAAGGTCTGGGCTTTATTCACCCCTGGCTGGAGAATTTTTACGCGGGTGGCAACTATACCTGGTCCGATTCCAATGTAAAACTGAACGCCGGAAATCTCGGCGCGCAGACCACCAATAACCGGCCGTTGCAGGGGCACTCCGCACATATCTTCAATTTCCAGATTGGTTATGAAAATCCTGGCTGGGGAACACAGGCCACCCTGCTCTATAACATCGCCAGCAAACGCATTGTCTCCGCCGGCCTGCTTGGCGCACCGGACAAATATGAACAGCCGTTTCATCAACTGGATTTTGTGTACAGTCAGACCATCAACAAATGGTTGTCAGTCCGCTTGAATATGCAGAACCTGCTTGACGACGATGTACTGGTGCTGCAAGGCGGTGAGCTCACACGCCAGTTCCGCAGAGGGCGGCAGTTCAATCTCGGTGTGAAAATCAATTTTTAGAAGACCGCCGGACCCGAACAGTCGTCGCAGGTAACGGACAGGCAAGAAAAATCTTGGATTTCGATCATTATTCCTATATCCTTCATCCAGCCGTAGTTAAACTGGATTGATTATGATTATTATTTGTAGAATGCATGCATCTGTTTTAACAGTTAAATGCTTTGGAAAAAAATTTAATCAAAAGGCAAAAATATGAACAGAAATTTTAGTCTTACACTGTTTATCGGTGCGCTGGCTCTAGCACTCTCTTCAACCCCGGCACTGGCCAGAACGGGTTATGCCGTTCATTACAGCGATTTCTATCATGGAAAAAGAACAGCAAGCAGTGAAATTTTTGATCAAAATAAACTCACTGCGGCGCATCATAAAATTAAATTCGGCAGCCGGGTCAAAGTCACCAATCTGGAAAACAATCGCAGTGTAGTCGTCACAATCAATGATCGAATGGCCGAATCGAGTAGAAACATCATCGACGTCAGTAAAAGCGCAGCAGCAAGACTGAGATTCGTCGAACAAGGCAGAACCAGTGTAAGGCTTGAAATTCTGGATTGATTGCGGCCTGTTCTTCAACAGGTGCTGTCAATCTGGTTATGGTTTGCAATCCCTTACGACCTCCTGGTAAATCCTGTTCATAACGGCATTGTTGTATGCCTGAACAATGACCTGGGATTTGAGTAGTGCGAAAAGCTCAACCACGCTGATAGCCAGGATGAGCAGAATACCCAGAACAAACAAAGGCGTAAACAGCATAATCAAGCCTGCCAGAAAAACGGAAAGATTAATCAGACCACGCACCCAGTTCCCCAGATAAAAATGGTGCAAACCAGCGACAAAAAGATAGTTCAACGTCGCATAGGTATCCGGATCTTTCAGTTGTTGCTCAGTTCTCTGAAAAAAAACAAACCGTTTATCATCCGGCAATTGCCGTACGCGCTGGCGAATACGTTCTTCTTCTTCGTTGACTTCGGCAGCTGACAACATCATGGCCCCAGAGTAGCTGCTCACCGGCCGAGCGTGATAATAACCGCCTCGCGCTTCCAGAACAGCATAAAACGTTTTTGTTCGACCAGCTGAAATACAAGTTGCCAGCCATCGGCGGCTTCTTTATTCAATATCGATTCGAGTTTCTTTAGCGGCAACCCTGATGCTCCCAGAAAAATCGTACCCAATCCACCCTCGGTAACATGCAAAATTTTATACTCCGTAAAGGCCATATGATCACTCCCCCATTCAACAAAATTGATACTGCATACTTTAGCGCACCACAAAATCAGGCATCTAATCCCGGCGGTCTGTAATTACGGTTGGTTGTCATCTTCTCCGGCGGATGCCTAACGCCCTTCCCTGACCCAATTCGCGGCATAGCGGATCAACTCGGCACTGTCTTTCAGATTCAACTTGGCGCGAATGTTAAAACGATGCGTCTCTATGGTTTTAATACTGCGGTTTAATAATGTGGCAATTTCCTGACTGCTGTGACCTGATCCGATTAAATTCAGAACCTCAAATTCACTCGGTGTTAAACTGTTAATCGTTTGTTCCGGTTCGGAATGTCCGGTTACCATTCTATTCAGCAGCTTGGCCTGCATTTTGGCGCTTAGATAAACATTACCCTTCAAAACTTCGCGTATGGCGGACACGACAACTTCGCCCGGTTCCTGCTTCATGACATAACCGCGCGCACCGGCGCGCAGAGCGCGCTCGGCATAAACCGCTTCATCATGCATCGAGACAAAAAGCACCGGCAGCATCGGATTAAAAAGATGTATGTTTTTAATGACTTCAAAGCCGGAGACTGTTTTGAGTGTCACATCGAGCAAAACAATATCAACGCGCACATCCTTCTTGAGTATCGATAGCGCTTCTTTACCATCGCCAGCCTCGGCGGATACTTCCAGATCAGGCTCCATATTGATCAGCATTGCCATGCCGTGCCGCATCATGGGATGATCATCTACCAGCATAACCTGCGCTTTTGGCTTTGACATATTAAATCATCCTCATTTTCAAACACACTTCCGTTCCACCTTCGGCACGCGGCAGAAATTTCAGTTTTGCGCCAAGCTGTTTGGCGCGATACAACATAATCTTAATCCCCATCCCCTGGGTCTGAGTTTGGTTTTGGGTCTGATCATGACTAGATTCCGCTCTGAAGCCGCAACCATCGTCGCATATCGATAAAACAAGCGTGTCTTCTTTTTCGAGTGACAACGATACAATCAAATGCTGCGCACCGCCATGGCGTATGGCATTGTTGACAGCCTCCTGCGTGATACGATAAAGATTCAAGGCGGTATCCTTGTCGTTAATCGCTATTTTGTGCTCACATGAAAACGCACATTCAATCCCGTAAGTTGATACTATTCTTGCGGCCAGTTTCTCCAGCGCCGTAATCAGACCGTTGGCTTCCAGTTCAAAGGGCAGCAAGCCTTGTGCAAGTTGCTTGATCTGTATTACAGCCGTCTGGGCTTGTGTGGCAATGGATGCTGCGACAGACGCCATCGCCTTGTTACCGGACGCATCAATTTTTTTCTCCAGCGCCCTGGCCTGATAGCCTATTGCAGCGACCTGCTGTCCCAGATTGTCATGGAGCTCCTGTCCGAGCGTATGCGCCTGTTCTTCTGCAACAAAGATCAAGGCCTGCTCCAGCCGCTTCCGTTCAAGCCATATTTCCAGATCACTGGCAATCGCATTGATAAGCTTCTTTTCTTCCTGGACCAAAAATGGTTTGTCAACAGGATAAAATACGCGCAATTGCCCGCTGATCCTGCCATTCACGCTGATCAGCGCACAACCCGTACAGGCCGATTCACGCTCGATACGCCAGGGCCCACGGATTTCCCCACCAATATTTTTTTTCGATGAGGTCGGATTAACAAAACCATGATTATATTTACCCGATATATACCGCCAGCCATCCAGTTCGATGACTGCTGTTACAATCTCTGGAAACCGCATCGCGGGAATCAGATATCTGAAAATATTGCGGCAAACATTATCCAGCGACAATTCCATTCCCATGCCACGGCGAATTTCATAAAGACAGGTCATTTCTTTCAATCGCTCCCGCAACATGTCGTCAACCTGCTTGCGCTCAAACCAGCGCGACAAGTCCGCAGCAATGGCATCCACCAGCTTCTGTTCCTCCGCGACCATAAAGGGTTTGTCTTCAGGATATGAAGCGCGCAGATAACCACAGATCTTTTCATGAACAGCGAGATCGGACCGTACTTCAGCGCCTACCGTCGCGCCATGCCTGTAACAGTCGTAACATATTTTCGTGTTGGCATGATAATCGAATTCATGCGCGTCCGCATGCGGCGGATAAGAAACTTCAGAAGTATACGCATTACCACCTATTTTAATTTCCACAGTAACGATTTCCGGAAATTGCATTGCCGCAGCCAATTGTTTCACGATATTGCGGCACACGATTTCTTCCGACAACTCCAGCCCCATACCGCGACGAATTTCATACAAACAGGTCATCTCTTTCAATCGTATTTGCAGAATTTCGTCAACCTGTCTGCGTTCAAGCCATTTAGCCATGTCGTCTGTAATGGCATCAATCAGCTTTTGCTCCTCCAGCACAAAAAATGATTTGTCATCAGAATAGAAGACGCTGAGATGACCGCATGTCCTCCCATTGACCATAATTTCCGATCGCAAGGCGCGCGTACGTTCCGGCCGATGATTAAATGAGGCAATTTGTTTACTGTCGATCTCGATCACGACGGAAGCATCATCAGGGAATTGCATGGCGGGTATGAGATACTTGAAAATCTGATGACAAATGTTGTCCAGCGCACTTCCCGCACCTATACTGTTTCGAATTTTATAAAGACACGTTATTTCTTTCAGACGCTCGCGCAATTCCAGTTCCTTGCGGCCCAATTCAAAAGAAAACTGTTCCGCCTTTTGTCTGGCGCTTTGCGCTTCCTGCTCGGAATTGATCAGTTTGCGTATAAACCAGTTCAACAGCAATATTTCAGCAGCTATCAATCCGGTCAGGTAAAAGATAATAATTTTTAACTGATCGGATACAGACTTAAATAGTTCTTCTCTGTCCAGTTTCAGAATCATCCCCAGTCCTAATCCCTGCAGCGGCGCATAGGCTTCTATGACGGGTACGTCACGATAATCCCTTACCGCAATGATGCCTTTCTGACCCTCCAATGCATAATTCATTGGCAATACACCTTCCGCTGTCACATGCTTTAGATACTTGAACTGAATCCCCTCAAGCTGACTAATCAAACAGGCCATATTGTTTTCATTATTACGTGGCGGGGAACACAAAATAAATACACCCGTTTTTCCAATTGATCTGATTTCACCGAAACTGCGCGTTAATTGCGGCAATGCGATTTCAGTTACAATTCTGCCGACTGGTTGATCACGTTGATCCAGGATATCTCTAGTAGCATGCAGAATAAGCTGATCATCCCAGACAAGAAATGTATTTGCTTGTTGGTTCAGCATCAGGGACTGCTTTGACTGCTGTGAAAACTCCCCAACCTGAGACAACTTCTTTCCCTGCAAGTTGTAAGCAGCCACAGCCGTGAATCCCACCTGCATCAATGCGTGAAAATTCTTCTCCAATTCCTCGAATGCGGAACTTTCATCTGGATAAACATTAAGCTGCCGCATCGACTCAATTAATACGGGATGCATAGCCAGCGCTTCGGTATCAGCGAAACTTTTCTCGATCTGGCTTTCAAGCAAATGCCCCTTACCCTGCAAGGCCACGCCAAGGCCTCTTCCTAGAGACAACTCAATTTGCTGGCGCATCACACCGTAAACCGCAGCGCCTGTGATGATGGTCAACCCCATCAGCAACAGACTTCCCAGAATACTGATTTTTCGATTATCACGCAGCCACATCAGGGAATTTCGCATTTTGCCTAGAAAGATTTATTTGAGTTAACTGGAATGTCAGGATAATTCCTGCAAACAGCGCAGGCCAACAACGCGCGGTTAATCCTATGCATCATCACGTTATAGAATTGAATCAGCGCACGGTGCATTATCATAATGAACTCTGGATGAATGAAATGCCTCATTTCAAGACGCGCTTCACGGCATTCTTCCACCCCGCATAAAGCGCATGTCTTTTAGAGGGCTCCATTGCCGGTTGATAGCGGCGTCTACATGACCAGTTGCTGGAAATATCCGTCAAATCCATAAAAATATTACTTTGCAGACCCGCAAGCGCTGCCGCGCCCCATGCGGTGCTTTCCTGGACAACAGGAATTTCAACGACCCGATCGATCATATCGGCAAGAAACTGGCACATAAATGCATTTCCCGTCATACCGCCATCGATACGCAGCACACTGTTTTTTGATGACCAGTTTTCACTGCCGCAATCGGCGCGATCGATAACCATGGCTTCCATTAAATCGCGGCTTTGATAGGCTTGTGCTTCCAGCGCGGCACGAATAATATGCGCGCTGTGACTTTCCCGGCTCAGTCCGGTAATGGCCGCGCGCGCCAGTGGTTGCCAGTAAGGCGTTCCCAATCCGGTAAATGCCGGAACAAAATAGACTTCATTGCTGTCGGGCACTGACAATGCAACCGCTTCACTTTGCTGTGCATCAACGAGCAATCCGAGATTATCGCGCAACCATTGGATTGCCGCACCGGCGTTAAAAATGGAACCTTCGACGGCGTAATGCGTGTCGCCGTTAATACAGTATCCCACTGTTGTGATTAATTTATTTCTAGACGCGGCAAAGTCTGTGCCGATATTCATCAACGCAAAACATCCGGTGCCATAAGTGGCTTTAATCATACCGGATTCGAAACAGGCCTGTCCTATCAGCGCGGCATGCTGATCGCCGGCCATGCCGCCAACGACATAGGATGCATCCAGCAAACCCGGCACAGTCTGACCGAAATTCGCGACATTGGCTTTGACATCCGGCAAAACAGCGATAGGGATATTGAACAGCCTGATCATGTCGTCATCCCATTGCTGACGGATGATGTCATACAGCATGGTTCGCGACGCATTAGTAATATCGGTCGCATGCACTTTTCCGCCGGTTAATCGCCACAGCAAAAATGTATCGATTGTCCCAAAAGCCAGATCACCTTTTTCTGCGCGTGATCTGACACCCGGAACATGGTCAAGTATCCAGGCGATTTTGGTCGCCGAAAAATAGGGATCAATGCGCAAACCTGTTTTCTCGACAATACGTTGCTCATGACCAGCGTTCTTGAGTTTCTCGCAATCCTCCGTTGTTCTGCGATCCTGCCAGACAATTGCGTTATAAACGGGCCGTCCTGTTTTGCGATCCCAGATCAGTGTCGTTTCACGCTGGTTCGCGATGCCAATAGCTACAATCGTTAAATCAGCGCGTTGCGCGTCTCTGATCACTTCGCGGCTGATCTGGAGCGTATCATTCCAGATCGCTTCAGGATCCTGTTCCACCCATCCTTTTTGCGGACAAAGCAAAGTCAGTTCTTTTTGCCTGACGAACAGCAATTCACCGCTATCGGAAAATAGAATCACACGGGTACTGGTCGTGCCCTGATCTATGGCGAGAAGGGCGACACGGGACTTCGATGCCATCAGCGGTATGTTATGTCAGTCGGATTTTTTATCCACGCCCGACATTAAAAATTTAACCAGCAACGCAATACAGAAGGGCAACGCGCTGATGGCTGTTATCATGTAATGCTCCGCAGTAAATTGATCGCCATCATCCATAACAATGTAGCCAAAAAATACCGTAATTGGCGTTAATAGCGCGAGTATTTGTATTAATAAAAAAAAACGTTTCATATTTTTGTTTCCTCGTATCGTTCAAGCCAAGTGATGCGATTTGTCTGATTCGATTGCAAAGCTGAATCCATTCGTTTCATCGAGAGTGTTCTTTTAATCACAAGGATTGATAACCGCGTTAAAATAATACGCATTAATCATCAGGGTATCGTATTCCCAGAAATCCATTTTTCGTTACAATGCGTTGTTGTTTACAAGACTATCCTTTTGCATATCAGTCCCATAGGCTGCGTCAATATCTTTTATTCTCGCCTCGTCTTGTTAAAAACGCTGAATTTTAAAAATGCCCGTTAGTATTTCACGATAAATCGCTCATGACACAAGCCATTTTGATTATCACCAACTTTCCGGATAATGAAAGCGCTGCTACGCTTGCACGGGAATTGATCGACATGCGTCTTGCCGCATGCGTCAATATTCTATCTGCCTGCACATCGGTTTATCGCTGGCAGGATAAAACAGAATCAGTTCAAGAATTGCCGGTTTTCATTAAAACCCAGCAAAAACATTATAACCGTGTTGAGCAGATCATCAACGCCATCCATCCCTATGAACTACCGGAAATCATAACTGTCCCTGTAACAGACGGACTACCTGCTTATTTACAATGGATTACAGATGAAACATCCTGATCATTCGCGCAGGCACAAAAAACAGCATAACAAAAGCAGATTACTTCTTTACCCATTAGGCGCTCGATAACATTATGCATTTATTTCCAATTTTCTTATTGCTTTTTTCTTTGACGAGCACTCCCGCTGCCGCACAGGAAAATGGTTTCAGTTTATTTTCAAAATTACAGGAACTGGGCATCAATCTGGGTCAGCAAAATCAGCAGGAGCTGCTGCCGCCGGATGAGGCTTTTAAAATGTCGGTCGATGTCCGGGATGAGAATACGCTGATTGCAAAATTCATCCCGGCAAAAAATTATTATCTCTATCGTGACAAAATCGCGTTTGAGCCGCACGAACCGGGTATTTTTATCGAAAAAATAACATTGCCCAAAGGTAAAATGAAGGAAGACCTGACTTTCGGGCATGTAGAAGTTTTTTATGAGCCTTTTCAAGCCATTATTTCTTTAAGACGCGAAGCACCGGCTCCAGAACAGACCTTGACGCTCGCCACAACCTATCAGGGTTGTAATGAACCGGTCGGTGTCTGTTACGCACCGATAAAAAAAGACGTCAACCTCACTTTACCGGCATTAAAAGCCATTGATGCCGTAGCAAATGCAATCAGCGGACAGGCAACGGCAGCGCCTTATGACGCCACCGCCGATCTCTTTCAACAATCTCCTCAATCCCGTGCGCCTGCTATCGAAACCGAAGCTTACAAAATCGACCGTATGTTCGACACCGGCAATTACTGGCTTATTCTGACCGGCTTCTTCGGCATCGGTTTATTGCTCGCCTTCACGCCATGCGTTTTTCCCATGTTTCCGATTTTATCCGGCATTATTGCCAGAAGAAGCCAGCATTTAACGAAAAAACGCGGATTTATACTGGCGCTGGCCTATGTGCTTGGAATGGCGATCACTTACGCCATCGCCGGTGTAGTAGCCGGACTATCCGGCTCAATGCTGTCTGCGGCACTGCAAAATGCCTGGGTATTGGGAACATTTGCTTTTATTTTTGTACTGCTATCGCTATCCATGTTCGGATTTTATGATTTACAGGTGCCTGGAGGCATTCAAAGCAAACTTTCCGAGGAGGCCGGACACTTGAAGGGCGGTCAGTTGACAGGAGTTTTTGGCATGGGCGCTTTATCCGCCCTGATTGTCGGTCCTTGCGTCGCCGCACCACTTGCAGGAGCGCTCCTGTACATCAGCCAGACCCGCGACGTTATACTCGGGGGTTCCGCGCTCTTTGTCATGGCGATCGGCATGGGGGTGCCATTATTGCTGCTCGGCGCATCCGCAGGCGCTTTGCTTCCCAAAGCCGGGCCCTGGATGGAAGCAATCAAGCAATTTTTCGGTGTACTGCTGCTGGCCGTGGCGATCTGGCTCATTTCCCCGGTAATCAATGAAGTTGTGCATATGCTGTTGTGGGCCGCCCTGCTGATCATATCGGCTATTTATCTGCACGCCATAGACCCGCTACCGGATCGCGCATCGGGATTCCGCAAATTTCTCAAAGGCGTAGGTGTCATTTCACTTCTCGTTGGCATTGCGCTACTGATCGGTGTACTTTCCGGCAGCCGCGACGTGCTGCAACCTTTATCAAAATTTAATGCCGCAGCTTCCACTACTGGAGGTACTGGCGATTTAGTCTATGGCGCACAAGGCCATATTCCCTTTGAGCGTGTCAAGACCATAGCCGAACTTGATGAACGCATCATCCAGGCGACCGGCAACAATCAATATGTCATGGTCGATTTTTACGCTGACTGGTGCATTTCCTGCAAGGAAATGGAACGCTTTACGCTCTCCGACGACAAGGTCAAAGCAAAACTCAAAGATGTCATCCTGTTACAGGTTGATGTCACCCATGGCACCACCGATGACCTGGCATTGTTGAAGCGCTTTAACCTGTTTGGACCGCCCGGCATTCTATTCATTGACCGTCAGGGTAACGAAATTCAGGATATACGCATCATTGGCTTCCTGAATAAAACGGATTTTCTGACTGTGCTCAATGCCGTACTGATTTAATCATTCTCCTATTTTTCAGCAGTTTTTTCTTAAAAGGTTTTCTTATGTCCAGACTCAGCCAAATTATTTTATTCGCCGCCGCCGCCATTGTTGCGCTGAGTGCTGGCGTATGGTTTCGCGCCCATTTCATGGATGGACCCCAACCACCACTACCGGAAGCAGTCAGCAAGCAAGGCGCCGCGGCCATTCTGTCCGCAAAACTACCGGACACCGAAGGTAATACTCAGGCTGTATCGCAGTGGCAGGGCAATGTTTTAGTTGTTAATTTCTGGGCGACCTGGTGTACACCCTGCCGGGAGGAGATTCCTGAGTTCATTGATATGCAAAACAAGTTTGGAGATCAGGGACTGACATTTATCGGCATTGCCATTGACCGTGAAGACAAGGTTGTTCCTTACAGCAAAGAATTCGGCATCAATTATCCGGTTCTAATCGGCGGTCTTGAGGCAATGGCATTTGCTGAGGCTGCCGGCAATCAGATGTCTGTGCTGCCGTATACTGTTATCTTCGATCAGCAAGGTAAAATTGCTGAAACCTTTCTGGGCCGTGTTCATCAGCGCACGCTGGAAAAAACAGTCATTCCATTACTACAGCAATCATCAGATTCATTACCGGCGACGCACAACCACTAACAGACTGGTTTTTCAGATGATGCAATTGGCGATATAGCCTAAGACCAGGATTACATTACTGGCCGCCATCATGCTGTTAGCTGATACGATTCTAGTCATTCATTTGTTCTACGTGCTGTTTGTTGTCGGCAGTCTGCCCTTGATATGGATCGGCGCCTTGCTGAAATGGTCGTTTGTTGGCAATCCGTGGTTCCGGTATCTGCATCTGGCCGCCATTATGTTCGTCGTTGCTGAATCGCTGCTTGGTGTTGCCTGTCCGCTGACCGTGCTCGAAAATGAATTACGCGCAATTGAAACTGAAAGCAGCTTTATTCAAAGCTGGGGACACAGAATTTTGTTCTATCGCTTACCCGAATTTGCTTTTACTTTAATGTATATTGCTTTTGCTGCGCTGGTTGCAATCACCTTTAAATGGGTGCCAGTCAGAACCTGTTCAAAGAGTTCCTGAAAGCAAAATAACCCCCTCCCTAAAAGCGATTATAGTCAAAAATAATTGGCATAAGCATTCTCGGTTTTTCCAAGCCACAGATAAAAGTTATATCTGCATGATAATAGTTGAATCTGATTTTCCCGTTCCCGTTCGACAATTATCTTGTTGTTTAGCGGATCGATGCGTTATTCAGGCACCTGGATTTGCAAATAACGTTTTTTTGATCCAGATCAATGCAGCTACTCCTTATTCGGTTCAGAATTTCAACCGTTACACAACCAGAAAGGAGTAAACAACGTTATGACTACACTAGAAAGAGACAACACGTCCGAAGCCGAAACGCTTAGAAACATGGGTATTAATATGGCAGTTATATTTGGCGTAATAACGGGGCTGATTGTTATATCCATATACTTGTCTGGCACATCTGGCTGATCAGTCGGCAGAAGCGTCAAAGGAATCTGCGGTCGAAAGATTCGAGGGAGCATACTGGTAATTCTGGAAAAATGCTCACAAAGCAGGGTAAGAGAGAGCAGTTTCCCCTGAAAAGAATCGATCGACTGTAGACGCTAAGCGATTTACTTACTCTATTGTCGCTCAAGTCTGCATGATTTGCTTTTCATTCTTCAACAATGATGATGGAATCAACTCTTCCACTAATGGTTCAAACGTCTCTTCATCAAAAGCAATATCACCATCGGCAACCGGGCCACCATGCGCCTTCAATCCTCTGAAATCAAAACGCATAGTATCTGCCAGATGCGAAAGTTGTACATTCTGCATGGCCCGGAACATGGTTTCCAGTCTGCCGGGAAAACGTTTGTCCCAGTGCAGCAACATTTCCTTGATCACCTGACGCTGCATATTGGGTTGTGATCCACATAAATTGCACGGAATAATCGGAAAATCGGCGCTCTGTGCATAAGCAGCAATGTCTTTTTCCTTACAATAAGCCAGTGGTCGAATGACAATGTGATTGCCGTCATCGCTGACCAGCTTCGGCGGCATGGCTTTAAGTTTGCCACCATAAAACATATTCAAAAAAAGTGTCTCGAGCATATCATCCCGATGATGGCCAAGTGCAATTTTGGTGGCGCCCAGCTCACTGGCAACACGATACAACACACCGCGACGCAGTCTAGAGCACAGACTACAGGTCGTTTTTCCTTCTGCAATAACACGTTTAACAACACTATAGGTATCCTGTTCTACGATACGGTAAGGTACGCCGATTTGGCTCAGATAATTTGGCAATACCTCGGCGGGAAAACCGGGTTGTTTCTGATCAAGATTCACCGCGACAAGTTCAAACCGTAATGGTGCGTGCGCTTGTAGGTTCAAAAGGATATCCAGTAAAGCATAACTGTCTTTGCCCCCTGACAAACACACCATGATAAGGTCACCATCTTCAATCATATTGAAGTCCGCTATGGCTGTACCGACCAGGCGTCGCAATTTTTTGTGCAGTTTATTCGCGTTATAGCGTGCTTTGTTATGTGGCATCTGTTAAAAAAATGAATTCCAAAAAGGTATTCCGCAATGGACAAAACAATTCGAACGATTTAGCATAATTGCATTCTAATGATTCAGTTTGGGCAATAAACATTGCAAACAAGCAGATCGGGAAAAATTCCAGATTTCCAGAAATCCAATCATGCGATAATGACTCAATTCATCAAGATTATACCACTGGCGGCTTTATCGATGCTTTTATCCACCACCAGCATGGCTTCGTCGATCGATGCGAACAATAGAAGTCCGGCAGGACACCTAGGCGCCGCCACTGATGTGGCGCGGGATATTAAAGTGACACAAGTGGATAATATGTTTTTGCCAAATGAAATCCGTGTTACCGAAGGTGAGACCATTCGCTTCATCGTCATCAACAAGGGAGATCATCAGCATGAAATGCTCATCGGAATGATGGATGACCTGAGGAAAGTCGCGAAACAAAGACGCAAGAATCCTGATGAAAATTCTGCAGAATCCGGTGTAATCAGACTCCATCCCGGCGAAAAAGGTGAAATTATCTGGACATTTGACCAGATTGGAGAAATCGATTTTGCTTGTCCTCTGCCAGGACATTTCAAAGCGATGCGTGGAAAAATTTATGTGGAGAAAAAATGAAGAAACAGTTACATAACTTATTGTCCGGAGCCATTATAGGCATTGGTTTGTCAAGCTTCCCTTTGCAGGCCCTGGCGACAACAACTGTCGAGGTCTACAAAAGCCCAACCTGTGGCTGCTGCGGAAAATGGGTTGATCATATGAAAGCACATGGCTTTACCGTCATCACCAAGGATGTCGGCAATAAGGAGATTCGCAAAAAGGTTGGCATGTCGGAATCCCTCGGCTCCTGTCATACAGCTTTAGTGAATGGGTATGTCATGGAAGGTCACATACCCGCACCGGATATTATTCGCTTTCTCAAGGAAAAACCCGACGCCTTGGGACTGGCTGTACCGGACATGCCGCATGGCTCCCCAGGCATGGAAGGCCAGCGCGTCGATCCTTACAATGTCCTCAAAGTCAATGCACCCGGCCAACAACGCAGAGATACTGAAATTTACAGCCGGCACAATTTTCCTCAAACCAGAAAAGAAACTTCGTCCGCACCGGCAGCTACTTCAGACAACGAATCCGGAAACGGCATTTCGATCATGCGGTTAAAAAATTAACATACGCCCGTTCATGTCAATCCGTTATCGTTATTTATGGCTATTAGGCAGTATGTTGCTCTTTACTGGCTGTGACGTTAATCAGCAAGCTGAACCGCGTTCGCTGAGTGACATTCTGAATTTGAATCCCGGTCGCGTCGAAAGGAATTTTGATCCAACGCAGATTCAACGTGGATCAGATCTATTTCATACGCATTGCGCAGGTTGCCATGGAGAAAATGCCGTTGGCACCCCCGATTGGCGTACACCGAATCCGGATGGCCGGTTCCCTCCGCCTCCGCTGAACGGCACAGCACACGACTGGCATCATTCAACGGCAGTTCTAAAGAAAACCATTCTCAAAGGCGGGCCGCCTGAAATCAGCGCCATGCCTGCATGGGAAGGCATTCTGACAGAACAGCAGGTCGACGATATTGTAGTATGGATTAAATCGTTATGGTCCGATGAAATCTATGTGATGTGGTACAACAATTTTGAGGACAAATAATATACCTAGAATCAGTCACATAACATGCGCACAATTGTCGTCTGAATGCCTACGCAATCAGGCGTGGCTTGTTCTGTTATAAGCCGCCTAATTTATGAGTCCGTACGGCAGCGAAAGTGATTTAACCGGCGCCGCTACTTTAACCAGCTGCCCGACATCTTTCATACCCAAAGCCGTACGAGGCTCGCTGTTTTTTTTTCTGGATGATCCGGGTACGGATAACGACCCCGTCAGCAGCTATCGGTATTATGAAGATGGTATATTGATACTGACTGATGACGGTCATATTGCGGATATCGGTTCGGCAACGGATATGCAGTCCAGATATGGCCTTACCCATCGTGACATTATTGATCACAGCGGCAAATTGATTGTCCCTGGATTTATCGATACGCATACGCATTACCCTCAATCCGAAATTATTGCGGCCTACGGACATCAGCTCATTGAATGGCTGGAAAAATATGCTTTCCCTGCCGAGGCTGAATTTATCGATAAACACTATGCACGCACGATCAGCCGTTTTTTCCTTTCCGAGCTGCTGCGCAACGGCACCACCACCGCACTGATCTTCGGCAGCGTTCATAAAGTTTCTGCAGAAGCGCTGTTTGAAGAGGCGGAAAAGTTAAATATGCGCATCATTGGCGGCAAAGTCATGATGGATCGTAATGCGCCGCAATATCTGCTGGATACGCCGGAAACCGCCTATTCGGACAGCAAAGCGTTGATCGAGACATGGCATAACAAACGTGGTCGTATACGCTATGCGGTTACGCCACGCTTTGCCGCCACCAGCAGCAACGAACAGCTCCAGGCTGCGCAGCGACTTTATCATGCCTACGACGATGTGTATTTGCAAACACATGTTTCCGAGAATCAACACGAGATTGCATGGGTTAAACAGCTTTTTCCATCATCGAAATCATACCTGAATGTCTATAACGATTTTGGTCTCGTAGGCCCCAGAAGTATTTTCGCCCACGGCATCCATTTAACAGATGATGAATTCAAGCTGCTGGCCGATAAAAGTGCGGCAATTGCATTCTGCCCCACCTCGAATTTGTTTCTGGGTAGCGGCCTTTTCAACTTCAATCACGCCTGCTTGGCCAATGTCAGACTTACGCTGGGAACCGATATTGGCGCCGGAACCAGTTTTTCCATGCTAAAAACCATGGCGGAAGCTTATAAGGTTATTCAACTGCAAAACAACTCTGCATTGGCATCGAAAAAGAAAACCGCATTAACACCCTTCAAAGCACTCTATATGACAACGCTTGGCGCAGCGCGCGCACTTTTTCTGGAAGACAAAATCGGAACATTACAACCTGGAAAAGAAGGCGACTTTATCGTACTGAACCCGGATGCCACGCCATTACTCAGCTTTCGCATGAAAAAAACACCGTCACTTGCTGATCGACTGTTTGCATTCATGATGCTGGCTGACGATCGCGCCATTGATGCAGTGTATCTGATGGGTAAACGCTGGCAGAATAACAGCGTATAGCGCTCAAGCTGATCGCCGCATAAATACCATAATGACTTTTCCGCCATGATTCTTGTTTTAAACTATTTAACCGTTTAAGATGAAAAAACACGGATTGATTGAGCAGCTCTTCGATGATTTATATCAAAGTATTTTTTGACTGGTTTTATTATCGTTCCGTAGCCACACAAAATAAACATTTAAGGAGATTGCCATGACAAGAGACCCCATTCGTCTACAACGTATTCTTGATGAAAAAGAACATGATACCTACCGAATAAAAGGAAAGCTTGCCGAACCCACGGTCTGTCCGAATTGTCACGCGGTCTATCATAAAGGACATTGGCAATGGCTCGATATCCCGGACGGCGCAGATGAACACAAGTGTCCTGCCTGCCTGCGTATAGAAGATAATGTGCCTTGCGGATATGTCAGCATCAGCGGTGCATTCTACAAGCAACATAAAGAAGAAATCATGGGATTGATCCGCAACAAGGAAAACCGTGAAAAAACCGACCACCCGTTGAACCGGATCATGAATATCAGCGAAACCGCTGACGGTCTGGAAATTACCACCACCGACATGCACCTGCCGCGCGACATCGGTGTTGCATTGGAACATGCCTTTGATGGCGAACTGGATTACCACTATGAATCTGAGAGCAACATTCTCAGAGTCAAGTGGTCACGGTAAATCGCCTGAAACTGGAACGGGCTTGGTATATATCAGTTTCTCACAATTGCCTGCTTCAGTTTCTCAATTTCAGGTGCATTAAGTGTTTCCGTTTTCAATAATGCTTCAGCTGAGCGATCAAGTAGTGCACGGTTAGCCTGCAAAATACCGATTGATCGCGCCAGCGCCTGATCAATCAGTTCACGCACAGCATTATCCACCTTATTTGCGGTATCTTCGCTGTAATAACGCGTCTGAGGCATGGGTACATTCGGTTGTAAAAACGCGGACTGTTCACGTTCATACGCAACGTGCCCCAATGCATCGCTCATGCCGTAACGCAAAACCATAGCGCGGGCAATATCGGTGGCCCGCGCCAGATCGTCGGCAGCACCGGTTGAAATTTCATTAAACACAATTTGCTCGGCAGCTCTCCCTCCTAACAGAACCGACATTTTGTTCCGCAGCTCGTCTTTACTCATCAAAAAGCGATCTTCGGTCGGGCGTTGTATGGTATATCCGAGCGCACCGATTCCTCGCGGGATAATCGAAACCTTGTGGACTTCATCCGTGCCCGGCAATGCCAGGGCAACCATCGCGTGCCCGAGTTCATGAAATGCAACCACCCGCCGCTCGTTCGGATTCAACAGACGGTTACGCTTCTCCAGGCCGGCGACAATACGTTCGATGGCATTGTTAAAATCATCCATGGTCACCGACGCCGCATTGCGGCGCGTCGCGAGCAATGCGGCCTCATTGATGAGATTCGCCAGATCTGCGCCGGTAAAGCCAGGCGTTAGCGCAGCGATTTGTTCGATCTGCACATCACTATTTAGTCTTACTTTTTTCATGTGCACTACCAGTATCTGTTCACGTCCGGATTTATCAGGACGGTCGACCAGCACCTGACGATCAAAACGCCCGGCGCGCAGCAGCGCCGGATCAAGAATTTCCGGCCGGTTGGTCGCCGCCAGCAACACGATGCCGCTGGTAGGATCAAAACCATCCAGCTCGGCCAGTAATTGATTTAATGTCTGCTCTTTCTCATCGTGCCCGCCTCCCAGACCATAAGCACCACGCGCTCGTCCCAAGGCATCGAGTTCATCAATGAAAATAATTGCCGGCGCCATCAACCGCGCCTGTTCGAAAAGATCGCGCACGCGCGCGGCGCCAACACCGACAAACATTTCAACAAACTCAGAACCTGAAATCGAAAAAAACGGCACGCCGGCTTCACCTGCCACAGCGCGCGCCAGCAGTGTTTTACCGGTACCGGGCGGCCCGACCAGTAAAATACCTTTTGGCGCACGTCCGCCAAGCCGTCCGTAACCTGCCGGGTCTTTCAGAAAATGAATAATTTCAATCAATTCTTCCTTAGCTTCATCCACGCCCGCCACATCCGCAAACGTGACCTTGGTTTCCTTCTCGACAAACACCTTGGCGCGGCTTTTGCCAATCGACATCATGCCTTCGCTCACCCCACCACCTATGCGGCGGATAATAAACAGCCAGATACCGATAAAAATCGCCATCGGCAGCAGCCAGGAAAGCAGATCACGCAGCCAGGTGCTTTTGACCACACCCGTGTATTCAACATTATATTTTTCCAGTTCTCCGGCAAAATCCGGATCGACGCGCGTGGTGACAAATTCCGTGAAACCGTCCGCATGCGGAGTCTTCAGTGAACCATAAATATGCTGATCCGTAATCGAAATCTTGGCAATCTGCCCTTGCTCGAGCAAGTGTTGGAAACGGCTGTAGGAAATCGGCTCAATCTGCGTATACTGTGCGTAGAGATGCTGCAGAAACAACACGCTGAGCACAGCAACAATGACATACCAGAAATTAACTTGTTCTTTTTTATCCATATTAATATTACTTTGTCAGATTCAAGGGCATCTCAAAAAATCCAGATTTTGTCACAACACTTTGTTGCTCACAAAAAATGTTTCCTTACATATCAATCACATGTCGCGTCAACATTTTTTGCTCATGCCTCGTTTTGTTTAAAACTTAGAATTTCTAGAGACGCCCTCAGCAAAACTCAAAAAACGAGTAACACCAAAATCATCCGACAAAGTAAAGTGACTCTTGAAGATTTACCGATCGAAACGTTGCAGCACGTGTTGCATCATGTTTTTGGCGAGCTCTTCCGTGCTGTAAAATACAGTGCCCAGATTGTCCTTTTTTAACAGCGCGGCTTCATCTTCGTTACTCGAACGTATAACGATTTCAATATCCGGATTCAATGTTTGTGCCGTGTTGACCATCTGACGCACATTGAGTGGATCGGATACGGTAATAACAAGCATTGCGGCGTCGGCGATATGCGCCTGGATCAATACAGCCGGTTCCGCTGCATCTCCACTGACAGCGGCCAGATTCTGGTCGCGCAGATCCTGAACCAGTTCACGATTCCGGTCGACGACAACATACGGAATGCTCTGTTCGCCCAAAGCACCAGCAATACGTTTACCCACCTGGCCGTAGCCGACCAGCACAACTTGTCCTTCAAGATAACGGCGCTCGGTACTCATCGGCAGTTCCGCATACGGATCATCCCGCGTTGCAAATTTACGCGCCAACCGGGAGTGCTCAAGAAACCATTTGCTCACGGGCGCAATTGTTGCAAAAGCTATCGGATTAAAAGCGATTGAAACCAATGCGCCGGCCAGTACCAGACTGAATCCTTCGGCAGGCAGCAAGTCCAGAGAAAGTCCCAGCCCTGCGAGAATAAAAGAAAATTCCCCGATCTGGCCAAGGCTTGCTGCAACGATCAGTGCCGTATTCAATGGATAGCGGAAAAGCAATACCAGCAGCAACGCCGCAATGGATTTTCCGACCACAATAATGGCAACCACACCCAGCACATGCAGCGGCTCTTCGATCAATATGGCGGGATCAAACAGCATACCGACAGAAACGAAAAAAAGCACTGCAAATGCATCTCTCAGCGGCAGGCTTTCTTCCGCAGCGCGCCCGCTGAATTGTGATTCGCGCATGACCATGCCAGCAAAAAAAGCACCGAGTGCGAAGGAAACGTTAAATATCATCGCTGCGCCGTAAGCGATACAAATGGCAAACGAGACAACCGCAAGCGTAAACAGCTCGCGCGAGCCTGTCTGGGCGACCTGCCATAGCAGCCACGGCAATACGCGGCGTCCGACCACCAGCATCAGGGCGATAAAAATCATC
The DNA here is from genome assembly GCA_024235735.1 of Burkholderiales bacterium. GTDB lineage: Bacteria > Pseudomonadota > Gammaproteobacteria > Burkholderiales > Nitrosomonadaceae > Nitrosomonas. The sequence goes on from JACKLU010000010.1 coordinate 83,469, forward strand.
ACTTGCAATAATGTCAAGGTAATCGTCTGCCACAACGGCGCCTGATTACCCGCGCTGCTTTCAGAGCCACCGAGTAAACCCGCCAGCGAAGGCAATAACACCAGTATCAATACGGTAACCAAATCTTCAACAATGAGCCAACCCACGGCGATGCGACCATTCATCGTTTCCAGAAATCCGCGCGACTCAAGTGCACGCAGCAAGACCACTGTACTCGCACAGGACAACGAAAGCCCAAGAACCAGTCCTGCCCCGATGTCCCATCCCCAGCCGTAAGCCAGCAGCATGCCCAACAATGTCGCCACCGTCATTTGTACCACGGCACCGGGTAGCGCAATACGTTTTACCGCCAGCAAATCTGCCAGTGAAAAATGCAGGCCGACGCCGAACATCAGCAGCATCACACCGATTTCAGCGAGTTCTGTTGCTAATTTTGCATCCGCAGTATAACCGGGTGTCGCTGGACCGATAACGATACCGGCCAAAAGATAACCGACCAGCGCAGGCGTTTTTAACCGCTCGGCGATAAAACCAAATATCAGTGCGAGGCCAAAACCGGCGGCTATGGTGGTAATTAATACGAGACTATGCTCCATACACTCTCCAGCAAAATTGCGTCAAACGCGCATACATATAACTGACATAAAGTAAACTTCATCGCCCTCGAATTGTTGTCTATTCGTCACTGCTTGTCACGTACCTGCGCTTGTTTAAATGGGCAATGACCAGTAAAGTTAATTCCTCATTGCAACCGCAAATCATCAAAACCCTTCAACTGGCTTTTGATCCATGGAAATTGATATCAGACAACAATCCATACTTATCCATTCACTGATGCGCCCGAATGTGTTTGATCACCCTGTCGACACGATCAAACTCATCGAAACACATATTTCTTGGGTTATCCTGACTGGTAATTACGCTTATAAAATCAAAAAGGCCTGCGATCTGGGATTTCTTAATTTTTCTTCTTTAGAAAAACGGCGGCATTTTTGTGATGAAGAATTGCGACTCAATCGCCGTCTTGCCACCTCGCTCTACATCGAGGTAATTCCCATCTCAGGCAAGCCTGAACAGCCGGCTTTACAGCAAAACGGAGAAATCATCGAGTACGCGATTAAAATGATTCAATTTCCACAACACGCTCAGCTCGATAACCTGTTGGCTCACGGAAAAGTAAGGAATCATCATATTGATGCCTTTGCGCAGATGACCGCCAGTTTCCATTGCACTGCCGAATCCTCCTCGAATGAAACAGCTTTTGGCAACCCCGATCATGTTTTTCACGCTGTTGCGCAGACTATTGACCAGATCCGGCAACTACCGGAAGCTGCACATTATAGCCCACTGATCAGCGAACTGGAGGATTGGTGCAAATCCACATTCAAAACACTGACACCCTTATTTATGGAACGCAAACACGGCGGATTCATCCGGGAATGTCATGGTGATATGCATTTACGCAATCTTATCTGGATCGACGAACGTCCACTTGCTTTCGATTGCCTGGAATTTGATCCCGATTTGCGCTGGATTGACATTTTATCCGAAGTTGCATTTCTGGTCATGGATCTGGATAGTCACAAGCAACCAAAACTAGGTTATCGATTCCTGAATGCCTACCTGGAGTATACCGGCGACTACGCCGGCATACCCGTTTTCCGATTTTATCTGGTTTACCGGGCGCTGGTACGTGCAATGGTAGAAGGCATCAGAAGTGGACAGTCCGATATTTCGACAGCCGAACAAAGAGTAGCTGCAAAAGCGTTTCGCAACTATTTGAAACTGGCTCAATCGTATTATCGATCAGCCATGCCCGTACTGATCATTACACATGGCTTGTCAGCTTCCGGCAAAAGTACGCTGTCTCAACTACTACTGGAACAAATTGGCGCTCTGCGCATACGCTCCGATATTGAGCGCAAAAGAATATTCGGTTTACTCGGCGGATTAAACAAAAAACTAATCACGCATGATGGCGCACATAGTCCCGGAAATATGCAGCAAATTTATTCCCTGGCTGCCAATATCAGAACCTATGCAACATTGGCGACACTCGCAGAAAAAGTACTGGAGGGCCAATTCACAGTCATTATTGATGCTGTCTTTTTCCTCCATGAAGAACGTGAAAACTTCAGGAAACTTGCACACAAAAAACAAATTCCTTTCATTATTCTCGCATTTACAGCGCGTGCTGATACGTTGAGAAAACGCATTCAAGAACGAAAGAATGATATTTCTGATGCAGATTCTACCGTTCTTGAAATGCAGCTGAAAACACTAAAACCATTGCAGGATGGTGAATTGTCCTGCTGCATTACCATCGACACCGAACAACCATTCGATGCCGGGAAACTGGCATCGGATATCAGACGCATCAGTTCTGCTTTACCAACTTAAAAACGCCAACAGAGCATCCAGTCATCAAACAGCAACACTACACTCCGCATATTATGTCTTTAATGCGTAATTGCACAGATTCTGCTTTAAAGATGTCGATTATTCCCGAAGATATTGATTTCATTCATACTGATCACAAAAAGAAATAGCATCATACCCAACTGATTCTAAATCATGTTTCGTTCTGCAAAAGATATTATTTCGTTCTTGCCGATGATAAAGTGATCAAGCACTTTTACATCAATTAATTCAAGTGCGCGTTTCAGTGTTTGTGTCAGGATTTTATCTGCATTGCTTGGCTCGGCAAAACCTGAAGGATGATTATGCGCAAAAATAATTGCAGCCGCATTATGATGCAATGCACGCTTTACGATCTCTCGTGGATAAACGCTGGCTTGCGTCAATGTTCCATTAAAAAGCTCATCCGCTGAAATCATGCGGTTTTTCGCATCCAGGAAAATACCAAGAAAGACTTCGTGTTGTTTACTGGCGAGATTCAGGCGCAGGAAATCACGGACTAATTGCGGTGTGTTCATAGCGTCACCACATTCCAGCCTTTCTCCCAAAGCACGTTTGGACATTTCAAGAACTGCCTGTAGCTGCGCATATTTCGCAATGCCTACGCCAGGAAAATTGCACAGTGCGGTTTTGTCAGCCGCAAAAAGGGAAGTAAGGCTGCCATAGTGCTGGAGCAGATTACGTGCAAGATCCACTGCACTTGTACCAACGAAACCGGTGCGTAGAAAAATAGCCAATAATTCGTTGTCGGTCAAATTCTTGGCTCCCAATTTTAATAACTTTTCTCTGGGTCGCTCGGCACTTGGCCAGTCTGTTATTGCCATGTGATTAAAATTCAGAGTGATTATTTATGTGGTTACGGCAGAGATAAATAATGATTGAATACCGTGAATGAAACCGTTGATTACGCCTTTTCCACGAACATCTATTGCTGACGACGAACAAGTCGAAACCAATGAAAATCTAGCAAATCAAGCGCGCTATCTCCATAGTCTGCTGCTCTGGAATGACACCGAGAAATCAATTCGGTACCAACGCTTATTGATCAAGAGAGAATGTCTTGGAATTATTTGACGAAGCAGACTCAATCCTTTTTCTGAAAAAGCGTATTTTTGTATACCTAATTTAAAAATTAAAATGCTAAAGATAAATTGATTATTGTCGTAAAGCAATTTCATGCTTAATTCTTTAACAAGCATTTGAAAAAGGCAAATCCATCGGGAGGTGGAGACGCAAAGCTTCCGGTCTAGAAAAGATAGCGGGGCCGCCAGATACTCGTATCAATTAAAAATTGATGGATTTTTGCTTTAGAAACAACTTATCCCTAGCAAATATTCATCGTTTCCAGCATTTTGATTTGATAGTGGATTTTTATTTACCATTTTAAAAAATGGTTTTAATACTCAAATACTCACTATCAAGATGAATTAATAAAATGCTTAATGGCCAATTTTAATGGCTTGTGTATCTGAAAGCGGTTTTTTACCTGTCTCATCATGCAAGAACGCTTTCACTCCTCGATGCAATTTGCAATGACCAGCACCATGCGCGAGGAGAAACTAATGTATCAACATTGCTTAGCTGATTTTAAAGCGATTTTTTTATCAATCACCAAACTTGTTTGTTTATTCATACTGTTTAGCATATCGGAAATATCCGTTGTTTATTCACAAGAACCCCTTGTTTATTCACGCTGCGAACGCACTACCGCAACGTATCAACTGACAGGCAATGTAACCGTCAACGGACAGTCACAGTCGATCACCCGCACCATGACCGGTCTGGACGTGTACGATGTGCTGCCCGACGTGACGAATTTTCTGACCGACTTCTCCGCGCCGTGCGATCTGGTCTATCGCGATGCCAACGGTGTTGAAACGGTTATTTTTAACTGTTCGGCAACCTCAACAAACCAGAATGCCTGTGCGGCGCTCGATCCTGCAGTGTCTTTCGACGGTAAAACAATTGCATTCTCGGTCTTCCACGGAAGTTTGAAAAACCACGTTGAATGGGGCATTGATTCCCGCGTGCTGCACCCTGATGCGGAACCCGCCAACCTGGGCAGCAAAACGCTGCCCAACAAGCGCTTGCAAACAACGGGAGCGCATCTGCATTTCTACACAATTGCAACCGGAAAAACGCTGGCCATTCCATTCACACCCGGGGTATACGATTCCGGTCCGGCGTTCATCAGCAATAGCCGGGTCGCCTTTACTTCGACCCGGGACGGAAATACATCAACACTGGTGTTTCACAGTACCGGATCCAAAACAGGATCACGCATCTGGACAGTTGACATCGATGGCGGAAATCCTGACCTGTCCAGCCACCACGCACTTTCTCAGGAACAACATCCTTTCATGCTGAAAAACGGGCGCCTGGCCTACTCAAGCTGGCAGATCTTCGGCGGATTGCCATTCAGGCACAGTAACGGCTCGGCTGGCAGTTTCACCACTATCGACAACATGTTTCATATCTACGCGCAGGATCCCGATGGTGCGCGCAATTTTCCGATTTTCGGACAGCATATTCCGGTTAGCGCCGTGACCAGTTTTGGCTCGGCACATGCAGCGGCGCATTTTATCACCCAGACTTCCGATGAACGTATCTGGTTTGCCGATTATTACCGCGGCAACAATAACGGACTGGGCGCGGTGATTGGCGTGATGGCCGAACCCGAGGGGCAAGAAGGTTTCGGGCCGACCGAAGTCACCAACCACGCGGATTTGTTCGTCCCGCGAGATACGATCAACTTCGCAGCCTGGTCTAACAATGCGGACAGAATGGCCAAACCGATGGTCAGCCCGGCGATCACCCATCCGGCGTATGCGGATCCGATACCTTTCGCCGGAAAAGTCGGCCATCCCGCCGCGCTGCCAGGTAACGCCCTCATGCTGGTGTGGGGCAAGGGCGCATGCAGCACGGTGGCCAGGAGTGATGTCTTCCAGATGCTTGGCAAGGCTATACCTCCGATGACCAACGGTAATGGCAATGGCGTGGCAATGAATGTCATCACTTCACTGAACATGGATACGCCGGGCTGCGATACGGGCATTTATCGCGCTACCCGGATTCCCTCGCAGCATCCGAGCGATCTGGAGATGATCGTCGATTCGCCTGACTGGCACGAAATCATGGCCCGCGCGGTAGTGCCTTATTCCGCCATTCACGGCGTGGATCATCCGGAAGTCGTGGCGCGGTCGGATTTGCGCGCAGCGCATGCAACGCTTGTAACCGGCACGCCATTCGGACTGCTGGGCGCGGCATCAATCACCGATCGCGAAACACACCCGATCGACGATATCCATTTTCAGGGTGAAAAGCAGTTTAATCTTCAAGGCACCGACACCATCGATTATACCGACGAAGAACTCTGCGGCGTGCGAATTCTGGGCATCATGCCTAACCGCAGCGCAAACACGTATCATGAAATTGCCAATTACGCCGGAGAACGGGTCGCCATTCTCGGTGAGTTTCCGGTATTGAACCGTAACGCCAGCGGCAACCGCGTCATCGATCCGAGCGGCCATCCCGACACCAGTTTTCTGGTGCGCATGCCGGCCAACACGCCTTATCTGATGCAAGGCGTTGACTGTAACGGCCGCACGCTGAATACCGATCAGACCTGGCAGAGTCTGCGTCCCGGTGAGCAGAAAACCTGCGGCGGCTGTCATGTGCATTCCAAACCCACGCGCATAACGTTTGCACAGAGTTTCGCCGCCACGCCGGCGTATGTCATTCCGCGTCTGGGCGAGGGTACCGTGCCGCTGCTGGCCGGCAAGTCCGGCGAGACGGTGCAGACACGCACCGTGTCGGGGTATGGCATGCGCATAGAATTCACCCGCGACATCAAACCGATATTTGACCAGCGTTGCATCACCTGTCATGGCGGCGGCTCGCCCGCAGCCGGGCTGGATTTGTCGTTAACCAATGTAGCGAACAATAACGTGGCCGGAACAACATGGCACACGCTTATCGCCGACAGGTCGGATAAATTCAGACGGCCGCAGCTGACACGCTATGTGCGCGCATTTAATTCGCGCGGCAGCCTGCTGTACTGGAAAGCCGCCAATCAGCGCACGGACAACAGAACAGACGGACAATACGCTGACGATATCGACTTCGGCGCGGCGCATCCAACGTCAATCACGCCAGATGAACTCGGCCTGCTGTCGCGCTGGATTGATATCGGCGCGCCAGGCGGCGCCCAGGAATTGAAAGACACCCAGAAACCGACGCTGCATCTGGCCATCGCCGACAACAGCGGCAGTCTGTCGCAACTGCGCGTCGGCACTGTCGATCTGGGCAGCGGCATTGATCCGGGCAGTTTACGCGTCTGTGTCCGGGGCTCCGACGGCGCGTGCAGCAATCGCGCCGGCGCCGCCGAAAAACATGGCGTGACGCTGGTTGATCTGGGCGCTTCCCTGAGTGATCCAAACACCGAAATCTACGCCAGCGTGCGCGATCTCGCCGGAAACACCACGGAAGTCTATCGTTCCGTCGGCTGGTTCCTCAACAGCGGTTCAGTCAACATCGGCAATACCGGAACAGACACTCAGGCGCCCAAAATCTCGATTACCAGTCCATTGAGCGGCGCGGTATCCGGGGTTGTGCCGGTCGCATTCAGCTATTCGGATAATACCGCTGTTGTGTCGGTGGACTTCTATGTTAACGGGGCGCTACACAGCACCAGTGCGCAAGCACCGTTTGCCCTGAGTCTGGATGCAACCAAGCTGGCCAGCGGCAGTTATACATTAAGCGCCATCGCATTTGACGCGGAACGCAATCAGGGTGTTTCCAACAGTGTGATCGTAACAGTCAATAACGGCTCAACGACAAACGATTCCGACACACAGTCACCTGTGATCAGCATCGCTTCGCCCATTGCGGGCAGCACGGTATCCGGCAATATTCCAGTCAGCTTCAGCTATGCTGACAATGTCGCCGTAACCGCGGTCGATCTCTACCTCAATGGTCAGCCGTATGGCAAAAACATGCAAGCGCCCTTCACTTTTGCGCTAGACTCGACAAAACTGACCAACGGCACCCATACACTGGCTGCACATGCATTCGACGCAGCAGGCAACAAAGGTGTTTCCGCCAGTGTATCGATCGCTGTCAGCAATACCGTGATCGATACACAAGCGCCTGTGATCAGTATTGCTTCGCCTGCTGCGAGCAGCACCGTATCCGGCAATGTTCCGGTCAGCTTCAGCTATACTGACAATACCGCCGTGACTGCAATTGATCTCTACGTTGATGGCCAGCTGTACGGCAAAAGCACGCAGGCGCCCTTCACTTTTGCGCTGGATTCGACAAAACTGACCAGCGGCACCCATACATTGACCGCACATGCATTCGACGCTGCAGGCAACAAAGGTGTTTCAAGCAACATAACAATCAATGTCGATAATGCATCGGCGAAAGATACTGAAGCACCGTCGGTTAACATTATCTCGCCTGTCAATGGTCAGATTGTATCCGGCCCGATTCAGATTACCGTCGATGCTTCTGATAATGTTGGTGTGTCGTATGTCGATTTCCACATTAATGGTAATTTGGTTGCACGGGATAGAAGTGCGCCATATCAATTCTCATTGAATGGAAGATTTATGATGAATGGTAACCACGTGCTAACAGCGCGAGCGTACGATGCCGCCGGAAATCAAGGTGTTTCACCAAATGTTACGATAACAGTCAAATAATCGGAAAAATGATTTCAGAAACATGGATTGTTGAGTTGTAGTGTTTGTAAATCCTTTCAATTAAGATGAAGATAGTGCGCGTAAATGAGTGAAATATTGCTGATAACGTGCACTATCAATCATGCCATCATAAGCCTGAATTAAGCGCTAACAATCAGCATTGCGGATTAAGTCTGGCGAGCACCGGCGACCAGCTTACTTCCTGGTAGTCCGGTGTCATCATGCCGCTGCAACACGTCCTCATCATACCGATATTGAGAAAACACGTGGTGATTCTCAGATGCAATGCGCCTTTAATCGGTGCTCCAGACATTTTATCAATCCACGGCAGTTAACATTGTCAAACAGGGCTCTTACATAATTACATTAATCATCAATAACGATAATCGTTATCACTTACATGATAATGTTTTTTAGCTTATACTGACGTTTCTCAGTAATGTTTACCGCACCAATCAGCGCGCAGAAATGTACGTAGACGGATGGTTGAAACAATTTAATCTAAGCACTGTTTATCGTACCGACCGCACACCAACATGGTAGCTCTCATTATTCCTTTCCCTTCCCGGGTTTTTAGTCCGAATGAATACAGAGTTCCGGCAAAAACCGGCAATGTGGCACGATAGTCCGCAAAAATCAAACACTGCCAGCTTTTTCACGGAAATATTTTCCTTCACTTCGGAACTACCGATCCACGATACGCATTGAATACCAGCCTGTAATCATCTACATCCTGAAACGTGCGTCCATCGCTGACCTAATAAGCATTCATCGAAATATGTATTGTTGATGTGCCGGATGCATGCATGATAATGTAATGCATCATTCTTTATGCAGATATCAGGAAAATTATGTCTTGGCATTTTAATCAGTGGCGGCGCAATCATATTCTTCGGCATGAGGCAATCCCGGAAGTTATCTGGCGAAAACTCATGCACTTGCCATGCTTGAAAAGTCTAAGTCTTGAAGATGTACGGCGGTTGCATGAACTTGTCCTGCTGTTTCTGCATATCAAGGTCATCAATGGCGCACATGACTTGGAAATAACCGATGAAATGCGTGTTACGATTGCAATTCAAGCCTGTATTTTGATCCTGAATCTCGATCTGGAATATTACGATAACTGGATTGAAATTATTGTCTACCCCGATAAATTTATTCTGGATTACGATTATGAAGATGACATCGGGGTTGTACATCATGCGCATAGCATCGTGTCCGGCGAAGCTTGGCATAATGGCCCGGTTATTCTCTCTTGGCGCGATATCGCTCATTCCGCCGCCGCACCATCCACTCATGCACGTAATGTCATCATCCATGAATTTGCGCATACCCTGGACATGCTGCACGAAGGCGCTAACGGATGTCCGCCGTTGCATGTCAATATGAGCGCACTGGCCTGGCGCGATGTATTCAGCCAACACTACACCATTTTCTGTCAACAGGTCGGATCAGGACAGGAAACAGTTATTGATCCTTATGCGGCAGAAAGTCCAGCGGAATTTTTTGCCGTACTGAGCGAAGTATTTTTTGATACACCATTGATACTCCAGCAGCATTTTTCAGCAATTTACGAACAGCTCGCACTGTTTTACCGGCAGGACCCGGCTAGACGCTGAATGATGAACACCTGAATTGCGCGTAAAAAGTCCATTATCCGGGTGTTAAAAAACTACCTGTGTTGCCAGCGTGGCGTTAAAAACAGACTCGAAACGCTCAATTATCACGTATAAATCCTGCTTTTACCACGCAATCAGCTGCCTCAGCTACATTTTTGAACATTCTGTTATATGCGCGTAATCCGGGCTACTTCCTTTATCCGCCTCAAATTCCGTATCACCTGAGCCAGGTGATAGCGGTTTCTGACCTGCAAAACAAAACTCATAGCGGTATAGTCTTTTTCGCTCTCCATGTCGACATCGTCGATATTCGATTCTGTTTTGGCAATAGCAGCAGCTATCCTTGCGAGTACGCCATGGCGATTCACCGCGACAATTCTTAATTTGACTTCAAAAGTCCTGGTGATATCCTTGCCCCACGCAACATCCAGATAGTTCTCCGCATTTTTTTTATTCTGTGCGATGATCGGGCAATTATTCATATGTATCACAAGCCCTTGTTCTTTTTTGATCAGACCGAGAATAATGTCTCCGGGTATGGGATGACAGCATTTGGCGAACTGCACGGTCAAGCCTTCGGTACCCAATATCGTAATCGGTTCGCTGGAAACATGTTTGCTTTCTTCCGATTCACGCGGAGAAGCCAGTCGTTTCGCAATCACCGCAGGCAACTGTTTACCGAGCGCCATATCGGCCAGCAGCGCTTTCCTGGACTTGGCACCAATATCACGCACCAATTTTTCCCATTGCGTCTCACTGATCAGCGACGATTCAATATTCAGCGCGGCAAGCGCCTGATTCAGCATACGCTCACCCAACTCAACCGATTCTTCATACTGGATTGTTCTGAGAAAATGCCGGATATGCGAGCGCGCGCGGCCCGTCGTCACATAGCTTAACCAGGATGGATTGGGTTTGGCATAAGGCGCCGTGATAATCTCCACACGATCGCCATTTTTGAGTTCACTGCGCAGCGGTGCGTTTTCGCCGTTAATTTTGACAGCAACGCAGCAATTACCGATATCGGAATGAATTGCATAGGCAAAATCAACGGCGGTTGACCCTCTTGGCAACGTCATGATTCTGCCTTGCGGTGTAAACACGTAAACATCGCCCGGAAACAAATCAACTTTCAAGTGTTCGAGGAATTCCAGGGAATCACTGGTATCGCTCAACATTTCCAGCAGGCTTTGTAGCCATTGGCTGGTTTTCAAATGCAAGTCATTCAGGTTTGCATCGCTACTCTTATAAATCCAGTGCGACGCCACACCATCCTCTGCGATACGATGCATTTCCTGAGTACGAATTTGAATTTCAATCGGTATATTGAAAGGCCCCAGCAATGTGCTATGCAGCGATTGATAGCCGTTTTCCTTGGGAATGGCAATATAATCCTTGAATTTACCCGGTATCGGCTTGTATAGGCCGTGCAGGGCGCCGAGCGCAACGTAGCAGGAAGGTATATTGTTTACGATGACACGGAATCCATAAATATCAAGCACTTCAGAAAATGACAACTGCTTCTCGACCATTTTCTTATAAATACTGTAAATATGCTTTTCGCGCCCGCTGACCTGAAAATCAAGTCCTGCTTCTTTCAGTTTATGGGTAATTGCATCCTGGATTTTCCCGACAACCTCGCGGCGATTCCCGCGCGCTGCTTTTGTTGCCTTGATCAGAACACGATAGCGCAATGGATAGGAATACCGGAAACCGAGTTCCTGCAATTCCTGATAGATATTATTCAATCCCAGGCGCAATGCAATGGGTGCATAAATTTCCAGCGTTTCACGTGAAATTCTGCGTTGCTTCTCCGCCGGCATGGCTTCGAGTGTCTGCATATTATGCAGTCGATCAGCCAGTTTGATGAGAATAACACGCACATCCCGCGCCATGGCCAGCAGCATCTTGCGGAAATTCTCGGCTTGCGCGTCTTCCTGGGTCTGGAATTGGATTTTATCCAGCTTGGAAACGCCATCCACGAGTTCCGCCACGGGATCACCAAAACGTTCACTGATCTCCTCTTTAGAAATATGCGTATCTTCCACCACATCGTGCAACAGTGCAGCGGTCAGTGTAGGCGCATCGAGATGCAACCCGCTCAGTATCCGGGCGACCGCCAGCGGATGAGAAATATAGGGCTCTCCGGATTTTCTGAACTGTCCTGAGTGGGCGCCCTGGCCGAAAGAATACGCAACCTTCAGTTGCGCTACGTCTTCCGGCCGAAGGTACTGCGCCACTTCGGAAAACAGCAGTTCAGCTTCTGACATTGATGCGTATTAAACGGATGGACGGATCAAACAGACAAGACAAAAAAAGAAAACCGCTGAAGAGAAATTACAGTGATTTGGGATTTAAAATATCGATACCGATCTTGCCCAGAGCAAGTTCGCGCAGTGCGATAACGGTGGGCTTGTCACGCGCGGAATCAATCATCGGCGTGGCGCCCATAGCCAGTTGTCTGGCGCGAACTGTGGCAGTCAGCGTCATATCAAAACGATTCGGGATTTTCATTAAGCAATCATCAACAGTTATACGTGCCATATCACTTGTCTTTCAATTATAAAAATAATCTTACCGCGGATTAAAAAGATGTCAGCTGAGAAATCAGTACCTGATTTTTCTGCAATTGCAGTTGCCTCGCCCGTTTAAGGCGCTCGGCCCTGACGACGCATGCCAGATCATGGACTGCCTCTTCAAGCATGTGGTTAATAATAACATAGTCAAATTCATTTATATGACTGACTTCCTCGCATACAGCTTTTAAGCGGCGCCGAATGACATCAGCTGTATCTTTGTTCCGCGCAAGCAATCTCTCCTCCAGTGCACTTGCGGACGGCGGCAAAACAAAAATCCCGACAGATTGCGGAAAAAATTTGCGCACCTGCGCAGCACCCTGGCAATCGATCTCCAGAACAATATCCTGACCGGATTGCATTGTCTCGCTGATCCAGCGTTGTGAAGTACCGTACCAATTGCCATACACTTCCGCGCTTTCCAGAAAATCTCCACTGATCTGCATCTTTTCAAAACGCTCACGGCTGACAAAATGATAGTCGCGGCCATCTTCCTCGCCTTCACGCGGCGGTCTGGATGTATAGGAAATCGATAAGCGCAGGCCTGGATCGTTCTCGAGCAAAGCACTGACCAAGCTAGTCTTGCCTGTTCCAGACGGCGCGGTAATGATAAATAAACAACCGGTGCACATAGCCATTTCAGTTTTAACTATCAATATTTTTTACCGAAGAACCTACTAAAATCTGACGCGCTTTTCGAGATAGTGCTGATGATATGCCTCAGCGGGATAAAACCGTTCAGCCGGTGAAATCTCGGTCACGATGGCCGATCGCCAGCGTCCGCCGCTTTGCTGTTTATCTCGCGACACAAGGGCGGTTGCCAGCTGCTGGGGGGTGAAACAGTAAATCACAGAGCGATACTGCGACCCAATATCCGGCCCTTGTCTGTCTTTGGTCGTAGGATCGTGGCAATGCCAGAATGCATCAAGCAAATGATCAATTGACAGACAGGCTGTATCATATTCAACCAGCACCACTTCGGCATGACCAGTATCACCGTTGCAGACCATTTCATACGTCGGATTCTCGACATGACCGCCTGAATAACCGCACGCGGTATTCACGACGCCACTGATACGGCTGAATGTCGACTGCACGCCCCAAAAACAACCCGCGCCAAAAATAATACTTTCCACTGGCATCTATGCAATTATGTCATTCTGTGAATAAACCGGCATCATATCTGTCCGACAAAGATTATTGCCGTGCTTTCCGCGCCATTTCAATGACCTTCTCGAGCGTAGTCACCATATCCTGCGGCGCACCGCCCGGTTTCCCTGAAACCAGGTATTTGCCCTCGACCACCAATATGGGCACTCCGCTTAACTGATACTGCTGCATCATTTGCTTTGATCGGGCAACTTGATTCTGCAGGGTAAACGAATGGTAAACTTTTACAAACTTATCCTTATCCACGCCTTGTTTTTCTATCCACCCAAATAATGTCGCCTCATCGTTTAAATTAATCTTGTCACGATGAATCGCATCGTAGATTTTATCGTGCAAGTCGTCCATTCCGCCCATTGTTTCCAGCGTATAATAGATTTTTGCACCAGATTCCCAATTGCCTCTGAATATTGCCGGCACATATCGAAAATCGACATCATCCGGTTTGTTTTTCAACCAGCCCTTCAATGGCAGATGGAGATTATTGCAGTGCGGACAACCGTACCAGAAAAACTCGATAACTTCGATCTGCGCATTATTTCGGGTCGGCTGAGGATTCGCAAGCACCTTATAATCCTGACCTTCGACAGGTGCGGCGTAAACAACACATGCCATGCCATACACGCCCGCCATCAGCAGAAATGCCAAGGCAACGGCAAATTTTTTCAGCTGTTTCATGATACCTCCATTCTATACAACGTTAAACCGTAACCGGCTGATATTCATCGCGTCTTGATCAATTGCGCATCAATACCATTTTCTCTCAAAGTGACATGCACATTATCCACCTGCGTCTTCTGCATAAACGGACCAACGCGTACGCGGTACCAGACACCTCTATCAGCCAGATCAACCGACTGCACGGAAGCAACCATCCCCAGGAACGCCAATCTCGCCTTGAGATTATCCGCTTCGGCATGACTTCGGAATGCCCCGACCTGAAGATAGTAATTTTCCACAGCCACAGGAATGCTCGGCCTGCTTTGCGGCGCGACGGGCGGCGATGGCGATGGCGATATCATTAATTGTGGCTCTGGCTGAGGTTGTATTTGCGGCATAATTTGTCGCGGAATTTCAGGTTGCGGTTGCAATTTCGCAACCTCCTGAGGCTTCTCGACAGGCTGAGGTTTTTCGATGGCTTGGGTTTTTTCGATTTGTTGCGGCGCTTCATAATCGATGATATCCGTACCTTCGCTGGATAAAATATCATAAAAATCAAACCGCGTTCGGGATTCCGACGCAGTAACGGTTGTATCTTCATTTTCAGATTTACTGTCCGTTTCTCCAGCTTTGGAATCCGTTTTTTCGGCAACCTTTGCTTTTTCACTCGCTGTATCATGTGCAACGACTTGCTGCTCATCGATAAAAGGACTCGGCGCATTTTCCAGATAAAACCAGATGCCAATGGCACTGACAATACCCAACGTGAAGCCAATAAAAATTCCCAACATCAGGTTGCCCTTGCTGTCCGCTGATGGTGAAGACTGGCGGGACTTATAATCGCGGCTCATGAATATCCTGTCTTAACGTCTAAATTTACATTTTATCCGGTGCATTGACACCCAATAATTCCAACCCATTTTTCAATACATGCCTGATCGATGCCACCAGCGCAAGTCGCGCTTCCATGATTGGAACTTCCGGCACCAGAAAATGTGTTGAATTATAGTAGCTGTGAAATTCACTGGCCAGTTCACGCAGGTAAAACGCGATCACATGGGGCGACAACTCCTGCGCCGCCGCCTCAACGGTATCTGGAAAATCAATCAGGTACTGAAGCAGGGCGAGCTCAGCCGGATTGGTTAACAGACTGGTGTCGATATCAGCCAGCATTGTGGCATCCCCACCCCACTGCGTTAATACACTACAGATTCGCGCGTGCGCATATTGCACATAATACACCGGATTTTCATTGCTTTGCGATTTAGCCAGATCCAGATCGAAATCAAGATGCTGGTCGCTTTTACGCATCACATAAAAAAACCGTGCGGCAGCATTGCCGACTTCATTACGCAGTTCGCGCAATGTCACAAATTCACCCGAACGGGTTGACATCGGTGCTTTTATGCCGTCACGGTACAAAACCGCAAACTGTACAAGCGCAATCTTGAGGTTGTCCGGTTCCTGTTCCAGCGCCTGCAAAGCACCCTTGATACGGGGTATATAGCCGTGATGATCCGCGCCCCAGACATTAATCACTCTGTCAAAACCACGCTCAAATTTATTCAGGTGGTAGGCAATATCCGAGGCAAAGTAAGTGTAGTGACCATTTTCTCGTTGCACGACCCGGTCTTTCTCATCGCCGAACTCCGTCGAGCGGAACCATAGCGCGCCATCCTGCCGGTAAAGGTGCTTTTTTTCGTCGAGCAACCGGACAGCTCTGGCAACCAGTCCATTATCGAACAGTGATTGCTCGGAAAACCAGGTATCGAATTCGACACCAAATTCCATCAAGTCGTTACGGCAATCGCCAAGCTGTTCGGTCAACACGAAATTATGCATATACGCATAATCCTGACCCAGAATTTTTTTCGCATTGGCGATTATCCGGTCGAGCTGCTCATCCGTACTGATCGCCGTTTCATGCGCTGTTTCCGGCAAGCCGTCCAGAAGCGCATCCGGCTGATGCACATAACGGTCGCCATGCGCTTCATAGATCAGTCTCGCCATATCCTTGACATATTCCCCTTGATACGCGTTTTCCGGAAAAGGAATGGAAACTTGATTCAACGCCAGATACCGCAGCCACGCCGATAGCGTCAAAATATCCATCTGCCGTCCGGCATCGTTGACATAAAACTCGCGCGTCACTAAAAATCCGGCTTTTGATAGAACATTCGCCAGGCTCGCGCCAAAAGCCGCGCCACGGCCATGACCGACATGCAGTGGCCCGGTTGGATTCGCCGAGACGAATTCGACCTGAATTTTTTCGCCGTTACCGAAACTGCTGGCGCCATAACCGTCACCCGACCGCATAATATGCTTCAAGTAGATACGTTTGGCGTCACTCCTGATGAAAAAATTGATGAATCCGGCTCCAGCAACTTCAGTTCTTTCCACATAAGCCGACTCTGGCATTGCATCAATCAGCATTCCGGCGATTTCTCGCGGACTTTTATGCAGCGCCTTGGCCAATTGCATGGCGAGATTGCAGGAGTAATCGCCATGACTGGCCTGTTTTGTACGGGATATTTCTATACTCAGCGCACCTTCAATGCGCAGCGCCAGCGCGGCCTGCTGCATAAGCTGTGACAAATGCACCCGGAAACCGGGCAGTTCTGATAATTTCGTCATGACAACGGATTGTATACCTTTCTAATTTTAGGATTATGCGAAATGTAGTGCTTGCCAGCAATGTTTCATCGTGATCCGGTCAAATCCTAGTGAATATTGCGTATGACATCAGACATGAAAGCTGTCAGCGTTTTACAATTTCCAGCGATACTTTTTTCATTATAAACTACTTGGCTGCAATCATTTTCCGCTTTGCTGCCGCTGCCGGTATGTTTCAAACAGGCAGATCCCTGCACTAACCGAAACATTAAGGCTCTCCACGCTGCCTTGCATGGGAATGCGAACCAGCTGATCGCAGATTTCCCGGGTAAGCCGGCGCATGCCTTTTTCCTCTGATCCCAAAACCCAGGCCACCGGCCCCTCGACGCGGAAATTGCTGAGATCATGTCCGGCATCGTCGGCTGTACCAAAAATCCAGACATTCCGTTCTTTCAGTTCCCTCAGTGTGCGCGCCAGATTGGTGACAACAATATAAGGCACGGTATCCGCCGCACCGCTGGCTACTTTATGAACGGCCGCCGTCAATCCTACCGCGCGGTCTTTTGGCGCAATCACGGCATGAACGCCAAAAGCGTCCGCCACCCGCAGACACGCGCCAAGATTGTGCGGATCCTGAATGCCATCGAGCACAAGCAACAGCGCCGGCTCGTTTAAGGTGTCGAGCACATCGTCTACACTCACATAGGCATGCCGAACATCAATCATGGCAGCCACGCCCTGGTGACGCCGGCTGCCGGCCATTCTGTCAAGCCGGTCAGCATCGCAGGCTATCAAAGCCACTTTCCGCGACTCGGCGCTACTGATCAAACTACGGATACGCTGATCGTCGCGCCCTTCATCAAAAAAAATTTCCTTAATGCTGTCGGGATTCTGGCGTATGCGGCTCGTCACCGCATGAAAACCGAAAATCAGGCGTGTAGCGGACATGTCAGAATACCTTTAAAAGCAAAAAATGGGCGAATTGCGACGTGGACAAGTAATACTGACGCAGCTCGGTTTGATGGGTTAGGAAACATGCTTCTGCGCAACAGAGTGTGTTGTAACAAAATAAAGATATTGAGAGACATCCATGAATCGTGTGCTATTACTGTTCAATCCGACCCCATAACGCATCACAGCGCTTTCAGGATCATTGCGCCGGTTTGGCTTTTTTAACCCTGCTCCTGGCTTTACTCCTGGGTTTTGGTTTGGTTTTAGCTTTGACTTCAATCTGAGGTTTTTCTTTTTGCCTGCTTTTCTTGCCTGTTTTTTTACTGGACGGCATAACCTGCTTGGCTTCCGCCAGTACAAAGTCAATTTTACGGGTTTCCAGATCAACGCGCACCAATTTAACACGCAACGGATCGCCGATACGATACTGCTTTCCGCTGCGCTCGCCGAGCAAACGCTGCCGAACCGCATCAAAATGAAAATAATCGCTGGGTAATTCGGATACGTGAATCAACCCTTCCACATAGAAATCATTCAGCGCGACGAACAGACCAAAACCCGTCACGGTGCTGATGATCGCATTAAAACTTTCACCGATCCTGTCTTTCATGAAAAAGCACTTGAGCCACGCTTCAACATCACGCGTGGCTTCATCGGCGCGTCTTTCGGTCTGTGAACAATGGCGTCCCAGCTCATGCCAGTTGCCAGGCTGGTAACCTTCGCCCCGTAATACCGCCTTTATGGCGCGATGCGTGAGCAAATCGGGATAACGCCGGATCGGTGAAGTAAAATGCGTGTAGGCGTCGTAAGCCAGTCCGAAATGACCGCAATTATCAGGACTGTACACAGCCTGCGGCAACGAGCGCAGCATAACGGTCTGCAACAAAAGTGCATCCGGCCTGTCCTTTATTTTCTGAATTGTTTTAGCGTAATCATTCGCCTTCGGTTTTTTTCTGCCGCCCAGCTGCACACCGACTTCCTTGAGAAAATCACGCAGCGCTTCGATTTTGTCGACCGCGGGCTGTTCGTGGATACGAAACAGTGCGGGATGCCGGTGCTCCTGCAGAAATTCGGCGGCGCAGACATTCGCAGCCAGCATGCATTCCTCGATCAAACGATGCGCGTCATTACGCTGCACGGGCTCTATTGTCTCAATTTTTCCCTGCGCATTGAAAAACATCCGCGTTTCGGTCGTCTCAAAATCAATTGCGCCACGCTTGCTTCTCGCCTTGAGTAATACCTTGAACAACTTGTAGAGCGCTTGCAGATGCGGCAGCAGTTTACGATACTTGCTCGCTTGCCGGCCTTCCGGTTCCGCCAGAATATCGGCCACTACCGTGTAGGTCAGTCGCGCATGAGACTTCATCAATGCCGGATAAAAAACATAATCCTGCCGCTCGCCATGCGTATCAAAGCGGATTTCGCACACCATGCTCAGGCGATTTTTGTTCGGATTCAATGAGCAGAGCTCGTTCGACAGTACCTCGGGCAACATGGGAATGACGCGCTGCGGAAAATAAACTGAATTGCCGCGCTTTAAAGCTTCTCTGTCGAATGCATCGTCCGGCGTGACATACTGGCTGACATCCGCAATCGCCACGTAGAGTGTATAGCCATCGCTATCCTGCGCGCAGTACACGGCATCATCGAAATCACGCGCGGTTTCACCGTCAATCGTTACCAGCGGCAGTTCGCGAATATCGCGGCGCTCGGCATGGCTTTTTTTGTGCACAACCGTCGGCATGCGCTCCGACAATTGCGCCACTTCCGCTGGAAAAACATGCGGCAGATCGTATTTGCGCAAGGCAATATCAATTTCCATCCCGGGATCGGTATATTCGCCCAGAATCGATACAATATGACCAATCGGCTTCGCATGCTTGCTCGGCTGCTGAACAATCTCAACCATAACAACCTGCCCTGCTTCTGCATTCAGCGACTGATCATTCGGCACCAGAATCTCCTGATTGATGCGTTTGTTTTCCGCCACCACCAGCAAAATGCCATGCTCGATATACAATCGCCCGACAACCTGCCGGTTGACATGCTCGAGCACTTCAACAATGACCGCCTCACGCCGGCCCCGCCGGTCAACACCCGATTCCCGTGCAAGTACGCGATCGCCATGCAGCGCTTTGTGCATTTCCTTCGCGGGCAAAAACAGATCGCCACTGTCATCATCGGGAATCAGAAAACCAAATCCGTCGGCATGGCCCTGTATGGTTCCCTTGACCAGATCGAGCTTTTCCATCACGCAGATATCGCCTTTGCGGTTACGGAAAATCTGCCCTTCGCGTATCATCGCGGTCAATCGACGCGTAAAAATTTCCCTTTCGCCTGAATCGATATCCAGCTGCTTCAGCAACTCAGTTTCCGGCATCGGCACGCCCTTGTTCTTCAACACCTCAAGCACATATTCCCGGCTCGGCAGAGGATGACTGTAGCGCGCCTTCTCGCGCTCAAAAAAAGGATCCTGGTTTCTAAGTTTACGTTGCTTCTTAATTGACAAAATAGTGATTTCCTATAGAATGTGCCACTCTTTATTGATCTGAAAATTCAGATATCAGACATTGCCCAGATGGCGGAATTGGTAGACGCGCATGGTTCAGGTCCATGTGCCTTCGGGTGTGGAGGTTCGAGTCCTCTTCTGGGCACCAACTAGAAATGCAGTTCATTGAACTGAAAAGTCTTTTTTTCTAGCCTTTAAATTTATACACCAAAGACTGTACCAAAAAAGCATTTGCTGTAGTCATTTCCGCTTATATCCGTACAAAATTCAAGCAAT
Source organism: Burkholderiales bacterium (assembly GCA_024235735.1). Taxonomy (GTDB): domain Bacteria; phylum Pseudomonadota; class Gammaproteobacteria; order Burkholderiales; family Nitrosomonadaceae; genus Nitrosomonas. The sequence continues at coordinate 103,963 of JACKLU010000010.1, forward strand.
ACCGTAAAGGTGTTTGACTGGCCGTATCATACACCCAATCCTGTCGCGCATGTTCCAATGCAGTATGCTTGGCCACCGCCCTGAAACGGTATCAAAACGATCATCCAGTATACGTGCTCGATAAATTCAAAGAATCTCCTTGCACGGTCTCGTTCCTCAGGCGACATTTGACAGCTTCAATCCGACGATGCCCGCAATCACCAGCAGCAGACTGACCAGTTTGAGCGGTGTCACCGCTTCATGAAACAGCATAATCCCTGCAATTGCCGTACCTAACGCGCCGATGCCAACCCAGACGGCATAAGCGGCGCCCAGCGGAAGCGTGCGCAGCGCAACGCTGAGCAGATAAAAGCTGGCGCCCATTGCGGCAAGCGTAACCAGCGATGGCGTAAGTTTTGTAAAGCCTTCGGTGTATTTGAGACCAACGGCCCAAACAACTTCAAAAAGACCGGCGAGGAATAAGATCAACCAACTCATGACGTGACTCCTGACTGTGCAGGGCCGTCCCCACGATTGAAAAAAGCCGCCAGGGCCGTCCCTGGCGGTTATTATACTGACTGCAACCAGTCCTGATGCTTATCGCAGTGTTACCAGGTTGTTGCACGCGCAAGTATGTTTTCAAGGATACACACACCCTTTTGCATCCGGATATCCGGACCCAGACCATTCAGACTACGAGACCTTTGCACGGCGTCATGAGCGGTACGAGAATAAGGCAAAAATTTGCGAAAAAGCGGAGTTTACACGGGGTAAATGAGCATTTTTAGCAAATTTTTAACGCCATTATTGTGCCGTGCAGTAGCCATGCAAAGGTCTCGTTACGCCTTTCCAATTGACCTGAGTAATGTCCAGGCAACCGGTTGCAACGTATGCGCAACCACACTCAGCACGATAACCAGCGCAATCGGTGACACTGCGATCAGCATCGATTCGCCGAAGCGCAGCGGCGGTCGCGCAAGCCTTCCCGCCAGCCAGTGCATGCCGGCCCAGAAAACAGGCGCGACAATCAACAGGGCAAGGTACAAGACAGCAAGCCCTTCCATACCCGAAGTGCCGCGCGCCGGAATCATGACGAGCATCGCCGTAACCAGCGCGATCGGAATCGTCGCAAGCCGCACCGGAAGCCACGCGCCGCCCTTTCCTCGCTGACGGAAATAGCGGCGCTCCCAGCGCACCAGGAACACAAGCGCCGCAAGAGAAAAAACCGCAAACAACGCAAGCAGAATATGAAACGGATGCATAAATCAATTCTTCCGGGTTAGCGGGAAATACGAAACCGATGCGTGTCCGGTCTGAACAGTTCTACCGGAGCAGCTTGCATCCCGCTGCTAGCGGTGATATTCCCCCGCTCTTTCAGGCTGATAAATCACCTCCTTGATCTTCACCTTGATCAATCCTCCACCGGGTTTCGGCCACTCGATTTCATCGCCCTGCGACAATCCCAGCAACGCGCTCCCAACCGGTGCAAGGATGGAAATTTTCTTCCCGCTTGAATCAATATCCTTGGGATAGACAAGCGTCAGCTCAAATTCATCCTGTGACGATTCAACGCTGAATCTGACCGTTGAATTCATGGTCACCACTGTCGGCGGGATCTCTGCCGGCTCAACGACATTCGCGCGCGCAAGCTCTGACTCCAGGTCGGTTTCTTCCAGAAAACCGCCTGACGGCAAGGACGCCATCAGCGCGTATAACCTTTCCGAATCGATGGATGAAATGGTAATTTCCGGTCTGCTATTCATATCTGCCTCAATATTTCTTTCTGTCAATAAAACTAAAACGGTGATTATAACCCAACGCCCGAATCAAGACCGACCCGCAGGAAGGCGCACCGGTGCAACAGCGGATCATTAACAGCACATTTGACAGTCCACGACGCGTCCAGTACAGTGAAACTCAGCAGCGCAGCCTGCAACCGCATATACGATTTCTGTCATTGCATTTCTCTCAAACCACATCAAGAGGAGAAAGCATCATGTCCAAATCAGCCCAATCAGACCATCTGTTTACCGTTTTGTTCATACTTGCCAGCCTGCTGGCGTGGACGACGCCTGTCATGGCCAACCCGATGGGACAGGCGGAGCTTCAATTTGACCGGCCCGGTGGTGACTATCACAATTTCAAGGCAAACAGTTTCAGTCAGTGCGCCACTTCCTGCGCAACCATTGCCCAGTGCCGGGCCTACACTTTCGTCAACGCGACTAAAACCTGCTGGTTGAAAGATACCGTGCCCAAGCGCGTCGCAAACAATTGCTGTGTTTCGGGCATAAAAATCATGGGCGCGCCGGAAATAAACGTTGACCGGCCGGGCGCGGATATCAGACCCGGGTTTGATGTCAGCCTCTATTCTTCGGAATGCGAGGATGCCTGCAAAAAGGATCCGCAATGCCGCGCCTACACCCTGGTCAAACCCGGTATTCAGGGCGAAAGCGCCAAATGCTGGCTGAAAAACGCCAAGCCAGCAAAAGTACAGAATGCGTGCTGCATTTCAGCCGTCAAACTGACAACACCGCCTGCCCGGAGAATTCAGCAGAATACGCCGCTCCGCACGCCATAGTCACGATGCCGCCGGAGTCCGTGCTTTAACAGTGCGGGCTGAGTAACAATTGCGCTTTCATCGACAGAAGGAGAACTTCGCTGGATGGCGTAAGCTTATTCAGGTTACGTGCCGACGGAATGACAAGGCTCATTTTGCGAAAAAACCAGTGCACCACTGTTGCTCACATGGCACGCCATCATGGTCGCCGTCCATTTGAACATTAGGACAATTTTGCAGAAAAAAGGTAGCTTCCGCGCAGGATGTCATCTGAGAACATTGAGTGCGGCCATCACAGCGATAAAGCGATGAAGTTCCCTGAGCCGCTGGTGGCTCCAAGGCAGTTGCAGATAACGGAGCGGCACGGCGGGAAAACTCACTGTAACCATACACCCCCAATCCCACCAAAATGAGCAGCGAAATAATTCGCCCGAAAAAGCCAGAACCTTCTTTGCGACGATAAGATGGCGATCTACGGATAGGGGAAGCACGCATAGCAGTCGGACGTTGAGGACACGAAAGATTTTTCGCTCGTTTCTTTCCGTTTTTATCGGTTTCAATTTCGAAAATGAGCTTTTCCCCAAGTATTGGGCGAACTCCATCTTTCGGAAACGCAGTGATATGAACAAAAATCTCCTGATCACCTTGGGTTGGAGTGATAAACCCGAATCCTCGATCATCATTCCATTTAGAGAGAATACCTTCGATGCGCATTTGTAATTTACTCATAAGAATTAAGCACCCAAAGATCACAAATCACGTCAAAAACCAAATCGAATACGGCAAATTGCATGTCCTCTCCCTTCATATCAATCCCCGCCATTCGTATCGGCCATTTCTATAGCCATGACATACAATCGGTTTCTCGGGCCTCTGCCGCTGAGCCGTTCGCTGTAGTGCACTTTGACCAGCGTCGCCGCTTTCAGGTTTTTCACGGCGAATTCGTACAGGTCGCGGTCGTTCATGACGAAATGGCTGAATTTGTTTCCGCTGCCGCCGACCTGCACCGTCATGTAATACGTTCTGCTGATGCTTTTGTTGCGGACGGCGTTGGTTATTCTGCCGTATTCGACGCCGTGCGCCACTTCGAATTCAAACGTGCTGATACTGCCTTCAACCGCGGTTTCATCGGGCAGGTCATTTTCTTCGACGGGATAAATCGCGGTCATTTCGGCGATCGCCTGACAGGAAAGCATGGATGATCTGCGCGGCGTCTTGAATTCGACCACGACATTCCTGCCGATGTATTCCTCGAGCATGTCAAATTCATCCCTGTCGAAACAGAATGGCCAGGGGTTGTTGTCCAGACTGAGTGGGAAACCGCCGTAACTGATGAATGAACCGCTGTTGACGCCAAGCAGCAACTGACCGGCATACGCCTGATTGAATGCGCTGTTCAACTTGTTCTGCAAGCCGATTCGGCTCAATTGGCCTGCTGCATAGCCTTGTGTATCCACTACCGGCGCTATCGGGATGAGTTGTCCATCCTGCACGAATTGGGCGGCGGCATTGCCCGGCAGTAAAGCGCCGCAGAACATGAAAATCGACAAAAGAAAAGCAGGGAGATTATTTTTTTTGCTGGCGGCTGTCATTATGGGCGCTCGTTTTTCGGTATGCTGTATCCGGAAGAAAGGACTGCGCGGAGAATGGAAACATGATGCGCACCTCATGTGCATTTCCCGCGCACCAGCATTATAGGCTTATCCGCAGTAAGCCAAAGTGAAAAATATCACGCCGCGCAGGCAGCGCAGGATGACGGTAGGCCATGATCCGGCATAACGGCGTACTGATACACCGTTACATACCGGTTATCGTTCAACCTTCGAAAAATTTCCCGCCGCTGTTGATGCAGGTTTCCTCTATGGTTGTCGCATCCCAGTCGTGTTTTTTTCCGGTGCCGCGATAGTAGTGCTTATCAAAAACCAGACCGTCCGGATCCTTGTAGCGCACGCAATAGCCGATACGGTCTTCCGCCGGACAGCGCGCGCCAACGGTGCAATGCTTGGTGATCAGTTGTTTGTCGGTGGCGGACAACGTATTCAGCCGGTATTCCTCGCAAATACCCTGACGCTTGATGCGCTCGCAAATGACGAATCCCTTCGGATTCTCTTCTCTCAAGCCTTCATCCGGACTGCTGTACGCACTGCCTGTTTGCACGACAAACAGGACAATTAGGCCAGTGATCAGCAAATACGCTTTTGTCATGAACTGTTTCATTTTTACCATCTTCCACTTCTGTCTGTTTCAGGAATGTTGATCATAATCGATCGCCTGCGGTATCGCCGCCTTTAAATAATAAACCATCGACCATAACGTCAGAAACGCGGCTGCGTAAATCAGCCAGGTGCCGATTTCCTGCGCATTGAATCCTGCGGCCAGATCGACCTGATACAGCAACAGAGGAATCGCGATCATCTGCGCCGTTGTCTTGATTTTGCCCAGAAAGGAAACCGCGACGCTTTTTGATTTGCCGATTTGCGCCATCCACTCGCGCAACGCGGAAACGGCGATTTCGCGGCCGATGATGATCAGCGCAATGGGCGCGCCAAGCCGGTCGAGATAAACGAGCACGATCAGCGCGGCGGCGACCATGAGCTTATCCGCGACAGGATCGAGAAACGCGCCGAAAGCCGAGGTCTGATTCAAGGCGCGCGCCAGATAACCATCGAGCCAGTCGGTTATCGCCGCACCCGCAAATATTACAGTCGCCGTCAGATTTTTCTGCATCGGCGTCAGCCAGCTGTCAGGCAGATAAAAAATACCGACAAACAGTGGTATGGCCAGAATTCTGAGCCATGTCAGTATATTGGGAAGGTTATAGAACATAGGATTCCATGCCGTTTCGGCATATTATTTTCATCTATTAATAAAATCATTTGCTGGGCATTCGCAAAATCCCGAAAACCGCAGTCCATTATCCATTAAACGGCTGCATCATATCACTTGTACGTCAGTCCGCATCAAGCAAAATAAAGTATGGCCGGACAGCCAATAAGCGAAAAAATAGTCGCCGTCAGTGCAGTTCCCGGTAGATCTTCTCCGCCAGTTTGCGGCTGATGCCTTCGGTCTGCGCGAGTTCATCAATGCTGGCATTCTGCACGCCTTTCAGTCCGCCGAAGCGTCCCAGCAATCCCTGGCGGCGCTTGGCGCCGATTCCGCTGATATCTTCCAATGTGGATGCGGTGCGCGCTTTGTTGCGCCGGCTGCGATGCCCCTGGATCGCAAAACGGTGCGCCTCGTCGCGGATCTGCTGAATCAGGTGCAGCGCCGGATGATCATTGGGTAATTGCAACGCCGTCTCCTGTCCTGGAAAAATCAACTGCTCAAGTCCGGGTTTGCGCGCTTCACCTTTGGCGACGCCCATCAGACAGGCATCACTGATGCCGAGCTCATCGAGCGCCTCCCGGGCAGCATTGACCTGTCCGCGGCCGCCATCGATCATGATCAGGTCGGGCAGACGGCCTTCACCCTGCACGGCTTTCTGATAGCGGCGGCTCAGCGCGTCACGTATGGCCGCGTAATCATCGCCGGGCGTAATGCCTTTGATGTTGAAGCGGCGGTATTCCGCGTTGCGCATGGCGAACTGATCGTATACGACACAGGACGCCACCGTCGCCTCGCCCATGGTATGGCTGATATCGAAACATTCGATGCGCATCAGTCCGTTCATGTCCAGCACCTGCTGCAATGCGGACAACCGCTCCTCCTGACTGGCCTTGCGGCGCATCAGCTGTTGCAGCGCAAGCCGCGCATTTTCAGCGGCCATTTTCAGCCACATGCGCCGCTCGCCAATGGGGTTCTGGTTAATCGTCACTTTATGGCCGGATTGTTCGGACAATAAATCCTCCAGCACTTCGCGCTGTATTTCCCGGTCGACAATGATCTGGCTGGGCACGCTGCGGTTCAGGTAATGCTGCGCCAGAAACGCCTCGATGACCGAGGACGGATTATAACCGTCGGCATTCTGCGGAAAAAAGCTTTTATCACCGAGATGACGACCGCCTCTGACCATCGCCAGCGTCACACAGACCCTGCCGTCTTCATCCCCGGCGCACGCGACGATATCCGCATCCATTGCCTTGCCGCTGTCCATGAACTGCTTTTCCCTGATTTTGCGCAGCGCCTGCATCTGATCGCGCAAAACCGCGGCGTGTTCGTATTCCAGGTTGTCCGACGCCTGCTGCATCTTCTGTGCGATGCTGTCGATGACCTCGGATTGCTTGCCCTGCAGAAACAATACCGCGCTCCGCACATCCTCGCGGTAATCCGCCTGCGCAATCAGGCTGACACAAGGTCCGCTGCAGCGCTTGATCTGATACAGCAGGCAGGGCCGCGTGCGATTCGCGAAAACACTGTCTTCGCAGGTGCGCAGACGAAACACTTTCTGCAACAGCTGTATGCTTTCGCGCACCACGCCGGCATTGGGAAACGGCCCGAAATACTGATGCGTTTTTTCCAGCAGACCGCGATAAAACCCGAGACGGGGATAGTCATGTCCGC
>JACKLU010000011.1 GCA_024235735.1 Burkholderiales bacterium
GCGCATCGCCCATCACGTTGATTTTCCTGATTATGGCGCTGATGAACTGGTTGCAATAGCCAAGCTGATGCTGGCGGCACAAAATTACCGGTTCAGCGCTGAAGGCGAAAAAGCGTTTATTGAGTATATCCAGTTGCGAATGACTCAGGAATATTTTGCGAATGCCCGCTCGGTCAGGAATGCTCTGGATAGAGCCCGTCTACGGCAAGCCAACCGGTTATTTACGGGAAGGAAGAAATCTCTGACCAGTATCGATTTGATGACAATCGAGGCCGAAGACATTCGGGCCAGCCGGGTTTTTATTGAAGAAAAAAAACAACCAGACAACGCGTAGCAACACATAAGGGAATCGAGTGAATTGGATGATACGTTATCTCACCCATTGCGCATTTATCCCAAACAAATTGATGCTTGCTGCTATAACCGGGGACGCCTTGCCTTGCTGCGATTAGGTTGTCCGCTGCGTGTCCCCTTGTTGCAGCATCGCGGTTTAGAAGTCATATTGGATAAAGCAGCGTGGCTATGTGTCGACAGCACTGCCGGAGATCAACCGGTAATGGCTTGGCGCAAATTCCAGGTCAGCGGAAGAGACAACTTGCACCAGCCGATTGCGTGCGAACTATGGCTTTATCATAGTTGCGCCGGATTGGTTATGGGATCGGCCTTGGATGATTTGGAAAGAACCCTAAAAAAAATGTACTTTGAAACACTGTTATCCTCTTGAGTTCTCCCTTCAAAACCAAGCGAGTTAGCTGGCTATCATACAGATAGCGAGCAGCAAGCGGGTTGCGCCGCAGAATTCAAACAGACTTGGAAATGCGTTCAAGACAGTCGAAACAAGACAGAAACAACGAACACAGCAGCGTTGAGTTACAACACATAGCGCGCAAGATCCTCGCTCTGTGACAAATCCTGCAACCGTTCGTCAACATAGGTGGCATCGATCTCTATGGTTTTCCCGCTGTATTTCGGTGCATCATATGAAATTTCCTCGAGCAATCTTTCCATGACCGTATGCAGACGCCGCGCACCAATGTTTTCGGTTTTATTGTTGACTGAAAATGCTATCTCAGCCAGACGTTTGATACCTTCGTCGGAAAATTTAAGTTCGACCCCTTCCGTTTTGAGCAGGGCTTCATATTGACGTGTCAGGCAGGCATCAGTATTGGTCAGAATCTGCTCAAAATCGCTGACACTCAAGCTGGCAAGTTCCACCCTGATTGGAAAACGCCCCTGTAATTCAGGAATCAAGTCAGACGGTTTGGTCAGATGGAATGCGCCGCTGGCCACAAAAAGAATGTGATCAGTCCTGATCATGCCATACTTGGTTGAAACGGTAGTGCCTTCGACCAGCGGCAACAGATCCCGCTGCACGCCCTGACGGGAAACTTCCCCTCCTGAACTGTGGCCTGACCGGCTGGTGATCTTGTCGATTTCATCGAGAAAAACAATGCCATTTTGTTCAACATTATGAACCGCGCTTAATTTCAGCTCTTCGTCATTGATCAACTTGGCGGCTTCTTCTTCGAGCAGCAGTTTTTTAGCTTCCCGGATGGTCAAACGGCGCGATCTTTTTTTCTCACCGCCAAAGTTTTGAAACATACCCTGAATCTGTGAAGTCAGATCTTCCATTCCAGGTGGCGCAAAAATTTCCATGCTGGCTTTCGGCGCAGCGATGTCAATGTCAATTTCCTTGTCATCCAGACTGCCTTCGCGCAGCATTTTGCGAAATTTCTGCCGTGTCGAATTCTCCTGTTCACTCGCATCGATATGCGAATCAAAACCACGCGCCGAGGGCAGAAGCGCATCCAGTATGCGCTCTTCCGCGGCATCTTCGGCAAGCGGCAGCCGCTTTCGAGTCTCTTTCTCGCGGGATTGCTTGATGGCGGTTTCAACCAGATCACGGATAATCGAATCGACGTCTCGGCCGACATAGCCGACCTCGGTAAATTTTGTCGCTTCGATTTTAATGAAAGGCGCATCGGCAAGTTTAGCCAGCCGCCGGGCAATTTCTGTTTTGCCGACACCGGTTGGGCCTATCATCAGAATATTCTTAGGCGTGATTTCCTGGCGTAATGGATCAGCGACCTGTTGTCTGCGCCAGCGGTTTCTCAGTGCGATAGCTACTGCACGTTTAGCCGAGTGTTGTCCGATGATATGTTTGTCCAGCTCGTGGACAATTTCCTGGGGTGTCATTTGAGACATAGTATTATCTGTTTGTTGTGGTTATTTGATTTTTTATAAGCAGCGCGGTGCATAAAAACCTGTTTTTTTAGAGACGCCCCCTTTAGTAGGGATGTTCTTTAACAGTTAATCGTTTCTATTACATGATCCTGATTGGTATAAATGCATAAATCCCCGGCTATGGTCAACGCCTTGCTGACGATATCCCTGGGGGACAAATCGGTATTTTCCAGCAATGCGCGCGCGGCGGCATGCGCGTACGCGCCACCGCTGCCAATCGCCGCCAGACCGTACTCCGGCTCGATAACATCACCCGCGCCGGTAATAATCAGCGTGGCATCCTCACTGGCCACAACAAGCATGGCTTCGAGTCTGCGCAAAATACGATCGGTACGCCAGTCTTTGGCAAGTTCAACCGCCGAACGCATCAGGTGACCCTGATGCGCTTCAAGTTTGCCTTCAAACCGTTCAAATAAAGTAAATGCATCGGCTGTTCCACCAGCAAAGCCAGCCAGAATTTTTTCATGATAAAGCCGGCGCACTTTTCGTGCGCTTGATTTGGCAACGACAGCGCCCAATGTAACCTGTCCATCGCCACCAAGCGCGACCTGTTTTCCACGTCTTGCGGATACGATTGTTGTCATTCTTTTCTTAAATAGGAAGCAAAAGGTCTATTATACTGAGACCTTTGCACGGTGTCATGAGCGGTGCGAGAATAAGGCAAAAATTTGCGAAAAAGCGGAGTTTACACGGGGTAAATGAGCATTTTTCGCAGATTTTTAACGCAATTATCGTGCCGCGTAGTAGCCGTTGCAAAGGTCTCATACTGCATAAACACAGAGCTAATAACTGCCCTGAAACAGCGCATTGCCATTTAATAAATTATTGAAAAATTATCAGACTCTGATCGCGCGTCCAGCGCAAAGCGCGTTATTTCTTTTTGGCACGCGGATGCGCCGCATCATAGATCTTGCTCAGATGCTGGAAATCAAGATGCGTATAGACCTGAGTCGAGGTAATATGCGCATGTCCCAGCATTTCCTGTACGGCGCGCAAGTCACCGCTGGATTGCAAAAGATGCGAAGCGAAGGAATGCCGCAGCATATGGGGATGCACATTCTGGTGCAGACCCTGTCGTATACTGCGCGCCTTTAAGCGATGGCTGATTGTTCTTGCACTGATCGCCTTGCCGTGCTGCGACAGGAAAAGCGCGCTGACTTCCGGCCTGACGATTTTCTTTCGTTGCTCCAGCCAGATCCGCAACGCCTCCAGCGCCTGCCGGCCTACTGGCACGATACGCGCCTTTCCGCCTTTGCCTAACACACGAACCGTGCCTTCCTGAAAATCAACATCAACGGGTTTCAATTGGGTCAACTCGGCAAGCCGTAGTCCTGAAGAATAAAACAGTTCCAGCATGGCGCGATCGCGGATTGTCAGCACATCCAGTGCAGTGAATGTCAGCAGTTGAGCCGTTTCATCCGGAGACAGCGCACTGGGCAGTTTTTTAGGCGACCGGGGCACACGTATGCCGATACAGGGATTAGACTGGAAACGGTGATCGCGCATCAGATAATGATAAAACCGCCGCCAGGCAGACAGCATGCGCGCCAGGCTTCTCCCCGACAGTCCCTTGCCATGCAGTTGTGCGATAACCAGCCGGATTTGATGCGGCTGCGCCTGTTCCAGCGGCGTCGCGGTCAGATGCGCCAGTAAAACCTGTACATCATGGCCATAGCTTTTGCAGGTATGCGCGGCCAGACGGCGCTCATAAGCCAGATGATCCGCAAATGCCCGCGCAAGCTGCTCAGCTGTTTTGTTCATCGGAAGCATTTTCCTGCGGTGCATCCGGCATACCCTGTTCCAGGTCATAACGCGCAATCGCGGCGCTGATCAACTCGCCGAGCCGTTTCAAATGCAGTGTCCCCATATCCGCATAGAAGCGTTCAAGTTCGGGACTGGCCAGAACCAGCAAACCGATTGTCCGCGTTGTAACGAGGGGAATCATGGAGAATGACTTTAAATGCGCTCTGACCTCACCGAACATAGCCTTGATGGCATCTGCCACATGATTGCCGCAATACGGTTGCGTCAGGCTTTCGGCGATGGCATGGATATCCGCGCTGACTTCGATGAATTCGGCATGATTTTTATCCCGACAATTCACTCCCCACAAGCGCATGACAAAGTCAGGAACAGCAAAGTCCTCGCGCAAGCTGTAATTAAGATTATTGAGAAAATCGTCCAGATCTAGAGACGCCAGCAATGCAATGGTGAGTCGATGCATTTTTTCGCTAATGGCATCATTCTCCTCACCGAATCCGATCAGCTCGAGCATTTTATCCTGCAAAAGCCTGTTCTTGTCCCTGACGGCGATGACCTGGCGCTCCTGCAATGAAACCACCTTGTTTTCCTGCGGATAGGGAATCTGCATGTCCGCCAACAGCTCCGCATGCGTATTAAAAAAATCGGGATGATCATTGAGATACTGCACCACATCTTCAGGGGTCATTTATTGTTTCTTCCTTGGGGATTATACGAATTGCCTTATAGGTGTTTCTAAAAATTCAGGGTCTTAACAGACTGTTAAACAAGACGAGACGAGAACAAAAAATATTAACGCAGCATAGGATTTATATGTGAAAAGATATTTTTCATGAATAATGACGTATTGTAACGAAATATGGATTTTTAGCGATGCCCTTATAAATTTATTTCCCCTTCAAAAACAACCACGGCAGGACCGGTCATAAACACCGGCGTATGCTCCCCCGCCCAGCTGATGGTCAGGTTTCCACCGCGTGTACTCACCAACACCGGGGTTTCAATGAAATTTTGCTGAATACCTGCAACAACCGCCGCGCAAGCGCCTGTACCACAGGCCAGCGTCTCTCCGGCGCCACGTTCGAAGACGCGCAGACGGATATGATGACGATCCATCACCTGCATATAACCGACGTTTACCCGTTTGGGAAAGCGCGGATGCGCCTCGATCAACGCGCCTTCACTGCATACTGGTGCGGTCTCCAGATCATCCACGACACGCACGGCATGCGGATTACCCATGGACAGCGCGCTTATCCTGACCATCGTACCTTGTACATCAAGCTGATAGGTCAATGCGCGACGCTCAGCAATAAACGGAATATTGGCCGGCTCAAATTCCGGCATGCCCATATTGACCCTGACTTCACCATCCTCCAGCAATACCGGCGCAATCAATCCGCCTTTTGTTTCAACCCGGATCTGATGCTTGCGCGTCAAACCGTGATCATGGACATAGCGCACAAAACAGCGTGCACCGTTACCGCACTGTTCAACTTCGCCGCCATCGGCATTATAAATGCGATAAAAAAAATCGGCATCACCGTTTGCCTGCTCCACCAGCAGAATCTGGTCGCAACCAATGCCGAAATGCCTGTCGGCGATAAAACGTATCTGTTCGCGATTTAGCGAAACAGCCTGATTGATAGCGTCGATCACAACGAAATCATTGCCAAGACCGTGCATTTTAGTAAATTTTATTTTCATCTGGAAACAAGTAGGTGAATAACTCCGGATTTTTAGATAAATCCATATATACAGGATTTTATTAATGAATTCATATCCACCCCATTATACCGGTCTTGCGCTCCCTATAAATACCATGTGAGAATCGCGTAACTCACCGCATTTTTACACCGCCGCAGCGCGCCTGCACGCCCGATGTGCAACCTGATTTATGGGAGACCCACATGAAGCTTACCGAGTTATACTGGCATCGCATCACCCCTCTGCATCTACTGCTGTGGCCGTTAAGTCTGTTGTTCAGTTTTTTCATGGCGTTACGCAAGCTGGTTTACTGGTTGGATTTTTTTCCTTCGGTCAGACTACCTGTTCCGGTTGTTGTCATTGACAGCATCACCAGCGACGACGCCGGCAAAACGCCACTGACACTGTGGCTTGTCGACAATCTGCTGGCCAGCGGCCTGCGCCCCGGCATTGTCGTCCGCGGCAATCTGGATAATCCCGGCCAGCCGGAAGCCGTATCAACCGCAAGCGATCCCATCAGCGCAGGCGACAAAGCTGTTCTACTGATCAACCGGCTTCAGCAGAAATGCCCCGTCGTATGGGTTGGCGGCGACCCGGCCACGACTGCATCGGCGCTGCTCAAGGCGAACCCGGAATGCAATATCATCATCAGTACGCATGGCCTGCAATATCCACGCCTTGAACGCGACTTTGAGATTACCGTCGTCGATTTCAGCGACACCAGCTTCGGCAACGGCCTTCTGCTACCCGCCGGCCCCCTGCGCGCCAGTCTTAAAATATTGCAGAAAGTCGATGCCGCCGTCATCAATGGCGCACATCCGGACCGTCATGACATGTCGCGCTGGACGAAGACCTATACCATGAAGCTATCCGGCCAGATGATTTATAAACTGACCGACCCGGGCAACCGGCATCCGGCTTCAGTTCTGAAAGACAAAAAACTCCTGGGCGTAAGCCGTTATGGGAACATGCCCTGGTTCTTCGAACAAATTCAACGCACCGGACTTCTGGCTGGCATGCATGCCTTTAACGAAGAACATCGCTACGTTGAAGATGATTTCTTGAAACTTGAAAATGACGTTGTACTCATGCCTGAAGAAGAAGCGCTGCAATGCAAGGATTTCAAGCAAGTATCCGTCTGGGCGTTACCGGCAGAAATCTGGATCAGCAGCAACGAATTGCAATCTCTGCTTTTGAGCCGGCTGAAAGAAAAGTACCCCGACGTTGAACTGACCGCCGTGACGGATCAATCCGCCTGACTTTACCGCGATTCGGAATTTGATCAATTCTGATTGCATCTGCATCTTCACCTTGCCAACCACATTCAAGGCAGATATTTAATCGCTGCAATTACAATGCCGCCAACTGTCAGCGTCGTCGCGAATGACCAAACCATGAAGCGGTCTATTCGGGCCGTCATGACTTCAAATCGCCTGTCGATCTGTTCGAAATGTTTTTCAACCTGCTCAAAGCGCTTGTCTATCTGCTCGAAGCGTTTTTCCATCTGTTCAAAGCGTTTCTCAACCTGCTCGAAACGCTTATCCACCTGTGCAAACCGCGCGTTCATCTCGCCGATGAGTTGCTCAAAGCGTTTGTCAATACGGTGGAAACCTTCCATCATCAGTTCGCGTTGATGCTTCAGCTCTTCTTCCACGCGAACGATTCTCTCTCTGATTTCCAGTTCATAGCGCACATTATTACCGGCCATTTCCGGCCGCCGCTCGGCTATAACCGCAACAATCAGTTCCTTGATTTCCTCGATATCCTCTTTCGCCAGCGCCATGGTTGTTTCCCTAATACAAAATGCAATCAAAACAGTTGAAGCATAACATGTTTTATCAGTCGAAGAATCTATCCTGCCGGGCAGGTTATACCTCGTCAAATTGCGGCAACGCAGAAACAGAACGCACATTGATGGATATACCGGCAATCACGTACAGCGCATTCCTGGAACCATTTTTTGCAGGATGTAGAAACCCCGCTCCGGCTTCCCTCATTGACGCCTTGAGACCTTTGCACGGTGTCATGAGCGGTGCGAGAATAAGGCAAAAATTTGCGAAAAAGCGGAGTTTACACGGGGTAAATGAGCATTTTTCGCAAATTTTTAACGCGATTATCGTGCCGCGTAGTAACCGTGCAAAGGTCTCGCCTTATGTGCCGATTGCCGGTGGTGATTGTCGGGCTACTGAAATCGCTCTGCCTGTATGATGGCCAACGTAAAGCCCGATTACGCGAAACTGATCAGACCTGCGCGCGTTACAATAACTTTACCAATGTCGCCACGACACCAATTGCCACAACAATCATCGTTCCAAGCTTAATGATAAGGCGATATTCCAGTTCACGTAAATCCGTTTTCGTAGCAATTTCAGCTTCGATATGCGCCTCTCGAAAAGCTTCTGCAATCGCTTCCGCTTGCTCTTCCGAAATTCCGGCATCTCGAAGACGGCGGATAAATTTACGTGTATCAAAAGATATCGTAGGCATTTGATTGATATGACTTGCAAAAACTTATATGAAGGCGTCCATTATAACAATGGCGGTCTTTTTGCGCTGGTTGCCAATGAATCGGCTACTAAAAACCACACCTCGGTCCTGCGCGAACAATAAGGAAGTCTGGATTCAAGGCAGGTATTTAATTGCTGCAATCACAATGCCGCCAACTGTCAGCGTCGTCGCAAACGACCAGACCATAAAGCGGTCTATGCGCGTCGTCATGATTTCAAATCGCTTGTCAATTTTCTCGAAACGCTTGTCTACCTGCTCGAAACGTTTCTCCATCTGCTTGAAACCTGCAAGCATCGGTTCGCGCTGATGTTTTAATTCCTCTTCAACACGTACAATCCGCTCTCTCAGATCAAGTTCGTAACGCACATTCGCCTGATTCGCCTCCGGCTTTTCAGCAAAGGCTTTTGCAATCATTTCCTGTATGAGATCAATATCTTCTTTTACCAGTGCCATTTCACGCTTTACGGTTAAAATTTTCAGCAAAGCATAACATATCAGGCGATAAAAAAAACCGCCCGAGGTTTCCCAAGGGCGATTCTGGCTGGCAGGATGTGATAAGTGAAACGCATTGCACCATCGGTCAACGTTATTTCACATACAGCGCAATGCCCGATGGTTATTGCGCCCTACGCGGGCGACATAAGTCGCCCCCTATTATTAATTGTAGTGGTAACGGCAGGCGATGACGACCAGATCGTTTCCATCGACGCAATAGACCAGCCGGTTGGTGTCGTCGATGCGGCGCGACCAGAAACCCGAAAGACTTTCTCTCAGTGGTTCAGGCTTGCCAATGCCGCCGAAGGGCTCGCGCACGCAGTCCTGAATCAGGCTATTGATACGCTTCAAAGTCTTGCGATCCTGGCTTTGCCAGTATTGATAATCCTCCCAGGCAGCCTGTGTCCAGGTGATGTGGCCAGGAGACTGTCCGAGAATAGCGATCGTAGCGAGGGCGAAGCTGGTTGAGCGGGATTTCTCGATCATTTGAGGCGAATAGTCGTTCTATTCAACGAAAAGGATCGGAAAATCCAGCCAGCCAGAATCGTCCGCAGTAGATCAGTCTATTCTCGGACAGTCTCCTAAGCATCCTCCACCAGCCCACGCTGAATCAGTTTGCCATGGCGGTACTGCTCGATGGATTCGGACAGGTGCGCCGCGTTAGCAGGCGTTTTCAGCAGATAGACGGTTTCCATCAGACTATTAAAAGTGTCGAGCGACATCACCACAGCATCGGGCGCATCGCGCCTGGCGATCACCGTGTAGTCAGCATCGTCGATCACCTGATCAATGACAGTTTTAAGGTTGTTACGGGCTACGGAGAAATTGACGACACGCATGATTTTTAACCTGTTCAGTTTATCGCACAAGTTTAAGCGGTTGCACCCCCAAATGCAAGATATCGTATAAAAAGAAAAGAGGGCTACCTCTCCCCTTTATTCGTAAAAACGATTATGGCATTCCGCCGACAAATACAGGGTAAAAAAAACCGCCCGAGGTTTCCCAGGGGCGATTCTGGCTGGCAGGATGCGATAAGTGAAACGCATTGCACCATCGGTCAACGTTATTTCACATACAGCGCAATGCCCGATGGTTATTGCGCTACATGAGTTTAGCGGTGTTTATTGCGCTTCCTTATATCTATAAATGCATCATAAGCGAGCCAGGCCATAAAAGCCACAAACCCCGTCAACATCATTCCAAATAGCAAACTATTCAGCATTTTCAAGCTCCCACAATAACATCTTAATCTGTTTGTAATTCCATACACCAAAAGCGATGGCGCAAAACAGACCGAACATCACCAGAACCAGTACCCATACACTTACAGTCAAATAATTTTCAAAAGCCCAGCCTGTTAATGCCAAAATAACAGCCAGCGCGGCAAAAAACATTTTTTCATGAAAAGAAATCTCAGCTTTTAATCTATCCAACTTACTCATGCAAGAAGGCTACGCTCATTGAAAATTTTAGTCAATTTAACTTTTAACTTGTAACTATTCAGCCTTATTTGACAAGGCGTTTGATTATTCTGTCATTTCGAGCGGCAGCGAGAAATCTTGAGCGTTTATTAATGCGCCCAAAACCCAAGATTCCTCGCGTCGCTCGGAATGACAAAGTGCGCTGAATAGTTACTTTAACTTTACATCAAATAAAGCCGCGCTTTATTAAGATTTACAAGTAAAAGCATGGCACACTGGACGACAAAGAAACCGCTTCGGCTGGTTTCTACCGAGCGGCTTAAGTTGTAGAGCGAGGCTGCAGGGTGCAAATAAATGAAACGCATTGCACCATCAATCAACGTTATTTCACATACGGTGCAATGCGCGATGGTTATTGCGCCCTACGCGGGCTATATTATTTATCCTTTTCAGAAAAATCTTTTCAGGCATCGTATGCCAGGTAATAGATAGAAACGATAAAAATTCCACCCATAATTACCATTAGGATACTATTCAGCATTTTCGAGTTTCTCCAGGTAGGCGGCGCGTCAATTGCGAATGATGCGCTTCACTACGTTCAGCACATCCTACGGCCCTTTCACCTCCAAGAGTTCGCCCGGTGCCGAGCGCACGTAAAAAAACCGCCCGAGGTTTCCCACGGGCGGTTTTTGTTTTTTCAGGGTTTGCGGTTAATTCGATGATTTTCCGCGTGGGCGCAGAAACTGCACCCACCCTACAAGTTTCTAACGCTTTAGACCACGAAATCTGCTGCAACGAGGCCCAGAGCGGTACCAGTGAGTTGAATTTGCATATCACCAGCACCGAATGCATTGTCACCACTTACATCAACATAGACAATAGTGTTAACACCAGTATCGAAGAATGCAATTTCGTTGCCACCAAACTCTAAAGCAGTGCCATTCAACGCCGCAAGAGCAGTGGTAATGGCGGCAGGTGGAACACCACCACCAAATATACCACTCAGGTCGATAACATCGTCAGCGGTGGTAAAGTCAGTGATTATGTCAGTGCTCGTCGCTGTAGAATCAGTTACCGCTCTATACACATAAGTATCACTACCACCATTGCCCGTCAGAACTTGAGCACCTGTACCAGCAGCAATTGTGTCATTGCCAGCACTACCACCGATCGAGAAACCATCTGTAGTGATGATAGTGGTTGCGCCCAAGTCGCCGCTTACCAGAATGTTTGTTGCTGCGCCACCAGCCGCATCGGTATAGTTACGCAGATCCAGGAATTCAACATTGGCAAAGTCACTGATCACACCCGTAACATTACCCAGCACATCCAGATATTGCAATTGGAAGCTGGTCGCAGCTGTTGATGTTAAGACAAAGCCTGGTGTTGTGCCATATATCTCGACTGTATCACCGAATGGTGCTGTTACTCCATTGCCACCCAAATCAACTGTGTAGTCTGTTGCACTATTGGCATCGATACGCAGTGTATCGTTTGCCAGATTTGCAGCGCCCACTGTATTGATAGTCAAGTCAAAATTACCAGTTACATTTGTGGTATTCAGCACTAAAGCACTGTTAGCAGCAGGATTATCAAAGGTCGTGATGAAGAATGCTTCACGCTCCAAGGCTGATGCGGCATGATTGCTATCAATCAAATCATCCAGACGTGTATCGTTTAAATCCAGATTCAGCGTTTGGTCTGTAGCCAACGTATTGACGAACTCCAATGTTTGCAAATTGGTCAATCCGGCCAAGTCAGCAATCGTAACAGTTGCACTGTTTTGAACTTCGATAACATTATCATTACCCACGCCCAAGTCATTCACATCAGTATCACCGCCATCAATGCTATGCAAGCCGTTGATCGCTGCATCATCAAAGACCACTCTCAACGCAGCAGCTACACCACCTTCAGCACCATCGTAGCTGACAGTATTTGAGCTTTGGCTGATGTTAGTCAGGTCAAGCAACAAGTTCGCATTTCTTGTGCCTGCTGCTTCGTGCGCCCAATTGTTTGGCTCTTGATCACTACGATTGACATCATTACGGATGTCCATCCTCGCACCACCGTCGGTTGAATCAATCAACTGGTCGGTAATATCCAAACGATAGTTGTAATTAAATCCGGAACCATTGGCATACAATGTTGAACCGTTGTTACTCGCGATATAGATTTGGTCCACACCGGTTACATTTTGCCACTCTGATTGTTGCAGCGAAATACCTGTATTTGACTCACCATCAACCACGATCGTATCAGTGCCATCACCACCTGTTACAGTATCAGAGTTGGTCAGACCAGCGTGTGCATATTCAGTAGAAAGATCACCTGTGCGATCAACGCTCGCATCGAACACGACCGTATCATTACCAGAACCCAACAGGATGGTTTGTCCTTCTAAAGAACCGACACGAACAACCAAATCGCTGATCTGCTCTGAAGCATCAATTGTTTCGGTAACAAATACCGGAGCTGCTGCTGCTGCATCATCTGCATTACCGTTTATGCCGTCAGCGCCAGCACCATAGTTGTCGACGGTAGTGTATACTTGTTGAGTTGTGTTTTCAGTTACATCCGCCAAATCATCTTCACCATCGCCAATAGCAACCGTATCAGCATCCACCACATCGTAACCATATACACCACGATGTGCCGTACCTGCAATTTCAATACCATCGACATAATCCAGGTTCACAAAATCACCCGCTTCACCGCCTGTAATGGCAAGCAAAGTTTCTGGTTTATTGGTGATTTGAATTGTATTGCTTTCGGTATCGTTATCTTCAATGGTAATGTTTTCGAAATCGTTTCCGGTTCTTTGAATTTCGAAATTAAAACGTGGATCTCTGTTAACTCCATCTTCTAGCGTAAAGACTATAGAGTCGTCCGTACCGTCTGTCTCAAGACTTGCGTTAACAATCAAATCATCCAAATCATTATTGAAGGTTGTGCCATGAAGCAGAGTTACACCATTCTCGGCAACTTCAGACGTCATGTTAGTAAGAGTAACTTCAACAGGCAGCTCAGATGAAGTCAAAGCAACATGACCTTCGTTACGAATGGTAACATCAGTCAACTCTGGAAACAGGCTTAAGTCGATTTCCGAATCAACGCCGTTTTGTGAACGAACTTCGAGTCCTTGAATATTGTTCACATCACCTAAAACATCACCACCATTGACGATTAATGTATTATCACCTTCTCCGCCATCGAGAACGTCATTAGCGCCCAGGTCATCGGAAATCCAGAAAGTATCGTTACCTAAGACACCCGTAACGGATACAGCAATATCGGTACCCGATGTTCCGTCGAGTGTCGCACCAAAAATATCATTCAGATTGAGTTTCAGGTCGCCAGTAAATTCTGCGGCATTGATGGTATCGAGAGAACCTGCCATATTCAATAAACCACCTACTGTCACTTCAGCTTCCACCAATGTGTTAGCGCCAACGACAGTTGTCACATCATCAATATCATAGATTTCCAGATCCTGATCACCAGAGATATTCAAGGTTTGAACGTCTTCAGCGCTTAATGAAGCCATGCGATTCATCGCAACACCGGTTGAAACAAGATTAAAGGTTTCAAAACCTTCTCTTGGCAATGCACGATTCTCTGCAACCCAAACATCGTCGACTTGCGCATTATTGAGTGTCAGCGTCACTTCATCTTCCGTACCAGCCAAAGCAGTAGCTAAGTAAGTAAAAGACACATCCGCATCTGGCGCGCCAGAATTATTGATCGACAGATTATTAGTTGTGTTTTCAGTAATATTATCAATCGTTACATTCGACCCATCATCAATCCGAGATAAATTAACGTTAACCGCGCCGTTAGAGTCCTGCAAGTCCAATGTGGCATTGAAATCCGTTGAAAACTCAACATTAATCGTTTCAATTCCGATCAGCGTCGGTACGATATTGTTATCACCCGTATCTGAATCATTGACGAAATTGAAGTCCAATCTTGAGTTTAGGCCAACAGCGGTCAATACATCATCGTCATTCAGAGTGTTAACCTGATCGTTACCACCCGGCGTCCATGCTCTTGGTGCAATAAACACATTAGCCTCTTCTACATCAATACCACTCGTCAACGTAAAGACGTCTGTATTAACGATAGCGTCAATCTCGGCTTGCGTCAGCAGCGCAGCACCGGTAATTCTTGGATCCTGCAGAATTGATTGCAGTTGTGTCAGGTCAGTGCTGTTGTTATCTGCGTTAGCGGAGTATGCTCCTGCAACAGCTGCCTTGTTCGCCAGTAATGTTGCTGTTTCAGCAAATGCCGCAGGCAGATCGGTGCGCGCCAGGAACTCAACCGCATCGGTGACGAGATCACCGATATCCGCTCCGCCTTCGATACCGGCGGTAAAGTAATCAATTGCCTGTGAAGCAGCGCTGTCTGCAACACCATCCGCTGTCAGTCCAAAATGACCGGCCAGGATTGCAGCCTGTGCAGCCGGAGTTGTTGCACTCCCCATCACGCCATCTGTAAAAGCAGACTTGGTCACGAGCACTTTGGCCACATCCCTGACCGACATGCCGCCATCTACAGCAGCCTCCAACTCTGGTAAGAACGCGCTTCCGGGGGCCGCGTCAAAAAGCCCTACAACAACTTTGAGAAGTTTAGTTTTGTCTTCACTAGATATAGCCATGGGAGCTCCCTTGAATAAAATTAAAAAACATTACTATTACGATAGTAAATCACTTGCAAGCTTTTCACTTATCATTTTAATCTATCACATTGCCTTTTGGTTATTTTATTGCCAGAACACATTTTGCACTTCACGTTTCATCGCATGTTCCGCTAACTGCAAAATATATCTAGCAGAAAACCACCCAAAAGCCAAGTCATGCTGCATTCTGCACAAATAAGCTTTGGTTTGCAAGTAAAAAGCCCAACTCAGCGAACCCGCTTGTTGCACTTTTACAACAAGCGCGCAACTTTAACAGAACACACTACCCGCAATAGTTTAAAAGTAATCCATAAAAGCTACTTTATTCGAATTTTACTATAATTCCGGCACGAATGAATGCTTTCCGGTTTTTTTTTAAGCCGAAGTAGGCCATTAACCGTCTGTAACGTGGAGGTTCGTTACCCCACCCCAGCTTACGTGCTTACGTGCTTACGCGCAGCGAAACTAATCGAACCGTGCGGATATGACGATCCGGGGAAATCTTTCCAAATATCTTTTAAGCATACACACGCCGAATCTGCGATAATCCGGTTCACTGATTGGTATTTGTCATTTTCAACTGAATTGCGATTTCCTAAAATCATCCCGGTTTCCGATATTTTTCTCTGCCTTAAAAAACAGCGCCAGCTTGTGCTGCACATGATCAAACGCGAAGTGACCGGCCGTTACCGCGGATCATTGCTCGGTTTGTTGTGGTCATTGGTCACACCTATGCTGATGCTGGGGATTTACACGTTTGTTTTCAGTGTTGTCTTTAAAGTACGCATGAATCAGACTGGCGGCATTGACAGCCAGTTTGAATTCGCACTGCTGCTTTTTGCCGGTCTGATCGTGTTCAATCTGTTTTCGGAGTGCCTGTCGCGCGCGCCCACGCTGATTCTGAATAATGTCAACTATGTCAAACGCATTATCTTTCCGCTGGAAATTCTGCCTTGGGTCACACTTGGCGCGGCGCTTTTTCACGCCACGATCAGCTATTGCGTTTTATTCGTTTTTCTACTCGCCGCCGGCCAGACAATTTCCTGGACGGTGCTGCTGCTGCCCGTCGTATTGCTGCCTTTTCTGCTGTTAATTATGGGGCTGTCCTGGCTGCTCGCCTCAATCGGCGTTTTTATCCGTGATATCACGCAGTTTATCGGCCTGATTTTGACCATGCTGCTGTTCATGAGCCCCATTTTCTATCCTGTTTCAGCCCTGCCGGAATCTATTCGCGATTACCTGTTTCTGAATCCACTGACTTTCATTATCGAACAGTCCCGCGCGATTATCCTGTTCGGACAGTTACCGGAATGGTCCGGAATGATGATTTATTATGCCATCGGCATTCTGACGGCATGGGTCGGGTTGCTGTGGTTCCAGAAAACGCGCAAAGGATTTGCCGATGTTCTCTAAACCGGATCTTGCTCCCGCGATTCAGGCCATGAGTCTTTCCAAGTGCTATCAGCTTTACAATCACCCGCGCGACAGGCTCAAGCAGTTCCTATGGCGTGGCAAGCGGACATTTTTCCGGGAACTGTGGGCGCTGCGGAATATTGATCTGACCGTCACGCATGGCGAGGTCGTCGGCGTTGTCGGGCAAAACGGCTCCGGCAAATCGACGCTGCTGCAACTGATCTGCGGCACGCTAACGCCCACCAGCGGATCACTAAGCGTCAACGGACGCATCGCCGCGCTGCTGGAGCTTGGCGCCGGATTCAATCCAGAATTTACCGGGCGCGAAAACATTTACATGAGCGCTGCGATTCTTGGACTCAGTTCGGCTGAAATTGAAGACCGGCTCGAACATATCATTGAATTTTCCGGTATCCGCGATTTCATCGACCAGCCGGTGAAGACTTACTCAAGCGGCATGTTCGTGCGCCTGGCCTTTTCCGTATCGATCAATGTCGACCCCGAGATTCTCGTGATCGATGAAGCGTTATCGGTGGGTGACGGCGCTTTTTCACGCAAATCGTTTGACCGCATCATGCAATTGCGTGACGCCGGTAAAACCATCCTGTTCTGCTCGCATTCGATGTTTCAGGTCGAAGCATTATGCTCGCGCGTGATCTGGCTTGATCATGGCAAGATGATCGCCGATGGCGACGCGGCAAAAGTAGTGGCTGATTACCAGATTTTTCTCGACAAAAGCGCGCTGGCCAGAAATGACGAAACCGCATCGCCAGCATCCACTGCGTCTTCAACCCTCCAGACGCCGCAAGCGGCGGAATCATCGCCATTCGCCGCCGGTCATGCGCATCTTGAAAACGTCAGCATTTTGATTGACGGCGAAGATTGCAAGGATCACAAAGCTATCGCAGCCATCAGCGGCCAGTCATCACTTTCTGTGCGGATTACCTTTGCTTCCGACCCGACCCTACCCTGCCCCAATGCCGCCGTCACGATTCACAGCATGGATGCACGCACCATCACCAGCGCCGCCACCTGGGAAGATCAGATCACACCTCAGCGCCAACCCGATGGCAGCGGCAGCATCAGCCTGACGTTCGATCAATTACCCCTGCTAAAAGGCGAGTATCTGGTCAGCGCGCACCTTTTATGCGAACGCGGTATCCATGTCTACGAGTCCGCCATCGGCATCGCAACACTTGCCGTGCAGCAGAAGGGCCGCCTGCAGGGTTACTTCGCCATGCCGCACCGCTGGCAATGCAATAGCAATCACGCACAAAATGAATTCCATGGAGAACGTTGACAGCAAGCCAGAATGGCAATGCCGCTGGGCTACGCCGCACGATCAGGATGCATTACTCGAACTTTTCGAATCGTCATTCGGCAAGCCTATGCCAGACGGCTTGTGGCAGTGGAAATACGCCCGACAGGAAAAACCCGGCATGCTGGCGCACATAGGCAATAGCATCATCGCCCACTATGGCAGCATTCCTCGCACATTCAGCCTCAATAGCACAACGGTTAACGCCGCGCAGATCTGCGATGTCATGGTCGCGCCACGGATGCGCGGCATTCTGACGCGCAGAGGTCCGTTTATGCATACTGCGAACACTTTCCTGGGCGAACAGGTAGGGCCGGACAAACCTTACCGCTTTGCTTTTGGCTTTCCTTCCGATCGACATGCCAGACTGGGCGAAAAAACCGGCTGGTATACACGTACCGACACTTTTCTGGAAGTCAGCTGGATACCGCGGCATCATCGGCAGGTGACGCTGCCTTTGCAGATCAAAACCACACCGCTGTCACTACAGGATGAAGCGATCATCGATGAGCTCTGGCAGACTATGCAATCCACCCTGCCGGATTGCCTGATTCCCGTCAAAGACGCCGTTTTTTTCAAGTGGCGCTATCTGAATCACCCCAGCCATGCCTATGCGACGTATACCGTTGCAAAACGCTGGAGCAGCAGAATTACCGGCATCATCACACTGCGCGATCACGCGACCAGTGGCGATATGGAACTACTCGACCTGCTGGGACCGCGCGAATCCATGACCACTTTATTGAAAACCGCGTGCCATATCGCCCGCCGCGCAGGCCGGAAACGGCTGTTCAGCTGGATGACACCAGCCATTCTCCGCCATTTGCCCGAACCTTCCGCGACGCAGGAGGTTTCCGGCGTCTATGTCACCCCCGATTACAAACAGATGGTCGACGAACGACAATTAGGCTGGTGGCTGATGTGCGGAGACACTGATTTTCATTAGACAACATGCCCGATTACGCGATGCTAATCGGGCCTACGCAAACCACGCAAACTGCCTTGATCACATTTTTCAACAATCGCATCTCAATCGGAGTAGGCCGGATTGAGCTTGCGTAATCCGGCATTAAGATACAATGAGACTTTTGCACGACCTGCGCAAATACCAACGAGACCTTCGCACGGCGTCATGAGCGGAACGAGAATAAGGCAAAAATTTGCAAAGGTCTCCCAGGATGAATACTGACCGCCAGCCACCGGATATCAATCCGGTCATCGAACTGCTGCGCGGCGTTGCCGCCGTCATGGTAATGCTTTGCCATTACGCCGTACTGATTCAGGACGTGGAACGCAGCTGGCTGAATTTTCTGTACACCGGCGTGGATTTTTTCTTTGTCATCAGCGGATTTGTTTTCGCACCCCTGCTGCTCTCCCCGGCACGGGAAAATACTGCCGCCTTCGCGATCCGGCGGGCGTTCAGAATCTATCCGCTGTTTCTGTTCGCGATCCTGTTCTACGCCCTGCTGCCGCACAAGACATGGGATAACGGCATCATTTTGCAGCATGCGCTGTTCCTGCATACCACGATTTCAAAAGAAATCGCGTTTTATTACAATCCCGCCTTCTGGTCTCTCCCGGTGGAAGTCGAATTCTACTTACTGCTCGGGTTGCTGGTTTTTCTGAAAATACGCAACACAACACCGGTATTATTACTCCTGTCGGGATTATCGCTGCTGACCGGTCTGTGGGCGCATCATTTTCTGCCGGAAAATGCACATACAAAACTGGTGCTCATTCATCACCTGTCCAGCATTCTGCCGGAATTCCTGCTCGGTACGCTGGCTTATCTGATCAGCAAAAACTGCGGCAGGTTGTCGGGCTTTCTGTACGGCATTGCGGGATTGCTGTTGCTGTCCGCTCTCGGCCATGGCTTTGTTATGCATGGCAATGCCATCAACGGCATGACCTACGGCTTGTTCAACCTGCTTTGCGCGCTCGGCTATCACTGGATCATCATCGCCTGCGCGGCCTTTTACCGGCATGCGAACACTACGGTTTCATGGCGTCTGCTGGCGAGCGGCATGGGCAATCTCAGCTATGGTGTTTATCTGTTTCATAACGCCATGCCGCCCTTGATGAGCGCGTTCTTTGAATTCACGGGTGTTACATTATTCATTGCATCGATACTGACCACCTTTATGATTTCCGCTACTATGTACCGGATTCTGGAAAACCCCATGCGTAAATTCGGACGGCGCTATGCGGCGCGGTTTTATCAAAGATAGCCATGATCTCTGTCATACTGGTCAATTACCACACTGCCCGACATACGCTCGACGCCGTCGCTTCCGTAGACGCACAACAGGCTATTGACAAGCCCGAAATCATCGTCGTCGATAACAGCGTCAGCGATGCCGAAAGCGCTTTCCTGTCAGCGCATTTACCCGGCACCGCAACCTGTATTCGCAATCCGGAAAACACCGGTTTCGCCAGCGCCTGCAACCTGGCTTTCGCGCAATCCAGCGGCGAATTCGTGCTGCTGCTCAACCCGGATGCCCGTCTGCTGCCCGGCGCACTGTCAAAACTCGCTGACAGCCTGACAAATCACCCCGACGCCGGAGCCGTCGGCCCGCGCGTATACTGGGACGACGGCCGCCGGTTTCTGATGCCGCCGAGCACTTATCCATCGCTGTCCGGCTTTTACCGGGAAGCCATTTCCAGGGCAATTCCGCGTCTGTCCGCGCATCCATCGCTTCACTTCCGGAAAAAAGCACTGCAGACCTGGACGTGCACCACCGCCATGCCGGTAGAAGCGTTGTCCGGCGGGCATGTGCTGATCCGCCGCGAAGCGATTCAGCGTTGCGGCGGTTTATTTGACCCGCGTTTTTTCATGTACTGGGAAGACACCGATCTGGTGTATCGTTTAAAAAAATACGGCTACCAGCTCTATCTGGAGCCCGGCGCGGAATGCCTGCATTATTACGAGCATTCGCACGCCAAAGACCGGTTGATTGCTGAAGGCTGGCCAGCCTATCAGCAGAAACACCTGCGCAGCGATATGCGTTTTCAGCTGATCGACGCACTCAATAAACGCCTGCCGCCCGCCAGAGCACCGTACATTGAATCGATCGCAGCAAACCGGGAAAAACTGGTTTTTCCCGTTCCCGCCGGACTGCGCAGCGCCTGGCTGCTGGAAATCGGTGTATCGCCACAATTGATTCCCGCCATAGGCTATTTTGGCAACGGCCCTGCGGCTGAAATTGATGCATCCCTATTCCGGCGATTGCGCGAGAAAACCTATTTTGCACGCCTGTCCGCGCCGTCGCTCCGGCCAAATCCAATATATTACTGGCAGTGGCAGGGCTATCAATAACACGCGCGGATGCACATCCGGTGGTCACGTTAACGGACACAACGGGAGATTACAAAAAAACGAATTTTGAAGCGCAGTATGTATAATTAGCGCGCGCTGTTTAAATATCACAAAAAAATTCATTGGAAAATTTGCTCATTCCTTATCAAGCTGCCGGAAATATCACGGCCAGCCGCGTTCTGGTGCTTGCCCCCCATCCTGACGATGAAGTCTTTGGCTGCGGCGGGGCCATTATGCGGCACATTGAACAACATGTACCTGTCCACGTCATCATTGTCACCGATGGCGCTTACGGCGTCAGTCCGGATGAAGCAAGCGCATATGTCCAACAACGTCGGAACGAAAGCATCGCCGCCGCCGCCATCCTGGGTTCTGGAACGCCCATGTTCTGGCAACAGCCTGACCGCGAACTCTATTATGGCGAGAAACTGATCGGCGAAATTTCGGCTGCGATACACGAAACCCAGGCCGATCTGATCTACGCACCCTCGGTTTATGAAGTCCATCCGGATCATCGCGCGCTGGCCATGGCGACGCTTGAAGCCGTCCGCCGGTGCGAAAACCCTGTGCAACTGGCGCTGTACGAGATTGGTCAACCTTTTCAGCCCAATCTGTTGCTCGACATCAGCGATCTGGCGGCGCGCAAAATGGAAGCCATGCGCTGCTTTGCATCACAAAATGCCCGGCAGCGTTATGACCTCGATATTGCCGCGCTCAACCGTTACCGCACCTATACGCTGCCAGCCGACATCAGCGCAGCCGAAGCGTATATTCTGACGGACACAAAAGCGCTGGCCAGTGACCCACTAAAGTTGTACCAATCGGAACACGCGCGCCAACAGAAAACAGGACTGCCGATAGACACAGGCGATCTCCCGCTGGTCAGCGTGATTATCCGCAGCATGGATCGCGACACGTTGTCCGACGCGCTGGATTCCGTCGCCTTGCAAACTTATCCGAATATCGAAGTCGTTCTGGTCAATGCGAAAGGCCCGGGGCACCGCGCCGTTGGTGAGTGGTGCGGACGCTTTCCGTTGCGGATGACAACAAATCCCCAACCGTTGCATCGCAGTAAAGCGGCAAACGCTGGACTAGACGCGACTCAAGGAAAATATCTGATTTTTCTGGATGACGATGATTTTTTCTATCCCGAACATATCAGCAATCTGACCTCCGCATTACAAAACCGGCGAAACGCCCGCTGCGCCTACACAGGCGTACGTGTTGAACACTATACCGATGATGCGCTGGGCCAGATTACCGAATTCAATGCACCCTACAACCAACACAGGCTTTTGAGTAGAAATTTTCTGCCTATCCATGCCGTGTTATTTGAGAAATCGCTTATTGATTCCGATCACTGCAAGTTTGATGAGAACCTGGATGTCTTTGAAGATTGGGATTTCTGGATTCAGATTTCACTGTGCTGCGAAATCGTGCATATTGATAGCATCAGCGCTGTTTATCGCAATTACGGCGATTCCGGTCTGGGTCGTGGCCTGGATAAAATTTTTCTGCGAAAAACGCGCAGCAGGGTCTATGAAAAATGGAAGTCACGATTTACCGGAGAACAGCTGGAAGATATGTTTTTGTACTGGGATGACAAAACTGCCGAGCTGACAGAACAAATCGCTGCCGGCACAGTCCGGGTTCACACACTTCAGGAGCGCATAAACCAGCTGGAAGATGAAAAGCGATCCAGCGAACAACGGGAACACGCCCTGCAAAAAAACATTCAGGAATCAGCCGCTGCAAATAATGCACTGGAATCCCATAACAAACATTTAATCAGCGTTATTAACGATTTCACACAGTCATCCTCGTGGAAAATTACGGCACCCTTGCGATTCGTGTCGCGCATTGTTCATGGTCAGCATCGTGAAGCCTGGGACGGCTTGCGTCGCAGAATGCTCCCATTCGGAAAAAAAATATACAGAGCCCTGCCTGTTCGTGAACGGCAACGCCTTCTAGCCATTATTTACCGCTTTGCCGGACGTCTGTTTACCGGCACCGAGCACTACGAGCTATGGCGCATTGAACAGCAATATGCCGGAAATCCTTCGCTGATTCATACCAATACAGCATTGACCGGCTTGACCGACATTGATGAAATTGAACCGCTGGCAGCGCCGCCTTCCGGGCGCATTGCCATTCATGCGCATATCTTTTACGCGGATCTGGCCAATGAGTTTGCCAGATTCCTGAATAATATGCCCTACCCCTATGACCTGTTCGTTTCGACAGCAAATGAAAAAGACAAGCATGCATGCCAGCGCGCCTTATCCCATTTACCGCAACTCAAACACATGACCATCGCCGTTGTACCGAATCGCGGGCGCGATATCGCGCCTTTTTTCGGCACTTTTGGTCAAACACTTCAGCAATATGAGTACATTGCGCATATACACAGCAAAAAATCACTGTACAGCAATGGCAAAGCTGACGGTTGGCGTGAATATCTGTTGAATCATCTGCTGGGCAGTCCTTTGCAGATCAGAAAAATTTTTTCACTGCTGGCAGGAGACAAAAACGTTGGCTTGATTTACCCGCAGAATTTTACTGCCCTGCCGCACTGGGCAAATACCTGGCTCTCCAATAAAGCCCTGGGACAACGGCTGTGCAGGAAACTCGGCATCGCCTCGGCGCCTTCGGGTTATTTCGATTTCCCGGCGGGTTCCATGTTCTGGGCGCAGTCCAAGGCGATTCAGCCTTTATTCAATGCTGGTTTCAACATTGAAGATTTTCCTGAAGAAGCCGGACAAAACGACGCCACGCTTGCACATAGCATAGAGCGCGTTTTTGCCCTGGTGGCCCGGCAATCCGGATTTAACATCAATATTCTGAAAGACAAGCAATCCCCAAGCTGGTCTCGCTGGCGCATTGATCGCTATATGCTGTATCAGCATGAAATCATAGAAACCACACTACGGCATCCCGATGTTCGTATAGTCGTTTTCGATATTTTTGATACCTTGTTGACACGTCCGCTCTTGAATCCGGAAGACGTCAAGAAAATTATCGCCTATCGCGCCGGCGGAACAAGCGGAGAACGTTATCTTGAATTCCGCGCCGCGGCAGAAAATCAGGCGCGCCAAACCACAGGGCGCGATGTCGATTTAGGCGCCATTTACAAGGAATTATCCGCCTTGTCGGGCCTTTCGGCCGAAGCAATAGCGCAACTCCGCACACTTGAAGAAACTGTCGAGTCTTCTCTCGTATCGCCACGCCCGGAAGCGGTCGCTTTGTTTCAACTTGCCAAAAACCTGGGCAAGCGCGTCATTCTTGCCAGCGACATGTATCTGCCTAAATTGCTCATCGAGAACCTGCTGATGCAATATGGCGTTACCGGATGGCACGCATTTTACTTGTCGTCCGAAAACGGCTTGCGAAAAGATACGGGCGACTTTTACCACCAACTGCTGATCGATGAACGTGTATCGCCGCACGAGGTGTTAATCATTGGCGACAACGAGCAATCCGATGTGCAGAAACCCGGGGACTTCCAATTCAGAGTTACGCATGTCATGCGACCTGTCGAGCTGGCCCGCGCCACGCCACGTTTTGAACCCATTATTGAATACGCCTGCAATCCGGATACCCGGAATGATCTGAACACGCAATTAATCTTGGGCACAATCGTTCAGGCAAATTTTCAGCCTCTATTTTATCCGCATTTTGATCCGACCGAATTGGTGCCGGCTACACCCTGGTCAGTCGGATTCACAATAGCCGGTCCGCTGATACTGTCTTTTGTACAGTGGCTGGCCAAGAAAGCAATAAATGACGGAATGCAATGCCTGTATTTTGTCGCACGCGAAGGGCAAATACTCAAAATGGCTTATGATCTGTGGACAGCCGATGACCGGCACGCGGTTCCTTCTGAATATCTCGTGCTCTCGCGCCGCGCTATCACTGTACCCATGATTGCAAACCTCGAGGATATTTATCAGATCGCCCGTACGGATTATGCGCCCAATCCCATGCCGGATTTCATTTTTGAACGCTACGGCATCCATCTGTCAGATACAGAATGCGAAACATTCGCACATCGCAAGCTATGGCCACATAATAAAAAGGTTCTTGTTGAACATGGCAATATCGATCACCTGAAGCCACTGTTACAGGTTCTCGAGAAACGCATCCTGGAACAAGCCATGGATGAACGTCCTGCGCTACTGGCCTATCTGCAAAACACAGGCTTACACACGGACAAGCGAACCGCCATCGTCGATGTCGGATATGCAGCGACAACCCAGGGATACCTGAACCGACTGTTGCAACAAAAAATTCACGGATATTATCTGATTACACTTGACACTGCCGAAAAGATTGCCACGACATACCAGGTCCTTACTCAAGGATATTATTATCATTTCACCAAACCGAGCACGACCGAGCCGGTTTTGTATAGAAAAAGCTTTACCCTGGAAAAATTTTTCAGTGCAAATGATGCACAGATTGTACGTTACCGTTCATCCGAAACCGGTGAAATTATTCCTGAGTTCCGCCCGTTATCGAATGAAGAACACCAGTCGGCAATAATCCGCGCCGAAATCCAACGCGGCATTCTCGATTTCCTACAGCAATCGATTAAAATCCGCAACCATTTCGTCAGCGACTTTGAGATTCCCGCGCATATAGCCGAAATGCTGTTTTTGCAGTTTATGGAAAATCCTTCCAGGTCTGAGCGGGATCTAATGCGCTCGATCGTGCTGGACGATTTTTATTACGGTCACGGTTTAGTAAGCTGACAATCAATAATCGTCATTACGGCATGTTAAAATAACTGCGCATCATTTATTATCCGCAACATGAATATACAAGAAATCGGCATATTTCAATTATAATAACCCGTCGATCAGTCGCAGTCGTTGACAGTTGAATCGTTTTAAACGTCTTGAACCATATTACATTAGAAGCCACCTGGTGATTTACTTACTCAAGTATTTTCCGATCGCAATCAGTATTCTGAAAACACAAGGTCTAAATGCGCTGTTCAAACGCATAACCAAAAAGCTGTTTCCTCCATCACAAAAAGAACACACACCGGCAATTCGTTATTCCGTAGCGTCCCGGCACCATCACCTGCGTTTCCAGGAAAACACCGATCCGGAAATATCCATTGTTATTCCGGTCTACAATAAATCACTGTACACATTTACCTGCCTCAAATCGATACAAGAAGCCAGCGACAGCAGTGTATACGAGATCATTGTTGTGGATGACGCATCCAGTGATGATACTGTCCAGATGCTTGGCGATATCACAGGCATTACGGTTATCCGTAATGCCGAAAACAAGGGCTTCATCCAATCGAGCAATACGGGCGCAAAAGCAGCAAAAGGTCGATACATCGTCTTGTTAAACAATGACACCATCGTAACCCGAGGCTGGTTGGACGCATTAATGCATACTTTCAGACACTTTCCCGACGCCGGATTGGTGGGCGCCAAGCTTATTTATC
This sequence comes from Burkholderiales bacterium, assembly GCA_024235735.1. Lineage (GTDB taxonomy): Bacteria > Pseudomonadota > Gammaproteobacteria > Burkholderiales > Nitrosomonadaceae > Nitrosomonas. The sequence goes on from JACKLU010000011.1 coordinate 26,326, forward strand.
CTGATGGCAGGCTACAGGAAGCTGGCGGCGTTGTCTGGCAGGATGCATCCGCCTGGAATTATGGACGTTACGACAATCCCGATAAACCCGAGTATTCCTATTGCAGGGCAGTCGATTATTGCTCGGGAGCCTGCCTGATGATTCGACGGCAGGATCTGATTGCGCTTGGTTCCTTTGACGAATACTATTCACCTGCTTATTACGAAGATACCGATCTTGCTTTTCGCGTCAGAAAAGCCGGAAAAAAAGTCTACTACCAGCCCGGCGCGCTCATCGTCCATTTTGAAGGTGTTTCTTCCGGCACGGACGTTTCAAAGGGCACCAAACAATATCAGGTCGTCAATCACAAAAAATTCTTTGCCCGCTGGCAGGATACACTCAAGCTTCACCGGTCAAACGGCGATAATCCACAGCTGGAAAAAGAACGCAACGTCAAAAAACGCGCACTCATTATCGATGCGCTTGTTCTCAAGCCTGATAACGATTCCGGCTCATTGCGCATGTTCAATCTGCTGGGGGTTTTTCAGAATTTAGGTTACAAAGTGAGTTTTATTGCCGCAAACGATCTGACTTACCACCCCGTCTACACCCGGCAAATGCAAATGAATGGTGTTGAGTGTTTCTATCAACCCTACCTGGAATCTGTTTCCGAACATCTGAAATTCCATGGGCATCTCTATGACGTGGTTTTACTCAGCCGGGTCAATATCGCGGAGAAACATATCGACGCCGCACGAAAATATTGCATGAACGCAACGATCTTGTTCGACACTGTCGATCTCCATTTCCTGCGGGAACAGCGGCAAGCCGAAATCAATCAGGACAAACTGCTGCTGGCCACGGCCAGAATGCGCAAGCAGCAGGAACTGACAACGGCGCGCAAAGCAGACAAGACATTGCTTGTCAGTCCGGTGGAAATTGAATTGTTTAAGCAGGTTGCGCCTGATGTTCCGGTAGCGCTGCTATCAAATATTCACAAAAATCAGGAAACAATTTCCGGTTATCAGGACAGGAAAGACATTCTGTTTATCGGGGGCTTCGAGCATCTACCAAACGTTGATGCAATGGAATTTTTTATAAAAGAAATTTTTCCAACACTGCACGCATTAAAGCCGGACATCAGATTATTAATCGTTGGCTCCCACCTGCCTGAGAAAATAGCAGCCTACGCTTCTTCGCATATCATTATCAAGGGTTTTGTACCCGACATCAAACCGGTTTTTGATCATATCAGACTGTCTATCGCGCCACTTCGATACGGCGCGGGCGTGAAAGGAAAGATAAACACCAGCATGACTTATGGAGTGCCGGTGATTGCCACGAGCGTGGCTGCGGAAGGCATGAAGCTCGAGCACGGCAGAGATATTCTGATTGCCGACGAACCCGAAGAATTTGCCAGACAGATTATACGCGCATACGATGATGAACAGCTATGGACAAGTTTATCCAATGCCGGCAAAGCCAATATCGAAGAACACTTCTCTTTTTCCGTCGCTGAGCGCCAACTCAACGACATCCTGACGAATCATCCCAATCTCGGAGAAACAGTTGATCAAGCGATAAGTGCGTAAAAATTATAAGGCGCTACTCTCGGCGGCTGACAGTTAACAAAATTCGCGACAATGGCTGCCGGGTTGATACCACATGCCATAATTGAATCGCCTGATGCATGACTTTTTGCAAATGACCGCACACCAAACCCGTCTGATCGATCATGACAATTCAGAAAGGCTACCCGTTGCGGTTGTCATCATCAACTATAACGCAGGTGTTTTGCTGACAGAGTGTGTTGCGCAAATTTTGCAGGCCGCCCGCTCGATTATTATCGTTGATAATGCATCCACCGATTCAAGCCTGTCGACACTGATTGCTCAATTCCAGCATGAACCCCGGCTTAGCATCATACGCAACACGACCAATCTCGGTTTTTCCGCCGGTTGCAATATCGGCTGCCGGCAGGCAACCGAACGTTATATCCTGTTTCTCAATCCGGATTGCATGCTTGAACCCGGCAGTCTGAAACACCTGCTGCAAGCGCTTGAGGCGGATCCGGGAGCAGGCATGGCCGGTGGTCATATACAAAATCCCGACGGTTCGGAACAGGGTGGCGGACGGCGGGATGTGCCCTCGCCCTGGCGCGCTTTTGTACGTGCTTCGGGTTTATACCGCTTGGAAAAATACTGGCCGGAGCTGTTTCCCGATTTTCATCTGCACAAGAAACCTCTGCCCGACAAGCCAATTGAAGTAGAGGCCACCACAGGCGCGATGATGCTGGTGCGGCGCGAGGCATTGCAGGCGGTCGGTGGCTGGGATGAAGGTTATTTTCTGCATTGCGAGGATCTCGATCTATGCGTGCGTTTCCGCCAGCAAGGCTGGAAAATATTATTTGTTCCCGATGCCAGGGCAATTCACTATCAGGGCGCTTGCAGCAAGGCGCGGCCTGTTTTTGTAGGCTGGCATAAACATCGCGGCATGATCCGTTTTTACAGAAAATTTTTTGGCCTGGCATACTCTCCCTTGTTGATGGCGCTGGTGATATGCGGCGTGTGGTTACGCTTCATGCTCACCGTTCTGCACCATTCGCTTCGGTGGGTTCGTCAGTCTCTAAAACCGAAACATGGATAATCGGCTTGTCGGCGTACTGGGCGCAACCAGTCTGGTGGGCGCCTGCCTGCAACAGCTATTACCGGAAAACGGCTGGCGCGTTATGGCGTTTTCGCGTCAATCAATCACTCAGAACAGCAATACTACGCAGGTCACCTGGCGGCAGCTTGCGCCTGTCTTAATGGCCACCGACTCCACCGATGAAAAAATCAGCCTATGGATTTGCGCCGCGCCGATATGGATTTTGCCCGAATATTTCAAACTTTTGTCCAGCTATGGTATAAAGCGCATTGTCATACTGTCTTCAACCAGCAGTATTACCAAACGAAAGTCTACCGATGTTAAAGAACAAAAGATTGTGCAACAACTGATTGAAGGCGAAAACCGCGTCACCGCATGGGCTGCCGCAAATCAGATCGAATGGATCATTCTGCGCCCGACACTGATCTACGGTCTAGGCCGCGACAAAAACATCAGCGAAATTGCCCGCTTTATCCGGCGCTTTGGTTTTTTCCCACTCATCGGCAAAGCCGCGGGATTGCGGCAACCCGTGCATGCCGGTGACGTAGCGATAACCTGCATACGCGCATTACAGACCTTAAATCTAAGAAACTGCGCTTACAATCTTACCGGGGGTGAAACATTGTCTTACCGGGAAATGATCCGGCGGATTTTTCTGGCGCTCGATCGCAAACCGCGTCTGGTAACCTTGCCATTCTGGCTTTTCCATTGGACGATTATCGCCATGCGCTGCCTGCCGCGATACCGGCACTGGAATAGCAACATGGCTGCACGCATGAATCAGGATATGGTTTTTGACAGTTCCGCGCTATGGCGGCAGTTATTGATTTCCGCCCGGCCGTTTACGCTGTCGAGAAAGGACTTACCGTAAAGAATCCGGTTTTTTTAGCTTTTGCGTATGATTTCTAATCACATATTTTAATGAAAACAAAATCCAAACGGCAGAATGAAATTGCCGAAGTGCTGTTAAGCTTCAAACAGGCTTTTCGTTCGATCGGCGTATTCAGCGCCGTGATTAACGGCCTAATGCTGATGCCCGCCATTTATATGTTGCAACTCTACGACAGCGTACTGACCAGCCGCAACGAAATGACACTGCTGATGCTGACATTGATTGTCATCGGTGCGTATATTTTTCTCGGCGCACTCGAATATGTGCGCAGCTTTGTCCTGATTCGCGTCGGCGCAAAACTGGATCTGAAGTTAAACAAACGCGTCTACACCGCGGCTTTCGAACAATCCCTCAAGCATGGTGAAAGCAATGCCGGACAGGCTTTGAAAGATCTCACCAACATCCGCCAGTTCATGACCGGCAATGCGTTGTTTGCTTTTTTCGACGCACCCTGGTTTCCGATCTATATTTTTGTCATTTTCATGTTCCACCCCTGGTTGGGCGTCTTTGCGCTGGTGGGTACAGCGGTGCTGATTGTATTGGCCTACATCAACGAAAAAATCTCGCGCAAACCGCTGGATGAAGCCAACACCATGGCTGTGGTGTCAACCAACATGGCATCCAATAATCTGCGCAATGCCGAAGTGATCGAAGCCATGGGCATGCTGCCCAATCTTCAGGCGCGATGGAACAAGCTGCACAGCCGTTTTTTGAACTTACAGGCGGAAGCCAGTGAAAAGGCGGGTATCGTTACGGCGATATCGAAATCGGCAACGGTTGCACTGCAATCGCTGATGCTGGGACTCGGTGCGCTGCTGGTGCTGGAAAACCAGATCTCCCCCGGCATGATGATTGCAGCGTCCATTCTGATGGGCCGCGCCATTGCGCCGGTGCAACTGCTAATCAACGTATGGAAGCAATTCGGCGGCGCACGCAGCGCCTACGACCGGCTGACCAAGCTGCTTGAACAACACCCTGCACGCGAACCCGGCATGACGCTGCCGAAACCGACTGGCGCTGTTAGCGTTGAAAATGTCACCGCCGCACCACCGGGATCCCGAGTGCCTGTTATCAAAGGCTTGAACTTGTCCCTGACGGCTGGCGAAGTACTCGGCATCGTAGGGCCGAGCGGATCGGGAAAATCCACGCTGGCGCGGCTTCTTGTTGGTGTATGGCCCGCAGCAGCGGGCAAGGTGCGTCTGGATGGCGCGGATGTCTATTTGTGGAACAAGGAAGAACTCGGCCCGCACATCGGTTATCTGCCACAGGACATTGAGCTGTTCAGCGGTACGGTTTCCGAAAATATCGCACGGTTTGGCGAAGTGGATGCCGGGAAAGTCATTCTCGCGGCGCAGCGCGCGGGCGTTCATCAAATGATTCTGAACATGCCCGAAGGTTACGACACCAAACTGGGCGATGGTGGCGCGGGGCTTTCCGGTGGCCAGAAACAGCGCCTTGGACTGGCGCGCGCGATGTACGACGACCCTGCGCTCATCGTGCTTGACGAACCTAACTCCAATCTGGACGATGTCGGCGAGCAGGCGCTGCTGAATGCTTTGATCGACCTGCGCAAACGCCGCAAAACAATCGTACTGATCACGCACCGCAGCAGCGTGATCAGCGTAACCAACAAACTGCTGGTGCTGCAGGAAGGCGTGGCAAGATTGTTCGGCCCGACAGAGCAAGTGCTGGCCGAATTAAAAAAACAACAGCAGGCGGCACAGCAACCCGCACAGCAGAAACAACCGGCGCCAGCCACCGCCCAGCCACAGCTTCCCGTACAAACGGTCAACGTGGTTGATACAGAGGCTTAGCAGGTCGTTGAAACAAAAGCACATTACAGCGCTATGCGTATATGACAGGAACAGTTATGAAATTGCAGGCAGACAGTAACGCAGCGCCTTCCGGCGCTGCTCCGGCGGCGCAATCGGGGCAAACAGAACACGATCAAACGGATGATGATGTCAAAACCGATGAGTCGGTGCATTCCCGGCTGGGCTGGTGGATCGTGCTGGTCGGTGTCGGCGGTTTTTTACTGTGGGCATTTCTTGCACCGCTGGATAAAGGCGTGCCGCTTTCCGGCACGGTCACCGTGGACACCAACCGTAAAGCCGTGCAACACCGCACCGGCGGCATTATCGATCAGATCTATATCAAGGAAGGCGATCACGTCAAGGCCGGTCAGGTTCTGGTGCGAATGAATGATGTCCAGATCAACGCGCAGACGGAAATCACTCGCACGCAATTGATCACCGCACGCGCGGTAAAGGCGCGCCTACTGGCGGAACGCGATGGAAATAACACCATTGAATATCCTGCCGATTTACTGGCCATGCAACATGATCCGCGTATCCAGAACACTATTCTCACGCAGAATCAATTGTTCAGATCACGCCAACTCGCGATGGCGCATGAGCTTGCAGCCATCGACGAAAATATCGCCGGCCTGACAATGCAACTGCAAGGCCTCGAAGCCTCGCAAATCAGCAAAAAGCAGCAAATCGAATTCCTGCGGGAGCAACTGGTCAATCTGCGCGAACTGTCCACCGATGGATTTGTACCCCGCAACCGTGTGCTCGATCTCGAACGCACCAATGTCCAGCTCGCGGGAGAAATTTCCGCCGAAACCGGCAATATCGGACGGGTACAGCGTCAAATTTCGGAATTGAAACAACGCCGGATTCAACGCCTTCAGGAACACCAAAAAGAAGTGCGCCAGCAATTGTCCGACATACAACGCGAAGCGGATGCGCTTCACAGTCAACTGATCAGCCACGAATTCGAGCTGGATAATGTACTGGTCAAAGCACCTACCGATGGTATCGTGGTCGGCATCAACGTTTTTACCGAAGGCGGTGTTATTCAGCCGGGATTCCGGCTGATGGACATTGTGCCCAGTGATGATCCACTCACGATTACCGGTCAGGTGCCCGTGCATCTGATTGACAAGATACATCCCGGCCTACCGGTGGATCTGATTTTTTCCGCCTTCAACCAGAATAAAACGCCGAATATTCCTGGCGAAGTGTTGCAGGTTTCCGCTGACCGGCTCACCGACGAACGCACCGGCGAACCGTATTACCAGCTGAAAGCAAAAGTTACCCCCGAAGGCATGACGTTACTGACACATCATCAGGTACGCGCCGGTATGCCGGTGGAAATTTTCGTCAAGACCGGCGAACGCTCCTTGATGAATTACTTGTTTAAGCCGATTCTAGACCGGCTTCATGCGGCAATGAGCGAGGAATAAACTGCTCATGACGATAGCGCGCAAAATAACAATTATGGTTTTCACTGCCGTCCTGACCGGCCCAGCTCAGGCGTTGAGTCTGCTCGATGCATACGAAGCCGCGCTGGAGCACGACCCCACTTATCGCTCGGCGTTTCATGAAAGTGAAGCTGGAGAACAAAACGAAGTTATTAGCCGCGCGAGCCTGTTACCCAATCTGACCATCACACATACGGACAGCAAAAGCGTCGGCAACAATATTCAGGGAACAAACGGCACCACCAACCCTAGGGATCTGAATTTCCACAGTCAGGTCAGCGCATTGACCTTGCGTCAGCCGATCATCAATATGGAAGCCGTTGCCGGTTATCGCCAGGGGCAAGCGCAGACCAATTCCAGTCGCGCCCGCTTTACCGGCCAAAGCCAGCAGCTGATTGTCCGGTTGGTTGAAGTCTACTTTGAGACATTACTGGCGCAACACCGGTTGAAACTGGCACAAGCGCAATTGGATTCACTCACGGAACTCAAGCGCGTCAACGAAAACATGCTGCTGAAAGGTGAAGGCACCACCACGGATGTACTGGAAACACAATCCCGCCATGCGTTGGCGCAGGCGCAACTGATCGAAGCACAGGATGAATTGTATGTTGCGCAATTACGTCTGGAGTCGATGATAGGGCGGGAAGCAGTGCAACTCCACCATTTATCGGATATCTTCCGCGCCGATATGGTCTTCCTGCCCAATTTTGAAGATTGGCGGGCACTCGCGATAGATCGTAACGCGGAACTCGCCACCCAGCGGCACATCGTGCAATCGGGCAAAGAAGAAATACGCAAGACCTACGCGGGCCACACGCCACGCGTCGATTTTGTCGCCAGTCTCAGCCGGAACAAAGCGGCATCATTCTTTACCGCCGATCGCGAAGTTGAGCTCGCCACGGTTGGCGTCGAGGTCAATCTGCCGTTATACGCCGGCGGACGCGTGAATGCGTTGACGGATCAGGCTAAGGCCAATCACGCGCGCGCCGAGGCCGAACTGGACGCCATTATGGATAATGTTTTGGTTGAACTGCGCAGACAATATCAGCGGGTGTACAGCAGCGTGCGGCGTATCGAATCACTGGAACTGGCGGTAAAATCGGCCAAACTGCTAGTACATGCGACAGAAAAAAGCATACAGGGCGGTATCCGCATCAATCTGGATTTACTCGATGCACAACAGCAACTTTTTAATAGTGAAATTAATCTGGCCGAGGCTAAATACCATTTTCTGCTTGCGTACCTGCGCCTGAATCTGGCCGCGGGCACGCTGGTGCTGGAGGATTTGCGTAAAATCGCGTCTTACTTCACACCGGCTGATTCAGCGCCGGAGAATTTGACAACAACCGGCGCAATGCAGAAATAATCAATGCCTGTCAACAGGTAGTGCATTTTTTAGCGCAGCCTGATACGCCATTCTCGCGGTGCCGGCAATCGCCAGTCTGGCCTTGAGTTGTGCAATTTCATTTTCCACGACGCGCAAATTGGTAATTTGCGCTTTGGCTTCCTGACTCAGCGATGACAATGGGTATTCGACGCCATCAATGATGATCTTTTTTTCACTTTCTGTCATTTTGATTCTCGACTGTATAAATTTAAAGAACGCCCATTCTACAAACTCGAGGCCTGTTCAAGCAAGTAAAGTTCGTATCCAATTAACAAACTGTAACCGGTCAGAATCAAATAATGCAGATGCCTGACGCGCATTCCGCCGAAAAATTTTACATTCTGATGAATCACCAGCATGACAAGCGCCAGGGCCGTAAGCGCCATTTTCACCGCAATGAATTTATCCACGCTGTCTTCAATCAGAATCAGCATGAACCAGTTCAGTTCTTCGCCACCGCTGTCCAGAATTTTCAGCGTAAAAACCGCATCGCATACGCTTAGAAGCATGACGCCGATAACACAAAACATCAGATGATCCGCGTAGCGATCGACATACGCGCTCCCGCCGCGCCCTGTTTCGGCGCGTCGCTCGCCAGTGCGTTTGCCTGGCCTAAACCCCAGATGATACGCGCAAAAGAAAGGAACATCCCGCCGGCGATCCTGTACACGGGTATTCTCACGGATAGTTTGAACAATAGTCATATAAAAAACTCCTCTTCATCAAATCTTCAAACAGAGTCGGCTGATTGCGGTCACTTGCTTATCGTGTTACGGCAATCCGGAAACACACACTATCCTTGCTAAAAAATATATTCGGGGCAGTCGATCCCGGGCAAACACAAGCCAGAAAACGAGATACATGCCTGATAAATGAGCAATGCCGAGTCTGTTTTTAACGCCGCGGCGGCACAACGGAGATCGTTTTTCATCAGCTTGCTGATGCTATCGTATAGCGCTCATGGCAACCATCATACTGCACAACAGTACAATGCCCCCCGATTTGCTGTAGAATCTAAGTCACTTGATGTGTTTCCGGAAAGTGACCACCGCCCTTCAATTTCTTATCAGCGCAATGAACAAAACCGCAGCAACCGCAACCGATTACCCGGCGAAATACCGATCATCCGGAATTCTTGTTCTGACAGTACTTTTAATGTTTCTCCTATTGACCGCCTGCGGTTTCAAACTGCGTGGTCAGATTTCATCGCTGCCGTTCAAAACATTATACGTCGCCGCGCCTTCGGGCCACACCATCGGATCGGATTTGCGTCGTGCGGTCGGCGCTTCGACGACCACAAAAATTGTTGACACAATGGAAGAAGCCGAAGCCATTCTGCAGGTCATCAACGCCAGCAATGAGCGGCGGATTCTTTCACTTTCAGGCGGCGGGCGCGTCCGCGAGTTTGAACTGGTTTTTCGAATATCCACGCGTCTTCTGGATACCAATGGTATTGAAATCGCGCCACAAACTGAAATTGTATTGACACGTATCTTACCGTTCCTGGATGCTCAGATTCTGGCCAAGGAAGCCGAGGAACAGATGCTTTACCGGGACATGCAGTCTGACGCCGTACAGCAGATCATCTGGCGTTTGTCGACTATTCGCAAACCCGACGCGCCGGCGGATCTCACGGCTACCAACTGATCACCGGCATGCAGTTAAAAGCAGACCAGCTTGCCCTGCATCTGCAAAAACAGCTGGCGTCGCTATATACGGTTTTCGGCAGCGAACCGCTGCTGGTCGCCGAGACCACTGATCTGATTCGCAGGACAGCGCGCGAAAACGGCTTTACCGAACATGAAATCTACACCGTGGACAGCCACTTCCGCTGGACCGAGCTGCTCAGCGCCAGTTGCAGTCCGTCGCTGTTCGGTGATCGCAAAATCATCGACATACGTATTCCCACCGGAAAACCGGGTAAAGAGGGCGGAAAAACCATTGAGAACTACTGCCGGGCTTTGCCCGCGGATGCCATCACGCTGATCACGCTGCCCAGAATGGACCGGCAGAGCCAGTCCGCCAAATGGTTCAAAGCCATCGAGAATGCAGGCGTCATGGTACCCATTTACGCCCTTGAGCAGGCGCAATTGCCAATCTGGATCAGAAACCGGCTCGCCCTGCAGCAGCAAACGGTCGACCAGGACACCCTGCTGTTTATCGCCGGACAGGTTGAAGGTAATCTGCTGGCCGCGAATCAGGAAATACAGAAGCTTGCGCTGCTCTACCCTTCCGGCCATCTGTCGTTCGAAGCGGTCAAAAACGCTATTCTCGACGTTGCCCGCTATGATGTTTATCAACTGGCGGACGCCATGTTGTCAGCCAATCCGGCGCGTTTTACGCGCATACTGGCCGGACTGCAAAGCGAAGGCGCCGCGCCGCCGCTCATTCTGACAGTTTTATGCGAACAGATCCGGCAATTGACTTTCCTGCGCAAAGGACTGAATCAGGGTATTCCCGCCGGTCAGCTGTTAAAAACAGTCCGCATCTGGGGAGAACGGCAAAATACAGTTATCATGGCCGCAAAGCGAATCACGGAGCAGCAGTTGTTGAAAAGCCTGCTGCACGCGGCAAAAATAGACCGGATTATCAAAGGCGTGGCTGACGGCAATGTCAAAGACGCCTGGAATGAACTGCTGATCCTCGGCGTCAATCTTACAGTCAAATAAGCGCATCACGATGAAATGGTCATGATTCACAGAACTGAGACCTTTGCACGACTACTACGCGGCACGATAATTGCGTTAAAAATTTGCGAAAAATGCTCACTTACCCCATGTAAACTCCGTTTTTTCGCAAATTCTTGCCTTATTCTCGCGCCGCTCATGACGCCGTGCAAAGGTCTCCGAACTATGATCCTGACAGCAGTAACTGTCTTTATTTTTCCTGCGTTCAGCTTCGGGGAAACTTCACATTGGAACCCTGCCACTGTACCGCAACCTGCAGATGTGATGCCGCTGCCGCCTGCCGGAATGAACGCGAAGGACAGTGACGCCATTCTGTCCGCCCTGATTACTGAAGCGTTTGAAAACAATCCTGAAATTCTTGCCGCACAACGCGAGCATGACGCCGCCCGCCAGCGTATCGCACCCGCGGCGGCGCTTGACGACCCTATGCTCGAGGCTGGTGTGATCAATTTGCCGCTGGCGTCATCGCCTTTCAACCGGGACGATATGACCATGAAAATGATCGGCCTTTCCCAGCGATTGCCCTTTCCCGGAAAGCGCGGTTTGCGCAGGGATGTCGCCGCGCAGGATGCGCAAAGCATCGAACATGGCTACCAGGAAACCATCAACCGCATCATGCGCACAATCAAAGTCGCCTATTTCGATCTGGGCCTCACGCGCGCAACGATTCAGCTGACCGAAAAAAACAAATCCATTCTGGAAGATTTTCTGCATATTGCCGAAGACCACTACACCTTGGGCATGGGCGGTCAGACGGATGTACTGAAAGCGCAGACGCAGATATCCCGGATGCAGGACGAATTGCTCAAACTGGGCCGCGAAATACCCGCAATCGAAGCCGATCTGATCCGCGCGCTGGGACGTCATGATACCGGTGGCATACCCGGCATAACCCTGTCGCAATGGCCTGAAACACCGCTGAACCCGGAATCCTTGCACGAAACCGCGCTGACGCAGCGTCCGCAGCTTAAAGCCCTGCAAAGTATCATGGCGCGCACTGCAAAAGAAACGGATCTGGCGCGAAAGGATTATTATCCTGATCTCGATGTGCGGCTTTCATACGGTCAGCGCAGTTCCATGCTCGACGGCGCGAGCCGTCCGGATATGGTGGGTTTTACCGTGGCGATCAACCTGCCGGTCTGGCGCGACAGCAAACTTGCGCCGCGTATCGCCGAGTCGCTGGCGTTGCGCGATCAGGCCATCCATCTGTATCAGGCGCAGCGCAATGAAATTGCGGCCGGCCTACGCCAGTACACTGCGGCGGCGGAACAAAACCTGAAATCCATACGGCTTTACCGGACGGCCATTCTGCCGCAGGCGCTGCTCACCGTCGAGTCCGCGCTCGCCGCGTACCGCGTCAACCGCGTCGACTTTCTGACCCTGCTCGACAGTCAGATGACGGTATTTGAATATGAAATCAGTCTTGTCACGGCAATCGCAAACTATAACAAGGCGCTTGCGGAAATTGATTTCATCACGGGCAACTCCCTCGCCAATCCGGCAGAAAGCAGGGGACAAGGCGAACACCATGACTAAACCGTTTGTTGTTGTCATGTTGGTCATCACAGCACTCGCCGCCGGCTACTGGTGGGGCAGCGCCGGGCAACCTGCATCCACGCCCGCATCTGCAACCGGCGCGGCGGATACGGCGTCAGCCGGACGTCAGATTCTTTATTACCGCAACCCGATGGGTCTGCCGGATATTTCTCCGGTACCGAAGAAAGATTCGATGGGTATGGACTATATCCCGGTTTATGCGGACGAGGCGGCACCGGCTGACGACAATGCCGTGCACATCAGTCCTGAAAGAATCCAGAAAATCGGTGTCAAAACCGAACCCGCCGCATACCGCAGGCTCCACCGGATGATACAGGCGCTGGCAACCGTACAGGCCGACGAGCGCCTGTTATATACCGTTTCCCCTAAATTCGAAGGCTGGATACAGCGGCTGCATGTCAGCACCACCGGGCAGAAAATTAAAACAGGCGAAGTGTTGATGGATGTCTACAGCCCGGAATTGATTACCGCGCAACACGATTATCTGATCGCTGCGAAAGGCATGCATTGGGTCAGGGAAAGCGATCCGGATGTCCAGGCAAAAATGCAGCGGCTTTCGGAGAATGCGCTGCAAAGACTGTATAACTGGGATATTGCGGAATCCGATCTGCGCCGGTTGCAGCGCGAAGGCAGTCCGATGACCTACTTACCGCTGCGCGCCGCTGTTAACGGCGTCGTGATTACCAAAAACGCCGTTCAGGGAAAACGCTTCATGCCGGGCGACACATTGTATGAAATCGCCGATCTGTCCCATGTCTGGGTGCTGGCGGAAGTATTCGAGCAGGATTTGCATATGCTGCGCCCCGAACAAACCGCCACAATCAGCGTGGATGCTTATCCCGGTAAAAAATTCACCGGCCGGATGACGTTCATTTACCCGGTAGTCACGCCGGAAACCCGAACCACCCGGGTTCGCATTGAACTGGCTAATAAAGAAGCGCTCCTCAAACCGGATATGTATGCACGGGTTGAATTTTCCGCGCAACATGGCCCGCATGAAGTCTTGACTGTACCGAACTCCGCGGTACTGGATACCGGCCTGAAGAAAATGGTGCTGATCGCACTCGGCACGGGACGCTTTGAACCGCGCGCGATTAAAACCGGCATGCGGGCTGATGAATACACCGAAGTGCTTTCCGGACTGGCCGAAGGTGAAGCGGTCGTCACTCGCGCAAACTTTCTCATTGATGCTGAAAGCAACCTCAAAGCGGCGTTATCCGGATTTAATCCCTCTCCTGCCGATGTTCAACCGGATGTGGATAGGCCCGACAGACCGGCTGACGCTTCAGCCCAGACACATCATGGCAAAGGCGTCATCCGTTCAATAGACTGGAGCGCCGCAACAATTACGCTTGCGCATGAGCCGATCGCCAGTCTCCAATGGCCAGCAATGGTCATGGACTTCCGCGTAAGCGATCCCGCACTGTTGCAATCGGTCAAACCGGGTCAGGCCATCGGCTTTATGCTGACAGCGCAGGCGGACGGCGGTTATCGCATCACCCATCTGTATTCTGCGGCGGATAGTGCAATCAGTAGCGGGCACGGCGGACACTGACATGTTGAACAGGGTTATCGAATGGTCGGCCCGCAACAGTTTTCTGGTGCTGCTGGCAACAGTCACCCTCATCGCCATGAGCATCTACGCCGTCATGCGCACGCCGCTCGACGCCATCCCCGATTTATCGGATGTGCAGATCATCATTTATACGGAATATCCCGGCCAGGCGCCTCAGGTTGTGGAAGATCAGATCACCTATCCGCTGAGCACGGCGATGCTGGCCGTACCGAAATCCAAAGTCGTGCGCGGCTTGTCGGTATTCGGCGCTTCATTCATCTATGTCATTTTTGAAGACGGCACCGACATCTACTGGGCGCGGACCCGGGTGCTTGAATACCTGAATTTCGCTTCCGGACAAATGCCTGCCGGCGTGACGCCCACGCTCGGCCCCGATGCAACCGGCGTCGGCTGGGTCTATCAATATGTGGTGCAGTCCGCCCGGCACACGCTTGAGGAATTGCGTACCATCCAGGACTGGTTTGTCCGCTATCAGCTCACCAAAACACAGGGCGTGGCGGAAATCGCCAGCGTGGGTGGATTTGTAAAAACCTATCAGGTCACGATTGAACCGCATAAATTGCAGTCCTACGGCATTCCGATCACCCGGGTCGCAGAGGTGATCCGCGCCAGCAACCGCGATGTAGGCGGACGCATCATCGAAATGGCGGAAACCGAATACATCCTGCGCGGCCGCGGCTATTTGCGCGGCATAGCCGATATCGAGAATCTTGTCCTCAAGGCGAATGCCGGCACACCCGTCCTGGTGCGTGACGTGGCGCACGTCGAACTGGCGCCGGACGAGCGGCGCGGCATAATTGAACTGAACGGCGAAGGTGAAGCCGTTTCCGGCATCGCGGTAGCGCGCTACGGCCAGAATGCGCTCGAAGTTATCGACAACCTGAAGCACAAAATCGCCGAGATCTCCAGTGGTCTGCCGGACGGCGTATCGCTGCGAGCGGCTTATGACCGCTCCGATCTGATCAACCGCGCCATCGACAATTTGAAGCAGGTGCTGCTGGAAGAAAGCTTCATCGTCGCGCTGGTCTGCATCATCTTCCTTATGCATGTCAGAAGCGCGCTGGTGGCGATCATCATGCTGCCGGTCGGCATGTTGATCGCAATGGGCGCCATGCATCTGATGGACATCAATTCCAACATCATGAGCCTCGGCGGCATTGCCATCGCAATCGGCACCATGGTGGACGCGGCCATCGTCATGATTGAGAATGCGCACAAGCATCTGGAGCGCGCCGGGCCGGATGCATCCCGTGCGCAGCTGGTGATTGACGCCTGCCGCGAAGTCGGTCCGGCGTTGTTTTTCAGCCTGCTGATCATCACTGTTTCGTTTCTGCCGGTATTCACACTGGAAGCGCAGGAAGGACGGATGTTTGCCCCGCTCGCTTACACCAAAACCTTCGCCATGGCCGGTGCGGCGTTGCTGTCGATCACGCTGGTTCCGGTGTTGATGCTGCTTTTTATCCGCGGCAAAATCACGCCGGAAAACAAGAACCCCGTCAACCGGATGCTGATCGGCCTCTACCGTCCTGTCATCGCCTGGGTCATGCGCTGGAAAAAACTGACCATTGCAACAGCGGTCTTTGCGTTGATCGCATCCATTTACCCGGCCTTGAAGCTGGGCGGCGAATTCATGCCGACGCTCAACGAAGGCAGCCTGCTATACATGCCGATCACCCTACCGGCGATCTCCGTCACCCAGGCCGCCGAATTGCTGCAAACCCAGAACAGGATCATTAAAAGTTTTCCCGAAGTTGAATCAGTCCTCGGTAAAGCCGGGCGCGCCAATACCGCCACCGACCCGGCGCCGCTCGAAATGTTTGAAACCATCATCAACCTGAAACCCGAGCATGAGTGGCGTGACGGCATGACCGTCGACACGCTGATTGCTGAAATGGACGCCGCACTGCAAATACCCGGCGTCAATAACGCCTGGACCATGCCGATCAAAAACCGGATTGACATGCTCGCCACCGGCATTCGCACGCCGATCGGCATCAAGGTGTTCGGCAACGATCTCGAGGAAATCGAGCAGCTCGCCAAACGCATCGAATCGGTGATCAAAACCGTACCCGGCACCACCAGCGCCTACGCCGAGCGTTCTACCGGCGGTTATTACCTCGATATAGAACCCGACCGACTGGCGCTGGCCCGCTACGGACTAGGCATCAACGATTTTTTGGACATTATCTCGCTCGCGCTGGGCGGTGAGATGCTGACCACCACCGTTGAAGGCCGCGAGCGATTCAGCGTCAACATCCGTTACCCGCGCGAATTGCGTCAGGATCCGCAGGCCATCGCCACGCATGTCCTGATGCCGCTGCCCGATGGCGGCGTCGTTCCGCTGGGACAGGTGGCAAACATTCGGACTGTCAAAGCGCCGCCCGGCATACGCACCGAAAACGCGCTGCTATCCGTTTATATTTTCGTCGACATCCGCGACCGTGACATCGACAGTTACGTCATGGCGGCGCAAAAAGCGGTCGACGAACAGGTGAAATTTCCGCCGGGCTACTATGCCACCTGGAGCGGCCAGTTTGAGTATATGCAGCGCGCCAAGGAAAAACTGAAACTGGTCATTCCATTGACACTGACGCTTATTTTTCTGCTGCTCTATCTTAATTTCAGGCGACTCACCGAAACGTTGATCGTCATGCTGTCCGTGCCTTTCGCACTGGTCGGCGGCGTCTGGCTCATGTGGCTGCTGGATTACAACCTGAGCGTCGCGGCAGGCGTCGGATTCATCGCTCTGATCGGCGTCGCCGCAGAAACCGGCGTCATCATGCTGGTCTATCTCGATCAGGCGTGGAAAAAAATCAAGGCACAATGCGCCATCAGCGGTGAAAAACCGTCACTGGCGAATCTCTACGCCGCAGTCATGGAAGGCGCGGTCGAACGCGTCAGGCCGAAAATCATGACTGTCGTCGCAATCATTGCGGGACTGCTGCCCATCATGTGGAGCACGGGCACCGGATCGGAAGTCATGCGGCGCATCGCCGCGCCCATGGTCGGCGGCATGCTGTCATCCACCCTGCTGACGTTGATCGTCATTCCCGCGCTTTACGCACTGATCAAGGAATGGCAGCTGCGCAGACAATACAGCATGGCATAACGATGAGTCATCGCAGGCGATAATCCATTCGCACATGATCTCGACCGGCATTACCGGAGCGAACGGCTTGTTCTCCAAATGTGAAACAGCTAAATACCGCAGATCGAAGCCGGAAAATTTGATTTCACACATTACGTGATAGACTGTTCCGTCAAGCGGAAGAAATCCAGTTTTCCTGTCGACCATGAAACAAAAACCGTTTAACGCCAATATTGATTCCCGGGCCGCGCTATCCACAGCCCGGCTTACACACCGGAAAATTCTGGTCCGGCTGTTTCTCGGCTGGCTGTTCCTTTGCATTGTAATCGGAGGCGCGATTTTATGGTCAGAAGTGCACCGCTTTCAGCGGTTCTCCCATCAGCTGGCTTTACATGAGTCAGCCATACTCAGCGATAAATTCATTTATGATCTGGCGCACCTCGATACAGCCTCGCAGCAGCATCTGACCAATCTCGCGCAGCAACTTGTGCGGCAGAATTTCCTCATCGTTGAGCTGTATGATCTCGACCAGCAGCTCAGAGTGGAGGCAGTTCGAGCGGGTGCAGAAGCGACAGAAAACTGGATTGGGCAGCATCGTCATCGGTTCCCGCAGCGAGGTGAATTTACGCACGAATTTCACTTTAAGGACGGAAAATTATTCATTGTCGTTCTCGTACCGATAAAAGACAGTGGAATAACACCGGCAGGAACGATGGGGTATTTTGAAGGCATCTACCAGGTTGACGAAGAAACCTTGGAAACGATCAAGTCTGACCTGATCCGCACGTTGTTATTTGTTTCCATCAGTATCACATTTACCACGTTATTGATGTATCCCGTCATCATGACGCTCAATCGAGGATTGATCCGCTTAGCCAACGATCTCCTGATGGGGAATCTGGAGTTAATGAATGTCTTGGGATGCGCCATTGCGGAACGCGATTCAGATACCAATACCCACAATTACAGAGTAACCTACTACGCGCTGCGGCTGGGTGAAGCGATCGGCTTGCCGCGTAATGAAATACGCAATCTGATCATGGGCGCTTTTCTGCACGATGTCGGAAAAATCGGCATACGCGATCCGATTTTACTCAAGCCCGGGAAACTGACGCCACAGGAATTTGCAATCATGAAAACACACGTGCCGCTCGGAGTGGACATTCTGGAACAATCCAGCTGGATCAGCGGCGCACGGGATGTGGTCGAGTTTCACCATGAGAAATACGATGGCAGCGGCTATCCGAAAGGAGTTGAAGGTGACGCGATTCCATTGAGTGCGCGTATATTCGCTATCGCAGATGTATTTGACGCGCTGACTTCTGAGCGTCCCTACAAAAAATCATGGCCGATGAATGAGGCGATCAATCATATCGCGCAGAAAAGCAGCCAGCACTTTGATCCACGACTGGTGGATGTCTTTATAAAAATCGCACCCGCACTCTTCCATGAGCTGCGCAGTATGGAAGAATCGCAAATGGTCGCTATGATACAACACTGTATTGCCCGCCATTTTCTGATCACAATGGTTGATCACCCAGCGACCAAACACGCCGCACGTCTTTAACAGGATGTTGAATCAGATTCCCGTGATATGATTCCGACCGCATAGACGAAACGTCATGCGGTGGTTTTTATCACAGCCTCCTTTTGCGAACGCACGTATATTTTCCAGAATATTTCTGTACGGAAACACCCTGATCTATTTCCCCTGCCAATGTGATCAAGCTGCTCCGGAATACACTCAACAGCCGGAACGATAGCATCGGTCAGAAGTATGTCATTTCAATTCGCTTTCAGGAGGCAACCATGATGAAAAGCAGATCAATATCCCCTGTTCTTCGTAAAAGTCTACTACTTATCATCGCTGGCATCGCGTTTGTCGCACTGCATCCCGTGTCCGCCCAGGAAACCATCACGTTTCCTTCGCGATCGTCCGATCTGGCCAACGACAGCTACTGGACTGTCAGCGAGTTCGGCGAAGGCTGCTGCACAATCGACTTCAATATCCGGCGCTGGGATGGCGACAGCTGGAATAAAGGCACCGGATCAGCCACCAACAATCAGGACTATGACTGGAATACACCGCTGTACGCGCCGGCAAATGGTGTGATCGCGAGCTGCTGGCGTAATTTCCCGGATGATCCGCAGCCGGGTGTCAATCCACCCAACAACGCTATTTTCACCGGTGGCAATCATGCCGTGATTATTACCAACCAGGACAATGCCATTTCGATAGCCCACTTGAAATCGGGATCCATGCCGGCAAATCTCTGTCCACCGGATAACGGCAACGGACAAAACTATCCCGCCACCATCGCCAAAGAAGGCGCATGGCGCGTCGCCGCCTATATCCAACCGGAAGACCGGCCACGCGTCACCGAAGGCGATTTTATCGGCAGAGCGGGCAATTCCGGTAATTCAAGCGGCCCGCACCTCCACATGTCGCTCAGCCCAGTCACCGGAACAGACAGCAAAGGCCGCGAAGCACTTGGATCGTCCGAAGCAATGCGGTTTCGCCACGCCTGGGGACACCGCTTTGAAGCTGGACAGCAGCACACATCCGATGGCTGGTACCGGCTGCGCGGCGGCGAATTCTCGGGAAACCCGGATTGCGCGACCTGGCAGGCGAATTCCCCCGATTGCGGTTTCAAGACGGTGCATCCCTCGCCTTATTTACGCCGCGCGGATGCCGAAGCCGGCGCCATCAAAGGCGGCGATACGCTGTTCATCTCCGGAAACCGGGCCGTTACCGCAACCATTGCCGCAAGCGATGACACTTTGAAGCTGATCGGCTGGGATCTGGTCGGCGTTGACGCGATAGTCCGCAAGGGCGATATCACAGCGGGTGCGATCAAGGACGTCAAACTGTCAGAACCGACAGACGGCTACGTGCTTGCCGCCGTGCGTCAGTCAAACGACCTGCTGAAAATGATCGCCTACAAAGTGACGGTGACCGGCGGCTTTCAGCGCGTGCATGATCTTTCCGCAGGCAAAATCAGTGCGTTGTCCATGGTCACCACCGGCAGCGGAGACAAAAAGGCCATGACGGCAGTGCGCGATCAGGCGGGTAATCTCAAGGTGATCGCCTGGGATATCGATGTCGCAAACGATGGCACTGCCAAGGTTGTCCGGCTTGGCGACATCTCCGCCGGCGCTGTTTCCGCAGTTTCCATCGCGCGCGCCAGGAATTTCGACGGTGTTTTTGTGGGTGTCCGTGACAGCGCGGGTGACTTGAAAGTCATACCGTACAAAATGTCAGCGGACGGTAAAACCCTGACCCGCGGCGACGCAGCGCAGGCTGGCGCTGTTGGCAGCGTAATCGCCGTTGCGCCGCTGGCGAAAGGCGTTGCCACCGCAGTGCGTGACAGCGACGGGAACCTGAGAGTGATCACCTGGTCGTCCAATGCAAACGGCGATATCGGCTCGCGCCGCGACACCGGCCTTGCCGGCAAGGTCAGCGAAATCAGCCTCCTGACCGCGCCACACGGCGACTCAAATCTGACGACTGTCGTGCGTAACGCCGAGGGTGATTTGATGCTCATCGGCTGGGCAGTCAATGATACCGGCACAAATCTGAGGCGCCTGGGTTCTTCGAAAGCGGGCAAGGCATCGCGGATTTCAGCAGATGTCGTTTCCCGTTCATATCCCGGACTCGATCCGCGCGATATGATTCTGACAGGCGTCAGAACCGCATCCGGCGATTTGAAACTTATTACGTGGGATACGAATCTGGTCAATCCGTAAAAATTTCCGACTCATTCAGATTCAATAGCACGGTAGGATGTACCGACGTTAGGAGGCGCGTCAATTGTGAATGATGCGCTTCACTGCGTTCAGCACATCCTACGGCCCTACGGCCCTTGACAACCCATACAGTTATTGGATACCACTTTCAGTTAGCGCAGTTCCCCCCCTGAATTTGCAAACAGCGAAATTCCAGCTTGCCCGGTTCTTTTCGACAGCTCACCCTAATCGTTCGATTTTAGCGCTTGCTGTTTCGATATGGCATTCAAGCGCGGCGATGCAGGGTTCGAATCGGCGGCTGAATCCGGTATTTACAGTAATCCTGGAAAGGAATCTGCGTGCGAGTTGCTCTGCAAACCGCCAGGTTTCATTGGTTACGCTAGCGCGAATATTCGCTTCTGAAAGCGTATCGGGTAATCCGCCGCCACTGCGGGGTGCAAAAGCCATCGATGTCATGTCGTACGCCGGCGCAATGGCGTAAGGTCGTCCATCCTCGGAAGTAAATGACAGGTTACCGTTGTGCATATCAGTGTTGCCGATCAATATGCCGAAAGCCCACAGCAAATCCACCTGATCCAACGCTTCCGCGCAGATCGCACGGATCTCGCGGCTGGCAAGACGGCGCGCAATGACAGGCCAGTCACCAGCCCCCATTCCGATGAATTCGGCGTCCAGCGCAGCCATGGAAAGCAACGCACGCCGCCCCAGACTACCGATGCGATCAAAACGCTCAACTTCAAGGAAACGTTGACCACTGTGATCGACTATTCGCGTTTTAGCGGCAAGAATACCGGCGTCACGCAGCGTATCCAGCGCGATATGCTCGACCAGCAACAAATCGCGCCAGCGTTCGCTGACAGGATTCTGTTCCAGTTCACTAAACTTCACAAGAACATGCCGAGGACCATCGGATGTCATGGCATAGGCGGTGAACTTGGGTTGCTCGCCTCCGGCTGACGATCCAGGCATTCCTCCTCGGACCGCTTCCAGTGCCAGCCGCGCATATTTTCCGGTTTTGTGTTCTTCCGGAATTGGATCAACGACGGGCGCGTTAAGAAAACGATCCCGCGCATGATCACCCAATAACAGATTCCCGACCACATCATGGCCATGCGCAAGCAGCGCACGCAGAACATGCGCATCGGCCCAGTATTTGGGATTCTCCGGAAGACCCAGTTCGACACCATAGCGAGCAGCATAGGCCCGTCCAAGATACCCTTGAGGGCGCATATCGAACAACCACCATGGCAGGCCGTCGCTATGCAAAGTTTTGCCGTCGTCCTGGCGCATAACGAATCCTTCCCGACGCACCGCAATCAATATTCCCAATTGTTGTATCCGTCCTTCCGCATCGACCCGGTAAACCGGAATGTCCGGCAGATCGCGCTTATTATCGCGCAGTGCGTATTGAATAGATCGAGCAGCGCCAATTCGTACGATCTCATCACCAAGTTCACTCAGCGCACGCGAGATAGTCGGCTGACTAACTTCAATTATTTCATATAATTGACTTGCAGATAACGGCCCGCCAGATAACTGCATTCGAATAATTTCGGCGTATGATGGCATTAATATGAATTAATATTTGAATAAATTAATGAATAGATATTATAGATAAAAATGAAAACCATGCCAAAAATTCTGCATGAAAAATTCACCCGTTAGCCACCCTCAGTCACTGTCCCGGGAAAAATTTTCGCCTTGCGACGATACATTCATCATCAATTTCACCATTGCAAAACCGTCTTGCTGAATACCTCGCGCACAATAAGGATCAGATCATTTATCGTGCATGTCGTATCAGGTGTCACTTCATTCTTTCAAGCCGCTTTCTCCGTCTGCAGTCAGAGATACAGGCCACTTATTTCACACCGGCACCAGCATAGGATGAACCTTATGATTACATCCATGTCTATAAGCCATAATTTATATACAAGGAATCAAAGCTGATGAGATAAAACAATCCATGCCGCCAAATGATGACAGAAATCCAGGTCAATCCAATTGAGTGCAACATAACCTAAACTTCTTTGTAAAGGTGATGAAAATGATAAACGACAGCAACCATGAAACAACGATCGAGAGCGTGGCTGAGGATAATTCAACGATACTGAAAAAGCTGTTTTTCTTCAGCATGATCATGTTTGGTTTCAGTTATGCGATGGTTCCAATGTATGAAAAGATCTGCGAAGTGACTGGCATTCGCCAGCCCGTGGCAAATTTGGACGCGGTGACTCAGGAAACCCGTGCGCCAGACATGACGCGGGAGATTGCAGTAGAGTTCGACGCCAATATCCACAGCGCCGCTTTACAGTTCAAGCCATTACAATCCAGCATCAAAACACACCCTGGGGAGTATACGGAAATCATCTATGAAGTCAGAAACAACGCAAATGTTGCCATTACCGGTCAGGCAATACCCAGTTACAGTCCGCGTAACCTGGAAAAATATTTGAAAAAAATCGAATGCTTCTGCTTTACCAAACAAGTCATCGAGCCGGGTGAAGTTAAACAGATGCCGGTTAAGTTCGCCATCGACCCCCAATTCCCTGCCGACATCAACACTGTAACCATTTCCTATACATTCTTTGTCGTGGAATCGGATAGTTAAGCAAGATAGAGGGAATGCTCAAGCAGATTATCTGCGCTCAATCCGGCCCGCGCCGTCTGTAGAGACGGCGCGAGCTTTTTTATCGGGTGCACACATACCCATACAGACCGCACCTGACTCCGGCTTTGCGGATTGACAAAAATGGCGGTGACTTCATCACGCAGCATCAACCTGCAAAAGGTACGGCCCTGATCAAGTAAGCGTGGACATCAAGGCTGTCACGGCGGAGTTTCAGCCCCGGCGTATTCCATTGCGCTACCCAATCCGGCGGACAAGGCAGTTGTACCGTTTCCCAGACTTCAGCTTTGAGACCCACGCGCAACAACATGTCTTCTATCGTCTGCCGTGTAAAAAAACGGACATGGGTGTAGCAGTGAATGCCTGCGGGCGCCCAGTCCCAGCGCCCTTCCAGCAAATCGGCCACCACCGACCAGTGCCCGACGTTTGGCAAAGACATCACGATAGCACCGGTAGGGCTGAGCAGACTTTTTGCATGTAGCAAGGCCTGCTCGGGATCGACCAGATGCTCCAGCACATCCAGAAAACTGATGCCGTCGTAACGGTCCGGAGTTTGCCAGTCAAAAAACGAACCGACCCAAACCTGATCGATACCAGACCTGGCGCGTGCTATCGCCGCCGCACCGGGTGCAAGTTCCACCAGCTGCGTGAATACATCGGGATGCGCCGCTTTGACTGCCGACAAAAAGCCGCCTTCCCCACCACCGACATCGAGCATTTTCCGCATGCCAGCAGGCAGCAGCGGCAGGACTTCACGGCGTTCGCAGCCAAAGTAGCCGCTGGCATCGTGTACCCAGGCGCCGGCAACACGAACGGCTTGCGCCGCACCGGCCAAATAACGTTGCCATCCGGCGCGGCTTGCCAGACCAAATTTGGCGGCATGATCCGCCGCGACAGGGACGGAACGAACAGAGTGCCCGGCGACAAAACGTTCCATGCCCCGCATCGTTGCGTAACCGGGTGCAGGCATGGGCGCCGGATTTTCCGAATCACAGGCCCAGGCAACATCCACACCCGGATCCAAAGCCTTATACAGTCGCGCCAGACAATCCCGGTCAGGTGAAATCCACGGACTTTCGACCCACAACACCAGATCCTGATCGTTGCCGGCGGGTATCGACGCCAAGCCTTGGGCGAGCGTCATCCCCGAGACCATCCGCGTCCGGGACGACCACAGACTTTGCAACAAACGCATGCCAAACCGGGCATCCGCCGAATCAGGCGGCTCCTGGCCGAGAACTACGGTATCGATGTGTATTGGCTTGGTCATCATATAAAAAAGATCGTGAAAAATTTAAACAGACTCAAAAAAAACAACAGTGACAAAATGCATCCGCATGTTTTCGCGGGTGCGATTCTTGTGTCAAAGCCTTATACTGCACGGTTGATTCATCCGGAAATATTTTCCATACGCATCCATGTTTCCCGCGACCTGTAACCCAACAGAATCTGTTTTCGACGCCGCATATCGCTGCCTGCGGGCGTGTGCGCCGGAAGACAAGGTACGGCTTACCGAATTATCCGCAAAACAATGGCGCGATGGCTTGTTATCGCTCGCATCGTCAGGCGTTCCCGAATCCATCGATGAACCCGGGCGTCCGGCCAGGCCCGAGCTTGTTCTGCCGGGCAATGTGCCCAAGCGGCGACTGGGTACGCAGGCCGGGCTCGCGGCGTTGATTCATGCCGTCACGCATATAGAATTCAATGCGATCAATCTGGCGTGGGATGCCGTGTACCGGTTTCGCGGATTACCCGAGCCGTTTTACAGCGACTGGGTGCGGGTTGCCCGTGAAGAAGCTTATCATTTCCAGCTCCTGCGCGCGCGTCTGAACGAACTGGGTCACGATTACGGTGATTTCCCGGCGCATAACGGCTTATGGGAGATGGCGAGGAGAACGGATTTCGACCCCATGGTGCGCATGGCGCTCGTGCCGCGTGTACTGGAAGCCAGGGGGCTGGATGTCACGCCCGGCATCATCAAACGCCTGCGCGCCGTACGGGAAGAAAAAACAGCTGGCATTCTGGAAATTATTCTGCACGATGAAATCGGGCACGTAAAAATCGGATCGCACTGGTTTAAATATTTCTGCGACCAACGCCACCTTGATAGCGAACAAACATTCCGGAATTTACTCAGTCAGTATTTCTCCGGACAGATGTCCGCACCTTTTTACCGCGAAGCCAGACAAAAAGCCGGATTCACAGTGACAGAACTGGAGGCGCTGGAATCCATGATTTCATCCGCAGCGAAATAATCTGCATTGACGACAGCACGCAATACATTCCATCCGCCGCAAACGCGTTAATCAACCGGAAAAACATAACAGACGGCCAGTTCGTTCTTTTTTCCTTTCACGGCGAGATTAAATGTTTCGCCGCATTTGAAACCCAGCTTTTCATCCGTTCCGATGGCGTCGCGCATGCTCTGACTGATCAGCACGTGATCCGGACGGCAGTATTTTTCGATACGCGACGCGGTGTTCACCACATCGCCAATAGCTGTCCAATCCAATCGCTCGGGCGTGCCGACATTGCCGATCACCACTTTGCCCCAGTGAATACCGATACGTAACAGCAACTGATCAAGATTCGCGAGACTCCGCAGGCGATTGATATCGGTTGAATGATTCTGCATTTCAAGTGCGGCAGCAACAGCGGCGCGTGGATTACGAAACAATACCATAATACAGTCGCCCATGAATTTATCGATAAATCCGCCATGCTTTTTCACGGAAAGCGATATTCTGCGCAGAATGGAATTCAGTGTGTGAATAATGGATTCTTCTTTTTCATTCGCCTCAACGTAAGTGGTAAAACCCACAATATCGCAAAACAGGATAGCGATATGACACTCCTCGTTACTCAACAGATGTCCGCCCAGCCGCACAATCTCCCTGGCTTTCTGTTCAACAAGCTGCGGAACATAATGGCGGGTTATGTTATGCACTTTGGCCTCATTCAATATGGAACCTTCGGAAAGCCCGCTGCTATTTTTTCCGTCCAATGCTATTTTCTGCCAAAGTGTATGAATCATGCCCTGACTGTCCCTGAAACCGCTGACATTAAAAAGCATCGATACCCATTCGGCATCACCGATTTTGATGCGCACCCGGTAATTCTCGAATTTACCCTGCGCTGAATCCATAGCCACGCCCCAGATCACATCATTGTAAAAATGCTGCGGGAGAATACTTGCAAAGAACTCAATCGAAGCAACGCTTTCTTCGAGTTCAAGCTGCGATAAAAGCGACGGCGACATTGCATGAATCGTTCCCAGACTGTTAAAACAGATAATGTCGTACGAAAGCTGCGTAAAAATATTCTGGAAACTTGTCTCTTTGTCATCCCGGGACATCAACACCGGAAGCTTGATCGCACCCGGATTAACACTATGCCTGTAAAGCACGGCCGAACAGAAATCCGGCTGGTCGGCAGCTTCCTGTATATCCAGCCGATAACCCAGCGCCTCAATCAGCTTGTCATTCAGCTCGACGGCATGACTACAGAAGCAAGGCGCACTGATCGCTGCAATGACATTCTCTGTATCAGGAAATGATAAAGTCACGTGCAGACCGTTTTCCTTACAAAATTTAGCAATATTTTTGTCACCATGCTCGTTGATTTCACTGTCAAACAGCGCGTTGAACTCAGCCTCGTGCGCCACATCCGCAAAACCGAAGTCATTTTGAATGTTTTGCTTGAAAACATTGTAATGCAATGCCTTGACCGAGCCGGCGATCAGCTGGTGAAGCAGAAAAACAGTGGGTTCAAACAATTGCCCGAGTTTGTACCGGTCAAGAGAAAGTGCTGTTTTAGCCCGAATATCATCCCAGATGTTTTGTGTCATTGATGTAATGACAATGTTATGTTCCAGATCGGGTTTTAATGTAGTTGTCATATCATAATCAGTCAAACAGTTGTTGATGACCAGACGGCCTGTTAGAGACTGTGTAGATAAATATCGCTTTGCTGTAACTTTTGCAGAAAAGCATCTTCCAGCAATAGCTTGCAAAGCTTCTCACTGGCGCCGAGATGCATTAATTTCCTCTTGCGTTCAAGCAATGTCGGCATATGCGCGCCAAATCCGGCGTTCTTGATCAGAGAATTCGCAATAGCCAGAGAAAACAGAATTTTATTCCCTGCATAACAGGAATGAAATACTTCAAGATCAATTCCGACATAATCAACAAAATAACTTGGCAGCTTCCATTCGACAACAGCGCGTCTGCCAACATCATTATGATTAATATCGAGAAATCTCTGCTCTGCTTCGGCGCATGAACAGGAATGCTCGAGCACATAACCCAGAATTACCGGATAATCCTCCGGACAATTGTAATTCAGCAGCACTTTTCCAATATCGTGCAACAATCCCGCAACGAAGGCTTCCTCGGCTAATTTTGACTCACCTGTTTCAAAACATATTTGCTGGCAGGCGAGCGCAGTCAGTAATGAATGCTGCCAGACATGCCTCTGAAAAAGTGCATTTCCGCTTTTTATGAATACGGCGCGCGAAACAGACAGTATCGCCAGCGAACGAATAATATCGATACCCAACAGGCTGATGGCATGTGGAATTGTCTTGATCGGTTTGCCGCGATTGTACATCGCGGAATTAGCCATTCTGAGCACAAACGATACGCTTCCCTGATCCGAACGAACCAGCTGATCCATTTCCTGAAAACATTTTTCAGAGCACGCATCAACGCTGACGATCTGTGCAAGCAAATCCGGACGCGCGATAATTTTTTTATAATCAATCGCATCAACTCTCATCCGATTCAAATGACCCAATCGAAATCATGTCATCCCCTTAATTAAATAACACTGACATCGTCGCACACCCGCTCTTTAACGCGCCACAGGTGCCAGAACGATATTATAAACATAAACAGTTAAATTCCCGTGCTTACCCTCCGCCCTCGCAATCATTGCTGACTGCTGCTGCGCGGATTTGCTGCGCAGCAGTAAATCCACTTTATTTAACGGCTCATAAGGAAAATACATTTGCGTTATCAGTGTCTGGAAACCACGCCCGGAAATTTTGAAGTGAATATGCGGTGGACGAATCCACGCTTTTGTCGCAGGATAGGCGCCGGGTTTGATTGTTGTGAGATGGTAATGTCCTTTTGCGTCACCCCGAATAACGGCCCATCCCTGAAAATCGGGATCGTGCGACACCGGATTCGGATCACGTGGATGATTGTAGCGGCCTGCGGCATTGGCCTGCCAGACATCAAGCACAACGTCAGCCACCGGCTTTCCGGACACATCCGTTACTGCGCCTTCAATAACGATAATTTCTCCTTTTGCCACGCCACTGCGTCCCGCAACCCGGGTCATATCGGCATCCTTGTCAAACTGATCCGCTACCGGATAAAAGGGCCCTTCGACTTCAGCCGGCGTCGGCATCAGCAATGATCGCCCCCAGCTTTTCGTCACGCCGGTCATACCAAGAACCGCGCCAGCCCATCCCAATCGGATGACGTGCCTTCTGGAAACTTTTTTCATCTCACTCATAACGCGATCTACCTTATCGATTCAGCTTTGATTGCGTAAACATTTTCCATCATATTGCGCGCCTGTTAAAGGCATAATGACGAAAAAGCATCCTTTTCACTTTTTTTAATAAAAATACAGTGCAGCTCGTGCATTTATTTGGCAGAATTAGGCATTCATGAATAACCTTTCTTATACCGGGGAAATCAAGCGATGAAATATAACAATTTTCAGGAATTCTGCGACTACGTCGCAGGACGTAATCCTGTCCAGCCGGAATTCATACAGGCTGTAAAAGAAGTGATGGGCAGTCTCTGGCCCTTTATCACGGAAAACCCGCGCTATGCCGAGCATGGCGTACTGGACCGTCTGGTGGAGCCTGAACGTGTCATCATTTTCCGTGTCGCCTGGGTCGACGATCAGGGTGAAGTTAAAGTTAATCGCGGCTATCGTATTCAACACAGTTCCTCCATCGGTCCTTACAAAGGCGGCACACGCTTTCATCCTTCGGTTAATCTTTCGATTCTCAAGTTTCTGGCATTTGAACAGACTTTCAAAAATGCACTGACCACACTGCCGATGGGCGGCGGAAAAGGCGGTGCGGATTTTGATCCCAAAGGCAGAAGCCCAGGGGAAATCATGCGTTTCTGTCAGGCCTACGCGAGCGAACTGTTCCGCCATATCGGCTCGGACACCGATGTTCCCGCGGGTGATATCGGCGTCGGTGGACGTGAAGTTGGCTACATGGCGGGCATGGTAAAAAAACTGCTCAACCGCGCTGACTGTATTTTCACCGGAAAAGGACTCAGTTTTGGCGGATCACTGGTGCGCCCGGAAGCAACGGGATATGGTACCGTCTACTTCGCACAAGAAGTTCTCAAGCATGCAGGGCGCTCATTCGACGGCATGCGCGTATCGATATCCGGTTCCGGCAATGTAGCACAGTATGCCATTGAAAAAGCCATGACACTTGGCGCCAAAGTAGTCACCGTCTCAGACTCAAGCGGAACAGTGGTCGATGAAGACGGTTTCACCACCGAAAAACTTGCTGAATTATCCGAAGTCAAGAATCATTTATACGGCCGCGTCGATGAATACGCACGGCGCGTAAAAGCCACTTTTCTACCCGACACCAAACCTTGGCATATTCCGGTTGATGTTGCACTGCCTTGCGCAACACAGAATGAAATCAGCGAGGAAGACGCCAAAACACTGGTTAAAAATGGCGTCATTTGCGTGGCGGAAGGTGCCAACATGCCATCGACAGCCGAAGCGGTAGAGTGCTTTGAGCACAACGGCGTATTATACGCACCGGGCAAAGCCAGCAACGCCGGCGGCGTAGCCACTTCCGGCCTGGAAATGAGCCAGCATGCCATGCGCCTATCCTGGACACACGAAGAAGTCGATGCACGCCTGCTCGAAATCATGCAGGCCATTCATCGATCCTGTCTGCAATACGGCACAAAACCGGATGGTCGTGTCAACTATGTAGATGGCGCCAATATCGCCGGATTTGTCAAAGTCGCCGATGCCATGCTGGGACAAGGCGTGACCTGATCAGGATTGCAGATCTGAATGCATTCTGCATGCAAATTTCATGATGATCTATCGTGGTAATTATTTCCGCACAGGCGGTTTCTGAAAGTCCCGCGTTGCAAACAAAAAATGGTGACGCAACACAGAGCTGATATGCCGTAAACATTTTTTGCGAATAACACAGTGTCTTGACGTAACGGAACAGGCAAGCAATTCGCAAAGCGGATGCCCGCAAATTTGTTTTTTTGGAAAAGCGCCATGGATAATTACTACGATAATCCCGCATTGATGGGAAAGTGTTAATACAACCTTCACCGTTATAATGAGGCAGTTTCAAGGAAAACGCTGACCATAACCCAATCAGTGGTTCCTCAGCATCTGGTTTTTTACGTTTAGCTTGTATTTTTCCTATCATGAATAAATTCCTGATCAGTTTTTTCATTCTTATCCAGACCAGCGTATTGAGTGCCGCGCTAGCGAATCCATCCGCTCAGCGCGATGAAGATTTTCTCATTGCACGCAAAGCATTCCAGGATGGCAACGCAGCGCTACTGGCCGAAAAAGCCAGATTACTGCAAAACCATGTTCTCGCGCCTTATGTCGACTTCTACCAGTTCCGTTTGTATCTGCGCTCTGCCAGCACCACTGCAATACACGATTTCCTGGCGCGCCATCACGACACGCTGATTGCTGAACGGTTACGCGCCGACTGGCTCAAGCTGCTCGCTCAGAATCAACAATGGACGTTGTTCGAAAGCGAATTTGAGAAACTCGAAAACAAGGACAATGAATTAATGTGCTATGCCTATCAGCACCGCATAGCAACAAATGACACGAATGCGCAGCAAAAAGCTCGGCAGTTGTGGTTTACCGCGGACAGCATGCCGGATAGCTGCACACCCGTTTTCAATACGCTGATGGCCAGAAACAGCATTACCGTCGATGATCGATGGGCGCGTATCCGGCTGGCGCTCGAAGCCGGAAAAACCGGTATGGCGATTTTTATCAATAACCGGATTCCTGCCAG
Source organism: Burkholderiales bacterium (assembly GCA_024235735.1). Classification (GTDB taxonomy): domain Bacteria; phylum Pseudomonadota; class Gammaproteobacteria; order Burkholderiales; family Nitrosomonadaceae; genus Nitrosomonas. The sequence continues at coordinate 57,844 of JACKLU010000011.1, forward strand.
CGAAGCGCTCAACCGTGATGAATTGAATGCAGCTGCGCAAAACCCACTGCACTATCTCAAGACGCGGCAAAACAAAATCAGAACACGCGCAGATCGTGAAATAGCCTTGTTTGCGCTATTGCGTCTGCTCAGTAATGACACCAATCCGGCGCTGGCAAAGTGGCTGAAAATTAAGGATGCATTATCTCCTTCCGACCAGTCCTATTTTCTGGCCAGACTCGGTTACCGCGCGGCGATGCGGCATGATCCGCGCGCATTAGGCTGGTTCAAAGCCGCGCAGCAAACCCGATCACCGTATCCGATGACAGACACGCTGCTGGCATGGCAGGTTCGCGCCGCGCTGCGCGCGGGCGACTGGGACAGCGTTCTGGACGCCATTCACCGCATGTCCGCCGATGAACAGACTGACGGCGCATGGCGCTACTGGCGGGCGCGAGCGCTTAAGGCCAAGGGTTTGTCACTGGATGCCAACAGGATTCTGATTTCCCTGAGCAACGAACATAATTATTACGGTCAGCTCGCCAAAGAAGAACTTGGCGCCATCCTCACTGCGGCAAAGGATTCCCGCCCGGCGACTGCTGAGGAAATACGCGCCATGGAAAAAATGCCCGGGGTTCAGCGTACGCTGGCGTTCTACCGGCTGGGTTTGCGCACGGAAGCTTACCGGGAATGGGTGTGGACTGTACGCAACTTTGATGACCGTCAGCTTCTGGCGGCCTCCGAAGTTGCGCAACGTTACGGTCATTATGATCGCTCGATCAATACGGCAAACAGAACGGTGCAACAACACGATTTCCGGCTGCGTTTTCCCACACCGCACCGCGAAACGCTACGCCCCGTATTACGTGAACAGGACATTGACGAAGCCTGGGTTTATGGTCTCATCCGCCAGGAAAGCCGGTTTCTTGTGGATGTCACTTCCAGCGCCGGCGCTCGCGGACTCATGCAGCTCATGCCCGATACTGCTCAGTGGGTCGCCAAACAACTGGGTATAGACAATTTTCAGCAAAGTCTGGTTACCCAGGTCGATATCAATCTGCGGTTGGGCACTTATTATCTAAAGCATGTGCTCACAACGCTGAACAACCAGCCCCTGTTGGCATCCGCCGCGTACAATGCCGGACCGGGACGCGCAAGACGCTGGCGGGATGATGAAAAGATTCTTGAAGGCGCTGTTTACGCCGAAACCATCCCCTTCAGCGAAACCCGCGACTATGTCAAGAAAGTGCTCAAAAACTCGGTGTATTACGCCAATGTACTGGAACACAACCCTAATCCGCCGACACTCAAAGAGCGTTTGGGTTTTGTTGGAAAAAAATGATATCTTCCTTGAAACGCCAATCCAATTTCCCTGTCTCGTTTAATTTGCTTTAACATTGAACTTGAAAACTTACCTGGTGGGCGGCTCAGTACGTGACGAACTGTTGGGTCTGCCCGTAAAAGATCACGATTATGTTGTTGTCGGCAGCACGCCGGAAGAAATGGTTCAACTGGGTTACCGCCCGGTCGGCAAGGATTTTCCGGTTTTTTTACATCCGCTAACCAAGGAACAATACGCGCTGGCGCGCACTGAACGCAAAATATCGCGTGGTTATAAAGGATTCGAAGTTTTCACCACACCGCAGGTCACATTGCAGGAAGATCTGGTGCGGCGCGATCTGACCATTAACGCCATCGCCAAAGACGCCGACGGCAACATCATCGACCCATTCAACGGCGTAGCCGATCTGGAAGCCGGGATTCTGCGCCATATCAGCCCGGCCTTTGCGGAAGATCCGGTGCGCATTCTTCGAATCGCCCGGTTTGCGGCGCGTTTCAGCTTCCGCATCGCACCGGAAACACTCGCGCTGATGAGTGACATGGTGCATAACGGTGAAGTTGAGGCACTGGTGCCGGAACGTGTCTGGCAGGAAATTTCCCGCGGTCTGATGGAGAACAATCCTTCGCGCATGTTCTACATGCTGCGCGAATGCGGCGCTTTATCGCGCATACTGCCTGAAATCGATGTTTTGTTCGGCGTACCGCAGCCCGCGCATGCGCATCCTGAAATCGATACCGGCGTGCACACCATGATGGTAATCGACTTTGCAGCCTCCAGAAATTATTCCCTGCCGGTGCGTTTTGCCGCCCTGCTGCACGATCTCGGTAAAGGCGTCACACCACCGGAAGAATGGCCGCGGCATATCGGTCATGAACAGCGCAGCGTGCAACTCGTGCAGAATTTATGCGAACGCCTTCGCGCGCCCAAGGATGAGCGCAATCTCGCCGCACTGGTTGCGCAATATCACGGCAAAGCGCACCGCGCCGAGGAACTGACTGCACCAACCATAGCCGACCTCTTTCACGCCACCGACGCCTACCGCAAACCCGACCGATTTCAGTTGTTCATGCAGGCCTGCGCAAGCGATTTTCATGGCCGCCCCGGTTATGCAGAAAGAGCCTATTCACCGGTCGCGCTGTTAAACCAATCGCTTAGCGCTGCACGAAGCGTTGACGCCGGTGCAATAGCGGCAGCACTCAGAAATAAAATCACCGACAATGCGTTACTGGCCAACGCCATCAATGCCAGAGTACGCGAAGCGCGCATCGCAAAAATCAGACAGGTACGGCATCAACCGGCGGATTGACGGTTGATAGGCATAAAATGCTGAAAATCATAGCCGCCAGACCAGTAGCGCCTGGAAAACATTCTCGCTCACGCGCGTTCCGAATTTATTGTTCCAGTACTGCCATTCGGTTCCAACAAACAATTTTTGCGGACGGCCCAGCAAGCGGTGCCCGAGATCATAACGAAACTGGATTTGATGGAACAACCAGGCGTGCACCACGCCAAACGAGTTCTGCCGTTCGCCGACATATTCGATGTGCCCTTCTATGCTGAACCTGGAGTTTAATAATTCAAACGGATACCGGCCATTGACGTCGACCATAAAGCTGTTGGTTTCCCGCACCTTGGCGTTACTGTCATCAATATAAGCCGTAAAATCGGAGTTCAGAAACGCGAATCCAGGTAGATTCCAGGCGATGCGCATACCCGGCAGATATTTGAGCACATCGGATCCGGGCGCCCAGTTGATGCCCATCAGCACGCCAACATCCTTGATCGGCCCGACCGCCAGATCGACACCGGTAATTTTGCCCAGACTCAGATTGCCATAATATTCGCCATAATACTCGGCCTTACCGCCATGCGGTATGGCCGTATCAAAAAACAAAAAGTTATCTCCGAAACGCCAGCCGTTGGCATGTTGAAAAGTAACCACTGACGTTCCACTTTCTTCCTGAAGAAACGGACGCTTAAGATTTCCGTACTGATAATGAATTTCCGATACCGACCAGTCGAAGCTACTAGCCACATCGGACAATAGAAGCAACCATAGACTGAATAGTACGAACGGAAACACCCGAAATTTCAGGATGCCTCGCGAAATCGCGACGGACACTCGACAATCAGGATGCGCGGCGCGCGGAATACAGAACATATCAGGCTTAAACAGGCAAAGCATTCTGAACACGCTCAAATTTTTGGGGTTGCAAGACTCTAACAGCGACGGACTTAACTTTCATGTTCGCCCCGGCGCCTGTCTTATCATTGCGAACCTCTCGATCATTGTTTTTGCCTTACACAGGCCTCCAGCGCTATTATCAGGCAAACAGGCGCGGTTTACTGACAAATTTCCATATTGCACGCCATTAACGCCGAGCCGCTCTAGGAGACTGTCCGAGAATAGCGATCGTAGCGAGAGCGAGGCTGATTGAGCGGGATTTTTCGATCATTTGAGGCGAATAGTCGTTCTATTCAACGAAAAGGATCGGAAAATACGGCCAATCAGGCTCGTTCGCAGTAGATCAGTCTATTCTCGGACAGCCTCCTATGTGCAGTACAATTTCAGATTCTGATAAGGATACATTCAACATGATACCGTTTATTTTGATAGTTCTCTTTCTTAGCGCGCCTGTGGCCAATGCCGCAAGCGATCCACCTGACACTATGTTCGAGCGCGTCAAACCCTGCACGCTATGTCATGGAGAATCGGATCAAGCCGGGCAGCATGTTTACTACCCGCGTATTGGCGGCAAGCCAGCGGGCTATCTGTACAACCAGCTACGCAATTTCAGGGACGGACGGCGGCATTATCAACCGATGGCGATACTGCTGGAAAATATGTCCGACGACTACTTGATGGATATAGCACGCTATTTCTCCGCACAGATGCTGCCTGTGTACCAGCCGGAGCTGCACAGCCTGCAGACCGAAGAACGCGAACTGGCGGAGACTATGATTTTTTCGGGTGATCCGGACAGGGATATTCCGGCATGCAGCGATTGTCACGGCCGCGCATTAATGGGAAAAACGCCGTTTATTCCGGGACTGTTGGGATTGCCGCGGGTGTATTTGTCCGCGCAGTTTGGCAGCTGGCGCAATGGTGGGCTGATTCGCGGCCAGACGGCCGACTGTATGTCGGAAATAGCGGAAAAACTGACTGACCAGGAAATCAACGCGATTGCTAAGTGGCTGTCGATACAAACCGTTTCCGGCAGTCCGGAACCGGCGAGCAACTTATCACCTGGACTGATCGAACGCTGCGGCAGCATTGTCCAGATGGAGATTGAATCATGAGCAACATCACGGCTTTGATCGACAGACTCAGGAAACCGGTTGCGCTTCTGCTTGCGGGTACTGTGCTGCTGCTTCTGGCGACAAGTGCGGCTGCATACGACAATTCGAACGACCCGTTCAATCGCACCGGACTCGATCCCCAGCAGCTGCGCGGCGCGTATTTGACACGCGCGGCCAATTGCATGGGATGCCATACCGCGCGCGGTGGAAAGCCGTTTGCAGGCGGACGCCGTCTGACCACCACATTTGGTGTTTTCGTCACACCCAATATTACACCCGACAATGAAACGGGAATCGGCAACTGGAGCGCAACAGATTTCTGGCAGGCGCTGCATGAAGGCAAATCACCCGATGGTCAACTGCTTTATCCTGCATTTCCCTACACTGAATATACCAAAGTCACGCGGCAGGACGCTGACGCGATTTTTGCCTTTCTGCAATCGCTGCCAGCGATCAGACAAACCAACCCATCGCATACCATCCGTTTCCCGTATAATTTCAGGCCACTGCTGTATATCTGGCGCGCATTGTATTTCACCCCCGGAGAATACGTACCCGATTCATCAGAAACAGCGCAATGGAACCGTGGCGCTTACCTGGTGCAGGGGCTGGGACACTGTAACGCCTGTCACACCAGCCGCACACTGCTTGGCGGCGCAGACAATGAATTGACTGGCGGGCAGATCATGGGGATGAACTGGTATGCGCCCTCGCTGACGTCGCACCGCGAAGCCGGCAACCGCGACTGGACTATCGATGAAATAGTAACGCTGCTGTCCACCGGCATTACAGATCGCGCGGTGGCTTCCGGACCGATGGCAACGATTATCCGGCAGAGTCTGCAACACCTGTCGATGGAAGATCTGCGCGCCATGGCCGTGTATCTGCAATCCATATCGGACAGCAAATCGGATTATGCCGCCACATCCGCCGCACTTGCGCCGGTCAGCGCATACAGCAGCCTGATACATGGCAAGCAGTTGTATCAAACCTATTGCCAGGACTGTCACGGCATTTCAGGCGAGGGCGCGCCAGGTATTTACCCGGCGCTGGCGGGAAACCGCGGCGTAGTCATGGCGTCACCGCTCAACACGATACGCAGCATTCTCGAAGGTGGTTATCCAGCCACCACCCAAGGAAATCCGCGTCCTTATGGCATGCCGCCCTTTCAGCAGATCCTGCACGATCAAGAGATCGCCAATCTCGTATCGTATATCAGGAACGCCTGGGGTAACAGCGCAAGCCGAATTACGGTCTATGATGTGGAAAAAAGCAGGCGTATCAGGATTGAATAAAGGGTATCTCTAAAGCTTAAAAAACGTAACTATTCAGCCTTATTTGACAAGGCGTTTGATTATTCTGTCATTTCGAGCGGCAGCGAGAAATCTTGAGCGTTTATTAATGCACCCAAAACCCAAGATTCCTCGCGTTGCTCGGAATGACAAAGTGCGCTGAATAGTTACAAAAAAACAAACGCGCGCCGCTTCTCTCAGGGAATCCTGGGGCGGCGAAAAAGATCACCCGGCTTGCAGCGCATGCTCAATCGTTTCCAACAAATTCCGCAGATCGAAGGGCTTGGTGATGTAAGCATCAAAACCTGCCTGCATGCCTTTCTCAATATCACTTTCCATGGAAGCCGCACTGACGGCGATAACAGGGATGTGCGCGATGGCCTCAATGCTGCGGATCTTTTTGAGCGCCTCGATACCGCTCATACCGGGCAAATCGATATCCATCAGGATGACTTGCGGTCTTTCCCGCATCAATGTTGCCAAACCGGCTTCCGCACTGGATTCAACCATGAGTTCTATGCCGGGAAACTGCGCCATGATCTGTATCATCAGTCTTTGATTAAACAGATTATCTTCAACATAAAGAATTTTTGCGCGCAGATGACGCATCATTTTGATTGCCTCACCGACAACAGCATTCCCGTCCACGCATCCGGATTGTCGTTCGCCTCCAGCAGCCTCCGGCAGTACTATCCAGAAAACCGATCCTTTACCGGGAGTGCTTTCAAAACCAATCTGACCACTCATTGTTTCTATCAGGCTTTTGGTGATGGTCAATCCGATTCCTGTCCCCTGGATTTGCGAACTTTCAATACCGAGACGATTAAAAGGCTGGAAAAGCTGATCCTGCTTCTCCGCAGGTATCCCAAGCCCGGTATCCGTCACGGCAACACGAATCCGGTTTTGATCGACTTTGCCGCACGAGACTGTGACGCTTCCGCCTGTCCGGTTATACTTTATCGCGTTGGAAATCAGATTCAGTAACACCTGCTTCAAGCGCTGATGATCCGCACTGACATAAAAATCACCATTCTCCGCGCTCTCATTCAGTAGCGTGATACCATTCGCAAAGGCGAGTGGCTGGGAAAGCGTCAGGCATTCATCGGTTAAATGCCTGAGCGAAATATTTTCCAGGTTAAGGTCGAATTTTCCCGCGTCGATTCTGGCCAGGTCCAGAACTTCATTAATCAACGACAGCAAATGATGTCCACTCTTCAGAATATAGTCGACATATTGCTTCTGCTTGGAATCATCAGACTGCGACGCACTGACTTCAAGCAAATAACCAAAACCCAGAATCGCGTTCAGCGGCGTACGCAACTCATGGCTCATGCGTGACAAAAACTCCGACTTTGCGCGGTTAGCCCGCTCAGCCGTCTGTTTCGCTTCCGCCAGCACATCACGCTGACGGATTTGATTGCGAAACCAGACAAAGACCAGCACACCGACAGCTAAAGCAAAGTGTCCCCCCAGAATCCATATCCATTTGTAATAGGGCGAAGATTGCTTCCATCCGTTTTCAGGAATCGCGCCCAACTGCCAGGAACCGCTGGGCAAGGTCGTATCCATCAGAATGGGGCGTTCGCTGAACAATGCCGGATCACCATAAAAAACAGCACCCTGCGCGCCTGTTCCATCAATGCCTCGGATCGCAAGGGCTATACTACGTCCAGGAGACACTATGCCGGCTTTTTTATAAAGCGTTTCCGCATTGATGACGAGACTGCTCACACCCCAATAGCGCTCTTTTTCTTTATCTTCCAGCAGTTTTACCCAGATCGGCGTTATGCTCATAAAGGCAAGATCCCCTTCCACCAGCGACAAAGGTCCGGATATCACTGTTTCCCGCAGGCGGACAGCCCGCTCAACAACAGGCCACTGCACCGGATTATCCCGATATATCAACCCGATCGCCATTTCGTTACCTTCTATCGGATAGATGTACTGAAGAATATTATCCGGCGCCAGGCCGATATTCCGCACCGTGGTTTTTCCGCGCAACAGAATCTCGCCCACTGCGGCAAACTTGTCAGCAGTAATATCCGGATAGGCTGTAACCAGACTGACCACGCCTTTGGTCAGATGAAGATTGGCATTGATTTCCAGTTCAAGACGCGCGCGCACCTGACTGAGCTCATGGATGACTTTTACTCGCAAGTCTTCCTGATAACGCATCTGTTCCTGCTGACTAATCAGGGTGACGATAACGAGCAGAAAAATTGTGACTGTAGCGGCTATCCACACAGGATTATATCTAACGTTCATGGCTCATCCATTTGTATAGAACCATTATATTTACATTTGTAGAAAAATAAATTATTCCCTGTCAATGATTCTGTTGAAAAACAGCTTTTCCCGGCTATACAGAAAACTTCAGCATCAGCTATAGCCAAACCTCTGAAAGCACAGGTTGCAGCACATTCATAATGTCTTGCGAAACAAAATTGTCGACGCCTGCCGGCATCGTATATTGAGACATGACCGAAATCAGCTGATCAACCTCGTCATTTGACACCAGCGAAGCGCCCGCAAGAATGTAGTCCAGCTGGTAAGCATTATTGAGATACCAATTACTGATTGTTACCCGATCGTTTGTTCCAACCACATTGATTTGCAAATTAAAGGGATTTTTCCGGAACCGTCTTTTCCCCAATAAATGAAACCCTCGGTTACATGCCGTAAATGTTCTTCTTGAGAATATGCCCATACACGTGTTTTGCTAAGCCAAATTTTTTCCCCTGTATTTGGTTGCGTAACCAGATAGTAAAGATTTGGGCGTTCTTCATATGACTTGCTACAGGTGTAATCACTGGTGCGGAACACGCCCCTCTCATCTTCAAATTTATATTGACGGTCTTTCTCTTTGGTTCGTGGAATTAAGTTCCTTTCCCACTTTTCGCTTTTACGATAAATCAACAAATGGTCGTGCATTGGCGCAATAGTTTTATGGTCATTAGCTACAGCGTACTTTTTCTGCCAAACCACGTTCGCTACAAAATTCCCCCGCCCAAACACCTCGTCGCACAGCACTTTCAAATAATGCGCCTCATTGTCGTCAATCGTGATCCACAGCGAACCATCCTCGGACAGCAGTCGCTTGATAATCTCCAGCCGGTCGCGCATCAATCCCAGCCAGATCGAATGTTCCAGCCCGTCGTCGTAATGCGTGAATGCGCTGCCGGTATTGTACGGCGGATCGATGAACACACACTTAACCTTGCCGGAAAACGCCTGCTCCAGCGCCTTCAACGCCAGCAGGTTGTCGCCGAAGATCAACCGATTGTCGAAGCTATCGTTATCCGACACGCGCTGTCTGGCGTGGTACGACAGCGCAGGATCTTCCAGCAAAATGCGCGGCTCCAGCTTGGGCCGCTTGTCCTTGCCGGTCCAGGTGAGTTCGAGTTTTTGTTTGCCGCTCATTCTTGTGCCTCTTGCCGCTGCGCCAGTCTTTGCAGGGCGTGCTCGCGTTCCAGTTCGTGTTTGAGCTCTGCTTCGCTCGGCAGATAAGGCAGATATTTGGCGACAAACAATTGCTGTTGTTCCGCCAATACGGAATAGCGCACCACGGCTTCGCTTTTTTCGCTGCACAATACCAGGCCAATGGTGGGATTGTCGTCCGCACCTTTGATTTGCTCGTCGTACAGGCGCACGTAGGTGTCCATCTGCCCCATGTCCTGATGGGTGAGCTTACCCAGCTTCAAATCCACCAGCAAAAAGCATTTGAGCTTGTAGTTGTAGAACACTAGGTCGAGATAAAAATCTTCATCGGCAAAACTCACGCACTGCTGGCGGGCGACAAAGGCAAAGCCGCGCCCCAGTTCCAGCAGGAAATTGTGCAGGTTGTCCATAATGGCCTGCTCCAGATCGCCTTCCAGAAAGCGGTTAGCGTTCAGGTTGAGAAAATTCCAGCACATAGGGATCACGCAGAAAATCCTTGCGGGTTTCGGCAAGGGGAGTAGTATGCCACGCCGCTTCAGCCTCGACCAGCGCCTTATCCTTGCTGCTCAACAAGCGCTCGTAATAGAGCACGCCGATTTGCCTATCCAATGCACGGCTGCTCCAGTTCTGGCTAATGGCTTCGCGCAAGTACCACTCGCGGGCAGAGGGATTTTCGACCTTGGTCAAGACGTTGTAATGCGACCAGCTCAATTCAGGAGACACTGTCTCCCGAATCGGGAAGGCCAGATGAAACCGGCGCATGTTGCGCAGATTGCTGACGTCAAATCCCTTGCCAAACAGCTCTGTGAGGCGAGCGGACAGCTCGGCCAACTGACGTTGGCCATAGGCGGCTCGCGCTTGTCCCCGTTGCTCATGCTCGACGATCAGACGGCCAATTTCCCAGTAGCTGGCCACCATGGCCTGGTTAACGCTTTGGCGTACCTGGCTGCGCGCCTGCTGAACGATCTCGGCAATCTGACTGGCCAAGGACTCCAGGATGTCGTGTTGCGGGCTTGGAGTCTACTTCATTTCAATGCCCATTCTTCATGCAGGACGAGCAATTCCGGATTTTGGTGCTTATTCTTCCCGATTCGGGTAAGTTCGAGTTTTTGGTTGCCGCTCATTAACTTGTCGTGTGTAGTGACTATAAACCAACTGCCCTTGTCTGTGAAATATTCTCATCTGGAACAAGGAGATTCTGACTGAAAAACATCACCTCATTCCCTACATATCGCCGTTGTGCTGTGTAATTCAACCCATAACTAAGCGATCGACTTAGCTGGTACATGGCGCAAATTTCCTCAGTATTGTCGTAAGACACCAGCCAAGACCACTTGAATTTTTTCCTCTGGATTGCTCTTGCGATGGCGGCGTGATCCTCGTGCTCGTAATAATTCCGATACAAGCCCTTACCTTTGACGTAGTAAGGTGGATCAAGGTAGATCAGGGATTTCCTCGGCAGAAATTCCGAACACCGATTCAAGAGGCTCAACGAATCCTCACAATACACCGAAATGTCACTCTTTCGCTCGGCGATCTTCCTAATTCGCGCAGCTACGACATCCTTCTTGAACCGTGCATCCAGCTTGTAACTTCCGTCCTGATTCTTGCCACCAATGGCACCAGCATTGAGAATCCCGGAGTGGTTCGTTCGATTCATGAACAAGGTTGCGAAACCTTTATCGACCAAATCGGCCTGGCATTCCTCGCGCAAAATGGATCTCCACTTGAACCATTCCTCAATGGTGATAGGTGTTGATTCCAGCAAATCAAGAAGAGCATCAGAATGTTGGGTAACAGAAACCCAAAAAGCGTAAATTGCAGGGTCGGCATCATTGATGTGGATATGGCTCGCATGACCATGAAATAGCAAATCTAGCGCGACACCTGCACCACCTGCATACGGCTCCAGGTAATGACCACCCGCAACGCAATTAATCTCCATCACCTTCGCAATGAATGGGGCGAATGGCGCTTTTCCACCGGGATAGCGCAAGGGGCTGTACAGTCTGTTCGAACGCATCGCTACACCTGCTTCAATTTCACTTTCAACGCAGTCAGCTTGCTCACATCAACGGCATATCCTTTTTCCATTACGTTGTGGATGGCGGTTTTGAATTTCTCCAGAAATTTGTTACTGGCCACAGGGTTGTTTTTGATCCAATGCACCCACGGATTGTATGGCTTTGTAACAGATGAAACCAGCTTCTGAAAGTCATCGTCTTTGTAAAATCGTTTAAAAACTTCTCGTGGCGTCTTGTTGCCCTGATATGCGACGATTCGTTCTTTTACATCCGCAGTGTTTCCGTTGATTACGAACTCGTTTATCACTTCACGGGCTGAGTTGGTAAATACATCCCGCGTGAACCGCATATCGTTCTTCCAGAATTCATGATCGGCGGAAAGGTTATACAGGTGCTCAAAAATCAACTGGTCGGGCGGCAAGCTTCCAGGTAGCAGAACAATCGTCTTAAGATTTTTCCCTTCAACATGTTTAGCCTGATCCGCGTCCAAACAAACAATACTCCTTTCAGAAAATTCAGAAATCTTCTTCTGGATCAACTGCAAATAGTTGGAGCAACCGAGCGTTATCTCCGGCAAGGGAGTCGTGAACTGCTTCACGGGTTGTCGGCTTATCAAGGCAGCGAAGAAATCCGCAGCTTCTTTATCCTCGAAATAGACGTTGACCTTCGGTAAAGACGCCCTAGAAGCTGCTGCAATGGTCTTCGTGTTAATGTCCGCACTGATTTGTGCCCAAGACCAATCCTGTATCACCTGAACATCACCAAAGGTATTGCTCAGATAAACCGTCTTGTATTTTCTTCTGAACTGCTGGCTCTGTTCGAACGCATATTCGATCAAGACCGGCGAATGTGATGTCATGACGACCTGAAGATTTAGGTTCTTGCACTCGCGGTCGAGCATTTTCAGCAGATTCACCTGCGCGGTCGGGAACAGCCCTGCATCCGCTTCATCTATCAGCAACAGCCCACCCTTGTAGTCGGGATACTCTTCTTTTAACTTCCTGAAAGACATTAGCGCCAAGATGATCTGACCCGCATTGTCTTCGCCTGCGGAAACAGACTCTTGGTCGTAGTTTTCGCCGTGTGCTACGGCTGAACTGATGGTTCCTTCCGTGCCCGTGACGTGAGAAGAACTACGATTAAGAAGCTCATTGGTAAGGTTAATGAAATCCTGTTTGTGTTCTTGCAGGTAATCGAAGTCACTGATTTTGTAGTCTCTGTCAGCAATGGGATAAAGGCGCTTAAGACTGAGGAAGATGACCGGATGCGTAAAGTTCCTGCTCGTATTTCCGGTAGCTGTACTGTTATTTCTGACTACAGGTCTTGACGACTTTCCTCGCTTCATCAATTCGAGTTTTGCCGTCGCTGCTTGATCGGTATAACCATCTTGTAACTCGATATTGACTGTCATCGAGCCGGGAACATCAAATTTATCGGAGATTCTGAAGTGTTCGCTATATTGTGACTTAAAAGCCCCGCCAGTGATTTGTCGGAAAGAAAGATTCTCATCCTTCACATAGTCTTTTTCAAAGCTGAAAATTTGCGCAGCAATACCAAGAATAGACGATTTGGATGTGCCATTCTTCCCACATACAACCGTGATGTAGTCACCAAATTCGAGTTCCACATTGTTCAGTGCACGGAATTTTTCAATTATTAGTTTCTTTAGTTGAGTCTTCGGCATTCCGATCATTCTCTTTGGCTATCTCAGTACTCACTTAGCGGTAAACAACGTGCGTTCCTTGATCTGCTGTTGATGTTGGTTTCCAGCTGATTGTCCAAAGCACAAACCATTCCTCCTGCCATGACAGCTTTTCTTCCATCACCGGCGAAATGACGACAGCGCAGCGCACTTCTTTGATATCACGGTCTATTTTCTTGATCTCCCGCTCCAATTCCAGTGTCAGATCATCCACCCAAGCACCCAACTTCTGGATTTCCTGCTCAAAGTAACCGGAGTTACGCTGGTTGTCGCACAGTGAAGTATCGCCAGGAATCGTGCTTATTGAAAGCAGTAGATGATGCCCATGATTATCCATCACTTCAACTGAAATCAACTCTACGATGAACCATCCGGCCCTACCACGAGGATTCCATTGCCCCCCCCAGTCCTTGGTCTGTTAAGTAACCCGCAGTGCCAACGGATAAGTTGATACGGTGCAAGCGCACATCAACGAAGCAACATAATGGTCACAGCGCCCGAACTTGATGCCCGCAAGGCTATTTGCCCCGACCGAAAGGTAACGAAGATCGAAACTGAATCTGGCAACCCATCGCGGTTTGTACTTGCATCTCACCGCATGAAAAGGAAAAAACAGATTTTTGTAACCCGCCTCAATCATCGATCGCAGTCGTGAAGGTAATCCTGTTGCCGAACGGGTCTGTTATGGACATATCCCGCGTGCCCCACGGCATTTCCTCGATTCCCGGTCTGGCGTACCTGTACTGCTTTGAAATCAGTTCATCGCGGAATGCATCCAGTTTATCCGTTGCAACCCGTATCGCGGCACCGGGACAGCAATCGCCATGATGTTCCGACAAATGCAGAATACAGCCGCTTCTGGAAACCTGCATATACAAGGGCAGATTGACTTCAAAGCGATGTTCCCAATCGACCTGAAAACCAAGAAAATCCATATAGAATTCCCGCGCTTTTGTTTCGTCGAATATCCGCAGAACAGGCACTGTCGATATAAATTTCATATGTTTTTGTATATATCAGGTTAATTCAAAAATCCATGTGAATGATCGTATGAATTCAGACGCTGGTCATATCATCCAGAATTCAACAACTCCCAATATCGCGCCAGCCAATATCACGGTCATGATATCAAGCCTGTATTTCCACAGCGCGATAAAAGCCGCCACGGCAAGCAAAAGAGGGTACAGCTGCAAATTATCCAGAATCGCGGTTGCGGCAGTGCCATGCGGCCAGAAGGTATGCCAGGCGAAAAATACGGCGAGATTCAGTATCACGCCGACTATCGCCGCGGTTACACCTGTCAGCGGTGCGGTAAAATGCGGTTCGTCGCGCGTTGCTTCCACCAGCGGGCCACCGGCCAGTATGAACAGAAATGAAGGCAGGAAAGTAAAAAAAGTGGCGACGCCGGCGCCGGCGATGCCCGCCCAGATCGTGTTATCGAACACGGCCCTGGCCGTTCCGCCCAGATAACCAATCCAGGTGACGATCATGATCAAAGGCCCCGGCGTGGCTTCGCCCAAAGCCAATCCATCCATCATTTGCGCGGCGGTCAGCCAGGCGTATTGTTCAACGCCGCCCTGATAAACATACGGCAGAACAGCATAAGCGCCGCCAATGGTCAGGAAGGCGGCCTTGGTGAAAAAATAGCCCATTTCAAACAGTTCGGATTGACCGCTGATGCCATACATGACCGCCAGCCAAAGCGCAATAAAAGCGCCAAGCGTCAAACCGAATTTACGCCCTGTAAACCGGGCATGCGCGGGAACCGGCGTATCGTCGTCGATGAGCGCCGCGCCAGACCGGTGCCGGGCGGCATCGTGCCGACCGCCCGCCTTGAATTTTTCCGGCAGCACTTTTCCGCCTATAGCGCCCAAAATCGCCGCTGCCAGCACAATCCAGGGAAAACCGATCTTGAAAAAGAAGATGGCGATAAAAGCACATGCCGCCATGCCCCACAGCAATGCATTTCTCAGCACACGGACACCGATGCGCCAGGCGGCGAAAAAAACGATGGCCACCACGACTGGCTTGATGCCATCGAAAACCGCCTTGATCAGCGGCATATCGCCATACGCCAGATAGAGGCCCGCCAGAAGCGAGAGCAGCAAAAATGCCGGCAGAAAAAACAGCACACCGGCCACAATTCCACCGCGAACGCCGTGCATCAGCCAGGCGATATAGATTGCCAGTTGCGTCGCTTCGGGGCCGGGCAGCAACATGCAGTAATTCACGGCATGCAGAAAACGCCGCTCGGAAATCCAGCGGCGCTTTTCCACCAGCTCCTGATGCATGATCGAAATCTGCCCCGCCGGGCCGCCAAAGCTGATCAGGCCAAGTTTGAACCAGTACCGGCAGGCTTCTTTCATGGAAACGCGCCCGGCAGGAAAGTCATGATCCGCCATGAGGTAATCCGATGTTAGTCATTCAATGTATTCCATACTGTGCTCCATGCCCGGCCGGAAAATGCGCCGCAAGCAACTCTATCCCCCGTTTTTTCTCGCGCATAGTAGCAGATAACCTGAGCAGCCACTGCGCCGCGCAAACATGCAACAGACAAATAGCTGGAAATGGCTGGATCAGAATCGTTTACAATAACAGGTCATGATGCGATTATAACCAGAAGTATCAGCAATAGAATTCGTGATTATTTCTTGAGGGCGTCTCTAAAAATTCAAAATTTTAAGCAGAAAATGAGCAAAACGCGGCGCGAGCAAAAAATGTTGACGCAGCATAGTTTTGATATGTAAGGAGACATTTTTTGTGAATAACAAAGTGTTGTAACGAAGTTTGGATTTTTAGAGATGTCCTTGAACGTCAAATGAACAGGTAAGTCATCTTGAAAATTTTTCCTTCATCGATCCAGCTTCAGACCGGTCAGGGTATTTCGCTGCACGACCTGATGCCGGATCTGAAAAAAACGATTGCCCGCTCCGGCATACGCAACGGCTTTGTCACCATCACTTCGCAGCACACCACCACCGCGATTGCCATTAACGAACACGAGGCGCGTCTGATAGAAGATATCAAAGCTTTCCTGACACGCCTGATTCCACCGCGCGACCGTTATCTGCATAACGATATTACGTTGCGCGACTGCCCGCCGGATGAGCCCGAAAACGCGCATTCACATCTGGCAGCCATGCTGCTGGGCAGCTCCGAAGTCGTTACGCTGGCCGATGGCGAAATGGTGCTGGGGCAATACCAATCGGTGATGCTGTACGAGCTCGACGGCCCACGCACGCGCCGGGTCAGTGTGCAGGTTTACGGAGAATAACGTCATGCCGCGCTGGATCGGCATGATGCGCATCCGGCGCATTGACTATGTTTGAGCTTTACCTCGATACCGCCGATATCGGCCAGATCAGCCGTTTAAGCGCCTGCCTGCCGGTGCGCGGCATCACCACCAATCCGTCGATTCTGGCCAGAGCGAATACAGGCCTGGCTGCATTACTGCCCGGCGTTGCCGAGGTGCTGGGAGAAAAAGTGCGGTTCCATGTGCAGGTCGTCAGCGAAAACGCCGATGCAATGCTCGCTGAAGCGATCAGCCTGCGCAAACTGCCCTATGACATCGTCGTCAAAGTTCCGGCTACCGAAGCAGGATTTACCGCAATCCGGAAAATGAAAGCGCAGCACATCCCGGTGCTGGCGACAGCGATTTACAGCGTCCAGCAGGGTTTTCTGGCCGCGCTATGCGGCGCTGACTATCTTGCACCCTACGTCAACCGCATCGATGCCACCGGTGCAGACGGCATTGGCGTTGTCGCCGATCTGCAGGCATTGATCGACCGGCACCAGTTCCCAGCTCAATTATTGCCCGCCAGCTTTAAAAATACCCAACAGGTGCTTGGCGTACTGCGTGCCGGCGTATCCGCCCTAACGCTTCCGGCGGAAATCGCCGAAGAAATGCTCACACACCCGGCCGTGCAGCCCGCAGTGGATCGTTTCACCCGGGATTGGCGCACGGTTTTTGGTCAAACATTGCCCTGCGACAGCTGAAGATAAATTTGATTATCCTTTTGGAATAATTTTTTGCGCACGGTAAAATACCACGCGTACTGGCTGCAGGGTTTCTCTGAAAACGATTATTTTCAGCGCTGTTGCAGCTGATCATATCAACAGCCTATTTTCGATTATGCTTGAAATCATTGCTTATTTTGCACGCTGGTCACAGGTCACAGCGAATCTCATCCTGTTTGGCAGCAGTTTCTTTCTGGTTATCGCCGGATCGCGGAAAGTATTATCCGAAGCGCCGTGGATACCCCGCGTGGAAAAAATGTTTCCATGGCTCGCGCTTCTGGTGCTGCTGGGTTTGACCGGTCTGCTGGCAACGACGACAGGCAGCGCCACGGGCGATGAAACCAACGCCTGGACGCCGAAAGCCTGGTTGCAATTCATTCATAACACCCAGGTCGGCGTGATCGCATTCATCCGTATCCTGTTGGCCGTGTTGCTGTTTGCGGTTGTCATTTATACGCTGCTCAAGCCGCGCTCACGCCGCCGCTATGCGTTTCTGACTTTCACCGCGGCTTTACCGCTCATCGCCGGGGCTTTTATGAGTCACTCAAGCGCGGATGAAATGTCGTTTGCAGCCATTGCGCCCTTTGTGCTGCATTTACTCTTCGCAGGCATGTGGTTCGGCGCGTTACCGGTATTTCTGCTGATTCTCCTGACCAATCACCGCGAGACCGACAAAGACCAGCGCCTCGCCAACATATCAAACCTTGAGACTTTCTCAACCATCGCGCTGCCGGTCATGCTGCTGCTCATGCTGACCGGACTGATCGTAACCGACCGCATGATCGGCAGTTATTATCACACCCTGGTCGCGAGTCCTTATGGCTGGTTGTTGAATTTCAAAATAGCTTTACTCGCGGTTATTCTGGTCATTGCTTACAAGGCGCGCAACAAATGGCTGCCGCTGCTGGCGCAAAGTACTGAAAGCACCGATCCCGGTCGCTCCGGTGATAACCGCATCACCGAAAGCAGCCTGCATTTCAGAAAATGGGTGCGCATTGAATTTTTACTTGCGTTGCTGCTGATCCTGTTTGCCACCATCCTGGCCAACACGCTGCCGGGCAAACACGCGATTATCGACGACTGGCCATTTCCATTTCGCTTCTCGCTTGACGCCAACCGGGAAGAAACCGGTGTCGAGGAAATGTTCTGGCTGGGCATGGCGCTGTTTGCGGTTGCAATTTTCATGATCTGGATCAGCCTGAAGTATGAATGGCAGTGGAAAAAAGCCGTTCTGGCGTCAAGCATACTGATCATCGCCGCCATGGCTGTCGCTTTGCCGCCGATCACCATCGAAGCCTATCCCGAAACCTACATGAAACCCGAGGTTCCGCTGGACGCCCTTTCAATCTCGCGCGGCGCACAACTGTTTGCCGGGCACTGCGCCGATTGTCACGGCCCACAGGGCAAAGGCAACGGCAGACTGGCCGACACTTTGTCCACACCGCCGACCGACCTGCTGACCGAACCGCATACCGCCAGACATACTGTAGGAAACTTTTATCACCAGATCATTTACGGCGTTCCCGACACCAACATGCCCGGTTTCAGGGACAAACTGACCGATGAAGACGTCTGGGATGTTGTCAACTTTCTGCATACGCTATCACGCGGCTTTGACGCGCGCCTGCTCGGCTCCATGATACTTCCGGAGATGCCGGCAGTCGGCGCGCCCGTATTCTACTACTCCGCCAATGACGGTTCGAGCGGTGATCTGAAAGACTTCCGCTATCAGCAGAATGTCGTTCTGATACTGTTCAGCTGGCCGCAATCCCAGCCGCGTTTGCAGCAATTACGGCATGTGTACGAGCGCGTGAACAACGAGTACAACACCGCTTTTCTGGCTGTTCCGATGCAGCAGCTCAGTGAACAGGAATTGCAAACCATCAGCGAACTCGTACCGTTTCCTGTCGTCACTGACGGCTGGCTGGAAATCAGCGACACCTACCGGCTTTACCGCCGCGTCAGAACAGTGCCGGACTTGAACGGCGCGGGCCTCAAGCCCGAACACATTGAATTTATTATTGACCGCTTCGGCTACCTGCGCGCCCGCTGGAATTCACAGTTTGAAGGCTTCGGCTACCAGAATATCAATGCGCTGACACAACAGCTTGGCTTGTTGAATGCTGAAGGTGAAATCATGCCGCCACCGGGAGAACATGCGCATTGATCGCGTTACGACGGAAACGCGCGTCGTTTTTCAGCGGCTTGCCAACGCCTGCTCGACTGCATCCACAATAACCGGGGCAAGCGGTGTGGTAGCCGGACTGAATTGCGTTATCATCTTGCCATCGCGTCCGATCAGATATTTATGGAAATTCCAGGTTGGATAGGTGCCTGATAATTCGGCCAATCGGACATAAAAAGGATGCGCCTGCGCATCCTTCACAGTGATTTTCTCGAACATCGGAAATTGCACGCCGTAATTCAGGCTGCAGAAGTTCTGTATTTCAGTTTCGCTACCCGGTTCCTGCCCCATGAAGTCATTGGACGGAAAACCCAGCACGACCAGCCCCTGCCCTGCATATTTCTGGTATAACGCTTCCAGTCCTTTATATTGCGGCGTATATCCGCATTTACTCGCGGTATTGACGACCAGCAGCACTTTGCCTGAATAGGCCTCGCATAAATTCACCGTGTCCGCCTGCGCCAGACTGCGGAAATTCTGATCAAGCAACGTGCTGTTGCAGCCCCACGCGGAAAAACTTAACAATGTGATTATCACCATCAATAGACTACGCATGATTTCAGCTCCTTGGCTATCCGGTTGATTACAGAGGAAAATCCCATCCGCCACACTTAATAATTGGGCAAATATAAATAAACAACAATATTTTATGAGACCTTTGCACGGTGTCATGAGCGGGGCGAGAATAAGGCAAAAATTTGCGAAAAAGCGGAGTTTACACGGGGTAAATGAGCATTTTCGCAAATTTTTAACGCGATTATCGTGCCGCGTAGTAACCGTGCAAAGGTCTCTTTATAATATCCCGTTCTTCAGTTTCATCACCTGCTATAAGTGAAAAAAATTAATAACATGAATGATACACCGGTTAAATTTGAAGTGTTCCCCTGGAACGAAAACTTTGAAACAGGCATCGCACGCATTGATGAGCAGCATAAAATACTCATCGCACTGCTGAATGAACTGGCATCCTCGCTGGCGCATGACGACTCAATAGAAATCAACCGTGTCTTCAAGGAGTTAACCGAGTACGCCGAATTTCACTTTGAATGCGAAGAAGCCATCTGGATTGAATATCTGGGAAACGACTCATGGCTGTCTTCACATCAACTCAATCACTCTGCTTTCCTGCCCAGGATATCTGAACTCAAGAATCAAAAGACAGACAAGTATCAATCCGAAGTAATCGAAAGCATCATCCTGTTCTTGATACGCTGGCTGGCTTTTCATATTCTGGACAGCGATAAGCGTATGGCGTTTTTCATTGAAAATATTCATAAAGGCATGGCGTTCGACGAAGCCAAAATCGCAGCCGAAAGAAAAATGGGCGGCTCTTTCAAGACGCTCGTCGAGACCATTATGGCCATGTACGACAGTTTATCCTCCCGCACACTGACGCTCATGCGCGAAAGCAATTATCGGAGAAAAATCGAAAATGAACTGCATATCGCCAATAAAAAATTGCGACAGGCCAATACCAGACTGGAGTCGCTGTCCATCACCGACTCATTGACCGGTTTACACAACCGCCGCCATCTAAAGAGTGTATTTTCACGGGAAATCAAGCGCGCCAGACGCGATAAATTTTCTTTGGCGCTATTGATTATTGATATCGATTACTTCAAAAAAATCAACGACCACTACGGTCACACTGAAGGTGACAGAATTCTGGTTCAAGTCAGCGAAACATTGAAAAGAAATTGCCAGCGCCCCAGTGATTATGCTTTCCGCCTGGGGGGTGAGGAATTTTGCGTCATTACGTCCAGCCAGCCCTTGCAAGATATCATCAAATTTGCTGAAATCATCAGAATCGCCGTTGAAAGCCTGAGAATTCAGCTCGAACCTGACACAACCGCGCAATGCCTGACTGTGTCCATCGGATCATGCGCCAGAACGCCGAGCGAGACTGATACCATTGACAGTTATATGTCTATCGCCGACAAGAATCTTTATCAGGCAAAGGCGAACGGACGCAATCAATCGATTGTCAGTCCATGACACCATCCATCGGTTCCGGTCAATTCCGGATTCCGAACGGTTCTGCTGCTCACGTGTGTACAATCATGTCAAGCAGCTGATCTTTCAGCATCAACCGCTTTTTCTTCAAGTCCTCGAGATAGGCGTCGGATGTGTTTTCCACGCCCTCTTCAATCCGGCGCACTTCGCGGTTGACATCGTGATACTCATCAAACAGGCGCGCGAAATGAGCATTGCCTGTTTTCAGCGCATGGATACGGTCATGGTGTTCGGGAAATTCATGATGCAAATCATGTTTTTCAGGTTTCACGCTTAATCTCCTCAGTTCAAAAAAACATTGTGATGACAGGACTCTTCCGGTTAATGCCCGGTTTCCACAGCAGCTGCGATGAAACAACCCGCTCATCATACCGGGCGTCTCCCAAAATTCAAAGTTTTGAACATTAATCGAGAGCAACAGAGTGCTGTGAAAAAATCGATGTTCTTACCGGCATTATCACTGTCTGCATATTTACACGCATGCCGCTTGTTTCATCACCACTCTGAGCCAAGGCAGTTGAAATTGTGGATTCATAAAATTTCACCATCATGATAGAGTACAAACAATCCCTTGCAAAACTGAGGATAAAATCATGTGCTTGACTCAGAACAGCAGCGAACTTTTCTTCGCGTCAATCGCTTTGTTCGACACACTTCACAGAAAAATGTCAACAAAAGTAAAGCTCTTTTTTATATTTTTCTTACCTGCACTGCTCGGCTTCGC
>JACKLU010000012.1 GCA_024235735.1 Burkholderiales bacterium
AAGCATGCCATTTCAGATTAAACCTAGGAGTCTGTCGGACATAAGGATTGCTTAAGTCCGACAGACTCCTAGGAACCTCAGTTAACCGTTATCCGAGATGACTAACAGCATGAATAATAGCACGCTGCTTTTTAATTCCGGCTACGTTGCAATTCGCTGTAATAACGCGTTATTACGCCTCATCGCGCCTTGCCGGAAATAAAAATCAACGTACTCTAAATCCCATTCAACTAAGGTTTCTAGGTTAAAATAACCGGTTTTGTATCTTGGCAGGGGAAATACTATGGAAATCGAGCAGATCAATGCTTTGGAAGAACAGCTGGATGAGTTGAATCATCGGGCCAGTGATTTGCGGAGGTATCTTTGACTACGATGACAAAAAACTGAAACTTGAAGAACTGACGCGACTGCTCGAAGATTCCAGCATCTGGAATGATCCCAAAAAGGCCGAGGAAATCAGCCGGGAGAAGAAAGGTCTCGAAGACACCGTTCAAACACTGGAATCGTTGCAGCATCAGTTAAGCGATGCAGGAGAATTGTTTGAGCTCGCGCGCGCGGAATCCGATAACGATGCATTGCGGAGTATTCATGCCGATGCCCAGAAAATCGAGGAAACGGTGGGCAAACTGGAGTTTCGCCGCATGTTCTCCGATCCCATGGATCCGCATAATTGTTTTATCGATGTGCAATCGGGATCGGGCGGTACGGAAGCGCAGGACTGGGCGTCGATGCTGGAGCGCATGTATCTGCGGTACTGCGAGCGCCAGGGGTTGCAGGTTGAAATCCTGGAAGAGTCACCCGGCGATATTGCCGGCATCAAGAGCGCCAGTATCAAGGTTACGGGTGAATATGCCTACGGTTACTTGAGAACGGAGACCGGCGTACACCGCCTGGTCAGGAAATCCCCGTTTGATTCCGGAAACCGCCGTCATACCTCGTTTGCCAGTATTTTCGTCTACCCGGAAGTGGACGATTCGTTTGATATTGACATCAATCCCGCGGATCTCCGGGTTGACACATTCCGCGCTTCAGGCGCGGGCGGCCAGCACATCAACAAGACCGATTCCGCGGTGCGCATCACGCACCAGCCAAGCGGCATCGTCGTGCAATGCCAGAGTGGGCGATCACAGCACAAAAACAAAGCCGAAGCGATGTCGATGCTGAAATCCCGTCTGTATGAAGCCGAACTGCGCAAGCGCAATGAGGAAAAACAAAGTATCGAGGACTCAAAAACCGATATCGGCTGGGGGCATCAAATCCGCTCGTATGTTCTGGATCAGTCGCGAATCAAGGATTTGCGCACTAACGTGGAAGTCGGCAACACGCAGGCCGTGCTGGACGGCGATCTGCATCAGTTCATCATGGCCAGCCTGAAAGAGGGCGTGAAATAAATTTGATCAGTCGGTTTGTCCGACCGCGAATAAACGCTGATATTCCTTGATGGCGTAGCGGTCGGTCATGCCGGCGATGTAATCCGCGATCGCCTGATGGCCGATCTGTTTGAATTTCTGCTGGTGCTTGTCCGGCAGCAGACGTGCATTTGCGCTGAACGCATCGAACAATCGCTGAATGATATGCGACGCCTTGTTACTCATGCGCATCACACGATAATGCAGATACAGATGCTCATGGAGAAATCGCTTCAGCTCCTGCTGGGCTTTTTTCACCACCGGGCTGAAACCGATCAGCGGCGCGGACGCATAAACATCGGCCAAATCGGTTATACCGACATTTTCGATGTTGCGCGCGCTCTGCACGGTCAGATCAGTCGCCACCGTATTAATCATGGCCCTGACTGTTTCATGGATCAACCTGCGCCCGGCAAGCGCGGGATATTTCTGTTTAACCGCCGACCAGTGGCGCGAAAAAATACCGATCTCCTGCAACTGCTCCAGATCAACCAGACCGGAGCGCAGACCATCGTCGACATCATGGTTGTTATAGGCAATTTCATCGGCAAGATTGGCCAGCTGCGCTTCGAGTGACGGGCGTTGATTCAGGAGAAAGCGTTCGCCCACCGCGCCCAGGTTGCGCGCGTTTTTCCGGGAGGCATGTTTTAAAATGCCCGCGCGCGTTTCAAAGCATAAATTCAATCCATCAAATTCGGCATAGCGCTCTTCGAGAATATCAACCACACGCAGCGATTGCAGGTTATGCTCAAACCCCCCGTAGGCTTTCATGCATTGATGCAACGCATCCTGCCCGGCATGGCCGAACGGCGTATGTCCCAGGTCATGCGCCAGGGTGATGGCTTCAACCAGATCCTCGTTCAGACGCAGATTGCGTGCAATGGAACGGGCGATTTGCGCCACCTCCAGACTGTGCGTCAGCCGCGTGCGAAATAAATCGCCTTCATGATTGACAAACACCTGCGTCTTGTACTCGAGACGCCGGAAGGCTTTGGAATGAATGATTCTGTCGCGGTCACGCTGAAACTCGCTGCGTCCGGACGGCGGTGCTTCATTGACGATCCTGCCGCGCGTATTGCTTTCGGAGACGGCGTACGACGCGAGATTATTCAACCTGGAAGCCTCAGTTGAATGGAATTTAGAGTACGCTGATTTTTATTTCCGGCAAGACGCAATGAGGCGTAATAACGCGTTATTACAACGAATTGCAACGTAGCCAGAATTAAAAAGCAGCGTGCTATAAATACCATCGTGTGATTCACCAATTATTCATATTGTTCCATTTATTCATACCGTTAGCCATCTCGGATAACAGTCAACTGAGGTTTTTAGGTTCGTGCATCATGCAGGCGGACAATGTTTCAATAATCAGCTGCGGCGCAATGTCTGCGCGCATGACCGCCTCGCCGATACGGTTGAGCACGATAAAACGCGTCTTGCCCGCGGATACTTTTTTATCCAGCGACATCAGTTCAAGGTATTTCTCCGGCGCCATTCTTGGCGCTTCGACCGGCAGGCCAGCCTGCTGAAAAATCCTGCGGATGCGTATGACGTCGGCTTCGGGAATGAGTTTCATGCGCCGGGAAAGCTCTGCCGCCAGCACCGTTCCGGCTGCCACGGCTTCGCCGTGCAACCACACGCCATAACCCATGCCATTTTCTATCGCATGGCCGAAAGTATGACCGAGATTCAGCAATGCACGCACACCACTCTCCCGCTCATCGGCGGCGACGATCTCAGCCTTGTTCTCGCAACTGCGCTGAATCGCTTCAATCAGCGTCATCGGCTCACGCGCCAGCAATCGCTGCATATTCTGCTCGAGCCACTCAAAAAATACGGGATCACGGATCAGACCATATTTGATGATCTCGGCCAGACCGGCGCGCAGCTCCCGATCCGGC
The DNA here is from genome assembly GCA_024235735.1 of Burkholderiales bacterium. Lineage (GTDB taxonomy): Bacteria > Pseudomonadota > Gammaproteobacteria > Burkholderiales > Nitrosomonadaceae > Nitrosomonas. Next base: position 3,311 of record JACKLU010000012.1, read on the forward strand.
AGTGTATCAAGCGTTGCGCTGTCGGCCAGCACCATGCGCGGCTGATAAAACGCACCGATCATATTTTTGCCTAACGCGTGATTAATGCCGGTCTTGCCGCCAACGGAAGAATCAACCTGCGCCAGCAACGTTGTCGGTATCTGGATAAACGGCACGCCGCGCAAATAAGTTGCAGCCGCAAAGCCCGTCAAATCGCCCACCACGCCACCGCCCAGAGCAAGTATCGTGGTATTGCGCTCGCAATGATTCTTTAATAATGCGTCATAAATCACATTCAGCGTTTCCCAGTTTTTATACGCTTCACCATCCGGAATAATGATGGGTATCGTCCGCACGCCATGATCTTCCAGCGCCGTGCTGAGTTTATCCAGATAAAGCGGCGCGACTGTGTTGTTGCTGACGATCGCCACACGCTTCTGCCGCAGGCAGGAAACAATCAGCTCCGCCCGGGTAAGGATGCCATTACCGATATAGATCGGGTAATTGCGCTTTTCGGCTGACGTGGAGAATTCTACTGATAGGGTTCGCATAGTATGCTCTTTATCAATGGGTTGTCCTGAATTAAAAGCGATCAGGCGGTTAATCAATTCTTTGGTCAGAGCACTGATATTCTGCCTGCCGGTATCGATAATGATGTGCGCTGCTTCGCGGTAGAACTGATCGCGCTGCGCGTACAATTCGGTTAATTTTGCCCGCAAATCTTTGGTCTGCAGCAGCGGCCTGCTTTTATCGTGCTGTGTCCGGCAGTATAGGTCGTTTACTGTTGCTCTCAAATAAACCACTATGCCGCCATGTTTCAATAAACGGCGATTATCCCTGCTGAGTATCGCACCGCCACCGGTTGCCAGAACCATATCGCTTTTTCTAACCAGCCGCCGCAAAACCTGAGATTCACGCTTACGAAACCCGGATTCGCCCTCAATTTCAAAAATCACCGGAATTTTAACGCCGGTACGCTCCTGAATTTCATGATCACTATCAAAAAACTGTTTTCCGGTGTATCTGGCCAGCGACTTGCCTATCGTGGTTTTCCCGGCGCCCATCATGCCGACGAGAATAATATTGACGTTACCCAGGGCCAGTTTCGTTTTTTTATCAAAGACGATCGATTTTTTACGGTTACTCATGAAGGATTTTTTTGGCGCACCTGGTTAGCATAGCAATTATTGCCACGCTATTCTAACAGAGACCTTTGCACGGTTACTACGCGGCACGATAATCGCGTTAAAAATTCGCGAAAAATGCTCATTTACTCCGTGTAAACTCCGCTTTTTCGCAAATTTTTGTCTTATTCTCGCACCGCTCATGACACCGTGCAAAGGTCTCTAGCAGGTTGTTCAACCGTTAAACTTATCGTTTTTTAACGGCTTGTGCAGCGGCGCAGCCATGATTGACGCCGATTCTTTCCAGCGCATGGCGGATCGCGATGCCTTTTTTCCGGCAACAAACCAGGAAAAAAACAGTGGCACAAATACAGTGGACACAAACGCGGCCAGAATCATTCCGCCGAATACACCGGTACCCATCGACTGCCGCGCGGCTGAACCGGCTCCCGTGGCGATAACCAGCGGGACTACGCCCAGAATGAACGCCATCGAAGTCATTACAATCGGGCGAAAACGCAGTTGCGCCGATTCCAGCGCTGCGCGCGTCACATCCATACCGGTTTTCATTTTTTGATTGGCGAATTCCACCAGCAGAATCGCATTTTTGGCCGCCAGCCCGATGAGTGTCACCATACCGATCTGAAAATAAATGTCATTCGGCATATCCCGCAACAGCACAGCCAACAAAGCACCCGCCATAGCGAAAGGCACCGCCATGATTACGGCAAGCGGCAGCGCCCAGGTTTCAAACTGCGCCGCCAGAATCAGGAACACCATGATAATCGCCAGACTGAATGCAAAAACAGCCGCAGCGCCGGTGCGCTTTTCCTGAAACGCTTTCCCCGTCCATGCGATTTGATAGCCGTCCGGCAAGACCTGTTCGGCAATCCGCTCGACCAGCGCTATCGCTTCACCCGAGCTGAGGCCGGCAACGCCACTGCCGATAAGTTTGGCCGACAACAAGCCATTGAAACGCTCCAACTGTTCGGCGCCGATGACATGCTCGATGCGGATTAAGGCTGACAATGGCACCATTTGCCCAGCCCTTGAACGCACATAAACCTTGCCGATATCCTCCGGTTTCATGCGGAATGCCGCATCGGCCTGCAATTGAACACGGTAAGTACGCCCGGCCCGGTTAAAATCATTCACATACAGAGAACCCATGGTGCTCTGCAAGGTTTCATAAATATCCGTAATCGCGATGCCCTGCGAAATCGCCTTGGCTTCATCGACATGAACGTAAAACTGCGGCACCCGGGTGCGGTAAAATGCATTGATTGATGCAATCATGGGATCCTGCATCAAAGCCGCCATGAAATCATCGACAACCTTGGCCAGGCGCTGCGGATCCGAACTGGTACGGCTCTGCACATAGAGCTCAAACCCGCCGGTGCTGCCAAGTCCCCGGATTGCAGGCGGATTGAAAGCAACCGCCATACCGTCCTTCTGTTGCGCACCGGCCGCAAATACCTGTCCGACCAGGTCATCCGCCGTCGATTCACGTTCCGACCATTCAGTCATCCGGGTAAACATCGTGGACACATTGGTCTTGTTGCCGCCGCCGATAAAATCCAGTCCATTCACGGCAAACTGGAAAGCAACATCCTCGTTTTTCTCTACTTCAATACGAACGGCGTCAGCTGTGGCGGTCGTGCGGGAAAGCGATGCGCTGTCCGGCAGGATTACCGCGGCAATCACATACCCCTGATCTTCAGGCGGCACAAGGCTGCCCGGAATAATCTTCAGCAGATAACCGACACCCGCGATAAAAGCCGCAAAGATTAAAATACTGACGCCGACATGGTGTATCGCCGCATTGACCCTGCCGACATAAAAATTGCGCACACGATTGAAAATGCGGTTAAACCATTCAAAAAATGCGGCATGCTGGTGAGCGGACTGGAGCAGCAGGGCGCAAAGCGCCGGCGTCAGCGTCAACGCGACAACCCCCGAAATGACGCCGGCAACGGCAACTGTTACCGCAAATTGGCGATACAGTTCTCCGGCCATGCCGCCGAGAAAGGCAACCGGCACAAATACCGCAGCCAATACCAGCGTCATGGCCACCACCGCGCTGGATACTTGCTGCATGGCCTTAATGGCGGCATTCAGCGGCGACAGTTTTTCTTCGGTCATTAGACGTTCGATATTTTCCAGCACGACGATTGCGTCATCCACGACAATACCGATGGATAACACCATGGCAAATAATGTCATGGTGTTAATCGAATAGCCCAGCAGCCACAATCCGGCGAAAGTACCGATCAAGGAAATGGGTACGGCGATGATCGGGATCAGCGTTGCCCGCCAGGTTTGCAAAAAGAGATAAACGACCAGCACCACCAGAATCATCGCTTCACCGAGTGTCTTGACCACTTCCCAGATAGAGGCTTTGACAAATTGACTGGTGTCATATGGCATTACATATTGCATACCCTCTGGAAAAAGCGGCCGCAGTTCTTCCATTTTGGATTTGATTTCAGCGGCGGTGTCCAGCGCATTGGCGCCAGTCTGTAAAAAAATACCGATACCAACCCCCGGCACACCATTGAGCATGTTAACAATATTATATTCCTGCGCGCCGAGTTCGATGCGCGCCACATCTTTCAAATACAGCACGCCGCGCGGCCCATCAGCGCGCAGAATAATGTTGCCGAATTCTTCGGACTCGGTCAGCCGCCCTTTAGCGGTTACGGTATAAACCAGTTGCTGATCCGGCAAAGCCGGATCCTGTCCGATTTTTCCGGCGGCGTACTGCGCATTTTGCGCGCGTATCGCTGTTGCGATATCGCTGGTGGTTATTCCCAGTTGCGCCATCTTGTCCGGTTGCAACCAGATACGCATGGAATAATCCTGCGCGCCAAAAATGCGCGCTTCACCCACACCGCGCGAGCGCTTCAAATCATCCAGAAAATTGTTGGTAATATAGTTGCTCAGAAACAGCGGCGTATGATCTTTATTTTGTGACGTTATCGCAAAGACGAGCAGTAAATCGTTGGCGCGTTTCTGTATGGTAATGCCGGATCGCCGGACTTCATCCGGCAATCGCGGCAGGGCGATATTCACCCGGTTACTGATATTGAATGTCGCCAGGTCGATATCGACGCCTATCTCGAATGTCACGGTAATCGTCAGCTGCCCGCTCGAGTCCGCGCTTGAATTGAAATACAGCAAATCATCGACACCGCTGAGCTGCTCTTCGATGGGTGCGGCGACGGTTTTAATCAGCGTTTCCGCACTGGCGCCGGGAAATCTCGCGGTTATCTGCACCACAGGGGGCGTTATCTGCGGGTATTGCGCAATCGGTAACTGAAAAGCCGCGGCGATGCCTGCCAGGACTATAATGATTGACAATACGGAAGCAAAAATCGGGCGTGTAATAAAAAACTTCGTCATGCTGACCTGAAAATGTCTGTTATGCGTCTATTTCAGTGTATGTAAGATAAAACTTCCGATGGGTCAAGCAGTTGCGGATCAACCAGCATCTCCGGACCTAACCGGATCAGATTATCCACCGCCACGCGATCACCGGTCTGCAAGCCATCGAGTATTACCCAGTCTTTTCCTACCCATTCACCTACGGTAACCGGGCGCACAGCAACCGCATTACGCTCATCGATAACATACACATACCGGCCGAGATCGGAAGTCATCACCGCGCGTTGCGGCAGCAGAAATACATCACTGGTTTCCCCGGCGACAACACGGACGCGCACAAACTGGCCGGGCAACAAGCGTTGATCAGTATTTTCAAACGTCGCTCTGAGCTGCTGCGCGCCAATCAGCGGGTCTATCGTGCTGGCGGCGAAATTAATGCTGCCCTTGTGCGGATAGACTTCCCCATTCGGCAGAACGAGACGAACTTCATTAACATTTTGTTCACTTAACCGTCCACCGAAACGTTCGAGTTCATTGTCGGAAAAACTGAACCGCACCCAGATCGGTGAAATCTGCGCCATCGTCGTCAATACGCTGGTATTTGCCGCCGCAAGGGTGCCTTCAGAAACCAGCGAACGGCCAGTAATGCCATCGATGGGCGCTCTCACCGTTGCATAGGACAATTCAAGCTTTGCCTGCTGCACACGCGCTTTTAAGCTGTGCAGTGCGGCTTCGCTCAGCTTGAACTCAGTGTATGCATTGTCATAGGCGCGCTGACTGACAAAATTCTCGGCCAGCAGCTTCTCGAAGCGATTTTTTTCCGTATTGGCCCGCACGACCTGTATGCTTTGCTCAAGGAACTCCGCTTCGACCTCAGCCAGTGCCCTGCGAAAAGGTTCGGGGTCTATTTGATACAGTGGCTCTCCGGCGCTGACAGCCATGCCTTCATGAAAGAAACGTTTCAAAACAATACCACCGACCCGCGGACGTATTTCAACTTCTTTCGCCCCTTCTGTCAGTGCAACAGTTTCAGCGCTGACAGGTATCGTGGCTGGCTGCATACGCAGCGCACCGACCGGTAATAATTCCCCCGGTACTTTCTCTTCCTGCGACGTCTGGTCGCCACAGGCAAGCAAAAGCAATAAAGTATTCAATACTAAAACTGGCAGCAAAAATTTTTTCATAAAAAAAGAATTGGCGGTCTTTGTCATTTGTCAAAGCATAAAAACCGAAAAAAATATAAAAGCTAAACTTAAACTACATGATGTCTTGGAATTTTCACCTAAAAGAATTGACCACATAGGGCGTACAGGAATCGCGGCGTTCTGTATAATGCCTATTTTAGCTGATTAGAATGACAAACAATTTGAAAAGTCATGGAATTTAACCCTGATCTCGCGTAGTAACGTAGTGACTTTCTACAGCAAGGGTGCATTTTAAAATAATCATTTTTGAAAAAACTTCATAAAACTCTAAGGAAATTCTGTTTTTAACGCCAGTCCTGCCCTGGGAACAAACAACAGCCAGGATAATTGGGCGACAATATAACAGTTAAATTTGAATACGATAAACTGAAAAGGTGTGTTGAAATGCCAATACGTTATTTTATGGCCATTTTCGCTTGCTGCGGGGTATTTACCGCAACAAGCGTACAAGCGTCTCTGAAATTGCCTGAAACTGTAAAAGTCGATCCCGCAGCATTAGAATTTGAACCCATGTGTGACCCCAAGATACCCGCATCGTGGCGCAAGGCCCAAGTCATCGAGGGTGTTCAGATTGAAGCTTCGGAACACTGCAGTCCGGACAATCCCCATTTAATCGCTGCCGTTGTCAAGGGAACCAACAATATCTCCATGAATACGTTGATGGAAACCGGCCTGTCACCCGACACCGTTATCAAAACCGACGATATCGATGGCGATGGCGATCCTGACCGCATCACCATCAAGCTTGAAGTGATTGAACTTAATGGACGGACGCCCGATTTCGAAGGCTTGGTGCCCCAATTTGAAATCGCACCCGGCATAACACCCGGCGCATGGGTTTTTGCACCAAAAACCAGTGGCATGTCAACCGAAAACTTCGAAAGTCTTCGCGCCAATTATCTATTACGTTTGCCTTCACCGGTAATCCGGGTCGAGGTCGGCGACATTGTTCGGATTGTTGTGGAGAATACGCATTATTTCCCGCACACCATCCACTTGCATGGCGTGGATCATCCTTTCTCCCATCATGAATATAACGGCGGCAAGTATGGCAATGACGGCGTTCCGCAAACCAGCGAACTTGACTTGATGCCAGGCCAGAGCCGTGTCTATGAATTTCAGGCGCGCCAGCCCGGAACCATGTTTTATCATTGTCATGTCCAAACGCACACGCATCTGGCCATGGGACTGGCCGGCATGATTGTCGTCGAAGAAAATCGCCCGAATAACTGGCTGCAGACATTGAATATCGGTGGCGGCAAGGTGCGTCATCCCTCTGTAGCCGTTAAAGAACACTATGATCAGGAATACGATCTTCAGTATCACGCAATGGACAAAGAACTGTCCCAGATCATACAGAAATATAATGATCCTAGACTGATCGCACGTGAAATGAACCGCAGATATGATCTGACCGACGCAACCGAAGACTATTATACTTTGAACGGTCTATCGTTTCCCTATACGTTGCGAGAGTCCATGATTATTGCCGAGCCGGATCAAAAAATTAAACTAAGGATGCTGAACAGCGGCGGTGAATTTATTGCAGTACACACGCATGGCCACAAAGCCACGATTACGCATTACGACGGCGTGGAACAAAACCCGGCCGCGCGAATCACCCGTGATGTGTTTGATATGGCTCCCGCGCAACGCCTCGATCTGCTGTTAAACACCACCAATGACGGATTGCATAATTATGGTGAAGGTGCATGGCTTTTCCACGATCATCGTGAAAAAGGCATAACGACCGACGGCATGAGCGAAGGTGGCAGCATGAGCATGATCACCTACAAATCCTACCTTGATGAAATCGGCATGCCTGTTGTCGCGCATGGCATTGACTTATCCATCTACTTCACCAAGGAATACTATCAGAGAAGACTACCCATCTGGCAACATCTGGATGAAGCCGGCACTTTAGGTGCGCCAGGCGTACGTTCAGGCTTCAATCCTGAAACAAAAACCTCCATGATAAACTTAATCGGCGGATTTATAGTCGGTCTTCTGATCTACCTACTGATTACCCGAAGGCAAAACGCTTCAGCAGCCATGGCCAGTGTAGCAGCCAAAATTAAAGGTTTAAAAGGAGGCAAGGCAAATGGTTAAGTATTTATTCATTGCACTGATCGGCTTGTCCGTAACGGGTGCGACGGCATTGGCCCAGAACAGTACTGATCACAGCAATCATGATAAAGATCATAGCGGGCATTCTGCTCACGATCACGCCAATCATGATCATGCCTCGGACGATCATTCGCATGACCACTCAGAACATGACACGGATCACAGCGGCCACGACCATGATCACGATGATCATAGCAGCATGGATCATGGACATGATCACCCCATGGACGCGCCCGGGGAGCATGGCATGCTGCACCACGACCATGATCATACCGATCACCACGCGCATGGCGAGCATCACCATCATGGTGACGGCCATATCATGGACCATGAAGGCACCCACATCATGGGGCAAAATTTTGACAAACTGCCAAGCAGTTGCAGCAGCATTTCAGAAGATATCGAAATCACCGTACGTGCGGGCAGAAAGTATGCCAAAAAATTCCCGGGCACGGCCTTCGCTTTTGATCAGCAGGAGTGGCGCGTCAAGCCATGCTCCAGGATTACCTGGCATTTTGTCAATGAAGACAAAGTTCGCCATCAATTCATGATGCACGGGCTGCCGCGCTATCTGTATCATCTCGGCATGTTTCACCTTGAAAACACAGGTCCAAGAACAGTGACCGGTACTATGATTGTGCCGGCGGCAGACGAAACCTATTTGGTGCACTGCGATATTGCCCAGCATATGGAAAAGGGCATGAAAGCACAACTTGTGGTTGGAAAAGGCGGAGAAAATCTGCCAAGTATCCCCGGATTGACACCTTATGTTCTCAACGATGTTTATGAAGCCGAAGATCTTCCGAAAGTATCTGACAAAGCCAATACCGGCGGCAAGAATGCAAAACCAATCATGCAACAGATAACAGACTTCTTTAATGATAATGTACCCATTTCGGGGCTGGCTTTGACTGGATTACTACTGGGTTTCATCTGCGCACCACTTTTTGCAAGAATGATTGCACTGAGAAAAAAAGAATCTTCTAACGCATAACCATTCTGATTTAAACAATCCCGACCAATCAACCGCCGGGCTGCCAAGAATCATAGCAGCCCGGCGGTTCTTTTTATTTGATGAAACCATACCTACGCGCTCGAATAAAAGCTCACGTTGTTCAACACCCCCCCTTCTTCACAAGTAATCTCGCAAAACCGCCACATGAATACAGCTACTCAAAAATATAGTTGACTAAATCAATCGGGAATTGTATAGTTGACAAAAATAATCAAGTATTCCTTACAACAAGTAATGCTTTTATTATTTCAACAAACCCAATTCCACAGAGAGCACTTTGAACCAAGGAGTAATAAATATGAGACTCACAACGAAAGGAAGATTTGCAGTTACTGCGCTTTTGGATCTTGCCATGCAACAAAGCACCAGCCCGGTAACACTAGCGGACATCAGTCAACGTCAGAAAATTTCTTTATCTTATCTTGAACAGCTTTTTGCAAAACTGCGACAATCCCAGCTCGTGGACAGTGTACGCGGACCAGGAGGTGGTTACTGTCTGGCTAAAGGGCTGGACGAAGTATCGGTAGCTGATATTATTCTTGCTGTTGATGAACCGATTGATGCGACACAGTGCGGTGGTAAAGAAAACTGTCACAACGACAGCAAATGCATGACGCACGATTTATGGGCCAAACTGAATGATCTTATTTTCGACTACCTGGGCGGTGTGACGCTTAAAGAGCTTGTTGATAATCAAACAATACAACCGCAAGACGACAGCATCGTTCCGCTTTTTGATATGCGCAGGTCCAAAACTGCATAATAAAAAAATAATAATCTGGCTTCGTTCCACTTTTTTCATTATTGATTATTGAAGGTTGTGTTTTTTGTTGATTAGATAGGTATTCGAACAATTTGGGTTACGGCAGGTCAAAAATTCTGTTTCACCCGCTCGACATTTCTATAAATTAAAAATCTAAGCTCAAAACGTACTATCGACACCATCATTACAAATGCATCATTACCTGTATGTATCATGGCATTTAACGGTGAAAATATGATGACAATCACTTTAACTGAGAAAGCTGCAAAACATGTTCAACAACAACTCGCAAAACGCGGAAACGGTATTGCTTTACGCGTTGGCATCAAGAAATCCGGCTGTTCGGGTTTTGCATATACTTATAACTTTGCAGATGAAATTAATTCGCACGATCGACTTTTTGCTTCACACGACGTACAAGTCGTGGTTGATGAAAAGGACCTGCCATTTTTGAATGGTGCATTGATCGATTTCACCCAGGAAGGTCTTAGCAGCTTTTTCAAGCTCAACAATCCCAATATTGATAACACTTGTGGCTGCGGCGAAAGCTTCAGTCTGAAAGATTCCCAATAAGAAAACTTCTTCAGTTTGTTAATAAACTGATACTGAATCAACTATAAAAGAATCCTGTTTACAATTTCAACAATAATAAATTCGTCACACATTGCAGGAAAGATTTAAAAAGGACTAATTTCGATGAGTGCTGCACTGCAGAATCTGGTTAATCAACCTTATAAACATGGTTTCGTAACGAATATCGAATCCTATGTTGCCCCCAAAGGACTCAATGAAGAGACTATTCGTCTCATTTCAGCAAAAAAAGACGAGCCTGAATGGCTTCTTAATTTTCGTCTGGAAGCTTTTCAAAAATGGCTCACCATGACGGAACCGCACTGGCAGAATGTCAAATTTCCTAAAATTGACTATCAGGCCATCAGTTATTACGCGGCCCCAAAACCGAAAAACAAACTGGCCAGCATGGACGAAGTCGATCCGGAGCTGTTGCGCACGTTTGAAAAGCTTGGCGTGCCGATGCATGAACGCGCGGCGCTTGCCGGTGTTGCCGTCGATGTAATTTTTGACAGCGTTTCCGTTGCAACAACTTATAAAGAGAAACTGGCTGAAGTCGGTATTATTTTCTGCTCGATTTCCGAAGCGGTGCATAATCATCCGGAATTGGTCAGGCAATACCTGGGTTCGGTCGTGCCCGTTGGCGACAATTTTTTTGCTGCTCTGAATTCCGCTGTTTTTACCGATGGCTCTTTCTGCTACATCCCCAAAGGCGTTAAATGCCCGATGGATTTGTCGACCTATTTCCGGATCAATACGCAAGACTCTGGACAGTTTGAGCGCACACTGATTATTGCCGAGGAAGGTGCATCGGTTTCATACCTTGAAGGTTGCACCGCGCCACAATTTGACACCAACCAATTGCATGCCGCCGTTGTTGAGCTTGTCGCACTGGATCATGCCGACATCAAATACTCGACAGTGCAGAACTGGTATGCCGGTGATGAAAACGGCATTGGCGGTATTTATAACTTCGTCACCAAGCGCGGCCTCGCCAAGGGCGTAAACTCCAGAATTTCATGGACTCAAGTTGAAACAGGCTCCGCCATCACCTGGAAATATCCCTCCTGCATATTACGTGGTGACAATTCCATCGGCGAATTTTACTCGGTTGCGGTAACCAATCACCATCAGCAAGCAGACACCGGCACCAAAATGATACATATCGGTAAAAATACCCGCAGCACGATTATCAGCAAAGGTATCTCAGCCGGTAAATCCAACAGCAGCTATCGCGGACTCGTGCGTATTGCGCCGACAGCCGAGAATGCCCGCAATTTCTCGCAATGCGACTCCATGCTGGTCGGTGATCAATCCGGTGCGCACACCTTCCCCTATATTCAGGTGCGCAATAACAGTGCAAAAGTGGAACACGAGGCATCAACTTCCAAAATTGGCGAAGATCAGCTGTTTTACCTTGCACAGCGAGGCATCGATGCGGAAGAAGCGGTATCCATGATTGTCAATGGATTCTGTAAGGAAGTATTCCAGCAATTGCCGATGGAATTTGCAGTAGAAGCCACAAAATTACTCAGCTTTAAATTAGAGAACAGTGTCGGATGAACATCAATCAAAACCCAATCATTTTAAACGTCGATAACCTGCACGCCAGCATTCAGGACACCGAAATCCTGAAAGGAATCAATCTCACCGTGAGAAGCGGCGAGATTCACGCCATCATGGGCTTGAACGGCTCCGGAAAAAGCACTTTTGCTAAAGTCCTCGCCGGTCACCCGGATTATCATGTCACGCAAGGCAGCATTCAATACGAGCAGCAGGATTTACTGGAATTAAGCGCGGAAGAACGCGCGCAGGCGGGCGTATTTCTGGCATTCCAATACCCGATCGAAATTCCGGGCGTCGCCAACAGCCAGTTTTTGCGGCTAGCCTACAATACCGTGCAAGCCAAACGCGGCAAAGAAGAACTCGACCCGCTCGAATTCGACGATTTCGTCCGCGAGAAAATGAAACTGCTGGAAATGAAACCCGACTTTCTCGATCGCAGCGTCAATGAAGGTTTCTCCGGCGGCGAAAAAAAACGCAATGAAATCCTTCAAATGGCTTTACTGGAACCTAAACTCGGTATTCTGGACGAGACGGATTCAGGGCTCGATATTGACGCACTCAAGATCGTGGCGAAAGGCGTGAACCATCTCCATAACACGGGTAATGCCATCATTCTGATTACGCATTATCAGCGCCTGCTTGATCACATCGTTCCTGATTTTGTTCATGTCATGGAAGCCGGACGGATCATCAAAACAGGCGGCAAGGAACTGGCGCTTGAACTCGAAACACATGGCTACGACTGGATTCACAACGACCAGAAACGCGCGGCGGGAGCATCCACATGAGCGAAACAATGGCCAACGATTATCTCGACTGCCTGTTAAACGCATTACCAGCCGATTCATGGAATTCGGGTGCGCAGGATAGGCTGGACTGGTTGCGGCGCTTGCGCAATGAAGCGATTGACCAGGCGGGCCGGTTAAGATTTCCAACGGTAAAGGATGAGGAATGGCGGTTTACCGATGTGTCGCCGCTGGCAAAATTACCCTATAAGCCTGCACAGAAAACCAGTGCATTGCGTTTGTCCGATATTCAGCCTTTCTGTATCGCCGAATCCGCGCATCGTCTGGTGTTTGTAGACGGTTTCTTCTCACCTGATCTGTCCCGGCTCAGTAAAGATAATCAGTTTATCATTGGCAATTTGGCAGCACCGACGCTGACCAAAACACCGCTGGCCGAAGCGCATCTGGGACAGCATGTTCAATTCCGGGATAATTTTTTCGCCGCACTGAATACCGCGTTCTTACAGGATGGCGCACTGATCGTGTTGCCCGAAAATTGCGCCGTCAGCGCACCCATCCATCTGCTGTTCATTGCCACACAGGAGCAAACAACCCAGTATCCACGCTGCCTGTTGATCGGTGAACGCAATAGTCAGGCAACGGTGATCGAGGATTATGTCGCCCTGGGCGCGAACGCCTATATCACCAATTCAGTGGCGGAATTCAGCCTCGCGGACAACGCGCAGATCAATCATATCCGTGTTCAGCGCGAAAGCGGCAGCGCGTTTCATCTCGCCAGCAGTGCGGTAGCGCTGGAACAGGACAGTCAGTACCGGTCTGTCAGCATTACCCTGGGCGCACTGATTTCCCGCTTTAATCTCGATGTTGAATTCAACGCGCAAGCCGCGGAATGCACGATAGACGGACTGGCAATGATTGCCGGCAGGCAACTGGCGGATACGCACACCCGCATTGATCACGCAAAACCGCACTGCACCAGTCATCAACAGCACAAATGCATTGTTGATGACAGCTCGCATGCGGTCTTTAACGGCAAGATCATTGTACGCCCGCACGCGCAGCGCACGAATTCATCACAGTCAAGCCGCAATCTGCTGCTGAGCGGCAAGGCGCAAATTGACACAAAGCCGCAACTTGAAATTTTTGCCGATGATGTGAAATGCGCGCATGGCGCGACCGTGGGGCAACTCGACAATGAAGAAATTTTCTATCTGAAAAGCCGTGGTTTAAACGAATTGATCGCGCGCAACCTGCTGACTTACGCATTCGGCGCTGAAGTTCTTGACCGCATACCCGTGCCTTCACTCAAACACACGCTCGAGCAGGCCATTCTCAATAAAACGACACAAAACAGTTAACACTATGGCCAACGTTTATGCCTCAATGACACCCGGCGCGAATACTGTCTTTGATGTAGAAAAAATTCGCGCGGACTTTCCAATTCTCGGCATCAAAGTAGGCGACAAACCCCTGGTTTATCTGGACAATGCTGCTTCCTGCCAGATGCCGCGTCAGGTTATCGACCAGCTGGTGCACTATCAGACCACCCAGCACGCCAACATCAATCGCGCCGTGCATTATCTTTCCGAAGTCGCCACCATGGAATATGAAAAAGCGCGTCGCAGGATACAGCAGTTTGTCAATGCGCGCGAAGAGCGGGAAATCATCTTCACCAGCGGCACGACCGAATCGATCAATCTGGTCATGCAGGGCTACGGCCGCAAGTTTATCAAGGCGGGCGATGAAATCATTCTGACCACGCTCGAGCATCACTCCAATATCGTGCCCTGGCAAATGCTGGCCGAGGAAAAAGGCGCCATCATCCGCGTCGTGCCGATCAATGACGCGGGTGAACTCGATATCGCGGCATACGAAAAGCTGTTCAATGAACGCACAAAATTTGTCGGCCTGATTCATGTCTCCAATGCGTTGGGCACCATCAATCCGATCAAACCGATGATCGCCTTCGCACACCAGCATGGCGTTCCGGTACTGATTGATGGCGCGCAGGCTGCGCCGCATAGGGTCGTCGACGTGCAGGATCTCGATTGCGATTTTTATGCCTTCTCGGCGCATAAATTGTGCGGCCCGACCGGAATCGGCATGCTCTACGGCAAGTCTTCATGGCTTGAAGCCATGCAGCCGTTTAAAGGCGGCGGCGACATGATCGCCTCGGTCACTTTTGAAAAAACAACCTACGCGGCCATTCCGCACAAATTCGAAGCCGGCACCCCCCCTATTGCCGCCGCCATCGGTTTTGGCGGGGCCATCGACTATCTTGAATCCATTGGCATGGACGACATTGCCGCGTATGAGCATGAATTGCTCAACTATGCCACCGAACGCATGGCGGAAATTAAAGGCTTGCGGATCATCGGAACCGCCGCGCATAAAACCGCCGTGCTGTCTTTCACGCTCGACGGCATCCATCCGCATGATATCGGCACCATTCTGAATGAAGATGGCGTCGCGGTACGCACCGGCCACCACTGCGCGCAGCCGGTGATGGAGCGTTTCAAGGTGCCCGCGACTTCGCGCGCTTCATTTGCCTTTTACAACACCAGGTCGGAAGTGGATGCCCTGATCGCGGGCATCCGGAACGTACAGAAAGTTTTTTTATGATGATGAACAGCAAGTCACTCTACCAGGAAGTCATTCTCGACCATAACCGCAAGCCGCGTAACTACGGCGTACTGGACAACCCCAGCCACCATGCCGTAGGCCACAACCCGTTATGTGGCGACCGCCTGGATATTGCCCTGAAAATAGAAAATGACCAGATCAGTCATATCGCGTTTCATGGCGAATCCTGCGCGATCTGCAAGGCATCGGCGTCAATGATGACCGCCGCCGTCAAAGGCAAGACACGCCCCGACGCCGAAACACTGATCCAGGAATTTCGTGACATGGCGACAGGCAAACTCGATCCGGAACAGCCGAACCATCTAGGCCGGCTGACCGTTTTCTCGGGCATCCGGGATTTACCGACGCGCGTCAAATGCGCGATCCTGCCCTGGCACACCCTGCACGCGGCGCTGAATGCCCTGACCAGTGTTTCAACAGAATCGGACGATGACCCGGTGCAGGCGACTTCCGCCAGTGATTGATGGCTGACGGCTGACGTCACATCAGCGCAATGCAATCGCAACAAACTCCATAAAAAAATAAATTTATACTTCGTCGAAATCATGCCAAAAATTGCTGACATAGAAGGCACACCCAACAAAAACGCCTTGAAATTCATTCTGAAAGAACCCCTGACCTGGGGAATCGCGTGTTCATACGACAACGCCGAATCCGCCAGTGACGATCCGCTGGCGTCCGCGCTGTTCGAGATCGACCATGTCACCAACGTTTTTTATATCGACAACTGGATTACCGTAACCCAGGACGGCGAAGCCAACTGGCAGGACCTCGCGCGCGAAGTCGCCGACCCCATCCGGGCAGCACCCGCCGCAAGCGAACAAACCGAAAAAGCCGTCGCAGCCGCGGGTGACTGGCTCAACAACCTGAGCCCCGAAGATCAGCAGCGGCTGGAACGCATCAACGTCATGCTCGATGAAGAAGTACGCCCCTACCTACAAAGCGACGGCGGTGATCTGCATATTCTGGGCCTGCAAGGCAACATTCTGAAAATACATTACCAGGGCGCATGCGGCACCTGCCCCAGCTCAATCACCGGCACCCTGCGCGGCATCGAGCATATGCTGAAAACGATCGAACCGGATATCCAGGTTATTGCGTGCTAGGCGGAATGTATCCGGGCGGAAGGTCTGTTGATGCATGCTAAAACCAAGAAAACTGTATCATTGTTCTTTAGTTTTCAGTGGGGTGTGTTTGTAGCCTCCGTGTTACTTGAATGAGGTTATAAGAAATAGCAATAAACATAATGAAATTGAAAACATACAATGAAAACAGCATGTAACACTGAGTTGCCTGTTGAAATTTTTGATCTTACCTTCGTTTGTGTTTGCCCAATCAAGTGCATTCATTGCCAGTTTATCAAAATGTCGTTTCTGGTGAATATTTTGCAATAGATTTCCAATTCCTTGAAGTTCCTTTTGAATCAACCGGAGACGCTGATATCCTTCTAGCAAATGGAGGAGCTGTTTCAAATGGTCTACTCAGTTCAACTGTTTTGACAAATTTCACGAAGGAATCCTTGTCTCTACATTTAGCAAATCAATGGCAAACACATTTGCTTTGTTTAAAGATCCTACAAGTCTGTATACTGTTTGGGGCGCATCTGTAGATTTAACAGCTATTTTTCATGGTGGAATTGGCCGAATGGAGTTTCACCCAATCTTCGATCCTTCGGTCAAGAACGCATTTGTAAATTATCAACTTACCTCTTTCGGTGCCACACAATCTACAGGTATGTCAATATTTTCCGACACGCTTGTTACACCGCAAATAATTTCTTCGAATGCAGCCTTAGTTTCATTACCATCAAGCTTCGCGTTGATAATCATTGGTGCGTTCGGATTTTCTTTCAACAATATAAAACTTCGATCTATAGTCTATTCAAGCTTAAGGTAATAAACGTGAAATTCTTTGAAGATTTTGACTGTGGCGAATGGAAATACTCGCATGGATGTAATACTTATGATTGCTGGCGCTCTAATCGGATGGGCAATTTCTCATTTTTACTATGTAAAAGCACTAAACGATCCTCGAGAAATTTTAAAACGGATGCTGAAGGCGAGAAAAAAAAGAGGGTTGATGAATTAATATTCCGTGGAATAGAAAGTATAGGAACAATTAAATATATACGTGACGCATCTGGGAAAGATTAAAGGAGTTGTCATTGAACTTAGAGGAGCAGCTGCAAGCAAAGATGCGCCCTAAAGTAACAACAGGAGATTTAACCGTGGGTTCCTCAGGTGACTGAAAATTAGTAAATAGCAACATTATAGTTAGATAATTATTTTTAAAGTACTCAGAAACAAAGAATTTTTGAACTGGAACAGAATAAGTCAACTACCGGATTTATCTGTTTCGGTGAGCCAGTCGGCTCAAGTCAGATCAGATCATTTTTCACTCACATCGGGACGATTTTTTTGAACAAAAGCAACAAACCCGGCAAGAAAGCTTGCAAGCTGTTTGCGCGCGGCCTCATCTTGTAGTTTTCCGTCTTCATTAAAGACTTGATGCGCTTTGGAGAGCATGATTTTTTCGCCGAGCCAGGGGCGCATGCCCAGTCTGCGGAAGACCGGCAGCCAGGCGTTTTGCGATAGCATGGTGCCGAACCCGCCCGGCGTCGCGCCGATCACCGCCACGGGGCGTTCGCTGAATACCCGCTGAATCTGCTCCGGCGGGCGTGACAGCCAGTCGATCGCGTTTTTCAACACGCCCGGCATGGAATGGTTATATTCCGGCGTGGCCAACAGCAGCGCGTCCGATGCGGCAATGCGTTCCTGCAACAGACTGACCGCCTGCGGAACGCCTTCGGTGGTTTCGATATCTTCGTTATAGAGCGGGATATTCCGGATTGATGCAATCTCAAGCGCAGCGTGTTCCGGCAACAATTGCGCGGCGGCGTGCAGCAATGCGGTATTGTATGACTGTTTGCGCAGGCTTCCTGCGATACCGATGATTTTTATCATGTTATTTCCTGTAGCTAAGAGTAATTGATATCAGACGAAAAAAACAAATACAAAGTTATTGCCAATCAGCGCCCAGCCGGTAATATAAGTGCTTTTAGGAACCGTCATCATGCTGATTAAAAATGTCATCGAAAACAAACTTCAGGTTTTGCAGCCCCATTTTCTGGAAGTCATCAATGAGAGTTACAAGCACAATGTGCCCAAAGGCTCGGAATCGCATTTCAAGGTGATTATCGTTGCTGACGCGTTTGAAGGCAAAAGGCTTGTTGCGCGCCACCGGATGGTCAACGCCATGCTTGCCGATGAACTGCGTTCGATTCACGCGCTGGTATTAAACACCATGACGCCCGCGGAATGGTCTGACAGGCATGAAGCAGTGAATGACTCCCCACCCTGTCTCGGCGGATCATCCCGCAAGCACAGCGAACCGGCCGGATGAGGAGCCACCCACCCCGGTCTGAAACATCGGCTTCAACGAACTGTTCAGACTGTTCAGACTATTCACTGCCGGCATAAAGCGCCTTTCTCAGCGCCCCGCTGCCAGGATTCCAGATCCCTCATGCACCCCGGCCCGCACTGGCCGGGATGCTGAAGTTCCTCACGCGCACGCGCAAAATCCATCGTGTGCTTGATGGCGACTTCGGCACTCACCCATTGCGCCGCGTCGCAGGCAATCAGATGTCCGGCGCTGTAATGGCCGAGCTGGTCGAGTGTTTCGGCTTTATCCGCTGTCGTAGTGCAACCGGTAATGGCAACACCCAGAATGATTAATAGTTTGATTTTTCTGTAGATATTCATGATTGATCAACTCGGCGTATGAAAAAATCCTGCTTTACGCAAACGAAAATAAATAGATTCAGCGTGATATTCCAGTTCATTGCACAATTCAATGATAAAGCATCAATCGGGGCGGTGTCACCCGGCATGCGTTCCTGAATATGACGCTTTAGCAGCGCACTTATGGCGCTAATGCCTGTCCATCCGCCGGTACTGAATGGCTTCGGCGATATGCTGTTTACCGATTTTATCCGCATCCGACAAATCCGCGATGGTGCGCGCGACTTTCAGAATGCGGTGATACGCGCGGGCGGACAGGTTCAGGCGGGCGATGGCCTGTTTGAGCAGGTTTTCGCTGTCCGGATCAGGCGCGCAGAACCGGTCGATTTCCTTGACGCTCAATTGATTATTGGCTTTTCCCTGACGGTCGATTTGTTTCCGGTAGGATTTTTCGATACGCCGCCGGATGGTTTCGCTTTTCTCGCCGGTTGTCTGCTGGCGCATCAATTCTTCCTGCGGCACGGCGGGCACTTCGATCTGCAGGTCGATGCGATCGAGCAGCGGGCCGGAAATCCGCGCACGGTAGCGGACGATCTGATCCGGCGTGCAATGGCATTTGCCGGAAGCGTGTCCCAGATAACCGCAGGGACAGGGATTCATGGCGGCAATCAGCTGGAAACGCGCGGGAAATTCCGCCTGACGCGCTGCGCGCGAAATAGTAATCCTGCCGGATTCGAGCGGTTCGCGTAACACTTCAAGCACTTTGCGGTCGAATTCGGCGAGTTCGTCCAGAAACAGGACGCCGTGCATGGCCAGCGAGATTTCGCCGGGACGCGGGTGGCTGCCGCCGCCGACCAGCGCAACGCCCGACGCAGTGTGATGCGGTGCGCGATAGGGTCTGCGTTTCCAGTTGCGGATATCGAAGCCGCCGTGACCAAGTGACTGGATGGCCGCCGATTCCAGCGCTTCCGCTTCGGTCATCGGCGGCAGGATGCCCGGAAAACGCGCCGCCAGCATCGATTTCCCGGTGCCGGGCGGGCCGATCATCAGCAGGCTGTGACTGCCGGCGGCGGCGATTTCCAGCGCGCGCTTGACCTGCGCCTGTCCCTTGACCTCATCCATATCGGGATAGTCCGGAATGATGCCCTGCTCTTCCGGCGCATGGCGATACGCCGGCAACGGCGCATCGCCGGTCAGATGCGAACAGATTTGCAGCAAAGTCTGCGCGGCATGGATTTTCGCCTGCTTGACCAGCGCCGCCTCAGCCGCATTCTGCTGCGGCAGAACAAAACTGCGGCCCGACTGCGCCGCGCTGTAGGTCATGGCCAGTGCGCCGTGTATCGGCCGCAATTCGCCAGTCAGCGCAAGCTCTCCAGCCCACTCATAACGGTCGAGCGCATCGGCGGGAATTTGTCCGGAAGCCGCCAGAATGCCCAGCGCTATCGGCAGATCAAAACGGCCGCTTTCCTTGGGCAGGTCGGCGGGCGCCAGATTGACGGTAATGCGCTGCGCCGGAATTTTGAAGTGCGCGGTTTGCAGCGCAGCGCGGACACGATCGCGGCTTTCCTTGACTTCGGTTTCCGGCAGGCCGACGATGGTAAAACTTGGCAAGCCATTGGCAATATGCGTCTCAACCGTAACCAGCGGCGCATGCATGCCGGCCAGTGCGCGGCTATACAGAACAGCAAGCGGCATCGACGCGGGCGATCAGCCGGCAATGTCCATGATTCCTCAAGGAATCACGGACGGAGAATCCTTTGGAGGAGACGCATCACATCGCGCTCGACTGCGATGACTCGGTGCTTTGCGCCGTTGCATCCTGACCCTGCGTGGAATTCGGTTGCGCCCCGAACGCGCCTGCGCCGGCGGCTGCCGTTCCATTTCCGGTAGTGCTGATACCGAGCCGCTGCTCCAGTTCGGCCACTTTGGCTTCGAGCTGGATTAATTTTTCCCGTGTGCGCTGCAAAACATTCTGCTGCACGTCAAACTCATCCCGCGTGACGAGATCCAGCCGGGAGAAAACACCGGATAACGCCGCGCGTACATTCCGTTCGACATCTTTTGCCGGACTGTTCTGCAGAATTTCGCTGACTTTCGAATTGATTTCTTCAATGATGTTTTTGTTAAGCATTTTTTCTCCATGGATGATATTGCGACAGCTGTTGAATCCGGAATCGTCTTCGCCCCGCATGTGGCGTGATAAAATACTGACCTTACGCCTGCTTGCCTGCGATACTTGCATATTCCTGCATATCCAGACAGCGATAAAACAATGGTAAAGCATGATACAAAGCAATGATAAACGGCATCTGTACTTTGTTATTTTTTTATTTCATTCAATATACCAAAATAATTTTGATCGTAACAGGCATTGACGACAGGGTCATCTTCAAAAGTTTTTCAATACACGAGTAATTTACATGGATCGTTTGCAGTTACTTGAGAATTGGCTACAAAAGCAATTGCCCGGACAAGTCTTTACCGTGGCGCCGGCATCCGCGGATGCAAGTTTCAGACGATATTTCCGCGTGACATCCGGTGACAAAACCTGGATTGCCATGGATGCGCCGCCGGAGCACGAAGACTGCGCGCCTTTCGTACAGGTGGCGCAGTTGCTGACCGAGGCGGTGCATGTGCCCGATATCATCGCACGCGATATCGCGCAGGGGTTTTTATTGCTGTCCGATCTTGGCGGCACGACTTATCTGCACGCGCTGAACCGTGAACCGGAAACCGCGAACAGCCTGTACGCCGCCGCAACCGATGCACTGGTGCAGATGCAACTGATCCGGCAGCTGGAAGGTGTGCCTGCGTATGACGAAAAACTGCTGCGCTTCGAGCTCGGTCTTTTTCCGGACTGGTATGTGGCGCGCCATTTGCAGGCTGCATTGACGGATGATCAGCAAGCCGTTCTGGAGCAGACATTCGATCGCATCGTGCGGAATAATCTTGCGCAACCGCGCGTGTTCGTGCATCGCGATTATCATTCGCGCAACCTCATGGTGACCACGCCCAATCCGGGCGTACTCGATTTTCAGGACGCGGTTGCCGGGCCGATCACCTACGATCTGGTATCCTTGTTAAAGGATGCCTATATTCAATGGGATGAAGAACGCATTCTCGACTGGGCGATTCGTTACTGGGAAAAAGCGCGCAAGGCGGGGCTGCCGGTAGCGGTCGATTTCGGCGAATTTTATCGCGATTTTGAATGGATGGGCGTGCAACGCCATATCAAAGTACTCGGTATTTTTGCACGGCTGTGTTACCGTGATGGCAAGGCTGCGTATCTGCATGACATGCCACGCGTGATGCATTATCTGCGCAAGGCGTGCGAACGCTATCAGGAATTGCGCCCCATGCTTGGGTTGCTCGATGAACTTGAAGACAATGCTCCGGCGCAGAAAGTCGGCTATACCTTCTGACAGCCTGTTAGCAGGCTGCATTTTCCGCCAAGTCCGCCATGCGATTTAAGGCGATGATTCTGGCCGCGGGGCGTGGAGAGCGCATGCGTCCGCTGACCGACAGCAGACCAAAGCCTTTGCTCATGGCGGGCAGCCGGATGCTGATTGAACACCAGATCATTCGTCTTGCACAGGCCGGTTTTAACGATATCGTGATCAATCACGCTTATCTGGGCGAAATGATTGAACATGCGCTTGGCGATGGCCGGCGCTATGGCGTACATATCCTGTATTCGCCCGAGCATGTGGTGCTGGAGACGGCGGGCGGCATTGCGAACGCCATGCCGCTATTGACGGATACCAACACCAATTCCGGCAGGCCGTTTCTGGTGGTCAATGCCGATGTGTACTGCGAATTCGATTATGCGCGTCTGCTGCCGGTTTTGCAGACGCTGCTGCGCGGCAACGCTGACCGGCTGGCGCATCTGGTGCTGGTGGATAATCCGGCGCATCATGCAGCGGGCGACTTCGCGTTAAATGATGGAACCGTTGAAATGACTGGCGGAAAACAACTGACATTCAGCGGTATCGGCGTCTATCATCCCGTTTTATTCAACGGGGTAGCGCCGGGGCAGCCGGAAAAACTGGCGCCGCTTTTGCGTGCGGCGATTACGCAACAGAAAGTCACGGGCGAGTATTTTTCAGGCGTCTGGGAGGATATTGGCACGCCGGAGCGGCTGCTGCAACTCGATAGACAACTGATCGAGAAGCATGAATAAAAACTGAGCAGAAAGATTTTTTATGACCACAATGGAACAATATCTAACCCGGCGCAGACAACTGGCGTCGAAAATGAACAGCGGCGTGGCCGTCATTCCGACAGCGCCCGAACGACTGCGCAATCGGGATGCGCATTATCCCTATCGTTTTGACAGCTACTTTTACTACTTAACCGGATTCAGGGAACCGGAAGCAGTGCTGGTGATCACCGCCGCATCCGAAAAAGCACCGGCCAGACATATTTTGTTCTGCCGCGATAAAGATGTGGAAAGGGAAATATGGGATGGTTTCCGGTATGGGCCACTCCTTGCCCGGGAAACATTCGGCTTCGATGAAGCCTATACCATTGCGCAGCTCGATGAACTGCTGCCCAAGTTATTGGCGAATCAGTCCGTCGTTTATTCCACCATAGGCCATGACTCCGCCTGGGAACAGCGCATCGCCGGATGGATCAATACGGTGCGCGCGCAAAGCCGCAGCGGTGTGACCGCGCCGCATGAAATCAGCGATTACCGCACGCTACTCGATGAGATGCGTCTGATCAAGGACACGCATGAACTGCAAACCATGCGCCGCGCCGCCGGGATTTCCGCGCAGGCGCATTGCGTTGCGATGCAGGCGACAAAGCCGGGCAAGTTCGAATATGAAATCGAAGCCGAGCTGTTGCATGTTTTTCGCCGGCACGGTGCGCAGGCGCCTGCATATACCTCCATCGTAGCGGGCGGCGCCAATGCCTGTATATTGCATTAT
The DNA here is from genome assembly GCA_024235735.1 of Burkholderiales bacterium. Classification (GTDB taxonomy): domain Bacteria; phylum Pseudomonadota; class Gammaproteobacteria; order Burkholderiales; family Nitrosomonadaceae; genus Nitrosomonas. The sequence continues at coordinate 27,104 of JACKLU010000012.1, forward strand.
ATCGACAACAGCGCACAGCTGAATGCAGGCGATTTATTGCTGATTGACGCTGGCTGCGAACTTGACGGCTATGCCGCGGATATCACGCGGACATTCCCGGTCAATGGCCGATACACGTCCGCGCAGAAAGACATTTATGAACTGGTACTGGCTGCACAACAAGCGGCGATAGATCAGGCCAGACCTGGCAGTTCCTGGAATGATCCGCATCAGGCGGCGTTGAACATTCTGGCGCAGGGATTTGTCGATTTCGGCTTGTGCCAGGGTAGCGTTGAAGCCGTGCTGGAATCGGAGGATTACAAACGGTTCTACATGCATCGTACAGGACATTGGCTCGGCATGGATGTGCATGATGCCGGCGAATACAAGCAGCGCGGCGAATGGCGGACGTTGCAGGCGGGCATGACGCTGACCGTAGAGCCAGGCTGCTATATCCGGCCAGCCGAGAATGTGCCGCAGGCTTTCTGGAACATCGGCGTGCGCATCGAAGATGATGTGCTGATCACATCGGAAGGAAACGAAATACTGACCGCCGGCGTACCGAAAACGGTCAATGCAATAGAGGAGTTAATGCGATGAATGACGAACACCGCAAAATCATAATCCGGAAAATTTCAAGTTACGAACAGCAGGGAACGGATTCGCCAGGCGCGCCGCCGCCATCGCCTATCAACCGCTGGGTGGCGTTGATTATCATGATTCCAGTACTGGCCCTGCTGGCGGTGCTGGGTGTCTTTTTTTTCACCATTTTTGTTGCGCTGTTTTCACTGATTGCCATTATTATCGGCCTGCGCATCTGGTGGCTGCGCCGCAAATTCAGACGGCACATGCAGGAAACCGGCGCAACACCGGATGACCGGCAACAGGGCTATAACGCGCCGACCGATCAGTACAGCAGGGCCGATCGCGTCGAAGATGCCGAGATTATCGAAGAAACCACGATTATCAAAGAAAGCAGGAAATCACCTGACGACAAAAGACAATAAGCATTCCGGCGATCAGCATTGTCGGCGCAGGTCTTTCCGCCGGAAAGCGATTGCAGCGTTGAATTTTTCCGTTATCTGCATCGCGCTTGAAAGTTGAATCCGCCTCTTTTTTTATATCCTTTTACCCCCTCCTCCTCACTTTTACAGCAAGGTAAAGGGTAAAGGAAAGGGCGGCCCCGCAGCATCTTTCAGCGCAACCGATAGCGCAGCTTATTTCCTCGATCTGGCGGACATGCTGTCCTGATATTCCTGGAAATGCTCGCTGCTGCAAAAATATTTGCCGTCAAAGCGAATGGCTTCTTCCTTCGGAATCAGAATATCGCACTGATAACACTGCACGATATCGCCTTCGAGTATTTCCGTCTTCTTTTCAGCGCGGGCAGCTTGTTCTTCCGTTCTATCTCTTACCGCTTCCTTTGCCGCAGGAGCAGTGTCCTGCTCTTGCCCGGCGGATTCTTCCCCGCTGTTTGACCAGGTTGCTTTTTGATAATCCGCTGCGGCGTAATAATCGTCAGCGGGCACCTTGACCGACTCGCCGAGCAGAATTTCCTTATAACTGACATAGATTGACGCAAAAAGAACGGGACTCAGTATGACGAGCCCGATATAAGGCACCAGCAGAACGATAATGGATAATAAATTCAGAATAATGTTATAAACGAAAAAAGGAATGATATTGCGTATGCATGCCAGGAAACTTTTTTTCATGGCGTTTACCGGCGAGAAATTGTGCAGAATGATCAATACCGGAGAAAAAATGAAAGCCATCAGCAATGGAATTTGCAGCAGAATAACCATCAGAAAAGAAGACAGAATATTGCTGGATATGCCGCCGATTTCACTGCTGTCATAACGTTTGCCGCGTTCCAGCATGGCGACCAAATCGCTGCCGCCGGTCGAGAGAAACACACTGTAGATAATCAGCAACCCGACCAGGAAAATAGCGCCAACGGTGATGAGTGGCGCTGTACGGGTTTTAAATCCGATGAACAAATGCGAAACTTCGATTTGCCGGCCTTGCTCCTGATCGCGACAAGCGACCATGATACCCGCCAGAAAAACCGGCGCAATGAGCATGAAAATCAGCGGCCCGACCATAGGGATCAGCAATGAAAGCGTAACAACGATCAGAAAAGGAATGAAGCAAATCAACATCCAGACCATTGGCGCTTTACGAAACATTTGGAAGCCTTGAGCGATCCAATACCATCCATGTATTGCGCTGACTTGACGAATTTCCATGGGCACTTCTCCAGTGTTAAGTTCGATATGACGATTTTTTCGTTTTTTAATGATAGATTAGCTAGAAACCAGACCTTTAGTTCTTGTGATTTTAGCGGCGCTTTATAGCCAAAGTTGTTTCAGTTTATCCTGATTTTCCGAATGATGCTGTAACAGTGTTTTAAATTCATCCGGATTTTTTGCGTGCGTGAGCTCTCCCGGTCTGGGCAAATGATAATCGTACAAGCGGGAAATCCAGAAGCGCAATGCGCCTGCGCGCAGCATAACCGGCCAGAAATGGTGTTCGGCCGCTGTCAACGGCCGGATATCGTGATAGGCTCTAAGCAACGATAATGTGCGCGCCTCATCCAGCGTTCTCTGTTGGGTAAGGCACCAGTCGTTGACGACAATGGCCAGATCGTACAGCAGGTTATCATTGCAGGCGAAATAGAAATCAATCACGCCACCAATGGTATGATCGTTAAAAAGAATGTTGTCCCGGAAAAGATCGGCGTGAATGACGCCTCTGGGCAAATCTTCCGGTTGCGATAATGACTGGAAATCCAATTCGCTATCCAGTAACGCACATTCTTCCGGATTCAGAAACGGCTGGATTTCCGGTCTTCTCGCCCGCCACCAACGCAATCCGCGCGGATTCTCCATACAGGCAGAATAACTTTGCCCGCCGATATGCATTTTTGCCAGCATGCCACCGACTTCCGCGCAATGCGCCGGACCCGGGGTTTCCAGCGATTTTCCCGGTAAACAGGAAACGATACATGCCGGTTTACCGTTGAGTTCACCGAATAATCGGTTATCGCGCATGGGAACCGGCGCTGGGCAGGGAATCTGATGATTCGACAAATGCGCCATCAGATTCAGATAAAAAGGCAATTCACTGGCGGTTAATTTCTCGAACAGCGTCAGTACAAATTTATTTTGCGAGGTAGTGACAAAAAAATTGGAGTTCTCGATGCCGGACGAAATGCCCTGCAACTCGATCAGTTCGCCCAGTGCGTAGTTTCTCAGCCAGCCGGAAAGTTGTTTTTCTGTGACAGGTGTAAAAACGGACATGCGTTAATAACGTGGAAAAAGGCTAATGTATGCGGGTATTGTTGAGGCGGATTGAATAATTTGCTGGAAGCCGTCCCTGTCTATCACGTTCAGAATTCAAGCAACCGCCACATGGGTGTACTGACGTTGCCGCCGGGTTCACCCGAATGTTCATTCATACGACCACGATTTCTGACCATGTAATAAGGAAAACCAACGCGCGGCGTCACTTTGATCATGTATAACTCGCCGTTGAGGCGATACTCTTCAATGGTATCTTCACCGCGCTTGATAATCGTTACCTGCGGTTCGAGTTCGGGATCCAGTTCCATATCGGGAGGCAATGGCGGCGGCGCGGCCAGCTCCGGCAGGTCTGTGTCGTTCAGTTCGGGTAACTCCGGTATTTCAGGCAACGGCACCAGATTTTTAGGTCTATCCGATTGCGCCATGAGCGGTAGCGCGAAAAAAAGCGCAAAACTGAGCGGCAGGATCATTAATAATCGGTACATGGCATTATCCGGTGGTCTGATATGGCGGAACGGGTATTTTACCCAAATTCGCTGACGTTGGTTACAGATTCAACTGAATTTCACGTTCCTCGGAGCTCGGTTCGAAACCGCGGGTCTCGTAATGTTTGAAGATCGCATTGACCACATCCCGAGGTTCATCGATGATTTGTATCAAATCCATGTCTTCAGGTGAAATGCAGTTTTCCGCGATCAGAACATTTCTGAACCAGTCAATCAAGCCGCGCCAGAAATCGGAACAGACCAGAATAATCGGCATTTTGCGCGTTTTCCCCGTTTGCACGAGCGTAAGCGCTTCCATGAGTTCATCCAGTGTACCGAATCCACCGGGCATGACGACATAAGCCGTGGCAAATTTGACGAACATGTATTTGCGCGCGAAAAAATGACGGAATGACTGACTGATATCCTGATAGGGGTTGCGGTGCTGTTCATGAGGCAATTGAATATTCAATCCGATACTCGGGGAACTGCCGTAATAGGCGCCTTTATTGGCCGCCTCCATCACGCCGGGACCACCACCGGAAATAACCGAGAAACCGGCATCGGAAAGCAGGCGTGCAATCTGTTCGGTCAGTTTGTAGTACGGATGATTCACATCCGTGCGCGCACTGCCAAAAATACTCACGGCAGGCTGGATTGAATCAAGGCGCTCCGTTCCTTCGACAAATTCTGCCATAATGCCGAACAAGCGCCACGATTCTTTTGCGGACCATTGCTTTTCCAGAGGGAGTGCGGCGGCGGGTTTATTTTGCAGGCTCATAGGATTTTTTTAATGAAAACATTATTGCTGGTTGATGGTTCGTCTTATCTGTATCGCGCCTACCATGCATTGCCCGACTTGCGCAGTCAGCACAATCAACCGACTGGCGCGATCCACGGCGTTCTGAATATGTTAAGACGTTTGCACAAGGATTATCACGCCGATTATAGCGTGTGTGTATTTGATGCAAAAGGCAAAACGTTTCGTGATGCAATTTATCCGGATTATAAAGGGCACCGGCCGTCAATGCCGGATGATCTGGTTGTACAGATAGCGCCGCTGCACGCCTGTATCGAGGCGATGGGGTGGCCGCTGCTGATTGTCGATGGCGTAGAAGCGGATGATGTCATCGGCACGCTGGCCAGACAGGCCGAACAACAGAGTATGCGATGCATTATCTCTACCGGTGACAAGGATATCGCACAACTGGTCAATGCGCATATCACGCTGGTCAATACCATGAACAATGAAGTACTCGACGAAACGGGTGTTTATGCCAAATTTGGCGTCAGGCCGGAACGCATGCTGGATTATCTGATGCTGGTCGGCGACAGTTCGGATAATATTCCCGGTGTGGAAAAAGTGGGGCCAAAAACAGCGGTTAAGTGGCTTGAACAATATGGGTCTTTGGAAAACATCATTGCGCATGCAACTGAAATCAAGGGCGTAGTTGGTGAAAATCTGCGCAGAGCGATTGATTGGTTTGAAACATCGCGCAAACTGGTGGAAATCAAATGCGATGTCGAATTGCCTGTTACCCTCGCGGATCTGACGCTAAAACCGCAGGATACCGGGCGTCTGGCGATGCTCTACGAGGAATTGAGCATGAAATCGGCGCTACAGGAATTACGCCAGCAGAATCACACCAATCCGGCGGATGCAGGTAATGACGGCGCACAGGATTCGCCCGATCAGCAGCGGAAAAATGTCACTGCTGAATACCAGACGATACTCGACGATGCACAGCTAAACGTCTGGCTGGAAAAATTGAATGCGGCGCAGCTGGTATCCCTCGATACGGAAACAACCGGACTGGATCCAATGCAAGCCGAGTTGGTCGGCATTTCGTTCAGTTTTTCGCGCGGTCACGCCGCCTACATCCCGCTGATGCATCAGTATATCGGCGCGCCGCGTCAGCTGGAACGGCAATATGTACTGGAAAAACTCAGACCCTGGCTGGAAAATGCGGATAAACACAAAGTCGGTCAGAATTTAAAGTACGACAAACACATTTTCGCCAATTATGGCCTTTGTCTGGAAGGCATTGCGCATGACACGCTGTTGCAATCCTATGTACTGGAATCACACAAGCCGCATAACATGGATAGCCTGGCGCTGCGGCATCTGGATGTAAAAACCATCAGCTATGACGAAGTCACCGGCAAAGGCGCGCAGCGTATCGGTTTCGAGCAGGTTGACATAGAAACGGCGACAGACTATGCGGCCGAAGACGCTGATATCACGTTACGCCTGCATCAGCATTTGTATCCCAGAATCCAGGCTGATGCGCGGCAGTTGTCCATATATCGGGATATTGAAATGCCGGCCATGGCAGTATTGTTTGCCATGGAGCGTTATGGCGTTTTGCTTAATCAGCAGCTGCTGCAGAAACAAAATCTGGAACTCAGTGAAAAACTGGATGTACTGGAACAACGGGCGTTCCAAATTTCCGGACAATCGTTTAATCTGAATTCACCCAAACAGATACAGGAAATCCTGTTTGACCGTTTGAAACTGCCGGTTGTCAAAAAAACACCTAAAGGCGTGCCCTCAACCAATGAAGACGTATTGCAGCAACTGGCGCTGGATTACCCGTTGCCGAAAATCCTGCTCGAATACCGTACACTTTCAAAACTAAAATCGACCTACACGGATAAGCTACCGCAAATGATCAATCCGGCCACCGGACGCGTGCATACCAATTACGCGCAGGCTGTCGCGGTAACCGGTCGTTTGGCCAGCTCGGATCCTAATTTACAGAATATTCCGGTGCGAACCGCCGAGGGCCGCAGAATACGTGAGGCGTTTATTGCGCCCGCACATTGCAAAATCGTTTCTGCCGACTATTCGCAGATCGAACTGCGTATTATGGCGCATATCTCTCAGGACAACGGGTTACTCAAAGCTTTTGCAGCGGGAGAAGATATTCACAGCGCCACAGCTGCTGAAATTTTTGCCGTACCGGTCGATCAGGTTGATGCCGAAAAGCGCCGTTACGCCAAAGTAATCAATTTTGGTCTGATTTACGGGATGTCGGAATTCGGCCTGGCGACGCAGCTCGGTATCGACCGCAGCGCGGCGCGGGCGTATATAGACCGGTATTTTATGCGCTATCCTGGTGTGGCTGATTATATGCAGCGCACCCGGGAACAAGCCAGGACAACAGGTTTTGTCGAAACAGTGCTTGGCCGCAGGCTGTGGCTACCGGAAATTAACAGTCCCAATGGCAATCGCCGGCAGGGCGCAGAGCGTGCGGCCATCAATGCACCCATGCAGGGCACTGCGGCGGATATCATCAAGCTGGCCATGATTGCCGTACAGCGATGGCTTGCAGAAACCCGATTACAAAGCCAACTGATTATGCAGGTACACGACGAGCTTGTGCTCGAGGTGCCGGATGATGAAGTTGATACAATCCTGTCCGAATTGCCCCAGTATATGGGCAATGTGATCAGTCTCGACGTGCCTTTACTGGTTGATATCGGTGTCGGTAAAAACTGGGAGCAGGCGCATTGAACTTCTCAACTGTTTACCGCGGACTTACTCCCGGTTTATTTTGCTTTATTCCCGTGTTTCTATCTGGGTCAGATTGTCGGTTTCGGTTTCGGGTTCATCAGCACTTTTAATTTTCCGCCGCGGCCGCCTTTTCAATGGCGGTTGCTCTTCGCCAGATGACTCGATTTTCTCAGGCGGTGTTTCAATCATGACCAAACCGCTTTCTTCCAGACCTGACTTTTTAGGAGGCAACTGACGAGGCGCCTCACTGGGAGGCCCGGAAATTTCTTCGGGTGATTTCGCAACGTTGATAGCAACCGGTGCTTCAGACAGATTGAATGTCGGTTCGTTGTTGATTTGGGAGTTACCAGTGGTTTTACTTTCGCCATTCTGCTGATCAGCAGCGTGAATATCCGGCTTAACTGCTGCCGATCGCTCGTCACCCTGCCGCGCCAGCGAGCGTGGTTGTATTTTCTCAGCAACCGGACTTGAATCACTTGAATCACTTGGATTAGCGATGGCATGGCTTGAATCATCGATTGAATCCAGTCTGGCTGCCGAGACTGAATCCGATGCGAACGGCAGTCGATCCGCCGTCGCATCAACAGACGGTGCGTGGTCAGTCGAATCTTCTTTAAAAGATTCGGCTGATTTGCTGTGTGCGGAGCGATCTTTCTGTCGAGGACTGCGACGTCTGCGTGTACGTTTTTTGTCATCCAGTTTTTCGGTAAGAATGCTTCCGTCTTCACCAGAAATCATAACGACGCCGGGTTCTTCGGACAAAGATACTGCGGATATATTCTGCGTCTGCTGCAGGGACTGCGCATCAGCCTGCACAAACGACTTCTCTACTGTTTCTTCGTTTAACTGAAATGATGCGTCCGCTGCCGCCTCACTGTTGCCGGCATTATGATCAATCGAATCCTTCAGCGGCTGTTTAGTCGATGCGTGATTCTTGCGATCACCACGACTGCGGGGCCGATTACGTCCGCGCGCATTCTTTTTGTTACGATCCTGTGATGAAGAAGCGCCTTTTTCCCTGGCCGTCATTCTTTCGGAATTCGCAGCCTGAGTATTTTCTTTTGTTTCAGCGCTGTGCGCCGGCTTAAACCAGCCGAAAAACTTATCCAGTAATGATGTTTCCCTGGTTTTGTCTTCGCGGATTGGTGCAGGCTGTGCAGGTGTAATCCCTTGAACAGCGGCTTTGGGACGCTGCGGCTTCTGTTTCCGGTCGGTTATATCCGGAACAAGATCTTCCGCTGTCTTATCAACCAGAGTGTAACTCGCCTGAGGCTCGATTTGCTTCGTATCTTCATGGCGCAAGCGGGTTATTTTATATTTCGGCGTCTCAAGATGGATATTGGGTATCAGAATGACATCCACATTAAGCCGCTCTTCAATTTCATGAATTTCAGCACGCTTCTCATTCAACAAGTAAGTGGCCACCTCGATAGGCAGCTGAACATGCAAGGCGCTGGTGTGCTCCTTCATGACCTCTTCCTGAATGATACGCAGAACGTGCAGGGCGGAAGAATCGGTACTGCGGACATAGCCCGTACCGTGACAGCGTGGACATGAGGAATAGTTGCTTTCGCCAAGTGACGGACGAAGCCGTTGGCGTGACAGCTCAAGCAGACCAAAGCGAGATATTTTGCCGATCTGCACTCGCGCACGGTCCTGGCGTAATGCTTCCTGCAAGCGAGCTTCAACTTCGCGCTGATTGCGCGACGACTCCATGTCGATAAAATCAATGACAATCAAACCACCGAGATCGCGCAGACGCAATTGCCGACCAATTTCATCCGCCGCTTCCAGATTGGTGTTCAGCGCCGTATGCTCAATATCTGCGCCGCGAATAGCGCGGGCGGAATTGACATCTACCGATACCAGCGCTTCAGTGTGGTCGATGACGATTGCGCCCCCCGAAGGCAAGGTGACCTGCCGCGAGTACGCCGTTTCAATCTGGTGTTCGATCTGGAAGCGGGAGAACAAGGGCACATCATCATGGTAATACTTTAACCGATCGACGTTGCCCGGCATGACATGCAGCATAAACTGGCATGCCTGTTCATATATTTCGCGGTTGTCAATGAGGATTTCACCGATTTCATAATTGAAATAATCGCGAATGGCGCGAATTACCAAGCTACTTTCCTGATAAATCAAGAAAACACCGCTCTGATTATTGGCGGCTTCTTCAATTGCACGCCACAGCTGTGTCAGATAGTTCAAATCCCATTGCAACTCTTCCTCACTGCGGCCTATACCCGCGGTTCGGGCAATAACGCTCATACCATCCGGGATTTCAAGCTTAGCCAGTACTTCGCGCATCTCGTTACGCTCGTCACCTGTGATGCGACGCGAAACACCACCACTGTTCGGATTATTGGGTATAAGCACCAGATAGCGTCCCGCAAGTGAGATATAGGTGGTTAACGCCGCTCCTTTTGTGCCGCGCTCATCTTTGTCGACCTGAACAATCAGTTCCAACCCTTCGTGCAGGAATTCCTGAATACGGCTTTGCGAAATTCCCGATGCTTTGTCGCCAAAACAACAGGGTGAGATTTCCTTGAATGGAAGAAAGCCGTGCCGTTCACAGCCATAATCGACGAAAGCGGCTTCCAGACTGGGCTCCAGTCGTGTTATTACTGCTTTATAGATATTACTTTTTCGCTGTTCTTTATTGATGGATTCGATATCAAGATCAATCAGTTTTTGACCATTGACAATAGCAACACGCAACTCTTCAGGTTGGGTTGCATTAAATAGCATTCGTCTCATTTATATGCCTTACGTGTTACAACACAAGCGAGCTGATCAAATTTCAAAAAAACATAATGAAGATGAAGAGTTTCCGAGGGGGTAATTGTAATAGTATTGATCAATTTATGTTAATTCTAATGTATTCTATTATTTAATAATCGCGATATAGCTATAATAACTGTAGTGATGTAAATAATCCAGTTTGCCTGGCATATCCGAGCATGCCAGAAATTGTTATGTAACATCAGTCCATTTTACAGTTTATGGCCTTTTTTTCTGCCACTTATGCGTTAAAAGTGTCAAAAGAATTTGCTGATGTATGGATTGTTCCGATAGTATTTTCGTTTTCCCGCATTGAATGACTGTCGAGTATTGACTATTGATTGGTTAATTCTGCTTAGGTGAGATATTTTGAAATTTTAGCGGACAATTTATGCCTAACGGTTCAATAATCGAACAGAAGAACTGATACGAAAAGCGAATGGACACTTTGAACAAATACTTTGACCCAAGCCGAGAATTATAGGTAAAACGCAACATATAGGCAAAAAAATCTATTGAAAACCGAAGTCGTCAAGGAACTTATCAGTGAAAATGGTACTGACCAGCGTATTGACAATTTTTTGTTCAAACGCTACAAAAATGTACCCAAAAGCCATATCTATCAATTATTACGCAGTGGGCAGGTGCGCGTTAACGGTAAACGTATCGATTTCCACTATCGCTTGGCGCTGGGCGATCTGATACGGATTCCACCGATTGCAGTACCCGCGACCGCTGCGATAGAGCGACGGGTCATTTCGAAAACACCGCCTTTGCATGTCATTTTTGAAGATGAAGCGCTGCTGGTTGTCGACAAGCCATCAGGAATTGCTGTTCATGGCGGCAGCGGCATCAGTTTCGGCGTCATTGAGCAGCTGCGTGCGCAGCATCCTGAAATGCGATTTCTTGAGCTGGTGCATCGACTTGATCGCGAGACTTCCGGAGTATTGTTGCTGGCCAAGAAGCGCAGCGCACTGGTTGCATTGCATCAGCAGCTCCGCTCCGGTCATACGGAAAAACATTATCAGGTGCTGGTCAGGGGAAATTGGCCCAATACGAGACAACATGTCAAATTGCCATTGATAAAATATGTCACCCAAGAAGGTGAGCGACGTGTAACGGTGGCAACCGGCAAGCATAACGAGAGCGACAAGTTTTCATCTTCCAGGACAATGGATTCGCACACGATATTTACGTTGCGGAGGACATGGCGGGACTACAGTTTATTGAACGCCGAACTGAAAACAGGACGCACCCACCAAATTCGTGTACACCTCGCGCATTTGGGTTATCCGATTATCGGCGATAGCAAATATGGCGACTTTGCCATCAATAAGCAGTTATCCAGAGGCCGTAATTCAGGCAACTTGGAGCGTATGTTTCTACATGCTGCCAGCATGCTGATTAATCACCCGCTCAGTGGTCAGCCATTAAAACTGATGGCAAATCTGCCTGCCGATCTGCAGGCTTTTTTAAGTCATCTTGACGCGCAGCTGCGATAAAATGCTCGTGAAGCATGGGTTGCAGTACGTGCCAGACGTTTTCAACAATCATTTTTTGCGCGCTCGCCGTTGGATGAATGCCGTCAGACTGGAAAAACGCTTTATTTTCACCGAATCCGGCAAGTAAAAATGGAATCAAGCCGGTTTGATAGTATTCGGCGAGTTGCGGATAAATATCCTGGAACTTTCGTGTATAAGTCATGCCATAATTGGGCGGTAACTGCATGCCCGCGAGCAGCACAACGACATTGTTCCTTTGGCAGATTTCAATAATCGCAGCCAGATTGTCATAGATTGTTTTGATTGCCGTACCTCGCAGACCATCGTTCGCGCCCAATCCGAGAATAATGATATCCGGACGGTGTGCACTTAACGCCTGTTCGATGCGATTGCGCCCACCCAGCGCTGTTTCTCCGCTGACACTGGCATTGATAACCCGGAAAGATTGTGAATGTGACAACAGACGCTGCTCCAGCAACGCAACCCATCCCGCATCGGCAGGAATACCGTAATTTGCTGACAAACTGTCGCCATAAACCATAATGGTGGTTGTATGCTGTGCCGGCGTTGCAAATACGCCAGCACTGTGTATGCTAAAAAAGAAGAAGACTATAAAAGCTAGGAATTTTTTCATGGTAAAGAATTGTGTCAATAAGCCTATTCTAAGAACGGAGGCGCTTACAAAGCAGGTCAACACCGGCGATGATACACTGACAATTTTGCAGGATATCAATATAGCGGTAACCCCCGGTGAAGCAGTTGCCATTGTCGGCGCATCGGGCTCCGGAAAATCAACCCTGCTGGGTTTGCTCGCTGGATTGGATACACCCACATCCGGTAAAGTTCATCTGGATGATACGGATATTTTCATGCTCGACGAGGACAGCCGCGCGGCTTTGCGTGGAAAAATACTCGGTTTCGTTTTTCAGTCGTTTCAATTGCTCCCTGCGTTGACCGCGCTGGAAAATGTCATGTTGCCGCTTGAACTCTCAGGTATCAGTGGCGCCGAGACGGTGGCGCGAAAACTGTTGCAGCGCGTTGGTCTTGAAATGCGTTTGCAGCATTATCCCAAACAACTTTCCGGGGGAGAGCAGCAGCGCGTGGCTATCGCGCGCGCTTTTGCCACACGTCCGAAATTGTTGCTGGCCGATGAACCAACCGGAAATCTGGACTCGACTACTGGCAAACAGATCATCGAGTTGATGTTTGAACTGAATCATGAACAGGGTACCACGCTGGTGTTGGTGACACACGATGAGCAGTTGTCCCGGCGCTGCTCACGGCGGATACGGCTGGTCGATGGCATGCTGGCGCCGTCATAAACCGCCATCAAGCAGCAGAACACTGCCTATCGTGGTTATGGCTTCGTCACTACTGGCGAGATCAACCGCGAGCCAATTACGTGTGATTTCGTTATTCTCCAGACGGGATAACTGCGCTTGCAGTTCTGTTTCGGTTGCTGTTCTTCCAAACGTATGCGTATAAAGCGCCTGAATGTACTCGGTATCGCTGAACACGCCCAGATTTGCCCGCGTCTGGAACCAGTCGAGAATCACATCGGGACTGATGCTGTCCGTCAGCGCCGCATGTCCTAGCTGCCATTCTTCGATGGTGGCATCGCGGTCAAAAAAAGTCTGGAACAGGCGACCCAGGATGCCTTCCACCCGATTATGCGCCAGTAAAATATTTTCACCACTGTCGAACGCTATCATTTCCGCGTTGATGAGACTCAGCATGGCGCCGTCTTCCAGATAAGTCATTTCAAGCGCGTCATTGGCCAGTTCAATATGTACATCCTCCCGTGCACCCTGCATTCTGAGCACATCGTATCCACCCCTGCCGTCAACATTTAATGCAAGCCCCAACGGCAAATATCCCTGATTATTGTCGTCATTACCGATGACATTACGATCAGCACTCAGCTGGATAATCGCGAGATTATCATTCAGCCCCGCCAGCAGTGCTTCAGTTGTCATTTGCCTGAAATCGACAGCTTCCGGCAGCTTAAGAAAAGCGTCAACAATCAAACCGGTATCAGTTCCGGTCAAGTTTTGTATGGCATTGCCTTCTTCAGGCGACAGATCGCGGTCGAGCCAGGTTTTGACCAGATGATGCGCGACTGCTTCGTTTTCGGAATACGCAATGGCAAGACTTTCGCCATTTTCAAACTGAATGCGCTCAATATCAGTGAACGTGTCCCGATCACCATTTCCGTCAGTAAGAATAATATGATTGCTATTGATGCGCACTTGATAACCCGATAATTGCCCTGCTTGTGTCGCAACGTCAAAACCCAGGCCGCCATTGAGCGCATCGCTTCCCGCGTCGCCTGACAGACTGTCATTGCCTGTGCCGCCAAACAGAATGTCATCGCCAGCATCACCCGCTATCCGGTCATCTCCACCCAGACTACCGATTGTGTCATTGCCGTCGCCACCAAACAGAATGTCATCTTCTGCACCCAGCACGATGTATTGATTCTGTCCGTTGCCAGCGGCAAAATTCGCACCGGCGCCACCGGTCACGCGGGTCGCGCCGATAATTGCGGCAAATGCGATATTGTTAAGCTGTATGACAGTGCCTGAGGGCATATCGGCGGCATTGATGATCAGCGCCTGCTTGCTGCCATTCGGCAAATCTGAACCGTTAATAATCACGGGCAACCCCGGGTTTTGGCTTCCCCCAGGTGTTAATGTAATGGTTTGTACAGCGACCAGAGCGGTTTGCGGTAGTGACGCAATAAAATTCTGGCCATGAATAGTCATTTGTGATGCTGCAGTGTTGTCATTGAGCATCTCCCGTTCAATGCGCTGAACCAGATCACTGACTGCGCTTGGGGCGCGCACGAGCCCTGATCGTCCGTTTGCTGCAAGACCGACACCAACCGGGAGACTGACCGAGAGAATGGAAGTGCCATCGTTATTAGTCAGAATGGGGATATCCGCATGTCTGTTGGAGAATGTACCGGGATCTTCCACACGCACGTTGTCGATTACAGGAATAGTCAGCGTTCTGGAACCATTCGTTTCTATTCGTATACTGATATTGACGCCATCGACGGTTTTGGTTGTCACACCGGTATTACCGCCACTCCCACCACCACTACCGCCCCCTGCTCCACTACCCGAGGAAGCCGCCGGGATTGTCGCGGTTATGGCATTGCCTGTTGCATCAACTATATTGACTGCCGCATCTGCGCCAGCGGCCCAGTCTTCTCCGGCTGCCAGATTGTAGACAGTCGCATCGCTGGAAGCCGTACCGTTTTTATTGACAAGCTGATTGACAGCCGCTTTGTCCGTTACGCTTAAAGTGAGCGTAAACGTTGTGGCGGAAGTAATCTCGACGTTCGCAGTATTGGTCAAGGTATAGGTCACACCGCCTTTGCCCGTGATGGCAAACTTGCTGGCGACAATGTCGTTACCCGTACCCGAAGCTTTCAGGAAATTCGCGCCGGTAACTGACAATACGCCTGTGCCCGCATTGTATGTGGCCGAAGTAATTGCAGGGGCAGCCACATTACTCGCTGTAATGGCGTTTCCCAAGGTGTCGGCGACGTTAACAGCCACATTGACACCGGCAGCCCAATCTTCCGCAGCCGCAAGATTGTAGGTAGCGCCACCAGTCGAAACTGTGCCGTTTTTGTTGACAATCTGATTGGCCGCTGCCTTGTCGGTCGCACTCAGTGTTAGTGTAAATGCTGTACTTGACGTGATTTCGACGTCAGCAGTGTCAGTCAATGTGTACGTCTCTCCGCCTTCACCGGCAAAAGTGAATTTACTGGCGATAATGTCGTTTGACGCGCCGATGGCGCTTATGAAATCCGTACCGGTTACGGTCAACTCGCCAGTCGCAGCATTGTATACGGCTGATGTGATCGCGGGTACGCTGGCATTGCTCACAGTAATGCCGTTTCCTGTAATATCCGCCACGGTGACAGCCGCATCCGCACCGGCGGCCCAATCCTCCGCTGCCGCAAGGTTATAAGTTGTTGTGTCACTGGCTACAGTGCCATTGGCATCCAGCAATGCATTTACGGCGGCTTTATCGGTAGTACTCAAGGTAATCGTAAACTCAGCCCCGGAAGTAATATCGACATCGGCGGTATCGGTTAACGTGTAGGTGCCGCTACCCAATCCAGTAAACGTAAACAGGCTGGCGTCAATATCATTGCTCGCACCCGTGAGACTGAGCAATCCGGCGCCAGTGACCACCAGCACGCCGGTGCCGGCATTATATGCCGCAGCGGTAATGGTCGGTGCGGCGACATTATTGGCGGTAATGCCGTTTCCGGTTTCGTCTGCCACATTGACTGCCACATCCGCGCCGGCAGTCCAGTCTTCAGCTGCGGTCAGATTGTATGTAGCGCCACCCGTTGATGTCGTCCCGTTTTTATTGATAATCCGATTGACAGCCGCCAGATCGGTCGCACTCAAGATGAGTGTGAACGCCGTGGCGGAAGTGATATCCACATCAGCAGTATCGGTCAGGGTATAGGTTTCGCCGCCTTCACCAACAATGGTGAATTTGCTGGCGACAATATCATTAGCCGCACCGCTCAATGCCAGTAAATTAGCGCCGGTGGCTGCCAGCGTGCCGGTGCCGGCGTCGTAGGTTGCTGAGGTGATCGTGGGTGAAGCCACGTTGCTGACAGTGATGCCATTGCCAGTCGAATCAGACGTGTCTCCTGATGTGACATTGGTATCCCAGTTATCGGCTGCTGCCAGATTGTAGGTTGTGCCACCGGTAGAAGAAGTGCCGTTTTTGTTGACGATCTGATTGATCGCGGCTTTATCCGTAGCACTGAGTGTTACCGTGAATTGCGTAGTGGAATCCCTTTCTACATCCGATGAGTCCGTCAATGTATAAGTTGCGCCCCCCTCACCCGTAAAAGTTAGTGTGGAAACATCAATGTCGGCTCCACCGCCATTGGCCTGAATATTGGTGCCGGTAACAACCAGAACACCGGTGGCGGCGTTATAGGTGGCTGATGTTATTTTTGGATTAACGGATACCGTGATCGCAGCCGTTGCATCCGCAATATTGGCTGCGGTATCGGCTGCGGCCAGCCAATCATCCGCTGCGGCCAGATTATAGGTTGATCCGCCTGATGAAACGGTGCCGATCTGATCCAGCAGTGCATCCACATTGGTTTTGTCTGCACCGGACAAGGTTATTGAGAAGGCGGTTGCCGAAGTGATTTCAACGTCGGAGCCGCTGGTCAGTGTATACGTCGCATTTGCAGTGCCGCCCGTAAAAGTCAGCGCGGAAATGTCAATGTCATTGGATGCACCTGTTTTCCTAAACAGGTTAGTGCCCGTGACTTGCAAAACCCCGCTATCGGAATCATAGGTAGCGGAAGTGATGGCCGGTGTTTGCACGTTGCTCACTGTAATGCCATTACCTGTTGTATCACTGACATCATTAACTGCTGGCGCACCTGTGATCCAGTTATCCGCAGCGGCAAGGTTGTAAGTAACTGCGCCCCCCGATGCAGTGCCATTCTTGTTGAGCAGGCCATGAACATTCAATTGATCCGTTGCGCTCAGGGTGACCGTTGCGGCTGTGGCCGAAGTAATCTCCACATCGCTGGTATCGGTCAATGTATAGGTGTCTCCGCCTTCACCGGTAAATGTGAATAAGGAAGCGTCTATGTCATTTGCAGCGCCGGATTGATTGACAAAATTGGCGCCTGTAATGACCAATTGTCCTGTGCTGGCGTCATAAGTCGCTGAAGTGATCGCGGGCGCGGAATAGTTGGATACCGTGATGCCATTGCCGGTCGTATCGATCACATTGACCGCGCTGTCCGCACCAGCCGCCCAGTCTTCCGCAGCCGCCAGATTATAAGTGGTGGCATCCGCCGAACTGACGCCATTCTTGTTGAGCAGCGCCTCCACATTGGTCAGATCGGAACCACTTAATGTAACGGTGAATTGGGTGTCTGAGTCGATTTCCACATCCGAGGCGCTGGTCAGCGTGTAGGTTGAACCGCCCTCTCCGGTAAAAGTCAGTTTGGAAATATCGATGTCATTAGTTGCACCGGAATTCTTCAGAAAGCCGGTTCCGGTGACAACCAGCGTATTGGCGGCATAGTCGTAAGTTGCGCTGGTGATGGTGGGTACCGCCACATTGCTGACAGTAACCGCATTCGTGGCGTCGGATATGTCGGCATTGCCAATCACCGTGTTCCAATCGTCGGCAGCCGCCAGATTGAACGTTGTGCCACCAACTGAACTGGTGCCGTTCTTATTCAGGATCGGGTTGATGGCCGCCTTGTCAGTGCTGGACAAAGTGATCGTGAACGAAGTGGCTGAGGTGATTTCCACGTCGCTGGTATCGGTCAGGGTATAAGTTGTACCGCCTTCACCAGTAAATGTCAGCGTGGAGACATCAATATCATTCGTAGCGCCAGCGGCTTTGATCAGACTAGTGCCAGTAACGGCTAGACTGCCGGTGCTCGCGTCATAAGTGGCGGAGGTAATGGTTGGGGTCTGTACGTTGCTGACGGTAATGCCGTTGCCACTTGCATCGGCGATGATATTGGCGCTCGGCGCCCCCGGCATCCAGTCTTCCGCCGCCGCCAGATTGTAGGTCGTTGCACCTACAGAACTCGTGCCATTTTTATTCAATAGTCCATTGACGTTGAGCAAATCGGTAGCGCTTAAAGTAACCGTTGCGGTTGTGGCTGAAGTAATGTCGACATCGCTGGTATCGGTCAGCGTATAGGTGCTGCCGCTTTCACCGGTGAATGTGAATAAAGAAGCGTCAATGTCATTTGCAGCACCGGATTTGTTGACAAAGTTGGTGCCGGTTATCACCAGTTGTCCCGTGCTGGCGTCATAAGTCGCCGAAGTAATCGTGGGCACGGCATAGTTGGAAACAGTGATGCCATTGCCGGTCGTATCGGCCACATTGATCGCGCTGTCTGCGCCGGCCGCCCAGTCTTCCGCCGCCGCCAGATTGTAGGTTGTGGCATCTGTCGAAGTGGTGCCGTCCTTGTTGAGCAGCGCTTCTACATTGGTTAGATCGGCGCCGCTTAATGCAACGGTGAATTGAGTGCCTGAGTCGACTTCCACATCCGAGGCGCTGGTCAGGGTATAAGCCGCTCCACCCTCACCAATGAATGTCAGTTTGGAAATATCGATATCGTTGGCTGCACCGCTCCGTTTGAGGAAACCGGTACCAGTGACTGTCAGTGTGTTGGTGGAATAGTCGTATGCTGCACTGGTAATCGTCGGTGCTGCTACATTGCTGACGGTGATGCCATTCCCTGTTCCATCGGCAATATCGGTATTGCCGATGACCGTGTTCCAGTCGTCGGCAGCCGCCAGATTATACGTTGTGCCACTTGTGGAGCTGGCGCCATTTTTGTTGATGATCTGGTTAATTGCAGCCTTGTCGGCAGCGCTCAATGTCAGGGTAAACTGCGTTACTGAAGTGATCTCGACGTTGGAAGTATCTGTCAACGTATAAGTGCTGCCACCTTCGCCAGTCAGAGTGAATTTGTTGGCGGTAATGTCGTTGGTTGCACCCACCGCTTTAACCAGGTTGGTACCGGTGACAACCAGACTGCCGGTACTGGCATCGTATGTTGCTGATGTAATAGTTGGTATCTGCACATTGCTGACCGTAACACCATTGCCGGTCAGGTCGGCATTGCCAGCCTGAGCAGGATTCCAGTCCGCGGCGGCGGCGATATTGTAGGTCACAGCCCCAACTGATGATGTGCCATTCTTGTTCAGTAATCCTTCCACGTTGATTTGATCCACGGCATTCAGAACAACCGTGAACTGTGTCGCCGAGTCAATTTCAACATTGGAGGACGTGAGTGTGTACGTCGCTCCCCCTTCGCCGGTCAACGTCAGCTTGGACACATTAATATCATTGACCGCACCACCGGTGGCCAGCATACTGATTCCGGTTACCACCAGCGTGTTGGTACTGGCGTCATACGTCGCCGAAGTGATCGTGGGATCGGCTATGGCATCCGCAATGACAAGATCATCAACGACGGTATTGACAACATCCACGTTAACGCCGTCGACACCAATCAGGCGTATTTCATCGGCATTATCAAAAATACTGTTGGTAAAGGTAACTGCCTCGGTACTGAAATCATTAGGAAAATTGGCACCAGCGGGGGAAAAGGTCTGACTACCCAATAGAATGTTGTCTCTATACGCATAGACCGTCAAACTGGTATAAGTCGCACTGTTACTGCTGCCAAATTTTATCGACTGGAAATCAACTTCACGGCCATCAGTGTAGATGACGAGATATTCGCCGTCAGTGCCGGGATAATAAAAATCATCAAATGTATCATCGATCGTTCCGGTTAATGCAAGCGTCAGTGAAACATTTGCAGTGCCCGTTGAGTTCACATCCTTGACGATTTTTAAATTGATAGTGCCGAAATTAGTTGTCGGATGTGTTGCGGTGACAAAATTGGTAACCGTATCGTTAGTAAAATCCAACGTATTTGTCGCCAAAATCGAAGAAAAGTGTACAAGGCTTTCCTTGCGAAACACAAATTGTGTATTGATTTTACTGGTTGTGACATCCAGCACCCAGTTTCCACCCTGTTCACTATTTCCCGTCAGCGTGCTCGACGCGGCGACATTGGCTCCGGTTATTTCCGCCAGTTGCTGAATAAAATACTTACCTGAAATACCTTTTCCGACATTGCAGCCATAAATCAGAATATCGGCATGTTGCTTAAGGCTGGCTTTCCAGGAAAACAGGCTGTGCTGATATTTGCCGAGCGTGGCTATGGATAACAGGCTGTTACCGAGTATCAGACAACCGGTGGTACCGTGCGACACAATATGAACCGCTTCCAGATTTGTATACTGAAGCAGAATTTCACTGAGCTGCAACACGCCATCGGTGTGATTGTCGAGGAGATGAACAGCGATTCCCGGCCGGACACTGTCAATCAGAACCTGATAATCCTCAATGCCTCGGTCAATAAAAAGAACTTCTTTTGTATTAACCAGCTTCCGGAAAGAAAGTTGCTGCCTGACATGACCTGAATAGGTTGCTCGGGTATTTTTGATAATTGGCACTTCTTATCCCCCTGAAATAGTATGTTTGAGGTATATCGCTCAATCAAAAGATGAAATCTTTTTAGATGCTACAACTATCTATTTTATTGTGGAAATAAAAAAGCGGCCATCGAAATTGAACGAATAAAGGGTACAGTAACGTATCGAATCGCGCTGAACCAATCACAGAATTTTTTAAGGTGTTTTTCTGGTCTGATCTTTCAGGGTCACATAACGTTGAATCATGGCTTCCATTTCAGCAGGCAGATTAATAAATTCACACCCGGCCCGTTTACATGTTTTTCCATTCCTGAGCATCATTTCATAAGTGTTTTTCACCTGAATTGTTGCGATTATGCTCCCTATTTCGGGCAAATTGATTTGACAATGATGATAAATTATTCCAGGATCAAAACTGATTACCGGGTGGTGATCAATAACACCGATACCGCCACAGCTGATGTCGATTAACGTAATTTCCGCCTTAACTGGCGCGGTTTGATTCGGAATAGGAATAACACACTTAATCGGTACGATAATCGGTGTTGGTATACGAAAGTAGTTTCTTCTCTGAAAGCGAATCAGGTAATCGGGTAATTTGACTGCAAATGCATAACGATCTTCAAACTCTATTTTTCTGATTCTGGTGGATTTGAATTCTATTTTGATGCGATCCAGTGAAGTAACGAAAGTTAAATCCGTTGAAGCCGAAGCAAGCCGGTTGTACCTCGGATTAGCGCCACAATCGATTATTATTTCATCGGCATTTTCTTCAATATCCAGAACAGAAGTCAGTATAAAGCGGTTGGTTGTATCGAAATAAAGTGTAATGAGCATATTCTTGCGCATTACATTACGTAAGATATGAAGAATATCAATCTTCGTGCGGATACGGAAATTTTCTTCTTCAGGTATTAAATCTGATGGATTAGATAATCCAGATGCATCAAACATAATGAAAAGCTCCGTTTTAAGTGTTTTTGGATCGAACTGACAACACGTCAAGAGAATTCTCCGAATCATGTTTTGATTCAATTCCACTCTGATTCTGCCCCTGCTCCAAGCGATATAACCAGGCAAGCAATTCTGCAACAGCGACATAGAGCTGCGGAGGAATGCGATCATCAAGATCCACCTGCATCAACAATGCCACAAGCTCCTTGGATTCATGAACATAAACCTCTGATTCTTTGGCAAGTCGTATGATTTCCTGTGCAATCAAGCCACGCCCCTTGGCGACTATCCTGGGTGCAACCTGACCATCCCGATAAGCAAGTGCGACAGCCTCCAGTTTTGAATCGCTGTCAGTCATCGGATTGAAGCGCAAACGAAGTAACAACCATGCCAGCCGCTTGCAAGCTCGTTCTCAACAGATTCAGACTGTTTTTCAACTGCTGTTGAATGTCAGGACTATTGACATCGAACCGGATCTGTATGTCCTGAGCATTCAGGATAAGTGTCGCTGTAATTTTTCCAAGCTCAGGAAGAGTCAATGTCAGTCTGGTTTTCCATTGCTTAGCAGTATTTGGCATACTGGCATTATGGTCATCACCGTCTTCGTTGATAACCCACTCCATTTGCTGACCATTCCAGATTTCCCCTTGCCACATGATGTGGCCTGTTTCAAGTGCTATTAATTGTTGTTGAACCAGTGGTAATGTATGCGCTTGCGCAAGCGAAGCTGGCGCGTTGGCTGTTGTTACTGCTTCAGCTGTGAGTGTTTTTAATTTATTTTGCGGCTCCAATTGTAGTCTCTCGAACGGATATTTACCCTGAATCCATTTGGCCAGATGCGATTCATAGAATAAGCCACTTTGATAAATTGCTTTTTGCAATAAAAGGGGAGAATCCTGCTTATTTGTTAGTGGATTGGCAAGAATTGGTGTTGTCATGGCAGGCGTCATTGCAGTTAATTTCCCCCCCTGATGCATCAAACTGTCCAAAAATTTTCCCGCCAGACTGATAAGTGCATTATTTTTTGAATATGCAGCACTTTCGTCCTGGACGATAAATTTAGGCTTCGGCTCATTGGTAATGAAAAGCAACTTCAGATGGTCGCCTGGTTGCGCGCCTCCAGGTAACTGCATTTGCAAAAACTTGTCCGAAATATGAACAGTGTAGTTACCATTGGGTAGGCGCTTTTCAACAATGGCCTGATAATGTTGACCCGGAACAAATCCATGTTCGGTAGTACCAGGATCGGCAACTACTTTTGCAGGCGTAACAGGAGCAACAGGCCGAATTGCAGTAATGGCCTGACTGGATTGCTGTGAACCAGCGTCGGTTTTAACAATGGTTGGTATCACGAATTCTCATCGATTACTGTGTCACCAAAATCACATAAAACAATTCCCCGCGCTGTAAAATTCGATTCCATATGATCCCCCCTGATCTACTTTCAATAGAAGAAATCATTGGAATCGAATTTTGGAGGGCGATGCGCATATTCCGACAATCACTTTTTATCCAACGAAAGTTTTTGCGAAACCGTAGTATTGAAAATTTATTACTAATAAAAAATTTTACCTGAATAGCTTACGCCAAATTCTGGCCGAGATCTCGGCGATTAAATTCTAGTTTAACCATCTGTTAACAGGCTGTTAAAGATATGCATTGCTGGTTTGATATGTCTGTTGCAAGTTGCGTTTATATCTGTTGGCACTAATCATTTCCTGCAATTTAGTCATCCAGGGTTCTGTAATTTGTCTGATTTGCGCATCGTGATCAAGCACTTGGTGAATAATCTCGATTTTCTTCTGTTGATGCTCATAACTTAGCGGCAATTCTGTTTCATTGGTGGCAAGTTTCTGTGTTAGTTCACGGCATTGCCTTTCTAAAGCGATTAAAGTATCCCACTCATTCCTTTTAGCCGCGTCCAACATTTTGTCTGTCGTAGCAAGTATGTCTTCGTATAGATTAATTATTTTTATGCCGTCCATTCGTGCAAAACCTTTTTTGTTAAAATTTCATAGAATTGATCAAGCAACAGCTTTCGACTTTGCATTGATATCCGGCGACTTTTCAAGTACTTTCCATGCGCCATATAACTCACCAAGCAGTCGATTGACTTCATCGATAATTTCTATGTCGTTTTTAAGATTCGCAATCAGTAGACGGTTGGTCATATAATCGTAGAGCGCCAGCAGATGCTGCGCAAGCTCCCCCCCGGCATGCATATCAAGACTGGCCTTCAAACCATGATCAATAATCATGATTGCTTTAGATAATACTTCCCCTTTTTGGGCGATTTCATTATGTTTGATATGCAATTTTGCTTTAATCAGCGCTTCTGATGCACCTTCAAACAGCATTAAAATCAGCTTGTGTGGATTGGCCGACTCGACACCCGTTTCAATGCCAACACGCTGATAATTTGAAATAGGATTATTGATTGCTACGCTCATTGAATTATTCCTTTCTGAAAATCGGTTCTTTTAAGATATATACTTTATGAATTAGCGATTACTGGTTGCAGATAAGCCAGCTAACTGTTGTTGCAAAAAACTGCTTGTCTGCGTCATGCTCGCAATCAACGTATCCAACGCGGTAAATTGAGCACGATACCGTTTTTCAATGTCTTCAAGGCGGCGGGAGAAGGCCTCGCGTTGCTTATCGATATCCTTGATAGAAGCATTGATACCATCCATACGGCCATCAAGTAATCCATCATTCTCCAGCATGCCTTCCAGAATTCGATCCAGTCTGCTGGCAAAACCAATCGAAGGCAATGATGCAGCTTCGGGAGTTTCTGTGGTTTGCAGGAAATCAACCGTGCCACGACCGCCCG
Organism: Burkholderiales bacterium; assembly: GCA_024235735.1. Classification (GTDB taxonomy): domain Bacteria; phylum Pseudomonadota; class Gammaproteobacteria; order Burkholderiales; family Nitrosomonadaceae; genus Nitrosomonas. The sequence goes on from JACKLU010000012.1 coordinate 51,507, forward strand.
TAGCGCCGCCATCGACGCGCAACGTTATATCAGCAGCCGCACCAGTGCCGCTCAGATCCTTGCCTGAGCCGGTTGCCGGCTCTCCACCAATAGTTCCGGCCACATCCAGTCCCTGCGTTTCAGTTGGCGCACCAAATAAATCAGCAACCCCATTTCCACCCGTGATTTCAACACTGGAAGTCGAACCGAAACGGTTAGAGGTAATCGACAGAATACCGGCATTCTGGGTAACCGTAACCGAAACACCACCTGTTTGAAACGTTGCGTTGCTGTTGATTTGGGACTGAATTTCCGCAGCTAGCGAATCAGCGGTATAAGCACCATCCGTCAACGTGATGCTACTACTGATGCCGTCGATCGACAGATCCAGTGTATTGTTCTCAAATAATGGCAACGAACTGATATTCAATGTAGCAGCAGTACTACCCACAGCTTCGCCCCGGGTTGCTAACTGAGTAATGTTGACAGCGAAGCTGCCAGGCTGGAAATTCGCCGGTTGATTAATGAGTGAAATCAGATTGTCGCTCGTTTGCGCCAGATTGGTTGTGATAGGCGACGCCGTGGCTGCGGTTTTGCTGGTAAAGAATGCCGCAATATCTTTAGACGGATCATTCAGCACTGCATTCAATTTAGCATTATCCAATTGTAACGTACCATCTTTCTGAAAACTGATCCCGATTTGTGACAATGAATTCAGTCCACCTGCCGCGCCGGGGAGAAATGAATTCAACACGCCTCGCAATTGCGTCTGTATTGCGCGGACTGTTGAGTCTCCGGTAAGTACTGATGCCTGTTGATTTGCCACATCATACCTGGACACATCGGAAATGGTTTTTGCCAGCTCATTATATGCCTTGACGAAAGCTTCCGCGCCGGCCTGTACTTTTGAGACATCGCGAGCAACATTCAGAGTGGTCGTCGTGCCAGGTTCGGCCTTGATCAGGTTGAACGTAACGCCGCCAAGCGCATCTGAAATCGTATTGGACGGTTTACTGATGTTGATGCCGTCGATCACCATCGTAGCATTCTGGGCAGCGACCGTTTCCACCATATTGATCGCTCCACCCGTGGAAGCATCGTAAGCAAGCCGTGACAATCCGGCATTGTCGGTGTGATTGCCGTCACTATCGCTAACCGTGATTTTCAGCGCACTATTCAAGCCGGTATCGCTTGAAGCGATAACAAGCCTATTGCCCGCACCATCGTTGACAATGCTTGCGGAAACGCCCACATCAGCCTGGTTAATAGCATCGCGAATGCTCCCCAATGAGGATTGGCCGGGTTCTATTGTAATTGCCTTCGCAAGCTTATCGGGATGATTAGTGAATGAACCGTCGCTATTATACGTGCCAAACTCAATTGTCAATGTTCCGCTACCGATTGCTGTATCGGTTGAAGCAAATGCATCGGACTTGATTTTCTGCGCCTGAGCAAGCGTTAAAACTTCAATCTGATGGCTGCCCGCAGCTGCGGTCGACAATGCGCTGGCTGTAACGATGTCCGGATTGGCGGTAGTGGCTTTGACACCACTGAAGATTGATTCATTGGTCAATGTCTTGACACTGTTCTGGAATGACGAGAGGGCTCCTTTAAGGCTGCCGTATGCTGATATCTTGGCTTGTTGTCCTGCTTCCTTGTTATTAAGCAGTAGCAGTGGGCGCTGCTCAAGGGTCATCAGTTGGCCAACAATACTGTTGACATCCAGTCCTGAGCCGAGTCCGGGTGAAGAGAGCATGGTGATGTCCTTTTCGTAATGAAATTTACGCGAAAATCAGGCTTCGTCGCTAAATAGTAATCCTTTGATTTCTCCAAGCGCGCGAGCGATATTGATCGCCTCTTCCGAGGGGATCTGGCGTATCACCTCCTGAGTCTGAGTATCCATAATTTTGATAACCGTTTTTCCGGTGTCTTCATCAATGGAAAAATTCAGGTTCTGCGTCAGTGTTTGTGTAAACTGTTGGATTTGATCAACAGCGTCCTGAATCTGCTCCGGTTTAATGGTTTCCGTTCCGGTTTTTTGCGTCATGCCGACAGTCAATTCCGGGCTAGCCGGCATTCTTAGCCCCGGATTATCGGCCAAGGATGGCGGCGGTATAAAATCATGGATAGCTGTTGCTGAATTGATCATCATATTAAATCTCCTTGTGCATAAGTGGTTGCGGAAAAGCTGATGATTCTTCCGAGCTTCTCCGCATGGCTATGATTGCTTATGCGATTCCTTACCTTAGCAATGACAACACATTGTTAGGCAACGCATTCGCCTGCGCAAGCATCGCAACACCAGCCTGCTGCAGAATCTGCGCCCGTGTCATTGTTGCCGTTTCCGCCGCGAAATCAGCGTCACGTATCCGGCTGCGTGAAGCAGACAGATTCTCGGACGTTGTTTGCAGATTACTGATAGTGCTTTCCAGCCGGTTTTGCAAAGCGCCAAAGCGGGCGCGCTGATCATTGACCGCGGTCAGCGCCGAATCGACAATCGATAATGTTCGGTTGGCTGATTCCGCAGTGGTAATGTCGATCGCGTTGGCAGCTTGCAGTTGCGCACCATAAGTGCCGGCTGCCGCCGTGTTCGGCGCACTAGCATCCGCGAACACATCAGCTACAGCAGTGGTTATCGTGAACGACTTGGAAGAGTCAAGAACCACTCGGCCGGTAAACCAGGCGCCATTGCCATTAGTCCAGACACCGGTCGTGGTATCCAGCGAACCGCCGGTAAGCGTCTCGCTATAGGTGGAATCAGTACTGGTATCGCCATCCAGCAGAGAAATATCATTCACCTGGATATCGAGCGCAGTTCCAGTATTGTCATAAGAGTTATTCAGTATGCGCAGATCGCTGCCATTAGTGTTAGTCAGTTTGATTGAGTGATAACCATCATCGCTCAACACCACCTCGGCAGTGAAACCGGTTTTAGCGGAAGCATCATTAAATGCTTGGACTGCCGTGCTCAGATAACTGGCTGAATCAACATCGGCTTGATCATCGGAACCACCAGTTTTAAATGAAATCGTCGTGTATTTCGGATCTACTGTATTAGCGTTTGTTGGGTCGGAGTAGTCGGTCGAAATGGCGAACGAGTACGTGGTATTTTGCTGGAAACCCACACCCGTACCAGTGCCAGCACCCAGTACGACTTCAGTAATGGCGTTTGCATTTACGCCGCTGCCGGTGCTGTTGATCGCCGTTGCGATTTCGCCCGCGCTGGCGCCCGCTCGATAGTAGACATCAAAATTACCTGAACCTGTTGCAATCCGGAAATCTCCAGCAGCAGCGGCCCCGTTGACTGCGGATGCGTCACCTGTCGTGCCACTTAGCAGTACTGAGTTGCCGAATGCGTCACTGTTCGAACCGATAGTGCCAGCAACCAGATCGCCCCTGCCACCAGGCACGAAAGCAGCCAGTCCGCCGATGCGATAGTTGCCAAATGCGCTGGTTTGGAAGTTACCGGACGCAGCGGAAATCGTTTGATTGGCATTGGCGCCCACCTGAAAATTGATGGTGCTAAACGATCCGTCAAGCAGATTCATACCGTTGAACTGGGTTTGCGTGGATACACGCTGAATCTCGGCGGTGAGCTGCGTAACTTCGGCTTGCAGTGCAGCGCGGTCGTTGGCGGTGTTAGTCGCATTGGCGGCCTGAATGGAAAGCTCGCGGATCCGTTGCAGATTGTCACTGATTTGAGTCAATGCGCCTTCCGCTGTCTGTGAAAGAGAAATACCATCACTTGCATTCCGTGCAGCTTGATTAAGGCCACGGATTTGCGAGCTCATTCTTTCAGAAATTGCCAAGCCCGCCGCATCGTCCTTTGCGCTGTTAATTCTAAGGCCGGAAGACAATCTTTCCAAAGCTGTGTTGAGTGAAGATTGCGACATGTTCAGGTTACGCTGAGCAGTCAACGAAGGAATATTCGAATTGATTACTTGTGCCATTTAGGTTCTCCTGTTTTAAAAACAATTTCTTTATTCAAACAATAGTCAATAACAACTAGTTAGCTCTGTAATTTGAGAGGGTTAGTAACCATCGTTGTAGCAGTAATCGGTTGGCTTTTTATAAAGTTGAGTGTTAATTTCATACCGTCTTGAATCGCCTTCAAGCCCACCGGCAGGTATTCAACAGGAAACTGCATTAACAGGCTATTGAGAAGTGTGACCGAGGCAGTCAATACAAGGCAGCAACAAGTGATGCAAGGTAAGCATCCAACGCATCCACCTGTCATTTGCCTTGCTTTGATGATTGAATGAACTCCGGTGTCAACGGAAGTAATTCATCGATACGGCTATTGGGCCAGGCGGGGAGTTTAGCGAGTGTTTCTTTGAGCCATGTGGCCGGATTGGTGTTGTTTAGCCTGGCGGTGCCGAACAGGGTTTGAATGGCTGCAGCACGTTGGCCGGCGCGTTCCGATCCAGTGAAGAGCCAGTTCTTTTTCCCGATGGCGATGGGGCGAATGGTGTTTTCTACCGGATTGTTGTCGATCGGCAGATGACCTGTTTGTGCGTAGCGGCTCAGGCTTTTCCAACGTTTGAGTGTGTAGTCCAGTGCTCTGGCGGAGCCGCCGCCATTTGCGGTTTGTAGGCGGGTTTGAGTCAGCCAGCCGTGCATTGCATTAAGTAGCGGCAGGCTTTTTTCGACGCGTAACTGTTGACGCGCCTCGGCATTCAGGTGTTTGCCTTCTGCCTCAATCGCATATAAGGTGCTGATACGCTGCAATGCCTCGAATGCCATTGGACTGGCGTTGGCTTTGTGCAGGTCGAAGAATTTGCGCCGCGCATGCGCCCAGCAGCCCAGTTCGATACAGGGCGATGCGGTTCTGGAGAACAGCGGTTTGTAGCCGCCATAGTCATCGACCAGCAGATGGCCTTGCCAGTTTTGCAGGAAGTTTTGCGCATGCCGGCCGCTTCGACCGGCTTGATAGTCGAAGATGACGATTCGTGGCCCCGAGTCAAGATCGTTACTGCGGTAGGCCCATAGATAGGCCTTGCGGGTTTTGCCGTTGCCGGGTTCCAGTTGCGCGATGGGCGTTTCATCGGCATGAAGCATGTTACCCTGCAGCAAATGCCAGATCAGGCGATCAACCAGCGGTTGCAGGGCTACGCCTGTACGGCCTACCCATTCCGCAAGCGTGGAACTGGACAGTGTGACTTGTTCACGGGCGGCCATTTGTTCCAGGCGATAAAGCGGCAAATGGTTCAGATATTTGCTGGTCACCACCCAGGCCAGTAAACCCGGCGCTGCCATACCGCCGTCGATCACTGCCGGTGGCGCCGGTTCTGCAGTGATGGTTTCGCAAGTTCTGCAAGCGTACTGTGGCCGGATGTGACGGTGAACAAAAAATCGAGCGGGTTCAACATCGAGCTGTTCGGTAACGTCTTCACCGATCTTAACCAGCTCGCGGCCGCACTGGTTGCATTGGCAGGACTGGGGTTCATGCCGGTGCTCGATGCGCGGCAAATGATCCGGCAGCGGCTGGCGTCCAGCACGATTGCGCGGCAACTTGGGTTTAGTGTCTTTATCGGCTGGTGCATTGATCTGTTCGATTTCCGCATTGACGGCAGCGATATCCGCCAGCACCGATTCGTCAAACAGACTCGGATGTTCGAATGAAGACAGTGACTCGTTCTTCCGGCCAAAACGGATGCGGCGCAAATGTGCCAGTTCCATTGTGAGCGCCTGGATTTTAATCTCCTGTGCGCGAATCTCTTGCTGGGCCTGATCAAGCAACGTCTGAACAATGTCGGCCACCTGTTGTTTGGTATCCGCATCAAGATTCAATTGATCGAGTTGAGTCAATGATTTCATGGCCATTATTATACCACAAAACCACCATAACTAACTGTTAACATTGAATTATCACATAACATCACACCTGCAAATGAGCAGGTGGCAATGCCGACAGACGCCGCCAGTCCACACCTGCCGTAAGCCATTCCCACTGCATTCTCGTCAACTCAAAACAACGATCCTCCAGCTTCGGCCACACAAACCGGCCTTGATGTAATCGGCGTTGGCATAACCAGACTCCCGTACCATCCCACAACAACACCTTGATGCGATTGCCCGCACGGTTACAAAACACAAACGCCGATCCCGAACACGGCGAATAACCCAGCGCCTGCTGCACAATCATCGACAAACCGTCAATGCCTCGGCGCATATCTGCCGGTTCAACCATCATCCAGATTTGACCGCTATGCGTAATCATTCCAGACATCGCAACAATTCAACCAGCCATTGCGGTGAAACATCTGCCGGTATTTCCAATACATAACCGCCAGAACCGCGTAATTTCAAAGAATTCATCGGTGACGATTCCGGTTTGATCGTTACCGGTACCAACGTGGCGGGCTTATTATCCAAGCAATCATGGCGATAAACTCTCAACCAGTTACAAAATGTCTTCGCATTCAATCCCTGCTTACGACAATAAGCAGCCTGGCTCATGCCGCTTGATTGCCAGATTTCTATATGTTTTCGTTGATGCTGCTGTAATTTCATCAATTATCCTCCTGAAAAATTTACTCAGGCAGAATAATGAAATTCAACAACCATATTAAGATGGAAGGATTGGAGGCTTACGATGCAAGCAGAACCCAGCGAACATTAAGGGCAACACGGCAAGGTGAACGCCAAATAACCAAAACACTCGACATAATCGTCGACATTGACAAGCGACAGTCGCTCGCCATGCCTTATTTTGAACAGTGAATATAAAGTAGATGGCAAGAGGGGATTGATCGTGACTGAGCAAGATTTCAGCCAGATTTACACCATGCCGTATACAATGAGCACCCACGATCCCGAGCGACACCGAAGTGGAAAAGTAGTGATGCAATAAAGTCCATTAACGTATATGATTTGGTCAAGCAAAACCGGACAGATCATTTACTACATACCCGGACAGTTTATTTGTTCTCTACAAAATCCTGAACGAAAGTTGCGTCAACGCAAATATTAAAGGATAATGGCGCGTTTTTGGTTTGTGCTTTTAGTCATACTGTAACTGAGGATAACAATGAAAGCGGATACACATCCTGATTATCAGGAAATTACGGTCACATGCAGCTGCGGCAATTCATTTGAAACACGTTCGACACTGAATAAGTCGTTGAATATTGAGGTTTGCTCTATGTGTCATCCTTTTTATACTGGCAAGCAGAAAATTGTAGACACTGCGGGTCGAGTCGAAAAGTTTCGTCAGAAATATGGCAGTCCATTTTCAAAACGGATGGGCGCCAACACGAACTCCTAGCCTTTTGTTTTATTACCCGCTTTTTTGTTCCGTTTGTGTTCAAATCAGAAACAATCATGAATTTCTCAATTACCGGACTGACTCGGACACGCGAATCTACGATGACTTGTACGCAGGCCTATTTGTGCACATCAATACACCATTATTAAGCATTAGACTGGTTACTCGCGGATATTAACAGAGCGTTAAGCAGTGTAACCGAGACAGTCAACGCAAGACAGAAACGGATCTTTTTTAACACCGCAGCGCTTGCAGTGGATAGTTCTTCAACTCAGCTAACACGGCATCAATAATAGACCGCCAACCAGTAGGTTTCTCGATTTGGATCTGTCCAGCTGACTCTGTGCTGTTGATGCGGTGGAATATGAATATAATCACCTTCCTCCAAACGAACAACCACATTGTTTGAGAAGGTTATTACCGCACTGCCCTTTAACAGCAAAACCCATTCATTCTGATTTTGGTCGTACCAGCCGTTTTCCGGCGAGCGATGTCCACAGGACACAATCCTCTCGATTCTCAACATACCTTTCTCGACCAGGGTCTCGAAAAACTCTTTTTCGTGACCATTGGAGACGGAGGAATAAATATTCTCTGGTTTTATAGTCCTGCCTTTATCCATCACTCAGATAGTCTGAAAAAATATTGAATTCTCGTCAAAATCAGAAAATAACGAGAATTCAATCCATTACACCAAATCACTTAATCATTTTTGACGAAATCGACTAACCGCTGAAAAGTGAACAAATAATCCTGTGCGGCCAATGGGGTATGACACTGCACACAATTCAACTCATTGCTTTTCTCTGAGCCATCAGGATTATACAAAGCAAAACCCCAATTTCCGGTACGATCATCCGCCGAGAAAGCTTCGTCCCAGTCAGCGCGGTTCTCCATCACCGCAACACCCGCAAGAGAATCGATTTCAAAAAGCCCGTCGCTGCCTTTCACTGGCTTACCATCTTCCCCTGTCTTGGTTGCATAAATTTCCATGACTACCACAGATCCGGAAGCCGCTTTTTGCTCCGCCTTGTAGCTGGCTATCGCTGCATCATTCGCGTACAGTTTGGCCACCTGTGTCTGATTCGCGCGATTCGCTGTGGAATAAAGGGTAAACGTATCCGCGTAGCCCTCCGGAAATTTGACATGCTCCGGATTTCCACCACTATGCGCAGCCAGTGGCGCAATAGCCAGTGCTGCCACCACTATTTTTAACAAACCTTTCATCATGACTCCTTATCTATAGTCAGTTGTAAAATCTTTGAAATGTACGTATTACTCGCCATGCACGGCTTAATATTTCAACCTATGTTACTCATGTCGATCACCAATCGCACGGATAGATAAACCACCAGTGCGGCGACAAAAAAATGAAACAGGTACAACAAGGGCTTTTCTTTGGCGAGATCAAGCCATGTTTTAAGTTTTCCTTCTTGTTTGAGACGCTCATATTCCGATCGCATACGCACCGTTCTCGCTCGCTGATATTCATCAAGCAATGAGCGCGCCCTGTCATAGTCATCCGCATCCGTTAACCAGATGGCTGGCATGGATATCCCCCAGTTGCCTGCCGAAGTTTCGTAAAATTCAATATAGTTATCCATCAAGAGCTTACGAACGTCGTCGGCTTCATCATCTGGAACGCCACTGAGCCTGAACAGTATTTTGGATTGGGACATAGACTTGCCTGCTATTAAAACCGTTTTCACCAAACAGAGATTTTCTGTCCGTTTGATGCTATCTTTGCAGTCATCCGATTGTCAAGCGGATGTCCGAAATATATTCAAGATCAATTCAAGAAATGAAAAAAACAATCTTAATTACAGGCTGCTCAAGTGGAATTGGCCTATGTGTGGCGAAGGCGTTAAAAGCCAGAGGTTATCGTGTTTTTGCCACTGCACGCCGGCATGACAGCGTCAGCATGCTGCTGAACGAGGGGCTGGAAAGTTTCCGCCTGGATCTCATGGATTCAAATTCCATACATTTCGCGTTTGAAGAAGTCATGCGACGAACCGGCGGCGAATTATACGCCTTGTTTAATAATGGCGCTTACGGACTGCCGGGCGCCATTGAAGATCTCAGCCGCGATGCCTTGCGCGACCAATTCGAAACCAATGTCCTGGGTTGGCAGGAACTCACCAACCTCGTCATTCCCGTCATGCGGAAACAAAATTACGGACGCATTATTCAGAACAGTTCGGTACTCGGTTTCGTATCCTTACCGTTTCGCGGTGCTTACAATGCCACAAAATACGCCATTGAAGGACTGAGCGATACCCTGCGGCTTGAACTCAAAGACACCGATATTCACGTCTGCCTGATCGAGCCCGGTCCGATCGCCAGCAAATTCCGGCAAAACGCACTGGTCATGCTGAACAAATATATCGACATTGAAAACAGCATTCATCGCGAGCGTTATCAGAAAGTTTTGCAGCGCCTGAACAAGGAAGGCCCGGCAGTACCTTTCACGCTTCCACCCGAAGCTGTTCTCAAACGCGTTATTCATGCGCTTGAAGCAACAAATCCGCAACCACGGTATTACGTTACTTTTCCGACCCGCCTATTCGGTGTTCTCAAACGCATACTCAGCACCCGCGCGCTTGACAGACTGCTGGCCAAGGCGGGAGACAGCAATTAAATCCAGATCAAGTCGAAACAGTTGAAAAAACTGCCCCCAGCGAACAACAACCGCAAAAAAAAACACCTCACTGTAACAGTGAGGTGCAATGGCTTCGTCACGAACTAACTGCCCTATGAACTACGCACAAACAAACAACAAGGAAAAAACACTACCCAACAAACTTTGCTAGCTGAAATAATGCGGGACTTAGAAGCCGATACCCAGATAACCACCTGCCGTCATGCCGCTTAAATTAATACCATCAGTCTTGCTGGTCAATTGATAGCGCCCATCAATACCCAAGTAAAAGTTCTTCCAAAGATGGTAATCAATGCCTGCTCCAAACTGAACTCCAGGAACTATATAAGTAATCGATTCAGATGGAGGACTCAGAACATGAATTGCCAAGCCTGCTGGAATAATCCAAGGTCTCAATTTTGAGCCTTCAAGAAATTTAATCTTTGGAGAAGCAGTTAACGTAAACTGATTCACAGTCACATTTATCGGATTTAGGTCACCTCCCGCCAACATGCTCGGTATATTACCAACCGCTCCATTACCTTTGATATCATGTCCAAATTCTTTATATTCAAACATCAGCTCCGCAAAAATTGATGTTCTTGGCATCATGCCCCATACATTGTTAGTCAAATTCCAGTCAAGTCCAGCCCCAATATACCAACCATCCCGGTCTGCTTGATCCTGCGCGCCGATTGGCAAGACCTGATTTTTTATAGTAACGCCATCACGATGATTCATCATATGAGCAAATCCACCCCGGAAAAACAACATACGATCTTTACGCGCGACACCTCCAGTTTCATTCCCAACACGTTCTTCTAACGCAGCATTGGTTTGCTGTATATTGTCAACTCTTTCTATGGTCTTGTTCGTTGTTTGCTCTATCGTATTGACTTTTTGTGCAGATTCAGCACTCTCTGTTTTTAATTTTTCCAATTCAGCTTGCAAAACTTGCAAGCTTTGCTCTAATTGTTTGATACGCTGTGATGCCGTATCATGAGCTAGAGCATGCGGTGAAGTTGCCACTGCCGCCAGACAACAAGAGCCAGCAATCATCATTCTGACAGACAAGACATTTTTCTTAATAAACCGTTTCATCAAACTCCTCCATTTTTATATACTTATATTAAATGAGTATTAGCATCCTATCTCGAAACCAATCCTTATCTTTCAGCATCTATAAAAGCAACCGGCCTTATTTATATAAATCAAATTCTCTGAACATAAAGTGGTTGAATGCTATTCGATAATGTAATAATCGACTTTGATCTTAATCAAGGATTGAATTGAAATATTGCCTTAAGAGAAAATTTGTGAGTCATATACTTTTGCCAGATTCACCCTTTCCGTCACTGGAGAATGCGCTGGAATCACCGAACGGATTACTCGCGGCCGGCGGTGATTTATCCGCCTCCCGCCTGCTGAGCGCCTATCGCAATGGCATATTCCCCTGGTTTAATGAAGACGAACCGATTTTGTGGTGGAGTCCCGATCCACGCATGGTTTTGTTTCCCGATGAGTTAAAAATTTCCCGTTCTCTGGCGAAATTGATCCGGAAAAACAATTACACGATACAAACCGATGCACACTTTGTAGAAGTCATGCAATCCTGCGCTGCGCCGCGCAAAGATCAGCAAGGCACCTGGATTCATCCGGAAATGATCGATGCTTACACCGAGCTGCACCAGCTCGGTCTGGCGCATTCCGTGGAAACCTGGATTGATGGCGCGCTGGCTGGAGGACTCTACGGCGTTGCGCTGGGTAAAATTTTTTTTGGTGAATCCATGTTTTCCCGCTCGCCTAATGCTTCTAAAATTGCGTTTGCATATCTGGTCGAACAACTGTCAAAATGGGAATTTGCGGTGATTGATTGTCAAGTCAGGACAACACACTTGGCCTCGCTGGGCGCGCGCGAAATTCCCAGAACAGTTTTCCGTCAATTGCTGGAGCGACATATTCAGGATGTGACATATGCAGAAAAATGGAATTTCGGCACTCCGGTCGGATAGCGATGAAAACACTTAAATATCATACAACGCACCCCTATCCGTGCGGTTACCTGCCGGACAGAATGGCGCGTTCCGAAGTCGTTGCAGCGGAACATACCGTCGACACGGAAACATACGCGGAACTGATTCATCATGGCTATCGCCGCAGCGGCCGGTTCGTTTACCGGCCACAATGCGAGCAGTGCCGCGCCTGTCTGTCGGTGCGCATCAGCGTTGACGCATTTAATCCCAATCGTGCGCAACGCAGATGCTGGAAAAAACACCAGCATTTAACGGCCCGTCAACACAAACTGCATTTTGACCGGAAGCATTTCGAACTCTATCAACACTATCAGGCCCGACGCCATGCTGACGACGGCATGGCGCAAGACAACCACGGACAATATCAGAATTTTTTGCTGCAAAGCCATATCAATTCCAGCCTGATCACTTTTCATGAACGGGAAAACCTGCGTATGGTCAGCATCATTGATCTCTTGCCAACAGGGATATCTTCTGTCTACACTTTCTACGATCCGGATATCGGTCAGGCCAGTTTCGGCACCTATAACGTCCTTTGGCAAGTTCAGCTTTGCCGCGCACTGGGCCTCAAATATCTTTATCTCGGCTACTGGATAAAAGAGCATCACAAAATGAATTACAAAGCCAGCTTCCAGCCACTGGAAATCCTGATTAATGGCCGGTGGCTGCCTTTTGAGCAAGCTACCGCCGATGACTGAATGATTTTAGAACATGCAACTATTCAGCGCACTTTGTCATTCCGAGCAACGCGAGGAATCCTAGGTTTTGGGCACATGAATAAACGCTCAAGATTTCTCGCTACCGATCGAAATGACAGCATAATCAAACGCCTTGTCAAATAAGGCTGAATAGTTACTAGAACATTAAAATAACATATGATTTATACGCTGCTACGCCCGCTGCTCTTCCAGCTTGATCCTGAAACCGCGCATCGCATTACTTTCAGCGCCCTGGACAAAGCGTTTAGACTTGGCTTATTGAAACACCGCACCCTGGCATGCGCCACGCGTCGCGTCATGGGCATCAATTTCCCCAATCCGATCGGTCTGGCAGCAGGACTCGATAAAAATGGCGAACATCTGCAAGTCTTGTCCGCACTGGGTTTCGGTTTTCTCGAAATCGGCACGGTCACGCCGCGCGCCCAGCCGGGAAACCCTGCGCCGCGCATTTTCCGCATTCCACAGGCGCAAGCTATTATTAATCGTTTGGGATTTAATAATCACGGCGTCGATCAACTCGTCGCAAATGTCACCGCATCAAACTATAAAGGCATACTGGGCATCAATATCGGCAAGAATTTTGATACACCCATTGAGAAAGCAGTCGATGATTACCGGCTGTGTCTGAAAAAAGTCTATCCACTGGCCAGTTATGTCACGATTAACATTTCATCGCCCAATACACAGAATCTGCGGCAATTACAGGGAGCGGATGCGCTCGATCGTTTACTGGCCGAATTAAAGTCGGAACAGTTGCGTTTAGCGCAACAGCATGGTGAATATAAGCCGTTGGCCGTGAAAATTGCGCCCGACCTTGAGCCGTCTCAGATCGAAGCAATCGCCGCGCTGTTGTTAAAACACGACATTGACGGCGTTATCGCCACGAATACCACACTTGCCCGGACCGGAATCGAACATCTACCGGTTTCGCATGAAGCAGGGGGGCTTAGCGGCACACCGTTAACGCAGCAATCCAATGCTGTTATCCGGAGACTGCATCAATTACTTAGCGGCGCCATTCCCATTATCGGTGTCGGCGGCATTATGTCGGCGCAAGACGCAAAAACTAAAATGAATGCAGGCGCGGATTTGATACAGATCTACACCGGACTGATTTACCAAGGACCGGATTTGCTGCCGGAAATTGCAAAAGTGGTTTGTTAACATACGGAAACAATCCGGTAACGGAAACGGAGTTACTTTCGCAAATCCGGCAAATCTGTTTTGACACTGACTGCTGTACTGACAGGCTGCGCGGGCGGCCATTGCAACACGCGCGCATCATTATCACTGCACGCTCAGAAGCGATGCAATGGTGTCATTTAAATTTTTTACATTTTCATCACTGTAAAGATCTGGCAAATAACCTTTTGATGCAAACAAATCTGCGTCATTCTGCGTATACAAAAATGATTATCAAATCACCAATCACCCGAATTCCTTAAGGTGCTTGCACGTTATTGTTCAATTTTCAGGCATATCCCGCTACAATGCCCTGTGAAATCCGCATAGACAACCGTTTGGCTTTCTATACAATAAATATTGGAAAAACCCGGAACATGCCATGAGCGAAATTTTTGCAAAACTGAGAACTCTGTTTGAATTCGACAAAAAGACGCATGCGAACATTGCAATCGCAGTGCCCGGCGCCGTAACTGCGTCAACAAGAAACAACAGTCCGAGCCACTTTTCCACTTATCGTAAACCATGGATACCCGGCATTTTTTTTATTGTGCTGTTGATTTCCCTGTTGTTTGCACTTGTTTTTCATCTGATGCAAACTAGGGAAAATGCCGCACGAATAGAATTAACCGTTCGCATGCAGGAACACAACCAGCGTCTCCCGGTTATTGTTCAGCACGCATTCGCAGGTCACGAGAATGCCTTCGAAGAGCTCCTCGACAGCCGGAAAGCCATTGATCAATCGATCGAATTGTTATCACAAGGCGGCTATTTCCGGCAGCAATACCTTTCACCAGTCTCCGAGAAGACTCAGCTTGATCATTTAACAACAATCATCAATAACTGGTTGATTGAAGAGAAGAAGATTCAATCTATTTTCAGTGACCGTCAGGCATTCACACATCTCGGTGAAGCTGTCGGCACGATTAATTCGACGGGCAATCTGATCAATCAAACCCTTGAGCAGCTGATCGCCCATATGACCGATTCAGGAAGCCCATCCAACCAATTGAGTGTTATTACAACGATGCGGACACTGGTTCAAAATGTGTTCAGAAGTATCAATGTCGTTCTGCCAAGCAAGCTGCCGGTCACCGAAATACAGAATCAGCTTTCCCATGACCGTAAGCAGTTCCTGGCGATTATCGGCGCATTGAACGAAGGACAGGGCGTTTTACCGCTTTCCACGCTGAAAGACAGTCAGGTGCGGGAAAAACTGGAGCAAATCAAATCGTTGTTTGCCACAATTGACGACAGTATTCAAACCATACAATCCGAAATCGCGACTGTCATGCCAGCAAGGGCCGCCGCCAACCAGCTTATTCAAACTAATGAAATCATGCGCAACAGCATTGCGGTACTGGATTATGCTCTTCAGCGATGGGAAGCAAAAACAAGCGATCTGCTGAAAAAAGTCATTTATGTGCTGGCCGCCTGTACCATCATTTCATTATGCTGGCTGATTTACGCATTACGCAGGAAAAGACCCGAGCAACCTCGAATTACCGCCACGCAAGGACTGGACAAAACACAGGAAGCCATGCTGCGGCTGCTGGAGGATATGAAAAAAATGGCCGAAGGCGATCTGACCGTACGCACCGCAGTTACCGAAGATGTGACCGGCGCGATCGCTGACGCGGTTAATTTCACAATAGAAGAGTTGCACACGCTCGTTGAACAAGTCAACATTGCCAGTCTCAACGTGGTTGATGCTTCCAGCCAGGCGCAGCAGATTGCGGCAAAACTGCTTGAAGACGCTCAGCAGCAATCGCTGAAAATCAAAGAATCGACAATCGCCATTGTCGGCATGATCGAGGCGATGGATAAGGTTTCCGATACCGCCAAAGAATCCACACAGGTTGCCAGACAATCATTGGAAACCGCCGAAAATGGCGGCAGCGCGGTACGTCAGACCATAACAGGCATGGAAGAAATTCGCGCGCACATCCAGGATACAGCCAAACGAATCAAACGACTCGGAGAAAGCGCCCAGGAAATCAGTGAAATTGTCGCGTTGATCTCGGATATTACTGAACAGACAAACGTACTCGCTTTAAACGCAGCATTGCAAGCTTCCGCCGCAGGCGAAGCAGGCCGCGGTTTCAATATTATTGCCCAGGATGTGCAGCGGCTTGCCGAACGTTCCACCGAAGCCAGCAAACAAATCAGCCGCTTGATAAAAATGATTCAGAACGACACCTATGACGCCATTGTCGCCATGGAAAGAAGTACGCTCGAAGTAGCCAAGGGTACACAACGATCTCATGCGGCCGGCAAAGCACTTGAAGAGATTGAGACGGTATCGAAACAATTGGCGCAACAGGTCACACATATTTATGACACCACGCATGCACAAACCCAGGCCGCAAACACAGTCGTCGAGAATATGGAAAAAATACTGCTGATCACACAACAAACAACTGACGGAAGCTTGGCTACAACTGCGGCAATCAATCAGATTACGGGATACGCTGCCGAACTCAAATCATCCGTATCCAGTTTTAAGGTTTAAATTATCCTATCGCCTAGTTTCTCATTCTTACTCAACTGATCATCGAATATGCATACCAGACTCGATATTTCTTCCATCGCCGGTGTTAAAGGGAGCGTTCATGAATTCTTCTCACTCATACAGGAGAATCTGGATGCCTTTGACCGGAATCCTGAAAATCTCCAGCATATTCACGCCTGTCGCACACACATTCATCAGTTGAATGACCTATTTGAGATGCTGGAATTAAACGATATCCGCATCGTCACCGGAAAAGCAGAGCAGCTCATCATCGCTCTGATCGAACAACGGGTAAACCCGGATCAAACCACGATCAATACAATCAGACAGTCCATCAGAATGACGCTTGACTGTCTCGATGAGCGTATTGATGGCGCAGGATATGATCTGTTACGTCTGTTCTCTGCCTACCGCGATTTGATGCTGTTGCTGGGACATGCGCAAATATCCTTGTATGACTTGTTTCATCCCGCTTTGATTGCAGACCCGCCACTCAAACCCGCGTTCACCCATCTTACGTCACAGCAACACGAAACCCTGGTCAGACAGGCGCGTACTGAATATCAGTCCGGACTTGTGCAATGGCTGAAAACCACTGTCAATCAGGACGGTCTCGATAAAATGCAACGCGCCATCGCCCAGATGGAAAAGCTACCCGGCCCAACAGCACAGCGCATTTTCTGGTGGATTGCGGGCGGTTTCCTGGGAAGTCTTACGACACAACAACAAAATACAGATCCACTGAATCGAAAACTATGCGGCAAAATCGAAAAAACGTTACGCCAATTTGTCGAGGAGTTACCGCCCGGCACAGCGCAGCTGACGCGCGAACTGCTCTACCAGATTGCCCGCCGGCCAGAAACAAATGCGGTTAACCAACAAATTACGGATATACACAAGGCTTATGCACTACCGTCTTTTATGCCGTTCGATGAATCGAATTTAGCGATACCGGTTTCACCACGTGATTACCTGCAGGAAATTCAGAAATCACTGGGCAAAGCCAATGAAAACTGGCAGTCATTCTGTTCGGGTGAGCAAATTGCGCTGGAGGCATTTTTAAACACCATGGCGCAACTCGATGAACCGGCGTTACAGACGCAAAGCAAACCCTTGCAAAAATTGATCACGGCCATCAGCAACACAGCACAAACACTGTACATCAGACAAATCAATCCGGATGTAATGCGCGATGAAGTAGCGATGGAGATTGCAGCCGCTTTACTGAATCTGGAAAGCATCGTCGTGAACTTTAATAAACGGCAAGACAATCTGGCCGATCTCGTCGATACCATAACCCGGCGATTAAGCGCCATCACCGCGACGGATCAGACGCCGGAAAATATTCAGACTGATCTGGCTAAGCCGACTTTTCACGCAATTGAAAGTCCGGAGCAAAATCTAGCCATACAATCACAGGCTGCAACGGAAATGCTGATCAATCTGCGGCAAATCGAACAAGCACTGGAGCAATTCTTTCAAGCACCCGCTGACCGGACCGCCTTATCGGCGCTGACGCCATTATTCAATCAAATCTCCGGCGTTCTGATCATGCTTGGACTGGAACCCGCCAATCATTTATTGACACTCTGCCATAATCTGACGCAAACCTTCGCTGATCCGGATTATTCATTGCATCAGTCCGAACAGAATCTGCTTGCCGATGCCATCGGCAGCCTGAATTTTTTCCTGGAAGCACTGAAGCAAGACGCACCCGATTGCCTGAAAATTGTCGATCAGGCAATCGCTGTTTTTGAAAGCCAAAGAAAACAAACAGACAAGCATGTCTTATCACGGACTGAGGCAAAAGAAATAACGGATATTTCTGATAGCGCAACAAATGATTCACGCACTATTTTGTCAGAACCTGAAGAGATTGCCGCACCCGCTATACGGACAGACAGTACTCCGGATGCTGAATTACTGGGTATATTTCTAAAGGAATCGGATGAAATTCTGGCCGAAATCGCTCAGGCTACACAACGTTGTCAGGCCGATGCCGCGGACATCACGTCACTCACCAGCATACGGCGCGGATTCCATACACTCAAAGGCAGCAGCCGGATGATCAAATTGGAATTCTTCAGCGATGCCGCTTGGATGATGGAACAAGCATTAAATCAGTGGTTGAATGAAAAGAATCAGGTTACCGCCGAGCTGCTTAGTCTACTGGAATACGCACACAAAACATTTACGCAATGGTGCGATAATTTGAAAAACGCCGCTCAAACAGAGATCGACACCGGAAATCTGCAGGAATTCATCAACGCGTTACATACGACAGAGAGCAACGAGCAATTGTTATCGGTCATACAGGATAAAAATGCTCTTGAAGCTACTGAAAAGACGGTCAAGATTGGTGATATTTCGATTGATGCTGATCTTTTTGAAATATTTTCCAAGGAATCAAGGCAACATATCAAAACCCTTGAAAAGGAGTTGGAAGCGCTACTCCAAACACATCCGGCAATCATTACCCATCCCTGTACGCTGGCCGCGCACACGCTGGCGAGCACATCGGCTGCTTTGCGGCTGACTTTTATCGCGGAACTGTGCAGCGCACTGGAAACCTGGTTATCCCGATTACAGGAAAATCAGACACAACTCAAAGAATCCGATACGCAATTAATACAGAATGGTGTCCAGCAGCTGGGTGAACTTTTGCAAAAAATTTACTTACAGCAGTTTCCCGATGAGATTGACTTGCAGCTCAGTCAATTTCTGGCCCTGGAAATTAAAAAGCGGCTGTCTGAAAAAGAAGCAGCTGCACTCGAACAGGTCATTGACGTACAAAAACCGATTGATCTGAGCGAATACCGTTTAAAGAAAATACCCGCGCATAGCCAATCCGGACAATCCGCGATACTTCAGAACAGTGAGAATAATATTGCTGCTGGCAACACCCCCGGAAATATCAGCAGCGAGTTGCTTCATGTCTTTCTGGAAGAAGCCAGGGACACCATACCGAAAATCAGCGAAAAAATTCGCGCCTGGCGTATTCTGCCGCAGAACGATGAAATCCGAATCAACCTGCTCAGACTACTGCACACACTCAAAGGCAGCGCCAACATGATTGGCGCGGAACAACTGGGAGAACTGATTCATACCATGGAGAGTGAAGTCGAAGAAGCATTCAGCGAATCCGTGGTATCCACTTATGCCATTGATTCAATTGAACATGCATTTGATCAACTTTGTGAAAAAATTGAACAACTGCAACTTATCGCGTTCAGCGTTGAATCGCCCCCGGCAATCGCAGATACCACCGATGACGCATTCCCGACTGAAGCACTCCATGCAACCGAAAAGGAAACAGCAGGCGAAACAGCAACCCGAACCGCCGTATCCCTATCCAGTGCGGCCGGAGCAACATCTCAGGAATCTATTGCACAACCTGGCGCAGCCTTGCGTGTTAATGCCGAACTGATCGACCGGCTGGTCAATGACTCCGGAGAAGTCAGCATTTTTCGCTCTAAAATCGAAGCGCAACTCAACAATTTCAAACAATCATTACAGGATTTAAATGAAAGCATAGAACGGCTGTACGGTCAGTTACGCGAAATTGAGATTCAGGCTGAAACACAAATGCAATCTCAAATCGCACAACAGCAAAATCTTGATCAATCTTTTGATCCGCTGGAATTTGACCGCTTCACCCGTTTCCAGGAACTAACCCGCCTGATGGCCGAAAGCGTCGACGATGTCATGACTGTTCAGAAAAATCTTGCCAATGCGCATAACGCAGCGGTTGAAGGTGTTTCTCAGCAAGCCTTTATCGTGCGGCAACTGCAACAGGAACTGGTGCGTATACGGATGATTCCTTTCGGCAGCAGTGCGGAACGTTACTATCGTGTCGCACGAAAGACAGCGAGCGACCTTGGTAAAAAAATCAATTTGACTATTCGGGGGGAAGATGTCGAAATTGATCGGGGCATTCTGGAGAAAGTCAGTATCTCGCTGGAGCATATTCTGCGAAATGCAATCGTGCACGGGATCGAGAAACCAACCCGCCGCATCAAATTCGGAAAACCGGAAGCCGGTCAGATCTCGATAAATTTACAGCGCGAAGGTAACGAGGTGGTGATTTCTGTTGGTGATGACGGCACTGGCCTGGATTTAAAAAGGATTCACAAGAAAGCTATCAAACTGGGATTGATCCATAGAAACGAGCGCCTGGATGATGATCAGATAGCCGCGTTGATCTTTCTGCCCGGACTGACAACCCGTGAACAAATCACCGGAACCGCAGGACGCGGCATGGGTATGGATATCGTACATAATGATATCTCCGGCTTGGGCGGGCAAATCACTATCGATTCACAAAAGAACAAAGGTACTGCATTTCACATCCACCTCCCTTTAACATTAGCCGTCGCTCAGACATTAATGGTTACCGCTGGTAATCAGGTCTTTGCTATACCCTCAAAAAATATCGCACATATCCATGAACTGGATTGGGAGACGCTGCAAGCCGCTTACCAGAATCATCGAATTGATTTTGACAACCATACTTACCCTTTTACGCACTTGTCGTTTCTATTGAATCAAAATAATCTGCGCATTGAACCGAAGAAACGCAATCCTGTTCTCTTATTACAAAGCAGCAATTCACACCTTGCCGTTCAGGTTGATACACTGATGGACAATCAGGAGGTCGTCGTTAAAAATACCGGACCACAAATCTCACAAGCCCCCGGTATCGAAGGAGCAACCTTAAGTGGCGATGGAATGCCTGTTTTGATACTGAATCCCCTCAAGCTGCTGCAACGCGCGGATGTACAAAAAGTGTTGACTATGCCTTTTGAAGCACTGATGGAACAATCCGCCCGAAAAGAAGATGCCTCGACAGTTGTTTTGGTCGTTGATGACTCACTCACAGTACGCAAAGTCACTACTCGCCTACTGGAACGTGAAGGATTCCGCGTCTTAACCGCCAAGAATGGCTTGGAAGCTACTGAAATCCTGGTACACAACAAACCTGACATTGTATTGGCGGATCTCGAAATGCCCAAGTTGAATGGTTTTGAGCTGATTGGGAAAATACGTGAAAACCCGGATACCGCGCATGTGCCTATTATTGTCATATCATCCCGCACAGCGGAAAAACACCGGGAAATGGCCAGACAGCTGGGCGCCAACTTTTTTATTGGCAAGCCGTACAAGGAAGATGAACTGCTCGAACGCATGCATTATTATCTACAACCCGAGCATGCATCACTTACTTCCCGCGCATAAACATTTTATCCAGATTCTCCATGCGCATTTCAAACCAGGTAGGTCGACCGTGATTGCATTGATCTGCGCGTTCAGTAGCTTCCATTTCGCGCAACAGCGCGTTCATTTCTGCGATCGTTAAGTTTCGGTGAGCACGGATAGCGCCATGACAGGCCATGGTCGCCAGTATCTCGTTGCGTCGAGCAGTTATCAACTGACTTACACCATGTTCCTGCATTTCTTTCAGCAAATCCTGTATCAGCCTCACGATATCGGACTGACCGAGAATCGCGGGCACAGCACGAATCACCAGAGTTGTTGGCGAAAGAACAGCCAGTTCGAAACCGAACTGTTTGAATACATCCGGATTCTCTTCAACGAAAACAATATCTGTATGGCCTGCATCCACTATCAGCGGAATCAGTAACTGCTGCATTGCACCGGCATGGTTAGGCATCGCTACTTTTAATTTTTCATAGACAATGCGTTCATGTGCGGCGTGCATATCCACAATAACCAGTCCGTTCGCATTCTGCGCCAGAATGTAGACGCCTTGCAGCTGAGCCAAAGCATAACCGAGCGGTGGAAAATCCGGTTTCTGCATTTCTACCGGATTCATGTCAGGTGCATCATCTTTTCGTACTTGTGCTTCTCGCGCATTTTTCCTGGCATTTAACGCATCACTTCCTCCAAATTCTGTCTGGCAGTTATCCGCAGCCACACTGCGCGCAAGATTCGATTCTTCATCAACGGCAAAAAGCTGTCGGTAAAAACTCACCGGTTGTGCAATTTTTTCCGGTATCACAGATCGATGCTCAGGATAATGTGAAACGGGATTGATGATTGTCAAATCCACTTGAGCAGGTTTCGAAGCTATGGTCAGTGATTTGTTGATTACATGAAAAATGAATTGATGTAGCGCACGTGGCTCACGAAAACGGATTTCCATTTTTGTCGGATGCACGTTGACATCAAACTCAGCAGGATTCATTTCTAAAAACAGAACAAACCCCGGATGCCGATCCAGATGCAAGACATCGCGATATGCTTCCCGTATTGCATGAGCTATCAGTTTGTCACGTACAAAACGATTGTTCACAAAAAAATACTGCATATCGCGTGAAGCACGGGAATATGCCGGCAAAGCAACAACACCGTTCAATTTTATCCCCGCCGCTTGTTCATTAACAAACGAAACCGATTGCATAAATGCGCTGCCCAGTACCGCTTCTATTCGTTCCAAAGAATCCGCAGTACGAAAATGAAGGCGCAACTTTTCATTATGGTGCAATAAAAACTCAATTCCTGGCTGTACTAACGCCATACGTTTGAACACTTCCTCGCAATGCGCAAACTCAGTGGCTTCTGTTTTCAGAAACTTGCGTCTCGCTGGAATATTGGCATACAGATCTCGCGCGTCCACCACAGTCCCTCCGGTTAGAGACGCTGGACAGGGTTGAGTGACCAGTTTGCCATCAACTTGTACTTGCCAGGCATGATTTTGATCCACAGTACGACTTGTCAGAGTCAACGATGAAACTGCCGAAATACTGGCGAGTGCTTCACCGCGAAAACCCAGACTGGTTATTTTCTGAAGATCTTCCAGTGTACTGATCTTACTCGTACAATGCCGGGTCAATGCTGGAACCAATTCATCCCTGGCTATGCCAATGCCGTTGTCTTCAATACGTAGCTGCTTGATTCCGCCATTCAAAAGCTGCACACTGATTCTTGTTGCCTGAGCATCGATACTATTCTCCAGAATTTCCTTCAGCGCAGACGCGGGACGCTCGACCACCTCCCCCGCAGCAATCTGGTTGATTAATAGTTCAGGCAAGGGCTTTATGGTTGCCATAAAATTGTACAATTACAAAACATAAACATTATAATGACTCAAACATATTTTAATTTGAGTTAGTGAATTTAAACAAATGACACAAGACGAACAAAAAAAAGCCGCTGCTATCGCCGCAATTGAGTATGTACCCGTTGGCCGCGTTATCGGTGTCGGTACAGGATCTACCGCAAACTATTTTATAGATGAGTTGGCCAAGATTAAACACAAAATTGATGGTGCTGTCGCCAGTTCGGATGCTACTGCAAAACGGCTTAAGTCACACGGGATAGATGTCATCGATCTCAATGAGGTTGATGATCTGTCCGTCTACATCGACGGTGCCGACGAAATAACCCGACACTTACACATGACCAAAGGCGGTGGTGGTGCACTCACGAGAGAAAAAATAGTGGCGGCCGTCGCAAAGCAATTTATCTGCATCACAGATCAGAGCAAGCTTGTCAACGTGCTTGGCAATTTTCCGTTACCCATTGAAGTAATTCCTATGGCGCGTAGCTTCGTAGCCCGCGAAATTACAGCACTAGGTGGTCAGCCTGCTCTTCGTCAGGGTTTTATTACCGATAATGGCAATATCATTCTGGATGTTCATGGTTTGCAAATTTCAAATCCTGTTGAATTGGAAACGACACTAAATCAAGTCACGGGTATTGTTACCAATGGTCTCTTTGCGCGCCGTGCCGCAGATATTTTATTATTAGGTACCGATACGGGCGTAGAGGTTATCGCGAATTAGCGATGGGTTTTTATTAGCATCAAGTTTTATTTTCTGTATTCAAATATTAAGGAACACCATGGCAAATAAAGATCATATTTCCAAGCAATTTGATGCTGATCTCGAAGAAGCTCGTACACGCGTTTTGCAAATGGGCGGCTTTGTTGAGGAACAGATTGAGCGAGCCATGGAAGCTCTGACCACAGGTAACGAAGAACTGATTGATCAAGTCATCGAATACGACCACCGCGTTAATGCTATGGAAGTCGCCATTGACGAAATTTGCAGTCAGATTATTGTTCGTAGACAACCCACTGCGAGTGATTTGCGAATGATCGTCATGATCATCAAAACCATAACGGATCTCGAACGAATTGGAGACGAAGCACAAAAAATTGCACGCATGGCACGATTAATCTACTCAACCGATCGTCTGCAAGCACCGCGTTTTACAGAAATCAAGCATGTTGGCAGCATTGCTATGGATATGGTAAAGAAAGCTCTTGATTCGTTTGCCAGACTCGACCCTAGTTCAGCGGCACAAATTGTGCGGCAGGATGAACTCGTTGATCAAGAATTCAAGTCCATAATGCGACAGCTGATTACATTCATGATGGAAGATCCACGCAAAATATCCACATCACTTGAAATTTTGTTTGTTGCAAAAGCAATCGAACGTATCGGAGATCATGCAAAAAACATGTCAGAATACGTTGTCTATATGGTTAAAGGCAAAGATGTCAGACATGTCACGGCTGAGGAAATCGAGCGCAAGATTAGAGAATAGTAACTAGATTTATTGAATAGCACTTCTTGACATTTCGCGATACAGGCGAAATGTCAAGAAAAGCAATGGGAGCCTGGCGGTGACCTACTTTCACATGCGAATGCACACTATCATCGGCGCAACTCCGTTTCACGATTCTGTTCGGGATGGGAAGATGTGGGTCCAGAGTGCTATGACCACCAAGCAAAACTGTCTGCGTATCACATTAAAGACTATGTATGTATTTCTTTTGCATCTTCTTTAAAAGAGTAATACGCAATTATATCTGGAAAGTATTCGGTTAAATTAATATCACTCTGCTTTTCGTTTCAATTTAACAAAAGTGTTAAAGTTATAGGATCAAGCCGCACGGTCAATTAGTATCGGTTAGCTTAACATATTACTATGCTTCCACACCCGACCTATCAAC
>JACKLU010000013.1 GCA_024235735.1 Burkholderiales bacterium
ACGCTGAATAGTTACGATTCCTCATTGCATTCGGAATGACAAATGCGGGTTATTCAGTGCTTCCTTAACCCCAGTCGCTCGCGCAGTGCGTCGAAAATGGATGGGTCGATCGGTAAATTGGAATCTGCATTGCTTAACTCGAAGTCCCGCAGCAGCGCTTCGACTTTTTCCCGGCCATCTTTGGTTTTGATGGCTTGCAGCGGGGTCTTGCCGTCCAGGGCGGGCAGTTTTTCATGCGGCCACTGGCTGTAATGTTCACGCATGAATTCCATGATTTTTCCCCGCACTTCCGGGCGGTTGTTCAGTTCTTCCTGTTCTTCCCGCCGTTGCCTGGTTTGGGCGTTTTCACCTTCGTCCTGCATGTGCTTTAGCATTGCTTGCGGGGATTCGATGACGCTGGTTTTGTAGCGGGCTTCCGGTAGTAATTTTTTGATCAGTTTCTGGAATTGTTGTGCACGCTTGTCCGAGTTAACTTCGACGGTGAGCTGGCGCTCCTTGATCCGGATGTGACCGAGGATAGTGTCATCCCAGGATTTGTGTTTCGCATTGCCTTTATTCAGCCACGGAAATTCAATACGGCGTAGTTCGCCTGCTGCGTCAAACTCGGCGTCCTGCAGAAGTTCGTCTTCGGTGCTGTCGATGCAAAGCTGCTTCAGTGCGGTGAAAGCGGTTTGTGCGGCGGGTATGTCGTAAACGAGCTTTTGAAATGCCATCGCATCGCCGTCGGTATTGCGCAATGACGGCATGGGCGGGTTGAATAACCGGTCATAGACTTCATGATAAATCGCGAGCATTTCATGTTCGTATTTTTCAAGCAAATTGTGCGATGGCGGATTTTCCTGTTCGCATAATTCTTTGCGCAGCTCAAGAATGGCAAATTTTTCTCTGGGTGGAATAAAAAAGGCGGGGCTGGCTTCCAGTATCGCGACATGATCCACTTTCACCAATTTACCGAAAATGATCTCCCCGGCTTGCGCCTGGGTTGATCCGGAATGTTCGGTGGCATAGCATTCTTCGCCGGTCAAGATGTCGCGCAGCAAGAATCCATCGCCGGGGCGCACCGACACAATGTCGAAGAAACTGAATGGCGCTGCGCAGCATTGTTCGATATAGCGTTTCAGGAGCGGATCGAGTTGCGTGCCATGCTTGCCGAGAAATGCTTCCCCAGTTGTTTTTTTGCGCGGAACACCGGTATCGGGAGTTGAATAATCCGGACGCCAGTTAAAAAAGAACCAGGGCATGAATAATTGCATGTGCGGCGTGTCTGGAGAAAAATCCTCTTCACGCCATAACGTGAAATCACCCCATGCTTCCAGCAAGGCCTCCTCGCCCCAATGGTTTTGCGAAAATTTCAGCAATTTTCCAGGCAACCCATCAATCACCCGGCGGATTTGATGCCATAAAAAATCTTCGGTTTGCTGCGACTGCTGTGCTTGCAGGCAGCACTGTTTGTATTTCTTGCCGCTGCCGCAAGGGCAGGGATCGTTACGACCAGTTTTCATTCTTGTTCCTTGTCAAATAATGTTCTTGCGCCTGCTGCAAGTTTAACAGGATGGCCTGACGCCATGTTTCCGGCGCGATGACCTCGTCGGCGAAGCGACGCGGCGCTTCGCGTTCAACACGAATGACGCAAGCATTTTTACGCTGTCCATGGCAAAATTGTGAACAGCCGACATTATCCACACCCAGAACAGTGAGTAATTTTTTTTAAAAGCGTTTAATGCGGTTTTTCCAGTTTCCCAAGGCTGTACAGTACATTGAGCATTTTCACATCAGGTGAACGACAATGCAGATTTCATTCCGGCTAACCCGCATTCTTATCGTGATTTTGGCCGCACTGCTCGGCGGCTGCGCAAATCTGGCCTTTTATGCGCAGGCAGTCAATGGTCATGTGGATTTGATGCGCCGCGCGCAGCCGATTCACGCTATCATCGCCGATCCCAACGCCAATGCGGACTTGAAGCGCACGCTCAGCACGGTTGCCCGGGTGCGCGCATTTGCCAGCACGGCGCTCGGACTTCCCGATAACCGCAGCTATACGCAATACGCTGATCTGGAACGGCCCTACGCGGTCTGGAATGTCGTCGCCACGCCCGAACTGTCCACCCGGTTGAAGGAATGGTGCTTTGTGCAGGCCGGTTGCGTGAATTATCGCGGCTTCTTCTCGCAGGCTCGCGCGGAAGACTATGCGCGGCAACTCGCTGCTGAAGGCTATGACGTGCATGTCAGCGGCGTGCCGGCGTATTCCACGCTGGGATGGTTTAATGATCCGGTGCTGAACACGTTTATCCACCACTCCGAGCTGGAACTCGCGCGCCTGATCTTTCATGAACTGGCGCATCAGGTGGTTTTCGTTCCCGGCGACACGGTGTTCAACGAATCGTTCGCCACGCTGGTCGAGCAGGAGGGTGTCCGGCGCTGGCTGGCGCATAACAACGCCGCGGCGGAATATGCCAGATATCAGGCGCGGCACGCGCATCAGGCGGCATTTAATACGTTGATCCTGCATCATCGCAGACGTCTGGATGCGCTCTTTGACACGGATATGGATGATGCCCGGAAGCGCGCGGGCAAGGCGCGCATTTTCGATGATTTGCACGCGCAGTTTGAACTGCTGAAAACCGGCAGAACCGGATTCAACCGTTTTGACGCATGGTTTAGGCAACCGCTGAACAACGCGCGGCTGGCCAGGGTATCGATCTACACGCAGTTGTTACCCGCATTCCAGGCGTTGCTCGCGCAGCAGGACGGCGATATGAATCGTTTTTTTGATGCGGTTAAAAAAATCGGCCAGTTATCCAAAACGGAACGCCTGCATGCATTGCAGCGCATTGCAGAAAAGGAGGAGCGGGATGCTGTTATTGCCGGTGCGCTCTGATCAAAAACCCACGCCGTAACGCAACCATGCGGCACGTTTTCGTATAACATTTCCCGCAGGTAAACTCTAACGCGACTTACGAGGCACTCCATGACACGCAAAATATTCACCGCCGCATGCAATTCTACCCTCCCCCTCTCCCTCTCCCTCGCCCTGCTTATAGTACTGCTGTCCGCATGCGCGGGATTGATCAACACAAAAGAAAAGCCTTTACTGCATGAAACCACGCTGCAAGGCGAACACATCCAACTGACGCGCTGCCTGACCGGCAAGTTGTCCGCCGACAGCCGAATGTCGATGCGCGTCTTTCATGTCAAGCCGCGCATTTATCCTGCGATTGCAGCGTCGGAAATCCATGCTTACGATACCCGCTTCCTGCCTTATGTCTACGCCAGCAATTCACCGCTGAATCCGGACGGCATCCGGGATTACGGCACGTCCGCGCCGGAAATCATGAACAACGCGCAGAATCTGGCCGGGGCCGAATATATTTACGGTTTTGCCTTCATGCTGCGCCAGACTGGTGAAACCACCGTGGCTGTAACGCTCAAGGGAAGTCAGTATGTTGGCGGCATTGCGTGGGATTATTTGCAGCGCTGCGCCGCAAATGCACCATAACGGATTAGGTTTAGAGATGCCCTTTATATCGACGGCTGCCGATCAGAAAGGCATTCGACAAACCGGTACGGTTCTGTGTCTTCCGCCGATTCGTGGCTTGCCACAAGTAAAAATTCGATACACCCGTCTTCCTGAAAGCGGTACTGATACACGTCAGGCTGCGTCATCCAGGATGGCGCTATCTCGTAAAACAGACCGTTCTCGATCCACCATTTGCCTGCCTCGGCGAGATGGCGCACAACACCGTCAGTTTCCACAAAGCGGAATTCTATGTGGTATGTACCGTTTTCGCTGCGCGTTTGCACCCAGCTTTTCAGCGCACCGTCCTCTTCATCGTATTCGCCCTGCCAGGTACCGATCAATCTGACATCCACCGATGGACTGGCGGCAACGGCGGAACAGCAGAAAATAATCGTTGTCAGCAGGGCAAGCCAATAGCTTTTCATTCTGCTATTCCTCCGTGTTTTTGCCGTGTGCTTCTTGCCGATTTTTCAGGCCGTCTGTTATCGCCCGCTGCCAGGCTTGTACGGCGGCGGTGAATGTCGCCAGCGGAATCCGCATGTTTTGTCCGGCAGCATCGTCGTAGTCATCTTCGATTTCCACATGATCCGGATACACATACAGGCAGTAAGCGTTGCCGGAACGTTCCCAGGATGGCAGCGCGCCCGATGCCACCGCATTGATGTGATGCAGCAATTCCGCTGTCCAGACAGGGCTTTGCTGAATATCCACGGTCAGATAGGCAATGATGCGATCATGCACCGGGTCACCCGGAATGCGGCCGGGCCATGTACAGGCGGATGTAGTCATCATGCTTACTCGAACAAGGGAAAAGCGGTATTGATTCTGCCGTTTTTAGGCGGCGCAAAACCGATGGCAAAACGTTGATGACTGACGCTGCAATATTTCCCGCTTTCAGTCTCGCCTGCTGCGGCATCGGGCTGATTGAAACCGCACAATGTCCAGTCCGGCGCTCCAACGGGGCACTTGTGTTGATGATCGGCGGCATGGGCAATGGAATTCAGCACCTGCTCGACCGAGCAGCCATCCGGAAACATGGAGGAAAACTTGTTTCTGCCGGGATGGCCTTTATACGACCACCTTCCGGTGTACACGCCCGCCGCATTGGCTTTGTCCTGAACGGTAAATTCCGTCACTGTCGTTGGATTCACGCCTTCCGGACGCGCATGAAAGCCTTTTGGCCGGTTGCGATCCCATTCACCACAAAAGACATGCTTCTGATTCATTTGCAAACCATTCTCGAGCGCAACCCAATGCGGCAGTGCATTGCAATCCACCTGCGCCTGCGCTGACGGCGGAAAAACACCTGATAATAGCAGTCCTGCAATAATTGCACCGCACAGCCCTGACAAGATACGCCGACCATTCTGTTTACGCATTTTCATTCAGCTTCTCCTTTCCCGCAAAGCGCGCAAGATTAAAAATAACTTTCACATCGAATCGGTTAAAATTCTAACATTGCATGTTTTCTTTATTCACTCAACCTTTTCTTCATGTCATCACAAAAACAAACAACTGCGCAAACCGCACCCCGCGTGGGTTTTATTTCACTCGGCTGCCCCAAGGCGCTGGTTGACTCCGAACAGATTCTGACGCAACTCAGGGCGGAGGGCTATGAAATTTCGCCAACCTATGACGCAGCCGATCTTGTCGTCGTCAACACTTGCGGTTTTATCGACAGCGCGGTGGAAGAGTCGCTGGACGCGATTGGTGAAGCGCTTGCCGAAAACGGCAAGGTCATCGTTACCGGCTGTCTCGGCGCAAAAGAGGACGGTAATGTCATTAAACAGGCGCACCCTCAGGTGCTCGCGGTTACCGGCCCGCACGCACTGCCCGAAGTCATGTCCGCCATTCATGCGCACTTGCCGCAACCGCATGATCCGTTCACCAGCCTGATCCCGCCGCAGGGCATACGCCTGACGCCCAAACACTACGCCTATATCAAAATCTCGGAAGGCTGCAACCATCGTTGCACATTCTGCATTATTCCTTCTATGCGCGGCGATCTGGTCAGCCGGCCGATCCATCAGGTTTTGCAGGAGGCCGAGAACCTGGTCAATGCAGGCGTCAAGGAATTGCTGATCATTTCCCAGGATACCAGCGCTTATGGCGTGGATGTCAAATACCGCACCGGCTTCTGGCAGGGCAGACCGATCAAGACACGTTTGACCGAACTGGCCAGCGCACTCGGCGAATTCGGCGTATGGGTGCGGCTGCATTATGTCTATCCGTATCCGCATGTGGATGAAGTGATTCCTTTGATGGCTGAAGGAAAAATTCTGCCTTATCTCGATGTGCCGCTGCAACATGCCAGCACACGCGTTCTCAAGGCAATGAAACGGCCCGCCAGCGCCGAAAACAATCTGGCGCGCATTCAGCGGTGGCGCGAAATATGTCCGGACATCACATTGCGCAGTACGTTTATCGTGGGCTTTCCGGGTGAAACCGAAGCCGAGTTTGAAGAATTGCTGCAATTTCTGCAAGCCGCCCGACTGAACCGGGTCGGCTGCTTCAAGTATTCTCCGGTCGACGGCGCGGCGGCCAATGCATTGCCCGGTGCTGTTGCGGAAGCAGTCAAGCAGGAACGTCTTGAACGTTTCATGCAATTGCAGGAAGCCATCAGTCGTGAGTTGCTGACTGAAAAAATCGGCCGTTCCATGACCGTTCTGGTCGATCATGTCGAAAACAATCAGGCAATTGCGCGCAGCAGCGCCGATGCCCCTGAAATCGATGGCGTGGTTTACATCAGCAATCCGCCCGATGCATTGCAGGCGGGCGACCAGATCACGGTAACGATCACGGATTCGGATGCGCATGACTTATATGCCGACGCGGCAAGATAGCGAGTTTCCCAGGTTTGACCCGGGCAAGTCGTCTTTGCCTGCGGAACTTGTGATTTACCCTTTTGTCTTATGAACGCTCCACTTGCAGATCGCGCAGCAACCTATGATTTTTGAACTGTGTAGCGCAGCAGGATTGACCGCTGTTCGTTTTTTTGATCCAAATGAACTGCTGCACTTCTGTAAAGTTCAGGGTAGAATAGCTATTCCTAATAATTTTTAAAAAGGAAAAAACAAAATGAGAGCAGTATTAGTAAGTATGTTTGCAGCATCAGCATTGTTACTCGCAGCCAATGCACAAGCCGACGCAGACTTGGCGAAAAGCAGCGGTTGCCTGAATTGCCATAACGTTGACACCAAACTGGTTGGTCCAGCGCTGAAAGAAATCGCCGCAAAATATGCAGGTCAAGATGACGCTTCTGCTTATCTTGCCGGCAAGATCAAGGGCGGCAGCAACGGCGTCTGGGGCCCGGTCCCAATGCCACCAAACCCAATGGTCAGCGATGATAACGCCAAAGTTCTGGCTGACTTCATTTTGTCACTGAACTAAGCAAAGATTAAGCAGAAAAAGCCGGCGCATCAAACCGCCGGCTTTTTTATTGCCCTATTCAACACAGTCAACTAATTACTTTCTATTCCATATTTCGCATAAAACCATGAAAACTCGCATACGCTGGCAAGGTAATGTCAGCTTTCTCGCCGAATCCGGCAGCGGACACCAGGTTCTGATGGATGGCGCGCCCGAGGCTGGCGGACAAAACAAAGGGCCGCGTCCGATGGAAATGATGCTGATGGGACTCGGCGGCTGTACAACTTTTGATGTCATCTTTATCCTGCGCAAAGCGCGCCAGGAAGTCACTGACTGCGTTGTCAACATCGAAGCGCAACGCGCGGAAACCGATCCGAAAGTCTTCACGCATATTCACCTGCATTTCATACTCACGGGTAAAAATCTGAATCCGCAGCAGGTCGAACGGGCTATTCACCTGTCTGCGGAAAAATACTGTTCGGCATCCATCATGCTCAAATCTACAGTGAAAATCACGCACGATTTCGAGATTGTATCTGAACCGGCTGAATGACACTTCGTCGACATCCTTCCGGGAATCCATTCAAGACAAGATCTCGGTCAAAGGATGCAGTGCAAGGAAAAATTGAACGAAAAAGCGGAACATACACGAAGTATGTAAGCATTTAGCGTTCAATTTTAACGCCGCAATGGACGAAACACCTCCAACTCCCACGGCCTGATGGCCAGCATGAGGCCGATGTTGCGGCGCTTGTCCATGGGCAGGCGCGCATCCTGCCGGTGCAGCTCGGTGAATTCCTGTGCGAGCATTTGCATCTTGTTCATCAGTATTTGTATGGAAAAATCGCTGAACAGTCCGGACAAAAAAAGCCGCTTTTCAAATTCACCGCAAAACGCGGTGTGAAGAAACTGGCTTTGTATCTGTTTTTCAAAAAATCGTTCTATCGGCCCATCAGGCAGCCAGTGAAAACCTTCGTCAATGCGCAGCTTGATACGGTTCTGTGGCAATAGATCGATAATTTTGAGTTTGTCGAGTTTGGCCAGACACTGTATGCACTCTGTTTCCGAGATGTGATAGCGGCTGACGATATCATCCAGACCCAGCCGGTTGCGTACGCTGACCGCGACAAGCAGAAGCCGGGTATCACTCACCAGTTCTTTTTCCTGCTCAACCGTCAATCGGGTGATGCGTTGACGCGTTTCCTGGTAAAAC
Source organism: Burkholderiales bacterium (assembly GCA_024235735.1). GTDB lineage: Bacteria > Pseudomonadota > Gammaproteobacteria > Burkholderiales > Nitrosomonadaceae > Nitrosomonas. Next base: position 8,100 of record JACKLU010000013.1, read on the forward strand.
TGAAAAAAATCAGAAAGCTCCATCTGCATCAATTGGCAGATTGCTTCCAGCCGGTCGAGCGTAAACCGCTTCGAGGCGAACATCCGTTTGACATTGGCTTCGCTCATAGCCAACCCTTTTGCCAGATCCGCATAGGTCAGCCGCCGGCTTCTCAGTATTTTCTTCAATGTATCGATCAGCGCTTCGGTTTGCATTGTTTTTATTTCCTGTACTCAATAAACAATCACAAAGAGTATATTGAAAATATACTACATGTTCACGAATATGATTCTATAACACAATTCGTTTATAAAAACGATCCCCAACTGAATAATGCAAGCACTGCAAACACTGCCTGCACCATCCGGGTACCGGCAGGTTTTTCGCAGCATACATAACTTAGTTTAGGGAAAGGAGACCCAAATTACCATGTCCATACTGAAAAGACTGTCAACAACCCTGATATCCCGCATCGACCGGGTTGTTACTGAAATTGAGAATCACGATGCGGTGATTCAGGCGGCACTGAATGAAATGAACAGCAAAATGGCCAAAGCAAAAATCGCGTTGAATCAGGCCTGCCGCGAAAGAGACAGAATAAAAACCGAACTGGAAACACAGCAAAGCAATGTTCACCGCTGGCAGGAACGGGCGATTATCTGCGCAAAAACGGACGAATCAAAAGCACTGGAATGCCTGCGCCGCTCGCACAAAAGCCGGGACCGGGCCGCAATGCTGCAAAAATCACTGGACGAATACACGCGCTCAATCGAAAAAATGACCGGCAACATTCAATCCAGTGCACAGCGCTTGAACGAAATGAAACAGCGGCTAACGCTGATGCGCGCGAAACAGGCCACCAGTAAAACCGATGCAACGGCCCATTCAAACTGCGGCGACGCGGAAAGCATCGTGGAAGACACTTTCAATCGCTGGGAAATGCACCTCAATCACGATGACATTCCACTCGACTGCACGACTGACGACATGGACGAACTGGAACATGCATTCATCACGCAGGAACAGCAAAATGATCTGCGTAGCGAACTGACCGCACTGCTCACCCGGGAGAAACAACAATGAAAACTTCAATGAACGCAACAACACACAATATGCAACATAGTGATATGCCGGATGAAAACGACACTGCGGCGAAAGGCGGCACCAGCAGGTTAACTGAAAAACTGCCTGCGCTGTTGCGCATACTCGGTGCAACCGCTTTGCTATTCGCCATGTACAGCTTTCTTGTCCGCGGCTGGCAGGAAGGCAGCGATATGTTCCGCTATCTGCTGTTGCTGGGCCATACCGGCATGCTCACGGCAATTGGCCTGGTCAGCGGCAGTTATCTGAAGGAAAGCAAAGGCGCGCGATTACTGCTTGTGCTGGCGCTGGCGTCGGTGCCGGTCAACTTCGCCATCCTCGGTTCATTTATCTATTCCCAAACAGTCGCAATCGCCACGGCGCATTCCGGTGATTTTCCGGACTATGTTTCATGGACAGTGGACAGCTTGAATGCAGCGTTACTCACCAGCGCAGGCGCGCTCGTGGTGCTGATACCGGTGGTCTTTCTGGGATTTATCGTGCTGGCGCGGCAAATGGCGGTTAAACTGTCCCTATTGTTCCTGCTCAGCAATACCGCCATGCTGCTGCCGTTGCGCGATCCGCAAATGATTGGTCTGATGGTGCTGACGTTGACCATTGCCGTAGCGATGGCAACACGCGCATTCGCGGATAAACAGATCGCGGCAAAAACATCCGAAGGCATCCTTGCGCTGGGCCTGCAATTGCTGCCGCTGTCAGTACTCGCGATACGCAACCTGTGGCTCTACACCGCCGACGACTTTTTATTCGCGATGCTCTGTGTCTGCATCTTTCTAATGTTGCGGCAGGCTTCGCTCTGTCTGGAGTCCGCCGCAAAAACGCGCATCATTCTCGATAGGATTGCGTTGATTCCCGCCCTGCTGATTGTTTTGCCGCTGAGTTCCGCACTGGCCGCGCTGACCGATTCGGCGTATTTGCCCGCATCACTGGTTTTGCCTGTCAGTCTGGCGATTTCGGCAACCATGGTGTATGACCTGTCACGCCGCAGCCAGAATTATGCCAGCGCTTTTCGGTTGATAGCCATCTGGGAGATGCTGCTCGGCATGGTACTCAATCTGGCGCTTTTTGATGGGTTGCTGGCAACGGGTTCCTGCATCATTGCGGGTATCTGCCTGTTGATGCACGGTTACCGTGTCCGTCAGCGCAGTGTATTTCTCGCCGGCGCGATGCTCATGCTCATCGGCATGCTGCAACAATTGTTCGAGTTGATCTACCGCTTTGATCTGGCGAGCTGGATCAGCTTCGCCATCCTCGGCATCATCGCGATTGTCGCCGGCTCGGTGCTGGAATCACAAAGCTTGCGGATCAGCCAACGGCTGGGCGGATGGAAAAACGCTTTCCGCCGCTGGGAGCAGTAGTAGCGCTCTGATACATACTTTAAACAACACCCGCTTCATGCGCCTGCAAGTCGGCATGATAGCTGGAACGCACCATCGGGCCGCAGGCGGCGTGGGTAAAGCCCATGGCGTTTGCGGCCTGCTCAAACACCTTGAAACCTTCCGGCGTCACGTAGCGATCCACCGGCAAGTGACCGATACTTGGCTGTAAATATTGACCGATCGTCAGCATTTCCACATCATGCGCACGCAAGTCCTGCAATACTTGCAAAATTTCTTCATCGGTTTCGCCCAGCCCCAGCATCAAACCGGATTTGGTTGGAATCGCCGGGAACCTGGCCTTAAAATCCTTGAGCAGCTTCAGCGAATGCTGATAGTCCGCGCCGGGGCGGCATTGCTTATACAACCTTGGCACCGTTTCCAGATTGTGATTCAACACATCGGGCGGGCAAGCTGACAGCTTTTCCAGCGCGATGTCAAGCCTGCCTCTGAAATCGGGCACCAGTATTTCAATTTTCGTGTGCGGCGCATGCTGGCGGATTGCCTGTATGCAATCGACAAAGTGCTGCGCGCCGCCATCACGCAGATCGTCGCGGTCGACACTGGTGATAACAACGTAGCGCAACTTCATGGCGGCAATCGATTGCGCCAGATGCAACGGTTCCTCGGGATCGGGCGGTTTGGGACGGCCATGCGCGACATCGCAGAAAGGACAGCGCCGGGTACACAGATCACCCAGAATCATAAATGTTGCCGTACCCTTGCCAAAGCATTCACCGATATTCGGACAGGATGCCTCTTCGCAAACCGTATGCAGTTTCTTTTCCCGCAGAATGCGCTTAACCTCATAAAACGCCTGACTGTTGGGGGAGCGCACGCGTATCCAGGAAGGTTTGCGCAACAGGTTATCTTTTGACTGCTCACCGATTTTTACCGGATTTCGTGCTGTTTTATCAGCGCCTTTCTGGCGTATTTCAGAAGTCATGGCTATATCAATTCGATCCTATTTTTAGTGAGTTCATTTTGTAAATAATGCGCCAGTCTGTCCTGTATGACATTCAGTCCATCGGACACGCCGTGATCTTTCATTTGCGTCACCGGCAAACCGGCATAGCCGCACGGATTGATCGCCAAAAACGGCTGCAAGTCCATGTCGACGTTCAGCGCAATGCCGTGATAGCAAAAATGCTTTTTGATTTTCAGACCAAGGGAAGCAATTTTGGCCGACCCAACATAAACTCCTGGCGCGTCGTCACGGCCGTACGCCTTGATACCGTAACCAGCCAGCACCAGGATCACGGCGTTTTCCATTCGTCTGACCAGTTCCCGCACACCCAGTTTACGGCGCCGGATATCCAGCAGCAAATAGGCAATCAATTGGCCTGGGCCATGATAGGTAATCTGCCCGCCCCGGTCTGTCTTAATGACCGGAATCGCACTTTCAGCCAGCAAATGCTCCGGCTTTCCTGCAATGCCCTGTGTATAGACCGGCGGATGCTGCAAAAACCATATCTCGTCGTCGGCTTGCGGCGCACGTCCGGCAGTAAACACTTTCATAGCCTGCCAGGCTGAATCATAGTCAATCAAGTCCATGGATTTAATGACAAACCCCGGATGTTGAACGTCTGGCGTCTGCGATCTCGCTATCTGATTCATGTTGCCGTCAGAGTACGACGGATATCATTGGATGATCCGTTAATGCCCGGTACAGCGCATCCAGTTGGTCACGGGATGTTGCGCGAATCGTGCATGTGATGCTGAGATAGTTGCCGCCCTTGCTTGAGCGGATTTCAATCGTGGTTTCATCAAAATCAGGTGCATGCCGTTTGACGATCGCAAGGGTTATCTCGGTAAAATCCTGTTCGGCTTTTCCCATGATTTTAATCGGGAAATCACACGGATATTTAATCAGCGATTCTTCTGTCATGTGTTCAATTTCCAGGACTTAACGATTCTGGCGATCAAGACACTTCACCCCGCATATGCGTCGCTTTATATTGCTGGTAGAGCTGATGTAATTGCCTGAACTTCGGTCCGGGCTTTCCGTTTCCGACCGCCGCACCGTTCAAATGGGTAACCGCCATGATTTCCCGGGTTGAAGAAGTCAGCATGATTTCTTCGGCAGTGCACAATTCATCTTCCGAGACTTCCCGCACCTTGTGGGCAATAGCCTGTTCGGCAGCCAGTTCCAGCGTCACGTCATACGTGATGCCGGGAAGCATCAGGTGGCTTTTGGGCGGTGCGAGCAAGACCTGATTTTTCACGACAAAAATATTGCTCGCTGAACCTTCGGTCAAATATCCGTCCCGAATCAGAATCGTTTCAGCAGCATGCTCATCCACCGCGAGCTGGCGCAGCAGGACATTCGGCAGCAGGGAAATGGCTTTGATGTCACAGCGCACCCAGCGATTATCACTGGCGGTAATCGCTGTCACACCGTTCTCGAGCAGCTCCGGTGCTGGCGGCATCAGTGGATTGCTCATGATAAAAACCGTCGGTGGCACGTGCGGAAAGGCATGATCCCGCTTGGCCACACCGCGCGTGATATGCAGATAGACAGACTGATCCTCTCCCTCGTTATTGCCGATGATCTGCGTCAATAACTGCCGCCATTCTTCATTCGTGTGCGGATTTTTGAGCCGGATGCCATCCAGACTGTGCTGCAGGCGATCCAGATGTTCCGTCAGTCTGAAGGGCTTACGCGAATAAACAGGAATCACCTCATATACGCCGTCGCCGAAAATGAATCCCCTATCCAGTACCGAAACACAAGCTTTGTCGATTGGCATGAACTGACCATTCAGATATATCATGTGGCGCCTTTTGGTTTATTTGCGGAATAACGAGAAAAAACGGCGGGAATGACCGGTCAACCTGAAAACCTCAGTTGAATGGGGTTTAAAGTGCGTTGATTTTTATTTTTGGCAAGGCGCAATGAGGCGTAATAACGCGTTATTACAACGAATTGCAACGCAACCAGAATTAAAAAGCGGCGTGCTATAAACACCATAATTTGACTCACCGTTTGGATGAATTGATATTGCTCGAATTGTTTCATTTGTTCATATCGTTAGTCAGCCCGGATAATGGTCAACTGAGGTCTTCAGGTTCAATTGAACAGCAGCTTCAAACTGTCCCAGGCGCGTTCAACGAAATTGCCTTCACCGACCTCTTCCAGTGCAACTAATGGATAAATTTCCACAAGCTGGTCATTCAGCGTGAATTTCACCGATCCGACTTCCTGACCCGCGCTGACCGGCGCAATCAAAGGTTGTTTATATTCCATGGTTGCTTTCAGATTATCCGCCTGTCCTTTCGGAATCGAAAAATAGACATCCGCATCAAAACCCGCCTTGAACTCATCCTGGGAGCCTTTCCATAATTCAATGGAAGTCAGCACTTCGCCTTTTTTGTAGAGATGCACGGTGTCGTAAAACTGGAATCCATAATTCAGCAGCCGCTGACTTTCCTTGCTGCGTTCACCGGCCGATTTGGTTCCCATGATTACCGATATCAATCGTCTTTTATCACGCTTGGCCGAGGTAATCAGGCAGTAACCTGCTGTTTTGGTCCATCCCGTTTTCATGCCATCCACATGCGGATCCAGCCACAGCAGACGGTTACGATTGGGCTGAGTGATATTGTTATAGGTGTATTCCTTGAGCGAATAGAGCGGATAGAACTCAGGAAAATCGCGGATAATCGCGGCGGCAAGAAGCGTTAGATCATGCACCGAGGTGTAGTGATCAGGATGGGGCAACCCCGTCGTGTTCATAAAATGCGTGTCTTTCATACCCAGACGTTGCGCTTCCTGATTCATCAGCTGGACAAAAGCCTCTTCCGAACCCGCAACAATCTCCGCCAGCGCAATACAGGCATCGTTACCGGACTGCACAATCATGCCGCGAATCAGCTCATCAACAGTTACGTCCTTATTCGGTTCAATAAACATACGGGAACCGATCATGCGCCAGGCCCGATTGGAAACCGGCACAACCTGATCCAGCCGTACGCGGCTTTGCTTGAGCGCTGAAAAGACAATATAAGCCGTCATCAGCTTAGTCAGTGACGCCGGTTCTACCCGCTCATGCGCATTTTTACTGGCCAGCACCTGTCCAGACTGATAATCCGACAACATGTACGCCTTGGCTGCAATCGATATGTCAGGCTGTTGCTGAGCTGAGACTTGCGAGGATAAAAAAGCAATCAGACAGATCACTATCGGAAGTAAGCGTTTCATGAAATTATACTAAAAATGACTATTATAGCTTGCCGATCAAATTTCTTAAACCAGCGTTTCAAGTATCACCGGCATTAAACTGAACAGCATGCAAGAAACGGACTGCGGGCGTTCTCTGTGCTTATCATGCTTCAATATTCGGTGTTGCCACCTTCTCCTCAACAGAAAACTGGATGAGAATTTATAGGAAAAACAAATTTTGAGATGCATATGCTCAGCATCCTAATCGGATTTGCGCGGACGATCAATAATGCCGGTATGAAACGCCAGCTTTCCCGCATTCCGTTCAATAAAATAGCGCTTTAACGGATCATGAATCACCCGAAAAGCCATTTCATTCCAAGGCACATCTGCTTCGGACACCAATCGGACTTCGCTGCTTTCAATACCCGGCTTAAAATCCAGATCCAGCAATTTCGCGCGAAACAGCACATAAACCTGACTGATATGCGGCAAACTGTAAACAGCATAAAGATCACCGATTTCGACGCGGGCATTAGCCTCCTCCAATGTCTCTCGCGCAGCCGCTTGCGCCAGCGTTTCATTGTTTTCCATAAAACCCGCCGGCAAAGTCCACCAGCCGATCCTGGGCTCAATCGCACGGCGGCACAACAATATTCTGTCTTCCCATTCCGGAATGCACCCCACAACCAGCTTGGGATTCTGATAATGTATCTCGTGACATACCGTACAGACATACCGCGGCAGGTTATCGCCTTCCGGAATACGAAGCGCTACATGCGCACTGCAACTGCTGCAAAATTTCATGAATGCTCTCTACAAGAAGAATAGATCATTTCGCGATTCTCGATACGGCATGATCAGATTTCGACCACAAACCTTCTTTCCACCAGCAAACGACCAGACTGATCCCGCAACATCACGCGCCAGTCGCCCGCATCACGCTTGTGCAACATTTTTTTCGCATGCGTGCGCCATTTCCTGGCGCCAATATGCAGCTTTGTTTCAGTAACCAGCCGATCTTCAAAGTACCAGTCAACAACCAACTGCTGGCCACCAAAACCGGACAATTCGATAAAGAAATAGATACTGCTGCTATGGGTGTCGCTCCCGAGCAGAACGCGATCAGTTTCACCAACCGGCTCCCGTTGGCGAATCTGGTGCGTCAACTGAGCGCGAACAACACCGGAATGATCCTGATTCGTAACAGATTCCATCGTTTCCGTTGGGGTCGGAATGTCCGCCACATCACGCTCACTTCGCGACGGCATGGGCGCTGATTTACTGTCAGTTTCCGCAGCCGCCGGTTTAATGACCGGTTTCGGCGGAATCAATATTTTTCCACTGTTCTGCCTTAATGGCTTCATCGTGGGTACAGGAATTATTTCTGCCGTCCCGGCGCTCTGTTGCCGCCCATTACCTGCCGATCCATGGTTAACTGCCGGTTTCATTTTTTCCTGTGCATCTGGCAACGATTCCGGTTGTTCTTCCGGTAGAGGCAAGGATTGATGATCGTCAAATATATTGAATCTCGCCGGGTAATCAGCGGCGTCGCCAGTCCCGGAGTGGCTGACGCCGGAACTGTCTGTATCGCGGGCTTTGTCATTCCCGACGAACAGATAGCCCGCCATACCCGCGAGCACAGCCGATGCCGTGAGGGCAATCACTATTTTACGCCAGTCAAACGGCGGTTTCTCCAGCACACCCCTATGCTGATGCACCAGTCTTTCTTCAAGCACATCCTGATCACTCTGATCATTTTCTTCGAATAGGCTGGGCTGCTGGATGTGTATGCGAATTTTCAGTTTGTTGTCGGACATATCAGTGTTATCAGATCAGTTGGTGATCAGCACAGCGTGACAAGCCTTTGACAGGCTGTTAAGCAGTGAAGTGAAGTACAATACAGTACGGACAGATGACACAGCACCCATTCTAATAATTCGGCGAAGCAAAGTAAAACAGACCTGCCTTTTGATGAACATCCGCTGATTTGTATTTTACAATAGCGACAATCATGACAAGTTACACAGCGCGCTTGAAAATTCAGTTTTTATCACCCGCGGCCCGTTTCCCGGAGCATGAGGGTTATTGATGCTTCTTGCAGTGTGATCGTGATAACAGTCCGGCAATCCCCAAAATAAAATCAAACGTGAATCGATGAGCGCAGAATTAAAATCCGTTCAACAGCAACTGAAGACGCTGCGACAACAGATTGAATTATACAATTACCAGTATTACGTCCTGAATGATCCATCGGTACCGGACGCCGAGTTTGACTGCTTATTTCGCGCGCTGCAACAGATGGAACAACAATATCCGCATCTGATTACGCCCGAGTCCCCGACACAGCGCATTGGCGCCGCGCCCGTCAAAGCTTTCGCGCAGGTTCAGCACAACACACCGATGCTGTCATTAAACAATGCATTTGACGAAGACGAAGTCAAAGCATTCGACCGCCGGGTCAGCGAAGGACTTGCAGGGCTGACCGCAAACCCGATTGAATATGCGGTAGAGCCGAAATTTGACGGCCTCGCCGTTACACTCCGCTACGAGAATGGCCTATTCAAAACCGGCGCCACGCGCGGCGATGGTTACACCGGAGAAGATATCACGCACAATCTGCGCACGATTAAAGTTATTCCGCTGACGTTGCCTGTGGAGAAAGCACCCGGCTTTCTGGAAGTACGCGGCGAAGTGCTGATGCTGAAAGCGGATTTTATTCAGCTCAATAAAGAACAACTGCAAAAGGGCGAGAAGCCGTTTGCCAATCCACGGAATGCCGCCGCCGGCTCATTGCGGCAGCTGGACGCAGCGATTACGGCAACACGGCGATTGATGTTTTTCGCCTATGGCATTGCGCCGAATCGCGATGCACTGACGCCTCAGGACACGCACAGCGCCATTATGGCTTATCTCGCCCGGCTGCGTTTTCCGATCGCGCGCGAGTGTGCGGTTGTGCAGGGTTCTGCCGGTCTGATCGCCTACTACAGTAGCATTGCAGCGCAGCGTGAACGACTGCCCTACGATATTGATGGCGTGGTCTACAAAGTCAACGCACTGGCGCAACAGGAAGAACTGGGATTCGTTGCGCGCGCCCCGCGCTTTGCTCTGGCGCACAAATTCCCGGCGCAGGAAGCCATGACACGGCTGCTCGATATTGATGTTCAGGTTGGACGCACCGGCGCACTGACACCTGTCGCACGGCTTGAACCGGTTTTTGTCGGCGGCGTCACCGTCACCAACGCGACTTTACACAACGCTGATGAAATCAGCCGCAAGGATGTCAGGATCGGCGATACGGTGATTGTCCGCCGCGCCGGCGATGTCATTCCTGAAGTCGTGTCCGTGGTTCTCGCGCAACGCCCGGCGCAAACCCGGCGCTTTGTCATGCCGGATCATTGTCCGGCATGCGGCGCCAGGGCGGTACGCCCCGAAGGCGAAACCGTTGCCCGCTGCACCGGCGGATTGTTTTGCCCCGCGCAGCGCAAACAGGCCTTATTGCATTTTGCTTCGCGTCGCGCCATGGACATCGAAGGGCTGGGCGAAAAACTGGTCAACCAATTGGTCGATAACGCCATCGTCAGAACACCCGCAGACCTGTACACGCTAGGCATAACGGCATTGGCGAACCTTGCGCGCATGGCGGAAAAATCCGCCGGCAACATACTCGCGGCGATTGAGAAAAGCAAACAAACCACGCTAGCGCGATTTATCTACGCGCTCGGCATCCGCAACGTTGGCGAAGCAACAGCCAAAGATCTGGCGCGCCATTTCGGCAGTCTGGATCGACTGATGGATGCCTCCATGGAGAATTTACTCCAGGTGCGCGACATCGGACCAATCATCGCGCAAAGTATTGTCGATTTTTTTGCCGAGCATCACAACCGCGAAGTCATTGAACGGCTGCGCGCAAGCGACGTAAGCTGGGAAGAGAGCATCGGAACAGCATCCGAACCGGCGAGCATCAACGCCATCAGCGGCAAAACCTTCGTTCTGACCGGAACGCTACCGAACATGACGCGCGAAGATGCCAAGGCACAGATTGAACAACTAGGCGGAAAAGTGACTGGCAGCGTTTCCAAAAAGACCGACTATGTCATTGCCGGAAGCGACCCGGGCAGTAAATATGAAAAAGCTGTCAACTTAGGCATTACCATATTGGATGAAACCGGACTCAAAAATCTCCTGCAAACAATCTAATCCATGTTAACCAAACAACAAGCCGAACACATTCTGCAAACCGCTGATTTGATTTATCCGGCGGAAGTCATTGAAAAAACGATCAGGAATCTGGCTGATGAGATCACGGAAAAACTGGCCGGGCAATATCCCATCGTCTTATGCGTAATGAAAGGCGGGATGATATTCGCCGGCCATCTGCTGCCCAAACTGACCTTTCCTCTCGATTTTGATTGCATCCAGGTATCACGTTACCATAATCAAACTCATGGCGGCGAAATCGACTGGACGCTATTTCCGCGGAATGATCTTCTTCAGGATCGCGTCGTGCTCGTTATTGATGACATTCTCGATGAAGGCATCACACTGACCGGAATCCGCAAGAAAGTACTCGAATGCGGCGCCCGTGCATTCTATAGCGCAGTGCTCGTCAACAAGGATCTTGGTAGAGCAAAAACTTTTCAGGCGGATTTTATCGGATTAAACTTACCCAATCGCTATGTTTTCGGTTTCGGTATGGATATTCATGGGATCTGGCGGAATTTACCGGCCATTTATGCAGTCCCCACAGCATTGGAATAATCATTTATGCTCGCAATAATCGGCGGCAGCGGCATGGCGCAGCTGAGCTGCCTTGAAATATCGCATCGCCAAATCATACGCACGCCCTACGGTGAGCCTTCGGGTCCCTTCACGTTCGGAAAAATCAACCGTCATGAGATCGTTTTTCTGGCGCGCCATGGGCACGGCCATACTATCCCGCCGCACCTGGTCAATTACCGTGCAAATATATGGGCGCTGAAGACTCTGAAACCCGCGCATATCATCGCAGTCGCCGCCGTCGGCGGCATTCGCGACGACCTCAAGCCCGGCAGTCTTGTCGTACCGGATCAAATCATCGACTACACGTATGGCCGCGACTTCACGTTTTTTGAAAACAGGGACGAGCCGGTAACCCACATCGACTTCACCCGTCCGTATGACGCCGAAACACGCGCACTGATTCTGAAAGCAGCCCGCCACGCCGGTGAAGCCATTATTGACAGCGGTGCTTATGCTGCGACACAAGGCCCGAGACTGGAAACCGCGGCTGAAATCAATCGCCTTGAACGTGACGGTGCCGATATGGTTGGCATGACCGGCATGCCGGAAACCGCGCTGGCGCGGGAACAAGGATTGCGTTACGCAACACTGGCTGTTGTCGCGAATTACGCAGCTGGCCGTGGCACGAATATTGACGGCATTCCATTAAAAACAATTTTTACCATTCTTGATGAGGCGATGGTGCATGTCAGAAATATCCTGGAACATCTGGTGAACTGCTATGGCGATTAAACCGGTATTAAAAATGGGTGAACCGCTGCTGCTTCAAGTCGCACGAGCAGTCGAACAATTCGATACCCCCGAGCTTCATGCGCTGATTCAGGATATGCAGGATACGATGATAGCGCTCGACGGCGCGGGTCTTGCCGCGCCGCAGATCGGCGTCAGCTTGCGCGTGGTGATATTCGGTTTTAAAAAAAATCAACGTTACCCCGATGCGGACGAAGTACCTTTTACTGTTCTGATCAACCCGCAGCTCACACCGCTATCGGATGAAATGGTGGAAGACTGGGAAGGCTGTCTGAGTGTGCCGGGACTGCGCGGCAAGGTTCCGCGCCATACCCGTCTGCGCTATCGGGGACATGATCCGTGGGGCAACACCATTGATCGTGAAGTGAGTGGCTTTCACGCCCGCGTCGTGCAACATGAATGCGATCATTTGCAGGGCATTCTTTATCCAATGCGCATCAAAGACTTTCGTACATTCGGATTTACCGAAATACTCTTTCCGGGCCGCTCATTGCCTGACGAATAACCGCATGACCTATACTTCGAGCAGACAGTGCGCCAGTAACAGCGGAAATATTTTATAGGGTTGCTGCATGGCGTCCGATCCAAAATGTCCCTGCGCTGTCATGACGATCAACGTGCCGCCAAGACCGCGGCGCATGAATTCGCCCTGCTCCTGCCCGCACGCCCAGGGATCGTTATCTGAATGAATGTAAGTCAAGGCGCGACAGTTTTTCCTGATGGTTTCGACATCAAAACCGGTAGGAAAGCCTGGATTATTTGTCCGATGATCTGTTAATGGTTTGACAAAACTCGCTACGGTAATGGCATGCCGGGCGGAAAAATCATTACGGGACAGCAGCTGCAGAATCATTGTACCGCCCGCCGAATGTCCCACCATCACATCATAATCACGATGCGGCGCTGTTGCAGCAACTTCCCGGGTCCAGACACCCAGATCATCGAATCCACTGCAAGCCGGCAAGGAGGGCGTCCAGACATCAAAACCTTCCGTTTCAAGCGCAGCCTTCAGCCAAGGAATCCAGAAGCTGTTTTCCGAACCACTAAGCCCATGAAAGATAGCCGCCGTTTTATTCATACCCGTACGCCATTGTGGAAAAATGAACTTGAGTCGCGCCCGTCTTGACCGTGATGGCCTGTCAACACCCTGTCACTGGCCCGGCGCGATGGGGTAGTGCGAGTCTCAAAGCGATTCCCGCCGCGACAAGGCAGGCTGCTCCGGATGGAATAAAGGCCCATGCGTAGCTGCCCGTCATGTCGAATACGCTGCCGGCAAGTATTGGTCCAATGATGCCGGCAGTACCATATGCAGTAAACAGAAGCGCATAGTTCATGCCAACATTCCGGGTGCCAAAGAAATCCGCCGTTGTTGCTGGAAACAACGCGAGATTGCCGCCAAAATTGAACCCGACCCACGCCGCCGCGATGAACAGTGTCAATTCAGTTGAGCCTAACTCAGTCAGCGTAAACATCATCAGTCCCTGTAACAAAAACATCAAAGCCATCGCATTTTTCCTGCCTATCCTGTCGGACACCATACCCCAGATAATGCGTCCGGCGCCATTGAATAAAGCCAGTATGCCCACCGCGTTTGCAGCCGCCACCGCATCAAGACCACTATGCAAACCGTAAGGTTTCAGTATGCCGATTACCAGCAATCCGGCAGTGGCGCCGGATAGAAACATTATCCAGAGCATCCAGAACTGCCGGCACCGGATCATATCCCGCCATTCGCAATCCCCGGCAGGTGCAGTTTTGCTGGAAACCTCCGGCAACCGCCATCCTGCGGGTTTCCATTCCGCCGGAGGATTCCTGAGCAGCTGCGCGCCAGCCACAACTGCAAGCATAAAAATGCCGCCGAGATACTTAAAGGCAATCAGGATGCCATGGGTCTCAATCAGTCCGGATGCAACTTTTGCAAACAACCATGCTCCGCCCCCAAAACCGGCCACCGCAACGCCGGTAACCAGACCGCGCTTATCCGGGAACCACTTCACGCAGGCAGCGATAGGGCAAACGTAGGCCAATCCGATGCCTGCTCCGCCAATAACGCCGACGGTCAGCGCCACCAGCAAAAAACCGCCTTCTGTCAAGGCGGCAAGCAAATAACCCGCACCCAGAACAATACCGCCCAGCGTTGCCACAATGCGTGGCCCGATTCTGTCCTGCAATCTGCCGGCATAAATCATGGTCAGCGCAAAAGTTGCCAGCGACAATGAAAAAATGATTTGCGTCTGCGTGGTTGTATAAAAGAAAACTTCCTTGAGCGGATTAACAAACACACTCCAGCTGTAAATTGCGCCCAGGCACATCTGAACAATCAGTGCGCCGGCCACAACCAGCCAGCGGTTTTCAGTAAGTTGCATTGTCAGGATAAAGATTGAGGAAAGATTCTACTTTACAACTTTAGGTCAGTGAATTGATTTGCGTTCATGAGTACGGCTGTTGTTTCGTACCACATATTATTCATCACAAGATACCATACTCCAACAGACCCAGACCCCCGATAGCACGCCTGATCCAAAAGAACGATCACAATCCTCTCTTTTCACAAATAGTACGATTCCACTTGTCGATACCGGGATCAGGTTATTGAATCAAGCAAAAATCGAGAAGGCAAGAGATTGGCATTCGGTCGCACATTCAATCCATAATTTCATGGATTGACATATTGCTGCATTTCCAACAACGCATCTTCAATATGCTCTCCGGCAATTCTGGAATGCCCCATTTCGGCATGTTCAATTGCCTTTACAAGATGCTGGATTGCTCCAGCAATATGCGATTTACCTTCTTCCCTGTTTTTTTTATGCGCTTCAATTTCCGCCTTCTTGACATACTCCAGACTCATCTTCGCATGATCATGCATGTGTTTGGAGTGTGCCTTATGTGTCTTGGCCTCCTCCGCATGTTTAATCGCTTCCAGCATGCTATCGACTCCAGCTGTTTCGTTATTTTCCGATGCGCCTATCGAATTGATCAATCCGCCAACAAAAAACACCAGGATCCCGGTGACTATCAAAACTGCTACGTTTTTCATGTTACAAATACCTCACGCTTTGTTGATGAATAACCCATCATCCGCCATTTCTTCGAAACAGCTCGATGTCCGACAAATCATGCTGATAGCTTCTATTTTCAATGGATATCTTCTCTATTCTTGCTCAAAAAGCATCAGAATTTATAATTTCCAGTTTTCAGTCTTTTCTGATTGCCTGCAAAACATAAAAAACTATCATATTAGACCAGCATACACCCGCAGGTTCAATTACATTTATTACAAATCATTCGACAATAATCCCGCCCCCCAAGCAAACCTTACTCTCGTAAATCACTACGGATTGTCCGGGCGTAACCGCCCACTGATCCTGTGCAAAATCGACCTGGCACTGGTCATGATCATAATTTGCGATCGTACAAGGAGCGTCCTTTTGCCGGTAACGGGTTTTAGCCGCGTAAACCCAGTCACAATGCGGTCTTTCGCCATTGATCCAGGTAAGATCTTCAGCGCTCAGCGATGGCTGCAACAAGCTGGGATGATCATGACCCTGCACCACAACCAGCACGTTATCGGTCATTTTTTTGTTGCAGACAAACCAGGGCTGATCGCTGCCGTCTCGCGTACCACCTATGCCAAGTCCCTGTCGCTGGCCGATGGTGTAATACATCAAACCGAGGTGCCTGCCGACCACCTTGCCTTCAGGTGTCTGTATCTCACCGGGTTCATGCGGCAGGTATCGGCTCAGGAATTCCCGGAAAGGCCGCTCTCCGATAAAGCATATGCCCGTGCTGTCTTTTTTGGCGGCATTCGGTAACTTCAGGTCGCTGGCAATTTTCCGTACATCGCGTTTATAAAGATGTCCGATCGGAAACAGGGTATTCGACAATTGCTGCTGATTCAGGCGATAAAGAAAATAGCTCTGATCCTTGGCGCCGTCCTCGCCTTTGCACAATTGAAACGCACCATCAAATTCGCGCACCTGCGCATAATGTCCAGTTGCAATGTGATCCGCGCCAAGCATACAGGCATGCTCCAGAAATGCCTTGAACTTGATTTCGGCGTTGCACAGCACATCCGGATTAGGTGTGCGCCCGACCTGGTATTCCTGCAAAAAACTGGAAAAAACACGATCTTTGTATTCTGCGGAAAAATTGACCGCTTCGATCGGTATGTCCAGAATATCGGCTACCGAGACGGCATCCAGAAAATCCTGCCGCGAAGAACAGTATTCATCAGTATCATCGTCTTCCCAGTTTTTCATGAACAACCCGGTAACGTCATAGCCCTGCTGCTTGAGCAGATACGCCGCCACTGACGAATCAACCCCGCCGGACATACCGACAATCACATGCTTTTTCTTCATGTCAGGCTAATTATAATGTGTGAGGATTTCCAGAGGAAAACGCTTTCCGGCGATAAAATCCTGAATGCATTGCATGACCAGCGGGCTACGATGACGTTTAATCAGCTTTTCGATTACCGGCATAGCATGCCAGTCGGCACTGACAATTAAGGATTCCTGTGCATAATCAGGATCAAAACCGGCAACATGCCCGGAAAATGCGAACCGCAGATAAGTGGTATCGCTGTCAGTCGAATGCCAGTGATAAATACCAACCAGCCACTCGGGAACAAATGCGTAGCCGGTCTCTTCCTGTGTTTCTCGAATGACTGCCTGAATTAACGACTCACCGGGCTCCAGATGACCGGCAGGCTGGTTAAAAACAGTTAAACCTTCCGGTACAATTTGTTCCTCGACAAGCAGAAAACGATCCGCCTGCTCAACGATCGCTGCTACTGTAACATTGGGTTTCCAGATCATGGTTGACGTAAAATTCTGAACAAGTTGTTACTGCCAAAGCTGATGAAACCGCCGTCATTTGATCGCGTAATCCGCAACATGCCATTCACCGTTCTTTTCCTTGGACAGCGTGACAGTTTCCAGTGCCAACGTTCTGTTTTTGAACGTTGCGTAAAACTGAAGCACAACGTATTCTCCTGGAGGAAAGCCGGATGGTTCTTTAGAATATCCTGCTGTCGCGATATATCTGTTCTCCATGGCGCCCATCGGCTTTCGTAGCGTTCCGGCCGTTTTGATCCAGTCAGCTTCCGATCTTTTATTCTGAAAATGCGGCGAAGCTGCCTTCCAGCTATCAGCGTAGTGTTCCTTATCCGTCATTGCAAGCCAGACACGCGCACTGCTCTCGACAGCCTTAAGAACAACACTATCATCAGCAAACGACTGGTTGATAAAAAAAAGCAGCATTAAAGCCACCGTACATTGCACAATACATCGTTTAATCATTGCATCCTTTTTTTGCATGAAAACACAACATGCTGGTAACTATGCACCGTATACCGCGAACGGATTATTAGTCGTTTAGCGTATGCTGCGCTTGTTAATTGGCATTACGGATTATCCTGCTTCAGGAAAGCACTGTCCACATTGAAAAATTGAAAATTTTTTCAAAGAACTGCAAAACAGGCGATTAAGCATTATTATTTAACCTCTGTTTTTATCAGGCGTACGCCCTAGAAGTCTGCCGGACTTAAACAAGCGTAGCGAGCTAAACGGGATAATGCGCACGGATTTCCTCAATTTTGAGGCGCGTAGCAAGACTGTGTAACGAAAAATTGAGGAAACATGCGCCGTCTTCTCATTGGCGCAACAGAGTATAGTCTTATATCCGACAGACTCCTAGACTGTATTACCATGGAATGCTAATATAATAATTGCATAGGCGAGCAATTTCATTTTGCCAAAGTTTCCGCAACGTTTTCTTAGACTAGCACTATCAAACGTAATGGCGTCCGCACTGAATGTATGCAAACACAGCCACATCGGATTAAAAATAACAAAATGCACAAAAAAGTGAACTTGCTATATACTTTGCTTTATGAATATCGCCGAGTAGGTGTAGGGTAAATTGTACGATATTAAAAATCAAATCTAGGAGAGGATTTTAAAATGAAAAAATTTGTAATGACCGCGATTGCTGCAATGTTTGTATTCAGTTCAACATCAACCATGGCGAGCGGAAATCTCGAATCATCACTGACCCCTATCAGTGCCGAAAATGTTTTAAACTGGATGAACTGCAGAGACAAGGATCCGAATGCTTCCGTCAAAAGCATGACCAAGACCAAAGATGGCAAAATTGTTGTGGTTAAATGCTCCGTGGCCAACAAAATCGTGGCTGACGCACAAGCTAGCAGCAAATAATTTCTGCTGGGACTGCTTTATAGGGGTCTATAATCGCCTGCATACGATATAGACCCATTTCATTTACCTGTTTAGCAACACCGCTCATTTCGTCTTATCCTTCAACTCGCATTGATACGAAATGTCAACGGTAGCAGCTTTTTCTGATGCTTCTCTGAAATCGAATTTCCCTTGGCTATACAGTCGCGGAAATCGGTGTTAACCATCTGCTTAAATTCAGGTTGGTATTTTGTTACCAGTACATCTGTTAAAATTTTTTGCTGGAATCAGTCTGTCTGTTTTTCTTGGATTTGTCGCACTCTGTTATTTTTCGCCAAAGTTTTTCATCAAAACAGCGTATATACTGGTGAAACTGGAATTGAGTGATATTCCCGAGATTTCCAGTATAGCACTCAGCCAAATGATGGAATCATCCACGCCCACCGTCGCGAAAAACTTTATTCTCGTCGATGTCCGCACACCACAGGAACGCCATGTTTCAGTTATCCCTGGCGCTGTTGACGATCAAGCCTTCGAACGCCATCTGGCTGATTATCAGCACAAAAAAATCATTGTTTATTGCACGATAGGCTATCGCAGCGGATTTTATGCCAGGACATTACGCGACAAGGGACTGGATGCCTACAACTTGAGTGAAGGTATCCTTGGCTGGACGCATGCCGATGGGCGGCTGCTCGATTCGCATGGACGTTCAACAAGACGAGTGCATGTCTATAGCCGCCCATGGCATCTGGCTATTAAAGATTATATGGCCGTGTATTAACAAATCCTTCAGTCAAGCGCGACACAAAAATTTTCCTGATTCCCGGTTAGCACACTTTAGCTGTTTCAAACAAAAAATATCGGTTATTATCCCAAGTGTTGTCACTACTTGTTCAAAGGGAAGGCGTAATACTGATGCAAAGATTTTTGTTATCGTTTTTTACTGTTTTCGTTTTATTGGCGACCAATAACCTCCGTGCTGAAGCCTGGCCATTACCGCCACCCGGCATCGATATTTTTGGACAAATCCGCACCACTCAGGCCGGCCGCACAGATACACTGCTGGATATAGCCCGCCTTTATGACATTGGGCAAACAGAAATTGTGCTGGCCAACCCACATGTTGACCGATGGATGCCGGATGACGGCTCCGAGGTGATTCTGCCAAGCCGTTATATTTTCCCGCAGGCTGAACGCAAAGGTATCGTACTTAATCTGGCTGAAATGCGCCTTTATTATTTTCCCGAAACCAGGAAAGGTGAAAAACCGGTCGTCATGACATTTCCAACCGGCATTGGACGCATGGACTGGGACACACCACTGGGTATATCCCGAATCACTGAAAAAAAGAAAGATCCAACATGGACACCTCCGGAATCGATAAAACGATACCGCATCGCCAATGGCGAACCGCCGCTCCCCGATATTGTTCCGCCGGGTCCTGATAACCCGTTAGGTCGTCATGCAATGCGGCTCAGTATCGGAAAAGGTTCCTATCTGATTCATGGCACGGCCAAGCCGTTCGGCGTTGGCATGCGCGTATCGTCCGGGTGCATCCGCATGTATCCCGAAGATATCGAAAAACTGTTTGATCTGGTTCCGATCGGCACTCAGGTCAACATTGTTAATCAGCCGATTAAACTCGGATGGCAGCTTGATTCACTGTTTATTGAGCTGCATCCACCGCTGGAAGAAGACGAAACAAAATACGCCAATTACAAACAGATGGTCATCACTGAAATTAACAGTTTTCTGATGCAGCAACGGAATCAGCAGAAACTGGGCGTGGACTTTGAAATCGATCATGAAATGCTGGATCGCGCAATCGCCGAAAAAAGCGGTGTACCCATCATGATATCGCGCACGCCTTCCTGAGAAAAAATCCCATTACTCACCGCTATCGCTATATCAAAATTAGCAGCGCCGCCCCAATACCCACAGCCGTTGCCAACATGCCGGTAGCGCAGCGTTTGGCGATCAATGTATTGCCAACAAAACAAATCATTCCGAGTTTAAAAACGATATTGGAAAGTATGCTCAGTGCAATAGCCATAACGGTTTCCGAATCCTGCAGCTTGCCCATTTCGAACAGCCGCAGACTCGTTAGTGTAATAGCATCGACATCTGTCAATCCGGTTATTAATGCCACGGCGTACAACCCTCGGCTGCCCGCGATATCGGACAACCAGGCGGCAAAAAGCAAAACGACGGCATAAAGCAATCCAAAACTCGCCGCAGTACGCAATTCAGCCGGATTACTGATTTCCGGTGCGGGTATATTGTTATGTTCCGTTAGGCGCTTCCACCAATACACTGTCGCACCCAGACCAAGCAGCAAACCGCTGGCAAGCACCGGCAACAGCTTGGGCAGAATGCCGGGAGAAACAACAGAGCAGACAATTGCCAGTCGTATCAACACCATAAGATTGGCGATCATAATAACCACAATTGCCAATTGCATGAAATACTGACTATTCCTGCTGAGTTTCGTATAAACCAGTGTTGTCGCCGTACTGGAAACCAGACCACCAAACAGGCCTAGCAATACCGCGCCATGCCGTTCACCCAGGAGACGTAAGGCCACATAGCCCATCAGACTGACACCTGAAATCAGCACCACCATCAGCCAGATCTGATAGAGGTTGATAGTTTGGTAAGGTCCGATATTTTCATCAGGCAGAATGGGCAAAATGATAAACGTCAATACCGCAAATTGCAGAATGGATACCAGATCGCGACGATCAAGCTTCTGTGTCATGCCATGCAATTCGGTCTTGAAATACAGCAGAATGGTTGTCACGATCGCCAGCATGAGGGCCAGCTTAGTGTCGCCATACCAGACAATTGCGCCCAATCCGTAGCAGATAATAATCGCCGCAACGGTTGTCGTTCCCGGATCAATCGTGTTGTCGTCTTTTGTACGCAGATACGCTGCAATGACCATGGCGCCGACAATCAAAAGTCCGGCAGCCAGGAACCACGGTGATTCAGTCCTTTCAGACAGCATCGCGGCCAGCGTACCGAACAAAGCCACCAGCGCAAAAGTCCGCAATCCCGCTTTGGCGCTGGGACTCCGCTCGCGCTCAAGTCCTATAAATAGACCAATTGCCAGACTGGTAGCAAAATGCGGCAAATGAAAAAGCGCCTCGTCCTGTAGAAATTCGATATACATGCTAATCTGTTATCCTGATTCGCTTCAATCATTAGGCGTATTATGTCACGCGCCGGGAATTTTCTCATGAGGATCCAGCCAGTGATCCAACATCAACTGCAGCGTGGTACGGCCATTAAATTCGTTTAACTGCAATTGATAAACCGCATTGATGACATCGGGCAATAGATCATTGTGAAAAAACAAAATGGCATCGTATAGGGTATTGGATTCAAATTTTTTGAGTTTCAGTTTTAGATGTTTCCCGCCGACAACACGCTGACTCTCTACATAAAACTGCGCATGAAAAGTCGGCTGCGGAAAGCCCTGTCCCCAGACTTGCTGCATCAATTGCTGCGCCAGTTCCACATTGATTTCAGGTTCCGCCAGATCGCCATCGGTTTCAATGACACGTGTAAGATCCGCCGATGCCAACAATCCCTGCGCCGTTTGCTCGAAAGCATCGCAGAATGACATAAAATTACCCTCCTGTATCGTCAAACCCGCCGCCGCTGCATGACCGCCAAATTTAACAATCAAAGAAGGATGACGTTTAGACACCAGATCGAGTGCGTCACGCAGATGAAAACCCGGGATGGAGCGCCCGGACCCTTTCATTTCACCGGTATTGCCCGGCGCAAAAATAATGGTTGGACGATGATATCTTTCCTTGATGCGCGACGCCAGAATACCGATCACTCCCTGATGCCAGCTCTGATCGTACAGACACACACTGTGCGCCTGCTGAATTTTTCCATTTTCGGCATTCAACCTGTTTTCCAGCATCGACAAAGCGCTTTCATGCATATCGGACTCGATTTCACGGCGCTGAATATTCAAGGCATCCAGTTGACGCGCAATGTGCTCGGCATAAACCGGATCGTCGGTAGTCAGACATTCAATACCCAGCGACATATCATCCAGACGACCTGCCGCGTTGAGCCGCGGCCCCAGAATAAATCCCAGATCATAGGTTGACGTTCGCGCGTAGTTACGCCGCGTGATTTTAAGCAACGCCTGAATTCCCATGCAGGCGGCGCCCTTGCGGATTCGCTTCAAACCCTGCTGCACCATTATGCGATTATTATCATCCAGTCTGACGACATCGGCCACCGTGCCCAACGCAACGAGGTCCAGAAAACTAGCCAGATTCGGCCCTCTATCATCGGGAAAGGCGCCGCGAAGACGCAGTTCGGCTCTGAGCGCCAGCATCAGATAAAAAATGACGCCCACACCGGCAATACTTTTACTCGGAAAGGAACACCCCGGCTGATTCGGATTGATGATTGCCGCTGCATCGGGCAGTGCGTCCCCGGGTAGATGATGGTCTGTTACCAGAACCTGCATTCCCAAGGCATTTGCCGCCGCTACACCATCAATGCTGGCAATCCCGTTATCCACGGTGATCA
Organism: Burkholderiales bacterium; assembly: GCA_024235735.1. Taxonomy (GTDB): domain Bacteria; phylum Pseudomonadota; class Gammaproteobacteria; order Burkholderiales; family Nitrosomonadaceae; genus Nitrosomonas. The sequence continues at coordinate 31,016 of JACKLU010000013.1, forward strand.
GAATGTCGGGCTGTCGGGTCTTATGTGCAAGCTCAACAATTTCAGGCGTAAGTCCATAACCATATTCGAATCGGTTAGGAACCAGATAATCCACGAGCGCACCAAACTGGCGCAATATACGCAGACCGACCGCGCAGGCAGTAGCACCATCGGAATCATAATCCGCAACAATCAGCAGACGTTTCCCGCTTGCAATGGCATCCGCCAGAATACAAGCCATCAGGCCGATATTCCTGATATGATGGTACGGAATCAGCCTCGTCAGTTCGGTCTCGAGTTGTTCCACGCGCGCGATGCCTCGCGCGGCGTAAATCCGCGCCAGAACAGGCGACAGGCCATGACGCCGCAGCGCCTCAAAAGCCTGTGCATCAACGGTACGTGTGATTATTCTCGACATGAACCGTTGATTATAAATTCTTCCCCGGCCACAATATAACAACAATCATGCACTGATAACCCGATTTAACCGGATTCGGATTCAGTTACAACTTTCTCGGCTTTAAGTATATACAATCTGCGGCTGTCCGCGCGCAGCACGGTAAATTTAAAGTTTTCAATCATGACTGATTCATTCCGGTTAGGCAGTCTTCCAAATTTATTCAGCACCAAACCGCCAATTGTATCGTAATCCGCATCACTGAAATTTGCGCCTACCGTTTCATTAAAATTGCCGATTTCGGTTATCGCTTTGATGCGGTAAGTGTTTTCCTGCTCCTGAACAATGTTGGCTTCATCTTCATCAAAATCGTATTCATCTTCAATTTCACCGACAATTTGCTCCAGCACATCCTCAATGGTAATCAGTCCGGCAACGCCGCCATATTCATTGACTACGATCGCGATATGGTTACGATTGTTGCGAAAATCTTTCAACAGCACATTGAGTTGCTTGGATTCAGGAATAAAAACCGCCGGGCGCAGCATAGCGCGAATATTGAAATCTTCCTCACCGGCATAATAGCGCAGCAAATCCTTTGCCAGCAGAATACCCAGAATATTATCCTCGCAGCCTTCCGTGACCGGAAAACGCGAATGTGCGGTTTCGATCACAAAAGGGATAAATTTCTCGGGCGGTTCATTAATATCAATGACATCCATCTGACTACGCGGAATCATGATGTCGCGCGCCTGCATTTCGGATACCTGCATGACGCCTTCGATCATGCTGAGCGCATCGGAATCAAGCAGATTACGCTCAAATGCGGAATGCAATAATGTGATCAGTTGTTTCCGGTCTTCAGGTTCGCGCAAGAGCATGGTGCTGAGACGCTCAAGCCAACCCGTTTTAGGCGAAGGGTCGTCCATTCTGATTTTTCGTTACTTTAAAAACCTGTCAAATATAGGGTGTACTACGCATGCGTTATTAAACCGCTACCGTCTTCCGCATAAGGATTGTCAAAGCCCAGCCGCGCAAGAATTGCAATTTCTTTCTGTTCCATAATGACAGCTTCATCGTCCTCTATATGATCATAGCCCTGCGCATGAAGAACGCCATGAATCGCCAGATGCGCATAATGCGCCATCAGTGCTTTGCGCTGATGTTTGGCTTCCTGTTCGACAATCTCTGCGCATAACACAATATCGGCGGATAACAAATCCATGCCGTCGTAAACAAAAGTCAATACATTAGTCGCATAATCCTTGCCACGGTAGTCACGGTTCAAAGCGCGTCCTTCCGTCCCGTCCACGATACGAATGGTAATTTCAGCCTGCTGCTCAACCGCTGACTTGACCCAGCGCCTGAATTGCGTGCGAGTCGGCAGATTCGCCAGATCCGTGTGATCTGCCGCGTACTGCACAGCCAGACTGAATGATTTTTGCGCCACCTTATTTTGGCTGGCAGTCTGCAATCACAGACATTTATTCAGCTGCCTCGCGCGGTTTCCGGTCATGCTTTTCATAAGCGTCGACGATACGCTGCACCAGCGGATGCCGAACCACATCACCCGATTGAAAATAGGTAAATGCGACACCGCGAATGTCCTTGAGCACTTCCTTGGCATCCGCCAGACCGCTTTTCTGATGCTTGGGTAAATCGATTTGTGTAATATCGCCGGTAATAACAGCTTTTGATCCAAAACCGATACGCGTCAGAAACATTTTCATTTGTTCAGGTGTTGTATTCTGTGCCTCATCCAGAATAATGAACGACTGATTCAACGTGCGTCCGCGCATAAAAGCCAGTGGAGCAATTTCTATCGCCTGGCGCTCAAATTGTTTGCTGGTTTTATCAAAACCCATCAAATCATACAACGCATCGTAGAGCGGCCTCAGATAAGGATCGACTTTCTGTGTCATGTCTCCCGGCAAAAAACCAAGCCGCTCGCCGGCTTCCACGGCAGGTCTGACCAGAATCAAACGGGTAATCAGTCCGCGTTCCAGCGCATCCACAGCACTGGCAACGGCGAGATAGGTTTTGCCGGTTCCTGCTGGTCCAATGGCAAAAGTAATATCGTGATCCTGTATTTGTTGCAAATATTGCGCCTGACGCTCAGTCCGTCCACATAAATTTGCCCGTCGCGTCAGTAGAGCTGGCGAAAATTTCTCCATGACGGTCAATTCTTCATCCAGTGGACGATTTTCGGCATGCCGTACATTATCAGTATTCCTGGCTTCAATCAGACCAAGCTGAATCTGCTCCAGACTGAGGTGTTGACGTGATTGATCGTAGAATCGGCGCAGCACGTCCGCTGCAAGCTTGGTCCTGTCAGAATCACCATACAGACTGAATCGTTCACCACGCCTTGAAATGGTGACATCAAGCGCCGTTTCGACCTGCTTCAGGTTTTCGTCCAACACACCGCATAAATTCGCCAGTCGCTGATTATCGGCCGGTGTAAAGGAAAGCTCTAGGGATTTTGATTTCAATGTGACGCGATACAATTAGGATATTTTGATTTTCTCAGCAGAAAGCAAACTTTGCAAGCAAAACACTAAAGATTACAAACCTAAATACCGGCAACTTCGCCACGCAAGGAATGCGACAAGGCTTCTGTAATGCGGATATCGACAAAACGTCCGATCAACGCCCTGTCTCCGGGAAAATTAACTACGCGATTATTATCAGTACGGCCAAAAATCTGATCGCTATTCTTTTTGGAAATACCTTCAACCAGAATACGTTGTGTACTGCCAACCATATTCAAGCCAATTTTCCGGGACTGTTGCTGGATTTGCGCCTGCAAACGCTGCAAACGCTCCAATTTTACCGATTGCGGTGTATCATCCGGCAAATCGGCAGCCGGTGTCCCTGGACGCGCACTGTAAATGAAACTGAAAGAATCATCAAAATTCAATTCCTTGATCAGTTGCATTGTCGCTTCAAAATCCTCCTCTGTCTCGCCTGGAAAACCAACGATAAAATCGGACGACAGCGATAGTTGCGGACGAATATCACGCAACCGGCGCACAATGGATTTATACTCATGCACACTGTAACCCCGTTTCATTGCAGCCAGTATTCTGTCCGAACCGGACTGCACGGGTAAATGCAAATGACTGACGAGTTTGGGCAGTACGCGGTACGATGCAATGAGCCGGGATGTAAATTCCTTGGGATGCGACGTCGTATAGCGAATACGCTCAATGCCGGGTATTTCATGAATGTATTCAATCAGCAGCGCAAAATCGGCAATGCCGCCATCATCCACCACCCCCAGATACGCGTTGACGTTTTGCCCCAGCAGGTTAATTTCCTTGACACCCTGATCAGCCAGTACGGCAATTTCTGTCAATACATCACCCAATGGTCTTGATACTTCCTCACCACGCGTATAAGGCACGACACAGTAACTGCAATACTTGCTGCACCCTTCCATAATGGAAACAAAGGCTGTTGCGCCTTCTGTACGAGCAGGCGGCAAGTGGTCGAATTTCTCAATTTCCGGGAAAGTGATATCCACCTGAGACCGACCAGTCGTCCTGCGTTTCTCGATCAGTTCAGGCAAGCGGTGCAATGTTTGAGGGCCAAAAACAATATCGACGAATGGCGCACGGCTGACGATAGCCTTGCCTTCCTGGCTTGCCACACATCCGCCAACACCGATTAGCAGATTGGGATTAGCCGCCTTGAGATGCTTGACGCGCCCCAGATCATGAAATACCTTTTCCTGCGCCTTTTCGCGTACCGAGCAGGTATTAAACAGAATAACATCGGCCTGCGCAGGGTCGTCAGTAGACTCCATGCCATGCGCTGCATGCAGTACATCAGCCATCTTACCTGAGTCGTACTCATTCATCTGGCAGCCAAAAGTCTTAATATAGAGTTTGTTGCTCACTGAAAAAATGGAATAGAAAATTTTTTTTGCGGATTCTGCTGCTCGAGAAGCCTTGCTTCTTCTCTTGCCAGCATGACTTCTTCCGGTGTCAAGAACCAGATGCGGTACACCAACCCCATGCTGTCGATCTGATATCGGATATAACCGGTTTTATTCAGCATACCGGGCATAATAATGCGATTGTCGGTATCACGAATCTGTCCGCCGGCACCCATAACCATGATTTCTTTCTCTTTATCAATTTTAAATTGCGGATACGAATGGGATTTCAACATTCCGAATTTACTGTCCAGCGGAAAATTTCTGGCAAGCTGTGCATAACTCTGATTGATCATGCACATCAGCAGGATCAGAATCGCGCCTTGCAGCAGTTGCGGTGTTTTCATCGTCGTGTGAGCATCAACCAAACGGATACGCAAATACAACCCGATTGGTGGCGAATCAGGGATTTGAACCCCGGACCAACGGATTATGATTCCGCTGCTCTAACCACTGAGCTAATTCGCCACGCGTAAAGATAAGAGGCAGCATTTTGCCTTTGCCAAACCAGCTTGTCAAGATCAAAAACGTGAACTGACAAGGGCTTATGCACTACATAGTTCTATCCAAACAACTTTTCCAAGATCAGTCGTCAGACTGATCCGATTCTGGATTGTTTCTTAACTCCTGCCAAAGCCTAGGCTGCCGCACGCGATGCGCGTTTGCGCTCGTGCTCGAGCAGCAGTTTCTTACGGATACGAATGGTTTTCGGTGTAATTTCGACCAGTTCGTCATCCGCGATAAACTCAATCGCCGATTCCAGCGTCAGTTGTATCGGCGGCGTCAGAACAACAGCCTCATCGGTGCCGGAAGCGCGAAAATTAGTCAATTGCTTGCCCTTGACTGGATTGACGATCAGATCATTGTCACGGCTGTGAATACCAATCACCATACCTTCATACAGTCGGTCGCCGGGACTGACGAACATGCGGCCACGTTCCTGCAATTTCCACAGGGCGTAGGCCACGGCTTCGCCGGATTCACCTGAAATCAGCACACCGTTCCGGCGCGGTGGGATATCCGACCGGATCGGCGCGAATTCGTCGAATACATGACTGATCAGACCGGTGCCACGCGTCATTGTCAAAAATTCCGACTGAAAACCGATCAAACCACGGGCAGGAATACGGTAATCCAGCCTCACCCGACCTTTACCATCGGAAACCATGTCCTGTAATTCGCCGCGCCGTTCTCCCAGCGCTTCCATGACTGCACCCTGATTGGCTTCTTCCATATCGACCGTCAACATTTCGAACGGCTCGCATTTGACACCGTCAATTTCCCGCACGACAACTCTCGGGCGCGATACGGCCAATTCGTAGCCTTCTCTGCGCATATTCTCCAGCAGAATCGTCAGATGCAATTCGCCGCGACCGGAAATCAGGAATGCATCGGTATCGCTGGTTTCTTCCATACGCATGGCGACATTGGTCAGCAACTCCTTTTCCAGGCGCTCGCGCAGCTGGCGGCTGGTGACAAATTTGCCCTCTTGTCCGGCAAAAGGCGAAGTATTAACCTGAAACGTCATGGATATCGTCGGTTCATCCACCAGACTGATCGGCAACGCCTCAGGGCGATCGGCATCGGCAATAGTCGTACCGATACTCAGTTCATCGATACCGTTGATCGAGACGATGTCTCCAGCCATTGCCTCGTCGACCTGCTCACGTTCAAGCCCACGGAAACAGAGTACCTGATTGACTTTTTTGCGAACCACCTTCTCACCCGTCATGACCATGACCTCCTGTCCGGGCTTCAAACGCCCGCGGCGTATGCGTCCGATACCGATACGCCCGACAAAGCTCGAATAATCGAGCGAACTGATCTGCAACTGCAACGGTTCATCCGGGTTTCCTTCCGGTGGCGGCACATGTTCGATGATGGCATCAAACAATGGCCGCATATCCGGACTTGGCGCGTTGTAATCCAGCGTGGCATAACCATTCAAACCCGATGCATAGATTACCGGAAAATCAAGTTGCGCATCGTTTGCGCCCAGTTTGTCGAACAAATCAAATGTCTGATCGATAGCCCAGTCCGGACGCGCGCCCGGCCGATCAATCTTGTTCACCACGACGATGGGATTCAATCCCAATGCCAGCGCTTTCCTCGTCACAAACCGCGTCTGCGGCATCGGGCCTTCAACAGCATCGATCAACAGCAGAACGCCATCAACCATCGACAGCACGCGTTCCACTTCCCCGCCGAAGTCCGCGTGTCCTGGCGTATCGACGATATTGATATGAACACCTTCATAATCAATTGCGCAATTCTTGGCTAGAATGGTAATGCCGCGTTCGCGTTCAATATCATTCGAATCCATCACACGCTCGGATACCTGTTGATGCGCTGCAAAAGTCCCTGCCTGGTGCAAGAGCTTGTCAACCAGCGTGGTTTTGCCATGATCGACATGCGCGATAATTGCGATATTACGGATAGAACGAGACATAAAATAAATTCCTCAAAAATAAGCTTTTATTGATTGCACGGCGGGGGTAATTATACCCGCTGCTGGTTAAGGTCAGTATCCGGCCTGCCAACCAGACGCATGGACAGGATGCAAAAAACAGTGATTAACCTGAAAGGGAAAAACAAGCGAAAAAGAAACATCTGCTAGATCACAACAACCGGCGACCAGGATTAATGGATTAATTCATGCACTCACGTAGACAATGTGCCCTGGTAGCGGGCCATGGCTTCAACGATTAATCGTTTGGCCTCGCTGGCATCGCACCAGTCGCCAATCTTCACCCACTTTCCAGGCTCGAGATCCTTGTAATGCTCAAAAAAATGCGCAATCTGACTGAGCGTAATCTCCGGCAAATCATCATAATTGAAGATATTTTCGTAGCGCTTGGTCAGGTGCGGCGAAGGCACGGCAACGATCTTTTCGTCCCGTCCGGCGTTGTCTTCCATCACCAGCACACCGATTGGCCGTACGTTAATCACGCAGCCTGGCACCAGCGGACGCGTGTTGCATACCAGCACGTCAATCGGGTCGCCATCGTCTGACAGCGTATTAGGTACAAATCCGTAATTACCGGGATAAGCCATTGGTGTATGCAGAAAACGATCGACCACCAGCGTACCGGAATTTTTGTCGAGTTCATACTTGATGGGATGCCCTCCAATCGGCACTTCAATCAGTACATTAACGTCTTCCGGGGCGTTGTTGCCGCTGGGTATAGCTTCGATGCGCATGCGCAATGCTCCTTACGCTGTAAAAAAGTACGAATTATAGCGTATAGAAATAATTAACATGCTTTTTTATAAGGGAATCCAGAAACGAACAGCGCATCAATTACGCTGATCAATCAATAAAAAACCAAAACCGAGTGGTATTTAATACTGTTGAGGAATTTAAAAAACACCTATTGCGGAACAAGCCCGGACTATGACGAGAGATTGTACATTTTTCCATAGACCGAGCTGTTTTAGTGGATTATACGAATGCTTCCAGAACCAGAAACATAAATAAAATGAAAACGATTGCATAATAAGTAGCAGGTAATTTTTCCATGATAGCGCTCCAATAAAAAAATATTAATCAAATTTTTAGTATTATGAGTACGCATTATACAGAAATTTCACAAAAACTTCACAAAAAAATCACAAAAATTTCACAAGAACTTTAACACCGCCTGTTCTTCCCAATAACAGGACATTTTTTAAGCAACGACATTCTTCCGAATGTCTGGATTATTCATACGGCAGTCTGTTATTGGGTCTGCCGAAAAAATAACCTTGCGCCAAGTCGATGCCAAGTCTTTTGACACTTTCAAAGACAGCTTCATTCTCAACATATTCAGCCACTGTTATCTTGCCGAGCGCTTTGGCCACTTCCACCATGGCTTTGACAAAAATCTGATTTTCCCGATTGTTGGCCAGATCACTGATAAAAGCACCGTCAATCTTCAGGATCTCCACCTCCAGATATTTCAGATAACCAAACGTCGAAAACCCGCTGCCGAAATCATCCAGACACACTGTGCAACCCGCTTGATGAATCGCCTCAATGAACCGCTGAGCGTCCTGGATATCGGATACCGCAGCCGTTTCAGTGAGTTCGATGATTAATCTGCCAGGATCAACTTTGTTCTCTATCAACAAGTTACGTGTATATAGCGGTAAGTCCGGTTCGTCAAAACTACGTCCGGAAATATTGATGGCCAACGGCGGCAAACTGTCATGCGCCGCCAACAATTCAATGCTGCGGCGGATTACCCAGCGATCAATATCGAGAATTTGCCCGGTTTTTTCTGCGTAGGGAATAAACTGTCCTGGCATAATCAACTGTTCAGGCTGCTCAGCATCATGCATCCGGATCAGCACTTCGGCATGGCTAAGACGCCGGTTGGCTGTCGCGTAAACCCCCTGAAAATGCAGCTCGAACAAATCCTGATCCAATGCCTGCGAGATCCGGTCGCGCCAGCTCATGCGCTGCATCATGCTTTCGGACGCATCCCGGGCGGGATCATAAATCGCCCAGGTATTTTTGCCCTGACTTTTGGCCTGATACATCGCTGCATCAGCATGCGACACCAAATCTTCCGCAGTTTCCCCGTGTTCGGGAAAAATCGCCACACCGATGCTGCTGGTCAGCCGGATATTGGTGCCACGGAAACGCAGCGGAATCGAAGCAATCGCCGAAACAATGCGCGACGGCAGGGCGGAAATATCGTCGTCAGGTTGTATGTGGCTCAAAATGGCAAACTCATCCCCCCCGAGGCGGGCAAAGATTTCAATGTGACGAATAACACTTGAAACTTCTCCCGCGGCCCGCACCAGCACCGTATCGCCGGCGCTATGTCCGAAAGTATCATTAATGTATTTAAAATCATCCAGATCGAAATACAGCAACGCAAATCGCGTATGACTGCGCAGCGTACCAGCAATCAGATTTTCCAGCTGCTCCTGAAAACGATGACGGTTATACAGCCCTGTCAACGGATCGCGTTCGGCCAGATAAAGCAACTGCTGAGCGGTCTGACGCTCGCGGGTGATATCTTCATAAATCCACAGCCGCCCCAATACCCGCCCTTCATTGTCAGTGACCGGATAGGACAACTGCGTCAACATCCGGCCATCACCCAATTCCAATTCAAAACGCTCACTGATTTCATGCGTATTCATGACATTCAGCACGTATCTGGACGCATTTGCTGGCCGGACAAAATGCTCGGTGGAGCGCTCGAGCACTGTCCGGGTTGGCAAACCGCGCAAGTCTTCGTGTTCACTGATCAGCCACATACGCAGAAACGCCGGATTGACGTATTCCACGCAATGTTGATTGTCCTCAAACAGAATACCGATACTCATTGCGGCAAGCAGAGCGCTCATGCGGCTCTGCTCACGTTCAGCCAAGCCGTGCAATTCGCGTTGCTGCTTTTCAGCGACACGCAATTCGTCAAGCGCCTGCCGCAAAGCCTGCTCGGTATGTTTACGCTGACTGATATCCAGCATGACGCCTTGGATATAAGTGTTCTGGTGGGCAGCATGCTTTATCCTGACTGCGTAATCGGCGACCCAGGCAGTGCTGCTGTCACGCCGGAACAGGCGATATTCAAGATAAGTCGCCGCAGAACCAAATTCGCTGGCGGAAATTTCGGCCAGCACTCTGTCCCGATCCTCAGGATGCAGCAGTTTCAACCACAAGCCGGGATCATCCATCCATTCCTGCGCGGTAAAACCCAGCTGGTTTTGAATTTGCGGACTGACATACAGCGTATGCCCCACAGGTTCCAGGGCTGCAATATAAGTTACTGCCGGAATTTGTTCCACCAGATTGCGATACTTATCTTCCAGTTCCAGGCGGTCGGTAATATCGCGAGCGTAACCCAAGACGCCGTGAATGACGCCATTATCCTGCCGCAGCGGCAGCTTAAAGGTATCAAAACGCCGCAAACGTCCATCGGCCAAAGTAACCCAATCGGATAAATTCTGGACAATCGCGCCGCCAAGCGCCCGATCATCGTCAGCGTGAAAACTGTCGGTACGCTTGCACTGATCCCCCAGATGCAAATCACCGGACCAGATTTCCCTATCAACCTTACCGAGCATCTGTTCCGGATTCAGACCCTGCGCCTGCGCAAAAGCCTTATTCACCAGAATAAACCGGTGCGCACGGTCTTTAACGAAAATCCAGTCCGGTGTAGCGTCAATAACCTGTCTTAACAAAGCCCGCGATTGCTTGAGTTGTAGTTCGGTTGCTTTGCGCATGCTGATGTCCTGCACAGTACCCAAAGCCGACACCGGCTTGTCATTGTCATCAAATTGGATCTGCGCTCTCTCCCGCACCCATTTAATCGTACCGGCCGCATTGATGCGGTGCTCGATATCGTAAGGCGCGCCGCGTAAGGCCGCCTGCCATGCCCGATCAACAAGATCGCGGTCTTCAGGAACAACACAGGCGAGAAAATCCGCATAACTCAGCGGTTTGTTATCGGTAACTGCAAAAATCCGGAAGACTTCATCGGACCAAATCAGTACATTATTTTCCACGTCCAGCTGCCAGCTACCCAGCCTGGCAATCGCCTGCGCCTGATTCAAAGCATCCTGGCTTTGCCGTAAAGCGTTTTCCCGCGCCTTGCTGACACTGATATCCGTGTACGTGCCGACCATGCGCAACGGCTGGCCCCGCGCATCCCATTCGACCATTTTGCCCATTGAAAGAATCCATTTCCACTGGCCTTGCCGGGTTTGCTGGCGAAACTCAACCCGGTAATCGTCAAGCCGGCCCGCCACATAATCCTGATAAATCCGATACACCGCATCACGATCATCGGGGTGCAAACGTTGACGCCAGCGCTCCCTGGTCTCGACAAAATTTTCCGGATCGTAACCCAGCATCAAAGCGTATTCGGGACTTACCGTGGCAACACCGGTCTGCACGTTGACATCCCACAGCCCCTGATTGGCGGCAGTCATCGCCAGCCGCAAACGGGTCTCGTTATCGTGCAATGCCCTTTCGGCCTGCCGCCTGAATGCTTGGACGCCAATCACCTGCATGGACAGCAGAGCATTCGTCATGACAAAAATACACAACGCCAGTTGATCAACCTGCGAAGTTCCTTCTATGAATGGCCCGCCGCCCTTCGCTGTACCCCAGACCGCAATCAACGAAATCAGAAGCGCGGCAAGGGTCGCACCCCGCGCATTGAAACGCAAGCCCATCCAAATCAATGGCGGAAAAACAAGAAAAGCCAGCGATAAATTAAGATAACCCAGCGAAAAGTACATACCAAACACAAGCCAGGCCAGCGCCACGCATAACGCCAGACTCAGCGCAAATTCCACATGAGATCTTAATGTGCGCCGGGCGGATGGTTTGTTCAGAGACCAGACCAGCAGCAGCGGTGTCATAATCAGCACACCCACCGCATCGCCCAGCCACCAGTTCAATCCTGCCTGCAAAAACAGCCCGGAAGATATCTGCTGATCGATAACCAGAGCCAGGATGCCCACACTGGCATTGATTACCATACAGGCCGGCCCAATTACAACCAAAGCCACGATATTCCGTCCGCGCTCAAATTGCTGCAACACACCAGCGCGCTTCAGCAACCAGGCGGCCACCAATGGGCCCACCGTGTTACCCGTCGCGATAAGCGCAGCCGACGGAAAAGCCAGATCACCGGTGGTTGAAGTAATGGCCAAAGCCGCCAGAAAAATGCCCGGCCAGCAGGAAAATCCCCAGATCAGCAGGCCCGCCAGCGCGATGCCGCTGGACGGCCAGAACAACGTAATATTGGAGCCAATATACGGCATACTGAGCCCCAGTTTCCCGCCAACAAAGTAAGCAAGACCCAGAATAAAGATTCTAAACAGCAGTTCCATCGACAGGAAAGGCATGAAAAATTCGCACAGACAGCAGAAATAGCGCGATTCCTTCGTGTGCCGGAAAGTAAAAAAATGAGGATAATAACAATAAATATGCGGCGGGTGTGCCTGAAAGCTTCGGGAAACAGGATATGCAAGTGCGCAACACCGAGCATTCCTATGTTACTGCTGGAAAACATACGGCGCGAAAACAAAACATATTTCAATCGTCGTGCTTCACTGCCTGACCCGCAAACCAGCACCAGCGACCCAAGACATGACACATCGAGTGCTCACCGAAATTGCCGCCAGCATATCCAAACTCAAGGCCAATCCGATGACAGTTGTCTCCAGCGACAATGGCATGCCGATTGCCGTCCTGAACCATAATGAGTCTGTTTTTTACTGCGTACCGGCCGCCGCTTATGAGGCGTTGATGGAACTGATTGACGATGCGGAGCTACTGAAATTAGTCAAGGAGAGAGCAAATGGGCCGGCAGTCAGGGTTACGCTCGATGAGCTATAATCTGGAATTCAAAAAAACCACACCCAAGGAATGGACGAGACAATTCTGTCGAAAATGATCATTACAGAGCTGTTTTAAAATACGATCAATCAGCTTTCAATAACCAATCTAAACCTCTTTAACCGGTTTTGAATCTACGCTTTTATCCAACCTGAGAAATTTCTGGTGAATGCGGCGCGTGACGTACCAGACGGTACACAGCACAACCGGTATCATCAATCCGGCGATCAATTCGGGATGCACCGGAAAACCGGCCGATTTGGCCGCTTTGGCGACATACAGGATCAGGCTAACCACATAGTAGGAAATGGCCGCGATGGACAGACCTTCGACGGTATGTTGCAGGCGCAATTGCAGTTCCTGGCCGCGCGTGAGTTTTTCCAGCAGCTGCTGGTTCTGCGTTTCGGTCAGTATGTCGACACGCGTACGCAGCAGGGCGCTGGTTTGCGCGGTGCGCTCGGCGAAGAAGGCCAGCCGCTTTGCCGTGTCGTCCACCTTGGCTATCGCCGGAGAAAAACGGCGCAGCATGAATTCGCCGATGGTCTGCGTGCCAGGGATGGCGTTTTCCCTTAATTCGGCGATACGCTGCGTAACCAGCTTGTTGTAAGCGTGCGTGGCCGAAAAACGGTACATATGCTCGACCGTGGTGCGTTCAACGCGCACGGCCAGCGCGACCAGCCGGTCGAGTAACTCCTGATCGGAAGCCGTTTTGTTTTCTAGCTGCGCGGTAATTTCAGCCAGCTGTTGTTCCGCATCGGTGAGTTGGGGATCGAGCTGCTTGGCCGCGGGCAATCCGCGCAGCGCCATCAGGCGATAGGTTTCCATCTCAAGCAGACGCTGCGCGATGCGCCCCGCCCGCGACTCGGATGTGCCTGCCGCGGAAATTACCAGCATGCGCTCAAAACCACTATCGCGCAGCATAAAGTCGGTCACCGCGAGCGAATGACCGTTCCGTCCGATCAGAGAAGCCACCACAAGGCGCTTGCCAAACCAGTTATTCGCCAGCGCGAGCATCTCCGCCGGACGTTCCATATTGCCCTGCACCATGGCCAGTTTGATCGCGGCGAAAGTCTCTCCGGGTATTCCAGCCAGCCAATCCTTTGGCAAAGTCAGCGAAGAGAGCAATTCGGGATCCGCCGCATCAAGCTGCGCGCCGCCGGGCAGGCTTTGCACCAGGGTGTAGCTGGTAAATTCCGTGTGGCGCTCCCACCTCAGCGTGCAGCCTTGCAGCCGCAAGCGCAGAAAATGGTTTTGCATGTGCGCGATCTCAAGTCCTTCCTGTCCGGGGAGTTCGCGAAGATGCCGGTGCTCCTGTTCAAGGGGGACAGCCTGACTCAGCACCGCAATCCGCACTACCAGCGCAGGTAGGCGAATACGCTGGCTTGGGCGCGCATGTATTTCATTATGCAGTCGCGCGCGCTGCGGATCGTCAGGCGGGAGAAAAGTCATCGGGATAAAGGATGTTGGATTGTTCCACTGTTTTTTCGCGTATGACAAGTCAGGTCAGCGCAACTCAAGCTCTCCGGGATCGGCCAGAAAAAAATGATTCACCGGGAGTAGAGAGCGCCAGATTGGGCCGCTCCACCTGCTCCCGGAAATTGATTTCTGCCTGTCTTATGTCATCAATGGGTCAGATATTCGTATCGCCGCTCAGGTATACGCATTCTTCGCCAACGGCTGGCTAACAGGATAACGCCCTGTCAAGTTTTACGGGTTGCTAAAACAAAAACCCGCACTACCGCCTAATCAGCCTGTCTTCTTAAAAAAGCGGGAATATCCATTGGATCAATGCCTGATTGACGCATAGCCGCCACGGTCGCATTGCTGCTTCTTCTTCCTGTGCGCATCACGGCAGGATCATCGGAAGAAACAAAATCATCGCGATCATCAGTTCCAGTCCGGCTATGTACAACGGAAAGCGGTTTCTTGCCCTGATTCAGAACATTACCCAAACCTGTCGCCACCATGGTTACTCGCAAATCTTCGTTCATGCTTTCGTCGATAACCGTGCCCACAATAATTGTCGCATCCTCCGCGGTCAGCTCTTTGATTGCCCCCATAACTTCATGAACCTCACGCATCTTCAATGACTTGCTTGCGGTGATATTCACCAGAACACCGCGTGCGCCCGCAAGCGAAATATCTTCAAGCAACGGACTTGCCACGGCATCTTCAGCAGCTATCCGCGCACGGTCAATGCCGGAAGAAACCGCGGAACCCATCATTGCCATGCCCATTTCGGACATAACCGTTTTGACATCGGCAAAGTCGACATTGACCAGCCCAGGGCAGTTGATGACTTCGGCAATGCCTGCAACCGCGCCATATAACACATCATTGGCCGCCTTGAACGCATCCAGCATACTGATGTCGTTGCCCAGCACCATCATCAGCTTGTCATTCGGGATAACAATCAATGAATCCACATGCTGCGACAGCTCTTCCATGCCATGCTGCGCTGCTTTGAGGCGTTTACCTTCAAAAGCGAAAGGCTTGCTGACAACGGCAACCGTCAGGATGCCCATTTCCTTGGCAACTTGTGCAACCACCGGCGCAGCGCCCGTTCCGGTGCCGCCTCCCATGCCCGCGGTAATGAACAGCATATCCGAGCCCTGTATCAACTCCGCTATACGGTCACGATCTTCCATTGCAGCTTCGCGTCCAATTTCAGGATTCGCGCCAGCCCCCAATCCACGCGTAATCCCTGATCCAAGCTGCAGCACCGTCCCGGCCTTGGTATTTTTTAATGCCTGGGCGTCGGTATTCATGCTGATAAATTCCACGCCTTTCATTTCATTATTGATCATATGATCCACGGCATTACATCCGCAGCCCCCTACGCCAATCACCTTGATAATGGCTTCTTGTGTTTCATTACTCATAATTTCAAACATCTCACCCCTCCTTCAAAGAAAAAGAATATTTCGCCAATGTACACAAACAGAACAAAAAAGGCCGCTGCCTAAAAATTTTTCTGAAACCAGTTTTTCATTCGGGTAAAAATCTGTTTTGCAGACCCGCCCTGCAACCGCATGTAATGATGATGCTTCAAATGCTCGATACCCGCCATGATCAAGCCCACGCCAGTGGAATAGCGCGGCGTATGAACCACTTCCTGCAAATTGCCCTTGTAATGGCACACCCCCAGTCGAACAGGCATATGAAAAATTTCCTCGCCGAGTTCCACCATACCGCGCAGTGAAGCGCAACCACCGGTAATCACGATGCCTGAAGACAACAGCTCCTCGTAGCCGCTACGCCGCAATTCAGCTTGCACCATGGTATAAAGCTCTTCCGCGCGCGGCTCGATCACTTCCGCCAATGTTTGCACTGAAAGTTGTCGAGATCCGCGATTGCCGACATCCGGAACTTCGATCATCTCATTGGTATCCGCCAGACTGCGCAATGCACAGCCGTAACGGCACTTAAGATCTTCCGCATTTTTGGTGGGTGTCCGCAATGCCATGGCAATATCATTGGTCACTTGATCGCCCGCTATCGGTATCACCGCAGTATGTCGAATCGCGCCATTGGTAAATACCGCGATATCGGTTGTACCACCACCGATATCAACCAGACACACGCCAAGATCCTTTTCATCATCGGTCAACACCGCCATTGCGGAAGCCAATGGCTGGAGAATCAAATCACGGACTTCCAGACCACAGCGGTGAACGCACTTGACGATATTCTGAGCGGATGAAACAGCGCCGGTCACGATATGCACTTTCACTTCGAGTCGAATGCCGCTCATGCCGACGGGTTCACGTACATCTTCCTGGCCATCAATAATGAATTCCTGATTCAGGATATGCAGAATCTGCTGATCAGCCGGGATATTGACCGCTTTAGCCGCTTCCATCACGCGTTCTACATCTTCCTCGGTTACCTCTCTGTCCTTGATAGGCACCATGCCATCCGAATTGATGCCTTTGATATGACTGCCGGCTATGCCGGTAAAGACTTCATTGATCTTGCAATCCGCCATTAACTCGGCTTCTTCCAGCGCACGTTGAATCGCATTAACTGTTGTTTCGATATTGGCCACAACGCCCTTCTTCAACCCACGGGATGGGTGCGTACCAAGTCCGATAATCTCGAAACCGCCTTCGGGCAATATTTCCGCAACAATAGCCACTATTTTTGATGTACCGATATCGAGTCCGACAATCAGATTTCTACTTTCCCTAGCCTTGCTCATTCAGTCATATCTCCCTGATCCTAGGTTTCTTTTCTCGTTTCACGCTTATCCCTTGGTGGCTTTTGAACATCCGATACATTCACTGCAAATCCATTCGAGTAGCGCAAATCGATGTAAGCCAGCGGCGCGCCATGATTCAAATGGGCAATACTGTGGTGGTACACCGACACATAGCGCCTGAGCCGCTCTTCCATCGCCACCCGCCCCAACTCAAGTGTGGTTCCGGATTCCAGTTGTATTCGCCAGGCATGCCGGGATGACAAATTGATTTTTGCGATCGATTGCTGCAATGGTGCCAGAATCTGACTGAACAAATCGTATTTCTCAATCACCTCTTTCGAATTTGCTTCCATAGGGCCTGTGAAAACAGGAAACTTCTCTTCCAGCACAGCACGAAAAACCTCTCCGTGCGTATTTACTAATGCGTGACTCCCCCAGTGCGCAATAGCCTGATGCTCTTCCAGTTTTACATTCAAACCCAGGGGCCAGATCCTTTCGACTTTTGCATCGCGCACCCAGGGCATTTTAATAAAGGCATCACGTACAGCAATCAAATCAACCGACAAAAAATTGCCATTCACATCATTTTTCACAACCCGCTCAATTTGTTCGCGCGTAATATACTTTAAATCCGCCCGTTCCGCATACATGCTTTGAACATGAATTTCTTTTATCTTAATAAACTTCGATAAATCAATATATTGGGATATTTCTTGAATAACCGCAGCGGCCACCAGGATCAGTAGCAGATTCGATACAAAATTCAGAAAACGATGATTATCCCACATGTGTCAGGCTCAAAATTTTCAACACCAATTCATCAAATTCCATTCCGGCAGTTCTGGCAGCCATCGGAACCAGACTGTGATTTGTCATTCCCGGCGATGTATTGACTTCCAGAAAATAAAAATCACCCGTCCGGTCTACAATCACATCAACCCTTCCCCAGCCCTCGCATCCCAAAGTTTGATAGGCCAGCAGCGCCTGCTGCTGAATTGCGCGCTCCTGTTCATCAGGCAAACCACAAGGACAGTAATAGCGTGTTTCATCCGAAAAATACTTGGCCTGATAATCGTAGAGATCACCGGAGACTTCGATTCTTACCAGCGGCAGCGGCCTGTCCCCCAGTATCGCCGCGGTCAACTCGGTACCCTCGATAAATGCTTCCGCCAACACCAGATCATCATGACTTGCCGCCTGGTGGTAGGCCTGTTCCATATCCTGAGTCTGATAAATTTTACTCAAACCAATGGTCGATCCCTCACGCGCAGGTTTAATGATCAGCGGCAAACCAAGCGTCTGCGCAACCCACTCAAAATCACTTTGCGCGGTCAGCAGCACGCAACGCGGAGAACTGACGCCAACCGCCTGCCACAATAATTTGGTTCGCCATTTATCCATAGCCAGCGCACTCGCCATGACGCCACTGCCGGTATAAGGTATTCCCATCAGTTCAAGTGCGCCCTGAACCGTGCCATCTTCTCCAAAACGGCCATGCAGCGCGATATGCGCACGATCGAAATGCTCATCCAGCAAGGCCGCCAGCGGTTTTTCCGCTGGATCAAACGGATGCGCATCAACACCGCTGCGCCGCAACGCAGCCAAAACAGCCTGACCGCTCTGCAATGAAATCTCACGTTCCGCGGAACGCCCTCCCAGCAAAACAGCCACTTTTCCAAAACCAAGCCCGTTCATGACAATCTCCCGCCCTCTTTGGCTTCGCCGATAATGCGGACTTCCTGTTTCAGATGAACGCCTGTTTCACGCGCCACACTTTCCTGCACCGTAATGATCAGCGTTTCTATATCGGACGCGCTTGCGCAACCGGTATTGATAATAAAATTGGCATGCTTCAGCGACACCATCGCACCGCCGACAATCGCGCCTTTAAGCCCGCAGGATTCGATCAGCCGCGCTGCATAATCCCCTGGTGGATTTCTGAACACCGATCCAGCATTTGGCTTGTCCAGCGGCTGACTTGTCACGCGCAAGGTCAGAAACTGCTTGATCGTTTGCCTTGAGATCATTTCATCACCATTTTTCAGACAAAAAAAACCGCCGACAAACCATTCCTCTTCCACCCTGACGGAAGATTCAGCCGTACGCCGCACGCTGCGATAGCCAATTTCATACGCAACAGGCTTGCGAAGCCTGATCATGCCTGCACGGTCAATCACCTTGACCTGCTCCACGAAATCCCAGGTTTCCGAACCATAACAACCGGCATTCATGGCCAATGCACCGCCAACCGTACCTGGAATACCCGCTAAAAACTCGACTCCGGTCAGTTGATGCAGGGCTGTAAAACGCGCCACTTTAGCGCACGCCACGCCTGCGCCGGCAAAAATCACCCCGCCTGCCTGATCCCGGCACATCAGTTCCATTTCATTCAATCGTGCATGTAATGCAATGACCGTACCGGATATCCCGCCATCCCTGACCAGCAGATTACTTCCCAGTCCTATCATATAAACCGGCTCATCAGCAGGCAGGCGTTGCAGGAAATGACTCAAATCGTCCAGATCAGCCGGAATGTAATAGCGCCGCGCCGCGCCGCCTGTTCGCCACGAAGTATGCTTACCCATCGGTTCATTTAATCGCATTTCACCGCGCAACGCGTCCATATTGGCCCTACCGGACAGATAACCTTCTGGATAGTCAGTATTCCCCGTATCTGATGTCAAGTCCATGCGCCCCATACCCTGCCCACAAATCGATTTTCAGATTGATTATTCATTGATAATCTTTAATTTTTTCTGCCTTTGAAAAATCTCGGGCGCGACTCTGGCTATCGAGCCCGCCCCCATGATCAGCACCACATCGCCATCTTCGGCCACATCCAGAATTGCAGTAACCAGATCATCTACCGTCGGAGCGTAAATCGGCTCTACCTTGCCTTGCACGCGCACGGCCCTTGCCAGCGATTTGCTGTCGGCAGCCACGATCGGTTCTTCCCCCGCCGGATAAACTTCGGTCAGCAACAGTACATCCGCCTGCGAGAGCACTTGCGCAAAATCTTCAAACAAATCGCGGGTGCGCGTGTAGCGATGCGGTTGAAAAGCCAATACGATGCGCCGCTGCGGAAAAGCGCCACGCGCAGCATTCAGCGTTGCATTCAATTCAGCCGGATGATGACCGTAATCATCAATCAACGTAACACGGCGCTGATCAGCCACCTGAATCGCGCCATAGTGTTGAAAGCGGCGTTCGACGCCCTTGAATTCCGCCAGGGCTTTGATTATCGCTGCATCAGCTGCACCTATTTCATTGGCAACCGCAATCGCGGCCAACGCATTCTGTACGTTGTGCATGCCGGGCAGATTCAATACAACGGGAAATCTGCGACTGGAACCATTGACGCCGACTATTGCAGTAAAATGCATTTGTCCGTGATGGTGCCTGATATCCACCGCCCGCACCTGCGCTTCTTCTGAAAGCCCGTATGTCGTAATAGGCTTCGTTATCTCCGGCAACAGTGTGCGCACATTGGCGTCGTCAATACAGAGCACCGCCATGCCATAAAAAGGCAGATGCTGCACAAACTCAACAAATGTGTGTTTCAAACGATTAAAGTCATTGCCATAAGTTTGCATATGATCCGCATCAACATTGGTCACCACGGTGAGAACCGGTTGCAGGTAAAGAAACGATGCATCCGATTCGTCCGCTTCAACAACAATGAATTCACCGCCGCCAAGCTTGGCATGACAGCCTGCCGCTTCCAGACGGCCGCCAATTACAAATGTCGGATCCATACCCGCTTCAGCCAGTATGCTGGCAATCAGGCTGGTTGTCGTCGTTTTGCCATGTGTACCGGCAATGGCAATTCCCCGACGTAAGCGCAACAATTCGGCCAACATTAAAGCACGCGGCACGACGGGAATTTTTTTCTCGTGCGCCGCTGTTACTTCAGGATTGTCCGCCTTGACCGCTGTCGAAATCACCACCACATCGGCCCCGGCAATCTGCTCACTGGCATGGCCGGTATAAACCGTTATCCCCAGGTTTCTCAAGCGTCGCGCCACTGCATTGTCGGACAAATCCGAACCAGTAATTTTGTACCGCAGATTAAACATGACCTCAGCAATGCCACTCATGCCGGAACCGCAAATGCCGACAAAATGGATGTGCTTGACCTTATGCCTCATCGCCTTGCTCCTTCCGTATGGACAACCCACTGCGCACATATTTGCGCAACTTTCCGCGCCGCATCCGGCATCGCTATTTTGCGCGCCGCACTCGCCATTGCCAGCAGTTTCTCGCGCGTCAGGTCTTTTAGCAACGTTGCCAGACTGTCGGGATTCAGTTCGGTTTGCGGCAACAAAATCGCCGCCTGCCGATCGCTTAAAAAACGCGCATTACCGGTTTGATGATCGTCCACGGCATAGGGATAAGGCACCAGTATGCTCGCCACACCGGCAGCCGCAAGCTCCGCTACCGTCAGCGCCCCCGCGCGGCATAACACCAGATCGCACGCAGCATATTGCCCGGCCATATCGTCAATGAACGCCATCAATTGCGCTTTTACACCCGATTCCTGGTAATTCCGGCGGATTGCATCAAGATTCTTCTCACCCCCTTGATGCACAACCATGGGCCTATTCTCTTCCGGTATTCTTTGCAACGCCTGAGGCACCACCGTATTTAAAATCTGCGCGCCCAGACTGCCGCCAACAACCAATAACCGCAGCGGTCCGGCTCGTCCTGAAAAACGTTTCTCCGGCGTTTCAAGCACGGCTATTTCCTGCCGCACAGGATTTCCGGCGATAATCACTTTACCTGCATCGGCCTTGATCTCGGCAGGAAAACCAAGAATGACTTTATCAGCCAACCTCGCCAGAATTCTGTTGGTTAAACCCGGCACCGAATTCTGCTCATGGATCAATAAAGGTTTATTCAGCAGGACAGCCATCATTCCGCCAGGAAAAGCCGGGTACCCTCCCATCCCCAGCACCACATCCGGCCGCACGCGACGTAAAATCGCCAGACTTTGTTTAAACGCCATCAACAACCGCAACGGCAAAGTCAGCCACGTTAGCACACGCTTGCCTCTTAATCCCGAGAAGCTGATCGTTTCCATTGCATAGCCTTGCTGCGCCACCAGCCTGCTTTCCATACCCGTCTGCGTACCCAGCCACACCACTTTCCAGCCGCTCGCTTTCAGCTGGTCTGCAACCGCCAGCCCCGGAAAAACATGTCCGCCGGTTCCGCCCGCCATAATCAGAATCGTATGCGTCATGTATGTTGCTCCTCTACAGCGCGTGACAGGACGGGATTCTTCATATGCTTTTACCTTGCAATCGCTGCCTGTTTTCCCAATCGATGCGTAACAAAACCGCCAGCGCGAGACAGATTGCAGTAATACTGCTGCCGCCAAAACTCATCAATGGCAACGTTAATCCTTTCGTGGGCAACACGCCCATATTGACACCAATATTGATAAGCGCCTGCATGCCAACCCAGAGACCGATACCCTGTGCTACCAGTGCGGCGAAATAACACTCCAGTTTCGCCGCCTGACGCCCAATCGCCAAAGCACGAACAACCAACGTCGCAAATAACAAAATGACCGTTGTAACACCGACAAATCCAAGCTCTTCGGCAAGTACGGCCAACAGGAAATCGGTATGCGCTTCGGGTAGATAGAATAGCTTTTCGACACTGCCCCCCAGTCCAACACCCAGCCATTCCCCGCGGCCAAACGCAATCAGCGCGTGACTAAGCTGATAACCTTTGCCAAGCGGATCAGCCCAGGGATCCATAAAACCGACAATTCGATCCAGACGATAGCCCGAAAACTTGATCAGTGTGTAAGCTCCCGCAATCATCAGGCCCAAGAGCACTGAAAATATTTTTATACTGACGCCGCCCAGAAACAGAATGGCTATGACCAGAACGGTAATGACAGCTGCCGCGCCAAAATCCGGTTGCCGCAGCAGCAAAAACCCGACAATGCCGATGATAATTAAAATCGGTAAAAAGCCTTTAAAGAAACCGTTCAGATCAGCCGCCTTGCGCACCACGTAATCAGCGGTGTAGATGATCATGAAAAATTTCATGAACTCCGATGGCTGTAGATTGGCTATGTAAAGTGGTATCCAGCGCCGACTGCCGTTTATTTCGCTACCGATTCCGGGAATGAGCACCAGCAGAAGCATGATTATGCCCAGCAAGAACAAATAAAATGCTGATTTCTGCCAGATATACAGCGGCACCTGAAAAACAAACCATCCCATCATGCCGCCCAGCGTCAGATAAGCCACCTGACGAACCAGGTAATAATAGGAACGATCCGCGCCAAATTGCGCTTCGGCTATTGCAATAGACGCCGAGTAAACCATCACCAGCCCCAGACTCAGCAGCAACAGCGCAGACCATATCAGCACCTGATCGAAATCCGGCATTCTGGCGATTTTTACATTGTCTGTCGGATTAATCATCAGCTAGTGCCTTTTCTCGTCGAGCGTTAAACACTTCAGTTCCATATCCCTGACCGCCGCCACAAAGACTTCCGCCCGGTGCACATAATTTCTGAACATATCAAGACTCGCACAGGCAGGCGACAGCAGCACCACATCACCGGGATGCGCCAGCAGAAAACTTTTCTGCAGCGCATCATTCATCGTTTGCGCAAACTGAACCGTCACATCGCAATCACCCAGCGCAGCGGCGATTTTCCCCGCATCGCGGCCAATCAATACCACCGCGCGCGCGCCCTCCGCAACAGCCTGGCGTAATAATGTGAAATCCTGTCCCTTACCGTCGCCTCCGGCTATGAGCACAACATTGCCCTGCAACCCATTCAACGCAGCAACCGCTGATCCGACATTGGTGCTTTTGGAATCATCCATGAAAGTCACGTCACAAAATGTGGCAACGATCTCCATCCGGTGTGGCAACCCTTTAAATTCACGTAATGCGGATAGCAGAGGTTCTACCGGCATTGCTGCAGCCCGGCAAATCGCCAGAGCAGCCAGTGCATTGGCGGTATTGTGCAAACCATTTAATTTCAGGTCCGATGCCTTCATCAGCCTCTTTCCACCTTCCATCAGCCAGATAGCATCATCCCCGCGAAAAATGCCGAAATCCGCTTCGGCAGCGGGTTCGCTCAAACCGAACGTGATTTGTTTTCTGCTTGTTAGCCGCATGGACAGTGAAAACTTGTCGTCCCGGTTCAATACCTGCACACTCTCGGCTGGTTTTTCATGATTGAAAATCCTGGCCTTGGCCCGGATGTATTCCTGCATGTCGTGGTAGCGATCCAGATGATCCTCACTTAAATTCAGAACCGCCGCCACATCTGCATTCAACCAATCAGTCAATTCCAGCTGAAAACTGGATACTTCCAGCACCCACATTTGCGGCATTTTGCCGCTGTCCAGGCGCCGCATTAAAACATCGAGCACCGCTGGACCGATATTTCCGGCTACGGCGACATCCAGTCCCGCTGCTTTCGCCATTGCGCCAACCATCGCGGTAACCGTCGTTTTTCCATTCGTACCGGTAATGGCCAGCACTTTCGCATTTTCAGTATTATTTTGCTCAAGCGCACTGCTGAACATCGCCATATCGCCAACCACAGGAACACCGCTACTGATGGCGTTTTGCACATGCGGATCGGACAACGGCACCCCTGGACTCATCGCGATAATCTCAATCGTTTCAAAAATTTTGCTTTCAAATGGGCCGGTAAAAATATCCCCGGCTGGAATCAGCGTCATTATGCTGTCAAGATGCGGTGGCGCCAGCCGATTGTCAGCTACTCGTATAATGGCTTCCTGACGGCTCAACCATTTCACGATCGACAGGCCGGTTTCGCCCATCCCCAGCACCAGCACGCGCCTTCCTTTCAGATTCATCTTAACTTCAACGTTGAAAGGCCAATCAAAACCAGGATTATCGTGATAATCCAGAATCGCACAACCACCTGATTCTCCTGCCATCCTTTCAATTCAAAATGATGATGCAAGGGCGCCATTCTGAACACACGACGCCCGGTCAACTTGTACGACGCGACTTGCAACATGACCGAAAGCGCCTCTATTACAAAAACCCCGCCCATGATTACCAATACAATTTCCTGCCGCACAACCACTGTAATCACACCCAGTGCGGCGCCCAGCGACAATGCACCGACATCGCCCATAAATACTTCAGCCGGATAGGTGTTAAACCACAGAAAAGCCAGACCTGCTCCCGCCAAAGCACCGCAAAAGACAGACAATTCTCCCGCGTTTGGAATATAGGGAATGCCAAGGTAATTTGCAAAAACCACATGACCGGCTGCATAGGCAAAAATTGCCAGCGCACCGCCAACCATAACGGTTGGCATAATCGCAAGACCATCCAGCCCATCGGTCAGATTAACCGCATTACTGGTACCCACGATCACCAGAAACGTTAATATGACAAACCCGGTGATTCCCAGCGGCACTGCTACCTCTTTAAAAAAAGGCACGATCAGATCAGTCTGCGCTGGCAATTCGGCTGTCAGCGCCAGATAAAACGCCACCACCAACGCTATGATGGATTGCCAAAAAAACTTGCTTTTCGCGGACAAACCTTTTGGATTGCGGTATACGACCTTCCGGTAATCATCGATCCAGCCAATCAGTCCGAAACCCAAAGTCGTCAATAGCACTACCCATATATAGCGATTGCTGAGATCAGCCCACAACAGCGTTGTCAGCACAATCGCCACAAGAATCAATGCGCCGCCCATGGTCGGCGTACCCGCTTTGGCGAGATGCGTTTGCGGACCGTCATCACGCACCGACTGCCCGATTTTGTAATACGTTAATTTACGAATCATCAACGGACCGATCAAAAACGAAATGGCCAGCGCCGTCAAAGCCGCCAGCATGGCACGTAATGTTATGTATCCAAATACGTTGAATGCACGTATCTCTTGCGCCAGCCACTGTGATAGTTCTAATAACATTACGCCTCTCTGAACCGTGTTAGGCCAATGGTCGCTTTCCGCACTTTATTTTCGCCCTTTGCAATTGATCACAATTACCCTTCCAGTCGATTAACGATACGTTCCATATGCATAAAACGCGATCCTTTAACCAATACGGTCACGTCCGCATCCAGCCGGTTCTCCAGGCTATCCAGCAATGTTTCCATATCGTTGAAATGCCGTGCGCCTTGTCCATAGGCATCGCTTGCGCATCGACTCAATTCGCCTACAGTCATTAGCTCATCCAGCTTAAGCAATCGCGCTTCCTCGCCGATTGTTCTGTGCAAATCGCGAGCGGTTTTACCCAGCTCTCCCATGTCGCCGAGTATCAGAATTTTTTTACCTGCGGCTGCCGCCAGAACTGCCAATGCCGCTTTTACTGATTCGGGATTTGCGTTATAGCTGTCATCAATCAGAACCGACCGGTTCCTGCCCTGCTTAATCTGCAATCTTCCCTGCACGCCTTTAAAGCGTTCCAGTCCTGCCACTATTGCGCCGCTATTCACGCCCAGCGCCACAGCAGCAGCAGCAGCGGCCAGGCCATTCCGGATATTGTGCGTGCCAGGCACTTTCAAAGTGACATGCTGAATACCATCCGGCAGTTTTAATTGAATTGTGCTGCCATACGGTTCGCTCTTGAATTCGGCGGAAACCTGGGCTTTTGCACTGAAGCCAAAATCGATGACTCTCCTTTTTCCAATCAACGTCCGCCACAGCGGCGCATAGTCATCATCCGCATTGATTACGGCTGCCCCCTGCTGACTCAATCCGGCAAAAATCTCGCCCTTTGCCCGCGCGACAGCTTCGACCGATCCTAGTCCTTCGATATGCGCGGCGCCGGCGTTGGTTATCACAGCCACATCGGGTTGCGCCAACCGGGTCAGATAAGCAATTTCTCCCGCATGATTCATCCCCATCTCAATCACCGCATACTGGTGTATTTCGCGTAGACGGAGCAGCATCAGTGGCACGCCTATATCGTTATTGAGATTACCGACCGTCGCCAGTACTCGCGATGGACAGTCATCCGGCCCCACCGTCCCCTCTTCAACAGCACAACGTAAAATAGCTGCAAGCATCTCTTTCACGGTTGTTTTACCGTTGCTGCCGGTTACTGCGGCCAGCGGCATGGAAAACCGTTGCCGCCATCGCGCCGACAGTTGCCCCAGACTTGAACGAGTATTTTCAACGCAGACCAAGGGAAAATCTGTTGATAAGGCCGCATCATTCAGGTCATGCTCCACCATGGCCGCCACTGCCCCCTGTTCCCGCGCGGCACGTACAAACTGATGTCCATCATAATTTTCTCCGGTCAATGCGACAAATAGTTCGCCCGGGCACACAGTACGGCTATCCGTACTGACTCCGGTAAATAAGACATTGTCGCCCTGCCGGCGGGCGTTCAGCACTTCAGCCGCTTCCTGCAACCGCATCACGCGGATTCTCCTTGCTTATCCGCCAGATCGTTCAGTACTTGCTGGACGGTCAATGCATCGCTGAACGAAACTCTTTCACCATTAATCTCCTGGTACGATTCATGCCCTTTACCGGCTATCAATACAATATCACCTGCCGATGCGCTGCTGATCGCCTGATAAATAGCCAGCTCCCGATTAATTTCGACTTGCAGGTTTTCGTGATTCCGCGTTCCAATCATGTCCTGGATAATCTTATGCGGATTTTCGCTGCGTGGATTGTCGCTGGTAAAAATCGTTTCATCCGCAAGACGCGTCGCCACTTCACCGATCAGTTCGCGCTTGCCGCGATCACGCTCGCCACCGCACCCAACCACACAAAATAAACGCCCGGTTTTCCGGGCATGCTTTTGAGCAGCTGTCACATGCAGCATGTCGAGCAAGGTAGACAACACTTTCTCCAATGCATCCGGCGTATGCGCATAATCGACAATCACGGTGGGATGCTCCCCTCCGCCGAATTTTTCCATACGCCCCGGAATCGGTTTAACATGACGCAATGCATTCACCGCCTCGGCAAATGATATGCCGCAGGCAAGCAATGCCGCCGTCACTGTCAACAGATTGACAGCGTTAAATTTACCGATCAGATCGACATTTAATACAAGCCGCTCTCCCTGATATTCGATTTCAAGCGACATTCCATTCAAGTCCGCCCTGAGATCACAACCATATACAATACTGCACCGCCCGGCGCAGCCTTTCACTGCATCCCTTCTAAAGCTGTAACCGATAATCTGCACAGATTTTCGAGCAAGCTGCTGAAACAATTCCACGCCCAGCACATCATCCAGATTGAGCACCGCACACTTCAGTCCGGGCCAGAAAAACAGCCTCGCCTTCGACTCGGCATAGGCATCCATACTCTTGTGATAATCCAGATGATCGCGCGACAGATTGGTCAACACCGCAACCGAAAGCATCGTTCCATTCAACCGTCCCTGCTCGATGCCGTGAGAAGACACTTCCATTGCCACATGCGTCGCGCCATTTCGCAAAAACTGCGCCAGATTCTTTTGCAGCGCCACAGGATCCGGCGTCGTATTGACCGCAGCTTCCAGCTCACCGGCAAAACCGCTTCCTAATGTTCCCATCACTGCCGTTTTCTTGTGCAGCCTGTTCATTGCCTGCGAAAACCAGTGACTGCATGATGTCTTACCATTGGTGCCGGTGAATCCGGCAACGCACAGTCTTCCGGATGGATGGCCATAAACACAATCAGCAATATATCCGGCTTTTCCGCGCAACCCGGAGATGCCCAGAGACGGCACTTGCCATGTCGGATTCCAGGAAAAATTATTTGACTCCCATATCACTGCATTCGCGCCAGCCAAAATAGCCTGTGGTATCAACTTGCGCGCATCTGTTCTCGAACCGGAAATCGCCAGGAATGTATCTCCGGGTAGTACCTGACGACTGTCAGTAACAAGCCGCTCAATCGACACGCCAAGCTTGTCGAGTTGATGACAATCAAAGACTTTGCCTGATCTTTCAGTCATGGATAAACTCATCCGTCACCACCCGCGGAAAAATGCACCGGCGCAATGGCCATTTCTCCGGAAAGCGCATCATGTGGCACGTTCAATAACCGCAACGCCGTCGTCATCACTTGACTGAACACCGGCGCAGCAACCGCACCACCAAAATATTTTCCGGCAGAAGGTTCATCCAGCACTACCGCAACAATCAGACGCGGATTCGATACCGGAGCAAAACCGACAAATGAAGAAACATAGCGATTCTTGGCATATTTTCCGTCGACCAGCTTATGCGCCGTTCCTGTCTTGCCGGCTACGCGATACCCATCCACCCGGGCAAGCGGCGCCGTACCGCCCGGCTGTGTTGCCAACTCCAGCATCTGACTGACTGCAAGCGCCGTTTTTCTGGAGATGACGCGCTGCCCCATTACCGGAAAATCCTGCTTCAGCACCGAGACGGGTTTTAATTCACCACCCGTTGTAAAAATGGTATAGGCGCGCGCCACCTGCAGCAGACTTACCGACAGTCCATGGCCGAAGGACATGGTTGCCTGCTCAATCGGCCGCCATTTATTGTAAGGCCGCAATACACCACCGGCTTCTCCGGGAAAACCGGTGTGAATCAGTTGACCAAACCCCGCATTGTTATACATTTCCCACAAAGTCTGCGCAGGCATCGACAAGGCTATTTTAACGGTACCGACGTTACTCGACACCTGCAATACTTCCGCAACTGTCAGCAATCCCTTATTACTTACGTCGCGAATGGTGGAACGGCCAACCCTGAAAGTACCTGGCGCGGTCTGCACAACTGTTTCCGGATTAACCAGTCCGGTCTCTATCGCTACGGCAATCGGAAACGGCTTAAGTGTGGATCCCGGCTCATAGGTATCGACGACCGCGCGATTAACCAGGACACGATTGTCAATCATTTCCCGGGTTATAGGCGAATTTGGGTTATAAACAGGGAAGTTGGATAAGGCCATGACCTCACCGCTTTGCGCGTCGAGCACGACAATACTGCCGGCAGTCGCCTGATGTTGAACAGCGGCGCGTTTCAGTTCTTGATGCGCGATATGCTGAATTCTTCTATCCAGCGAGAGCACAAGGTCCTGGCCTTGCCTGGGCGCGCGAATATTTTCTACATCTTCGATAATCCGGCCCTTGTTATCCTTAATCACGCGCCGCTTGCCAATTTCCCCCTTCAGTACCGCGTTCCATCCATGCTCGACCCCCTCTTGTCCACGGTCTTCAATATCGGTAAAACCGACAATGTGCGCCGCCACTTCCCCTTCGGGATAGTAACGCTTGAACTCTGTTTCAAATGCGATACCTTTAATTTTGAGATCAGCAATACGCTCCGCAATTTCGGGCACAATCCAACGCTTGAGGTACACAAAACGCCCTTTTTTCCGGTAAATGCGGCGCTCTATCTCGGATTTTTCCATTTGCAACAAGCGCGCCAACTGCTCCAGTTGGCCCGGCGTTATCTCAATCAGCTTAGGATCCGCATAGACCGAAGCAACCGGGGCGCTGATGGCTAGTATTTCACCGTTGCGGTCTTTAATCATGCCACGATCGGCACTCATTTCGACAACCTTGCTATACCGCGCGGCGCCTTCTTTTTGCAGAAAATCATTGTTCACGCCCTGCAAAAAAACCGCTCTTGCAATCAAACCGATCAGTCCCAGAATCAAAAAACCAAACAGCATCATCGCGCGCCAGGGTTTCAATCGCAGTTGCGGCGTCAGCTGGTCGATTTTATTCAGCATATTGCACCTTCGCGATTTGCGGTTCGTTTATTTTTGCTGAAGAAATAATCTGCACATGATTAGGTGACGGCAAATCCATATCCAGGAACCGTCTGGCCTCATTTTCAATTTTACGGCGCGCAATCAGTGTGCTTTGTTCGAGTTGCAATTTTTTCCATTCGAGGTTTAATTTGCGTGTTATTTTCCGCTCGTTTTCCAGCGCCATGTTGAGCTTACGTGCTTCATTCTGCGCATAAACCACACCCAGCGCGCAAATCACCAGAATCAACACCAGAAATAGATTAAATTTAAACATTCGCAATTTATACCGTTGTTTTAAAATCAATCCGCTCAGCCACTCTCATGACAGCACTGCGCGCGCGTTTGTTTTCCGCAATTTCCCGCTCACCCGGGCGCACCGCCTTGCCTATGACTTTCAGCAGCGGCTGCCCAAATCGCTGCATCTCAACCTCACGCAAAGGAATGCCCCGTGGCACAGCATCGGTTTTTGCAGCCGCTCGCATAAACCGCTTAACCATTCTGTCCTCCAGCGAATGGAAGCTGATCACAACAAGCCTCCCTCCTGGATTCAACAACGCCACACTCTGTTGTAAAACTAGCGACAGCTCCTCAAGCTCCTGATTGATAAAGATACGTATCGCCTGAAAAGTGCGCGTCGCCGGATTCTGCTTGCTTTCGCGCTTGCGCTCACGTGCGCGGACGACCGCTGCAACAATCTCGGCAAGTTGCAATGTGGTAACAATAGATTGCCGCGCTCTTGCCACAACAATCGCTCTTGCAATCGACCCAGCATACCGTTCTTCGCCATATTCCCTGATCACCCTTTCCAAATCTATCTCTGAAACCGTTTCCAGCCACTGCGCCGCCGTCTGCCCCCGACTGGCATCCATGCGCATGTCAAGTGGGCCATTGGCGCGAAAACTAAATCCCCGTTCCGCTTCCAGCTGTGGTGAAGATATCCCCAGATCCAGCACAATACCGTCTATTTTGTATACACCAATTTTCAGCAATTCCTGCTGTAGCTGTGAAAAATGGCAATGCAAAATACTCAAATTCGGGTTGCCCGGCGCCAGATCAATTTTCCCCGCTTCTACCGCCGCAAGATCCCTGTCGAATGCAATCAACCGGCCTTTTTCACTCAGACGGGACAGAATTAACCGGCTATGCCCGCCTCTTCCGAATGTCCCATCAACATATACTCCATCCGGTCTGATTGACAGTGCGTCGACAGCCTCATGAAGCAGCACCGTAACGTGGCTCGACAAACCATCACCACCCTATCAAAGTGAAAACCCTTCCAATTCCTGCGGCATATCATCTTCGTTAAAAGACAATGCATCCTCAATCTCAAGATTCCACTGCTGTTCATCCCATAACTCAAACTTCTCCCCCTGCCCCACCAACACAACTTCCTTGGACAAGCTCGCAAAACTCCGCAAAGGGGGCGCAATCAATATGCGACCGGCATTATCCATTTCCACATCGCTTGCACTACCGATTAACAAGCGCTGCAATTTGCGCGTTTTGGAATTAAAGCTCGGCAGCGCGCTTAATTTCTGCTCGATGGGCTCCCAAGCGGGCTGAGGATAAATCAGCAGACACCGCGAAGGATCAGCTGTCACCACCAAACGTCCCGAACACTGCTCAACCAGCTCACCACGATACTTTGCAGGTATCGCGATCCTGCCTTTCACATCCAAGCTAAGCTGTGTTATGCCACGAAACATGCCATTCGCTCATCAATACAAAAATTCAATTTATCCCACTTTCCTCCACCATTTACTACTTTTTTACAACTAAAAACCACTTTAATAAAAAAAAAGTAAATCGTCAAGAAAAAGAACAATAAATTTATTTATATGACAAAGACTTAAAGGCCGCTTATCAAAGGCAGACTTGAAACATAAAAATTGCAGATAAATAAGATAGATAGCGGTTGATCTGAAAGTTCTGCTAGAAGATTATAAAAACAACGACCGTTGATTCCATTAAAAATGGACCGGACAACCCACGCAATCCACTTAATTTTCGAGCGGGAAATTTTAGTTCAACCAAACCATTAAACCGAAAAAAGTTTGCAACTATTCAGCACACTTTGTCATTCCGAGCAACGCGAGGAATCTTGGGTTTTGGGCGCATTAATAAACGCTCAGGATTTCTCGCTGCCGCTCGAAATGACAGAATAATCAAACGCCTTGTCAAATAAGGCTGAATAGTTACAAAAGTTTTTAGATTAGGCAGAAAAAGACGACTGAAAAATCAAGGAACGGTTTGAACACAGAAATACATGCGGCAGCTAACGCCTCGGACAATCCTGTCAGATGCGGCTGACAGAAGAACAAGCTTCAAGGCACGTTCAGGCGAACCCACTGATTAAGCAGATTCAAGTCGATTATGTTTTAGCGGACGAAGGTATGGCAACGCTGAGACTAATAACAGCATTGAGCCTAAAAACCTCAATTGACCCCTATCCAGGCTGACTAACGACAGGAACCAATAAAACAATTCAAGCTATATCAGTTCATCCCAATGGTGAGTCAAATGATGGTGAGAGACCTTTGCACGGTGTCATGAGCGGTATCAACACGCTCTCCAGTTGAATATCTTTATTTGTTACCACATATTGGCCGGTGTTTTAACGCCGTTACTATCAAGCATCAGATCACCGTCACCGGCTTGTGATCCGATAGGCGTAAAAGTCAGGAAAAAAAAGGGAATCGTCCCACTTCCAAGCGCAATCGTATAACTATATTTGCGGCCCACCTCAACCGGCAAAGTATAGCCATTTGCTTCTAGCGCAGCTTTATCAGCATATGTATTATGTGTAAGCAGAAATTGTTGCTGCCGGTCAGCAATCATCTCCATCTCTGATTGTGCCGCCATGCGATTGGCTCTGATGACATATTGCTTATACGAGGGATATGCGACACTTGCCAGGATACCCGCCACAGCTATTGAGATCATCAATTCAATTAAAGTAAATCCGTTTTTTTTCAGATATCTCATGACAAACTTGCTTAACAGTTTGCTGAAGCGTGTGATCAAGGCAGTCGATGCAAGGCAAAGACAGACAACGCAAGCAAAGTACAGCGAAACGTTCCTTCGTTGCCTGTTCCCACATACTCATACTATTTGAAAAGCAGCTGTTCAGCGCAAATTCACCACTGGCTGAATAGCTGCTTAAATCCCTTTCTACAGAAAAATAATTGATGCAAAATTGAATTCAACTAACTGATTAATGCAGCATTCCAGTTCAGATTTATAACGAGACCTTTGCACGGCGTCATGAGCGGTACGAGAATAAGGCAAAAATTTGCGAAAAAGCGGAGTTTACACGGGGTAAATGAGCATTTTTCGCAAATTTTTAACGCCATTATCGTGCCGCGTAGTAGCCGTGCAAAGGTCTCATAACATCAAAACTCTTCCCAGGATTCATCACTGCCGCCAGCGGCAACTTTCTTGGGTCTGGACTCAACTGAAACACCTCCGGATACCTTTTTCAGCGATGCTTTCAGGCTGACCGGACCGCGGTCAGGCAGCTTAGCGACAGAAACCGGACGATTGCTTCTTTTAACTGGGGTCTCAGCCATATTCATACCACCAGACAGTTTAAAAACAGCAACTGCTTGCGACAAAGCATGCGCCTGTTCCTGCATGGATTCGGCAGCAGCAGCAGCCTCTTCCACCAAAGCGGCATTTTGTTGCGTTGCTTCATCCATTTGTGCAACAGCCTGGTTTACTTGCTCGATACCGGAACTTTGTTCCTGCGATGCGGCGGAAATCTCCGCCATGATATCCGTCACA
Organism: Burkholderiales bacterium; assembly: GCA_024235735.1. Lineage (GTDB taxonomy): Bacteria > Pseudomonadota > Gammaproteobacteria > Burkholderiales > Nitrosomonadaceae > Nitrosomonas. The sequence goes on from JACKLU010000013.1 coordinate 65,368, forward strand.
CGCCGAACCGAATTGACGATTTCATTCATGGTGGCGCCCGCCTCATCAACCAGCCGAGTGCCGTCTTCTACCTTGCCAACCGAGTCATTGATCAGTTCCTTGATTTCCTTCGCCGCCGCTGCCGAGCGTTGCGCCAATGTGCGCACCTCCGTCGCCACCACCGCGAATCCGCGGCCTTGTTCACCCGCGCGCGCGGCTTCAACCGCCGCATTCAGCGCCAGTATATTCGTCTGAAAGGCAATGCCATCAATGACGCTGATGATATCGACAATTTTTTTGGAACTGTCATTGATCGCGCTCATCGTCTCAACCACCTGCCCCACTACCGCGCCACCCCTGACAGCCACTTCCGACGCGCCCGACGCCAACTGGTTGGCCTGCCGTGCGTTGTCAGCATTCTGTCTTACGGTTGATGTCAGCTCTTCCATGGAAGAAGCGGTTTCTTCCAGGCTGGATGCCTGTTCTTCCGTCCGCTGACTTAAATCCGAGTTACCGGATGCGATTTCGCTTGATGCAGTGTAGATAGAATCTGTACTGACGCGCACTTTGCTGACTAAATCCACCAGATTGTCGTTCATTTGCTTCAATGCATGCATCAAGCGTCCGGTTTCATTATTAGATGTAACGTCGATACGACTCGTCAAATCACCCGATGCTACAGCATTGGCAACATTGACGGCTTCATTCACTGGTCTGGTAATACTGCGCACAATCAATATGGAAAGAATTATTGCTGAACCAAATACCAGCGCAATAACGCCCAAAATAGAAAATATCGATTGTCGCATCTCGCTGATTCGTGCTTGCAGCGCATTATTCAAACTTTGAAAGGCAACCGTATTAAATAGATAAACACCATCGATCGCCCGCGTATAATCGTCAAAATATTTTTCCGACGCATACGTCAAATGCTCTGTATTCAGTAAATGGGTGCTGGTTATAGCCATGACATTCTCAACATGCATCCTGACTTCACTTACGCGAGCCGCCAATCCGTTTTTAATACTGTCATCGGCATGCATCGCCTTTTCCAAGTTGCGATACATTTCAGATAAATACCCACGAATATCATTATACTGATTCATCAAAGCACCGCGCTGCCCGGAAGAAAATTCGCCAGCCGCCAGTACACCTGCCCCCGAGGCGCGCAATCTTCCCATCGCCTCAGCGAGCTTTGGCGCGTTATACATTGTGGCATTACCGAGAAAATAAGTGCTTGCGACGGGATCCAGCGCAAGACCGGATTCTTCCTGAATTTTTTCTGAATTGATCAACATTTCGCTTATCAGCGCTGTATGCTGCGTCAAACTCTCGGAAGGACTCAGTTGACGCTGAACCACAGAACTGGCCATCACATTCAGACGCTGTTTTACAGCCCCCCACTCGGATTCAATCTGTGTTGATACTCTCGCCTCCTTGAATACAACGTCCACATTGGCCATCGCAGCATTCAACCGCGCCTGTAAATCGGTAATTCGCATCGCGAAGGAATCATTACCGCTCAAAAATCCACTTGACATCCCCCGGTGCTGCTGGGTTAGTTTAATTACCTCCTGAATCGCGATAATCGGCGGAACGCCAGAAATTCTCCGTTCAACAAGTCCAATTTCACTATGGAGCAACGTAATGTAAAAAAATGTCGGAAAAGCGGTCATGATCAAACCAACGACACCAAGAATTATGAATTTTTGCTGCAAGTTTATTTTTTCCAGAAATGACATCTTTCCCCCATCAATTATTAATTGCCTGAAGCCAATCACACCGTTCCTTTATGGTGGTTTCAAGCAAAACAACAAGGCGCTTGATTCATGGCTTCAGGAATTTTTATTTCATCGACAGTTCCAACCAATTCAACGTATTTCACGGATTATATTCTCCGTTTATCAAAACCCGGATTTGTTGATAGTTCCGCCTCAAAAGTTGCCACCCTTGAGGAAATTGAAACCCGTTACTGACATAAGTCTACAAATTCAATCCGTGCAACGTTGCGCTGCGCAATCCACTAAAACTCTTCCCAAGAATCATCACCACCGCCAGCTGCAACTTTTTTTGGTCTGGACTCAACCGACGCAGGTCTGGATGTCATTTTCTGGGTAGCCGGACCGCGATCCGGCAATTTTGTCACAGCAGCCCGGCGATTGCTCCGTTTGACCGGTGTCGCGGCCATGCCGCCAGCCAGCTTGAAAACGGCAACTGCTTGCGACAAGGCATGGGCTTGCTCCTGCATGGACTCGGCTGCCGCAGCGGCTTCTTCGACCAAAGCGGCATTTTGTTGCGTTACTTCGTCCATCTGCGTAACGGCCTGGTTTACTTGCTCGATACCGGAGCTTTGTTCCTGCGATGCGGCAGAGATCTCCGCCATGATATCCGTCACACGCTTGACCGCGGTAACCACTTCATTCATGGTAGCGCCCGCTTCATCGACCAGACGGGTGCCGTCCTCGACCTTGCTGACGGAATCACCGATCAATTCCTTGATTTCCTTCGCCGCCGCCGCCGAGCGTTGCGCCAATGTGCGCACTTCCGTCGCCACCACCGCGAATCCGCGACCTTGCTCACCTGCGCGCGCGGCCTCAACTGCCGCATTCAGCGCCAGAATATTCGTCTGAAAGGCAATGCCGTCAATGACGCTGATGATATCGACAATTTTTTTGGAACTGTCATTGATCGCACCCATCGTCTCAACCACTTGCCCAACTACCGCACCACCCCTTACAGCCACTTCCGATGCACCCGACGCCAACTGGTTGGCCTGCCGCGCGTTATCAGCATTCTGCTTCACGGTCGAGGTCAGCTCTTCCATAGAAGAAGCGGTTTCCTCTAGGCTGGATGCTTGTTCTTCGGTGCGTTGACTCAAATCCGAGTTACCGGATGCGATCTCGCTTGATGCGGTATAGATGGAATCACTGCTGGTGCGCACCTTGTCCACCAGATCGACAAGATTGTCATTCATCTGCTTCAACGCCAGCATCAAGCGTCCGGTTTCATTATTCGAATCAACATGAATACGGCTTGTCAAATCACCGGATGCCACCGCATTCGCAACCTTCACGGCATCATTGACCGGCCCAACAATGGCGCGTATCAGCATCATGCCGATCATAATCGCCAGTACAACACCTGTTGCGGTTACCGCAATGATAATCATGAAAGTACTGCTGAAATTGCTCTGCGCATCTGCATATTCCTGTGCGGCAACCCGACCTTGCAATTCAAGCAAACTGAATATGGTACCATGCACAGCATCAAATTTTGGCGCAGCATCATTGTTCGCATTTGCAATCGCACCATCAAAGTCGCCCGCCATCGCCAGACTCATGGTGCGATCGCGTGACTCCTTATAGACCTGCCATTGTTGCTGCCAGGTATTCGCCAGTCGTTCTTCCTCGGGCGTCAAGGTTGTACCGATATATTTCTGCCACGCATCGCTGATCTCCGCATCACGCTGTGCCGTCATTGCGGTGCGTTCTCTGGCCACGACATCACTCCTGAAATTAGCAGCCATGACGGCATTGAGGCGTACGCGTTGTACACGATCAAGCACCAGACCCAGGTCTACGGCGGGAACAGTGCGATCTTCATACACTGATTTCAAGCCATCGTTGGATTCATTCATTCCGCTCAAGCCCAGGCCACCGATCCCCAGCGACAGCAACGATAACAGACCGATGACAAGCATCAATCGTGATTTTATAGTCATATTGTTCAACATAGCATGCTCCTGCAAGGCAATTTTTAAGTAAAATCTATTTTTAATTCAGCGATTGGTCGATCAGTCCCATGTCTTCACTGGCCATTAGTTTTTCGATATCCACCAGTATCAGCATTCTTTCGTCAATTGTTCCAAGCCCGGTAATATATTTGGTATCGATAATCGAACCAAATTCCGGTGTTGGCCGCACCTGATCCATATCGAGACTGATCACATCGGAAACGCCATCCACGACAATACCCATTACACGTCCGCCCACATTCAGAATAATCACCACGGTGAATTGGTTATATTCGGCATTACCCAGTCTGAATTTTATGCGCATATCAATAATCGGCACGATAATGCCGCGCAGATTAACAACACCTTTAATAAAATCAGGAGAATTAGCAATCTGTGTTATGGCATCGTTGTCATACCCACGAATTTCCTGAACTTTGAGGATATCGATTCCGTATTCTTCACTCCCGAGCCGGAATGTGAGGAATTCATTCAGCTGGCGTGGCGCGGCTTCCCCCATGGTATTAACAGCGTGAGTTATTGCTGCGGTTTGTTGTTGCGACATGTTGCTAACTCCTTAAAAAATGCATAAATAACATGACAGGTATCGGCAAAGTATCCGTGATATTTACTGAGTCGACATGACGAGTCCAGTCGTATCCAGGATTAAAGCCACTTTGCCGTCCCCCATGATCGTGGCGCCCGAGACGCCGTGAACACGACGGTAATTACTTTCAAGACTTTTGATGACGACCTGATGCTGACCAATCAACTCGTCGACGAGCATTGCCGCTTTATGACCATCGGCATCCAGAATGACCAGGATCCCATCCTTGATTTCCGTCGACTTGGGCCGGATATTGAATATTTCATGCAGGGCAATGACGGGCAGGTATTCACCTCGTACCTGAACTACGCGACCTCGGCCGCTGATTGTTCTTATATCGTTTTCTGGCGGCTGCAGCGATTCAGTAATGTATGTCAGCGGCACGATAAACATTTGATCACCGACAGTTACCGACAAACCATCGAGAATGGCAAGTGTCAGTGGCAGCCGGATGGTGATCCGTGTACCAACGCCAAGAACCGAATTCACCTCAACCCGCCCTCCCATACTTTGGATATTTCGCTTCACCACATCCATACCCACACCACGCCCGGAAACATCGGTTACTTTTTCGGCTGTCGAGAATCCGGCTTCAAAAATCAACATCCAGACTTCCTGATCGGGCATGTCATCACGAACCGGCAGCCCTCTTTCCCTGGCCTTGGCAAGAATCTTTTCGCGATTGAGTCCCGCGCCATCGTCACCTACCTCAATTACGATGCTGCCACCTTGCTGAAAAGCGCGCAAAGTAATTGTTCCTTTAGCCAGCTTACCTGCCGCTATTCGTTTTTCCGGCAGTTCTATGCCGTGATCCAGACTATTGCGTACCAGATGCGTTAAAGGATCAGCTATTTTTTCAATTAATCCTTTATCCAGTTCAGTACCCTCGCCCACTGTTTTTAATTCAACTTTCTTGTTCAATTTTGCCGCCAGATCGCGAACGACCCTGGGATAACGACTGAAAACAAAACTCATTGGCAGCATGCGGATAGACATCACGGCCTCTTGAAGGTCGCGTGTATTGCGCTCCAAATGGTTCATTCCGCTTTGCAGCTTCTCGGAAATAACCGGATCGATCTCCGAAGCTGTTTGCGCAAGCATTGCCTGGGTAATAACCAGCTCGCCGACCAGATTAATCATTTGGTCGACTTTTCCTATGCTTACACGAATTGAATTAGTTTCCACCGACGCCGCTGCTTTAGCGCTGGCGCCTGTCATGGCATGCGCTTGTCCGGTTGCATGGGTTGATTGACTGGATTCGGGTTCAGGCTGGATTTGTTCTGTCTCCTCCACAGGAGCCGCCGGCGCGCCGGGAAAAAATCCATAGGATGCGCTTTCAGCGCCGCCCGTTGAAATCGTTGCAGCTTTTGCATCAATTGATCGATTTGATTGGGAACCAGCGGCTACACTATCGCTCGCTGACGCTGGCACGGCGTCACTTCTCAGAGCGCTTGTTTCGGCGCATTTTTCTATTCTTAGCAGTGCGGGGTTGACAACAAATGCCAGCACTTCCCAGACATCTTCCTCAGGTGCCCGCGTTGTCAGGCGCAACTGGCAAATTTCCGCATCGCCCGATTGCGGCGCCATCTCCAGGCTGCCTTGCTGCTTTAAATTGGCGAATAAATTTTCCCTCAATTCGTCGTTTAATCCTGTTGTGGAGAATTCGATTTGATAAACCGCATGCACTCCACTCTCCGCAGCTGGCGAACTGTCTGCCGTATCGCTGGCGAAATGTTCCGCTGCCGATAGTTTTGGCGCTTCGGCCAAGTTGGCCTGTTCCTCTGCGGGGGCGTATATTATTTGTGGATTACTCACATCATGATCATCAGCACCCGCCACGTGGCTGGATTCTTCCGAGAATTTTTGCAATTGATCGTAAACTGATTTCACCACAACCGGATCAGCGGCGCCATCGCCACGATGCCCCGCAAGCTGGTCCTTGATAACATCACCAGCCCTTAGAAAAGCATCAACCATTTCACTGCGAACGCTCAGTTCGCCTTTACGCAACCTGTCCAGCAGCGTTTCCAACATATGCGTCATCTCCGTCATATCTGAAAAACCAAAGGTACCCGCCCCACCTTTTATCGAATGAGCAGCACGAAATATTGCGTTCAAATCTTCCACGCTGGGTGAGTTGACGTCTAGCCCGAGTAAACACGCTTCCATTTCTGCCAGCAATTCCGAGGATTCTTCAAAAAAAACCTCGTAAAATTGTTCAAGATCTGTACTCATTTAAAATCCTATTTTCTTAAATTGCATCTGATCCATTGCCGCAAATCATCACGCAAAATCATTTAACTACCTGAATCGTATTCATAAAATTATTATTTCTCTTTGAAAGCAACCTGCTGCGTAACTATTCAGCGCACTTTGTCATTCCGAGCAACGCGAGGAATCTTGGGTTTTGGGAGCATTAATAAACGCTCAAGATTTCTCGCTGCCGCTCGA
>JACKLU010000014.1 GCA_024235735.1 Burkholderiales bacterium
TCGTATTCATGTTATTTCTCCTGATCATGGTCCAGTTGCATGATCAGATAGTAGACCGGTCAGGATGAATAACAGCTGAATACAAACGGTCTTAATTCTTCTCCATGGTGTTAATGAAAGCATTCGCTTCATTAATTGACTTTTCCATCGCAGCGATCAAAACGGAAACATCGGATTCTATGTTGCCCAGCTCACCTTTCAACGATGAAATCGCCTGCGCATTCAGATTGTGTTTCAGAAACATAACCTGATCTTTGAACACGGTGAGAATCGGCGCGATTTTGGCTTCGGCGTTCTTCATCGAGGTTATCAGCTGCTGGTAATGTTTTTTTGTCGCGTTCAGCTTTTCCTGACTGCTGCGCTTGAAATTCGCGTTACTGTACTGGGTGATTTCCTGTTCCCACTCGACAAACAAAGCCTGAGACACATCTTCAATGTCTTCGATACGGCTGCGGACTTCTTCCGCCTTGAGAACACTGGCTTCATATTCATCGTTCAATTGCGTATACACTTCTTCAAGATTACCGCCGCGAAAGTTGGTCACGGCCGTAAACTGCGCCAACGCGGATTTGAACTGCTCCTTGGTCTCTTCCTGCGTATCCCGCGCCTTCTCGACGCGATGCACCATGACATCTCGCTTAGGAATACCGATTTTTTCAAGGCCCTCGTAATAAAGGGTGGAACATGCGCCCAGCGCGAGTAGTAATATCATTGCAATAAACAAGTAGGGTCTGTTCATGGCTCACTCCATTATTGTTGTTGAATTGAATAACTGTTTTACTGATTCATGGATTATCGCGATGCACTGCGGCGCAGCAGATGCCACAGGGCTTTCAATCCCCAGATAATCGGAAAGCGCCGCGACTGTGGTGTTATTTCGATGCGCGTACCCGTGTGCCGCTCTATCTTCCACGCCGCATAGTCCAGACTGTCGCGAAAGGTCAGCGTAGCCTTGGACAGGCGCAGAATCGACAGCACAAGACCCTGCCAGCGTCTAAGACGCCAATGCCATACCGCAAGGCGACGCGCCCTGGTCTGGTTGTGGCATAGATAAGTCTCACGATCCGGCTGCTGGGTGAAAATTGTGCTCAGCGCAGGAGAAGCCGCGTGCATTAACTGCGCAAAATCGGCATGATTATGCTCAACCAGATGGCGCGCCCGCGTTTCGCTCTCGGGACGCAATTCCGCCGCATAACTGAGCATCAGACACCGTGTCCAGATATCGTCGACAGTGAAGACAGCATTTTCCAGCGTCTTGCCGCCCGCCGCCAGAAACGACGTCACCGACCAGGCCAGTGCACGGTATACACGCTGCCGGCTTGCCTCATCACGTGCATATAACAGGCGCGAAGGCTGCGCAAATCGCGCCCAAATGTACGAGTGAAACCAGTAACGCGCGCCTTTCTCAAAATCCGGCGTCGATATGACTGCATATTTGGCGCGCAATAACCTTCCCGCATGCGGTACTTCAAGATAAAACACATTAGGTGCCAGCCAGGCATTCAGCGTACTCAGATAGCGTTTGGCGTAAGCGGCGCGGTAGTCGTTAACCAGCACATACAGATCGCCAATGCCTTCGTCCAATGCACCGGAACGCAGGCAGGAGCCATACAGAATGACCGCGTCGGCGGCTGTTTTATATTCCTCAAGCAAAGCTTGCACAAGCACCTGAAAATCCGGCGATACCGCGCGTATGCTGTGTTCGGCGACGACATCAAGCAATGTCTTAGGTGGCTCTTCACTCGAAATAGGTACAGCAGGTGTCATTGTTATTTCAGCCTAGAGCACAAGAAACGAAACAGGCCGGGTCGCCGTAATGCGCAACGGTTCGCCGGGATCAACGGAACGATAGAGCTCACCATCAACAATATACTCATCATCCAATTGCAGCGCCAGTGTATGGGCATTATGACTATGATAGCCGTCCTGCGCCTTAAGCAGATGGCCGCGGCCGGTCACCAGCGGCCATAGGGCGCGCCACAGCTTTTTGCGCTGCTGATCAACCCAGGTAATGTGCAGCGGCGCCGCTTCCTTTCCCCAGTACGGACGCAAATTCAACAATAGGCAGTCCAGCGCGCTGACCAATGCAAAAAGATACGCACCCTGTGACTGTTCGCCATTTTCCCGCGTTATGGTCATCGTCACCGGAGCCCATTCGCCATGATTACCGCCCAGAATCATTCCGGCCAGTGAACGCATCATAATCAGAAAAGTAAAAACACCGCCGGTAATGCCGACCTGCTTGACGTTGCTGCGTGAAAATTTGACGCCGCGCGCGACCAGCCCGGTGGCAAAAAACATGCCATAAACCGTAGGCTGTCCGTTTTGCTCGATACGCAACACCGGACGCTGAACCAGCCCGGGAACCGGTTCAGCGGCGCCTTGCAGATAGCACGCCAGCCTGTGCAGAATGTCTTCCGGTTTTCCGCGCATGCCCAGATCGAGCGGCGTCATGTTCGTCGTACCGCCCGGCACAATCATCAGCATCGGCCAGTTCGCTTCCGGCACGGTCGCAAACAGGTGACCAAGCACCGCATGCGATGTCCCGTCCCCGGCGATAATCACCAGCAAATCGATACCGGATTCAAGCAGATGATTGGCAGCCGCGACAAACCCCGCCGCGTCGCTGGCCTGACGGATGATCCCGTTGGGGACCTGTTCCGCCGCTTTGAGAATAGCATCCCTGCGTTTCTTCAACTGACCGCTCATCGGATTCAGCAATAGGCCGATCCGGGCAAAACCGGATTTCAGCCGTTCCATATGTGTCGGCACACTATTGATAAAATGGTCATCAATCACGCAATCTTGCGGTGCTGTACGGCATATTAGACTCTTCCCGGATCAACCGGTGCACGGGTAAACAGTTTCACCGCGAGCAGATCGCGGTCGCGCGCCGGATCAATGTCCTGCAGCCAGGAACGCAAGCGGCCTTCCTTCCGCGACACCTGCCAGCCGGCGAGAAGACGGCCAAACAGTATCGCGGTCGAAATCAGATGCCAGGCAACGACCAGCAACAGCCCAAGATCTGGCCGCCCGATGTACCAGCCATACGTCAGCAAAATCAGGTTGGGATTACGCCGCGCGGTAATCAGGCGGTTGAACGAATCAAATCTCCGCCAGATAAACATGTCAAATTTTGCCAGCCCGAACTGGAATGCCCCCTCACACAAACGCCCGCCGATATAACCAAACAGCATCAGCCACATCAGCAGTTCCAAATTGCCGACAGGCGTCAACGTCCCTGCCAGGCCAAAACCCCAGGCCAGATACCAGAGCGGCGGATGGATAATATCAAGCCCATGATCAAGTACGTCGCCAAAACGGCTGGAAGTGACCGTCACCCGGGCCAGTTTACCGTCCACGGTATCCAGAAAAGTCATGAACCAGCCCATGATCAATCCGGCAGCAAAAAAACCATACCAGAAAGCAACGCCTGCGAAAATGGCAAACACTACGCTAAGCCAGGTGACATGATTGGGCTTCCAGCCATAACGCACGCAGAGATGCGTACACCAGTAAGCCGGCAGTGGCCAGACCCATTTGGTCACCAGGTCGGTAACGCCTTTATATGAACCCGCAAACAATTCCTTTTCCAGCAATTTATGATTGCGTTCGTTAATTGGCAGAATATAAGGCGGATCCTTTTTTTTCAGATTCTGTTGAATGTCTATTTTCAGATCATCGAGCGTGTAACCCGGCAATGCTGAAACCAGAATGTTGTCTTTATTCTGTTTTTCAAACAGTTGCAGATAACGCGCACCCTGTTCGCGCAAGACCCGCATGGCGACCAGTTGCTTGTCATGGCTATAGAGCGCCATTGGATTTTTGATCGACAACAGGGCGTTCAACACGCGGGCGTCGAATAAATAATCCGCATTCAAAATCAATAAAGACGCATTCTCAGGCAGCGTTTCTATTTTTTCGGTCAGTCGAGCGTTCTCAATGGGTTTGATCATGCGCTGCAAACGTTCGCGCCCGCTCAACCCCCAGATTTTTATTTCGCTTTTACCGGTAAGATAAATATAGGTCGGTTTTAACATGTGTCATCCATTGACTGGAATTCTATTGCTGATTTCGGGAATAATGCGCATCAGGGATGCCTGATGTTGATTACATGCTACTACAATATTGGAAGGTTTAAAAAATTCTTCTCAACCAGAAAACGGCCAGCGCAATAAGCATCACGCTCGGCGCAAGTGCAACAAATGCCGGATCCAGGCGCAACAGCAAACCCGCATTGGCCAGAATCTGGTCGAGCAGATAAACAGCGACGCCGATCAGTGCCGCCAGCACCAGCTTGTTGCCGAGGCCAGTGCGGATCGAACCGAAGACGAACGGAATCGACAGCATTAACATGGCAATGGTTAATAAACCGCTACCCGCTTTACGCCATAGGGCAAGCGCATAGGAGTCAGCATCCTGACCCGTGTTGCGCAGAAAATCAACATGACGCACCAATTCATACGGTGAAAGACTCTCCGGCGGTTTGGTCAGTGTGGCGATATCTTCCGGATCGAGAAACGAATCCCAGCTCAGTTTGTTGAAACGGGTGATCCTGATGTCATTTTTGGAAAATTGGCGGATCACGACATTGCGCAGTATCCAGGGTTCGTTGCTGCGGACATCGGCAAATTCCGCCTGCACATGCGCGTGCAGAAAACCTGATGTATCAAGACGCAGAATTTCGATGTCCGCGGCTTCCTTCGCATGCAACATATAACCGATACGCAGTATATTCTGTTCATTGCGCGTCCAGATACCCAGGCCCTGCCCCAGTTCGGCCGTCTGGTTCAATGCCACCGCCCGGTTTGAAATGGCTTTTTGCTGAAGCTGCGGCGCAAAAAACTGCTCGAGCACAGCGATGAGCACGATCAGCATGACGCCGACAGTCACCGGCGCAAGACTGATCTGCAATGGCGAAAAGCCCGCCGTGCGCATCGCAGTCAGCTCAGAACTGACCGCCAGCGCGCCAAGCGCCGCAACCGTGCCGAGCAGCGCAATGAACGGTGCGATCTGAATGAACCGCCGCGGCAGCAACATCACGGTATACATGAATGCATCGGCAGTACGGTAAGTGCCTTTGCCGACGTCGTCCAGCTGATCCAGCAGATCGAAGAAGCTGAACAGCGGCAGAAGAACGGCGGTTGCAATCACCAAACCGGTCAATACCTGAATAGCAATATAGCGATAAATAATCATTATCGTAGTGACAGCAATTTCTGTCCGGGCTTCAAGGCATACAGCAGCAAAGCAAAAAACATCAGTGCATAAAGCCACCAGACGCCGATGGTGGTGTTGACGACACCCTGCTCAACCCAGTTTTTCGCCAGACCGCTTAAATTGTAATAGACGGCAAACACCACAGCGGCGAGCAGATAAGTCCGGGTTGCCTTGTCCTGCCGCGGCACAGTCTGGATAAAAGTCACTGCAATCAGAGCCAGCAACAGGGTTGCAAGCGGGCGGGAAATCCGCCACTGCAATTCCGCTATTTCCCAGGGTTCCTCGGATTCCCAGAGTGTCCGGGTCGGCGCAGCCTTGCGGCGATAACGCAGCGCGAGCTCGCTATCGGTAAAATAGGTCAACTGTTCGAACTGAATCATGTCATCCCTGACTGCGGTATGCGATAACTGATACAGATAGCCTTCGCTCAGCACGATTGTCGGCCGCGCCTCCCGCGACGGCTGCACCTGCTCCGCCTTTTTAGCAATGATGATTTCACTGGTTTCCGGCGTATTGATATAGTGAAAAATATTGTCCATCTGTTTGTTTACTTCATCCTTGCTTTGCACGTAAACAACCCTGCCGCTGCGCTCGCTGCCATAGAAACGCCCGGCCTGAAAGCGGTTCGTATTCAATTCCGCTTCGGCTTGCGCATCGAGAATATAATTCTCAGCATAAGCCCAGGGGCGCACATAAGATGACAGCATGCCGCTGATGACCGCTACGGGTATCGCCACCATCAATACGATGAGGACAATGCGCTTCCCGCTGACGCCTGAGGCGCGCAGCACATTTAATTCCTGATCCCGGTTTAATCTGCTCAGGCCGCTGATAATCCCGATATAGAGCGCCACGGGTATCAACACCTCCATCGCGATCAGCGTTTTCAACATGACCAGCTTGAAGAGCGCGGCGATACCGAGTGACTCGGTCACTGCGCCGGCCAACAGGCGCGCACTGCTGAAACTGGCAAACAAGCCGACCAGAATCAAAATGACGACGATGAACGGCAGTGTCAGTTCACGCGTGATATAACGATCAATAACTCTCATACACTCTTGTCCGACGTCATTTCTGGAAGCCGATCACCGCAAACCGTTACGCTGAAACAATGAAACGGGTGCTTTATTGACGATGGATTCAGCCAGCAATAAATCTTCGACTTTATCGACATCGATACCCGCACGCGAGTCGGGCAGCAGAATTGTTTGCACACGCACGCCTGATTTGACGGCCAGGGTATCCAGTGCATGCGCCAGCGATAAACGGCCGAACACATACGACAACACGACGCCGGGACTGACAATTTGAGCCATCAGCCGCCAGGGGTTTTTGCGCAAATCCTCGACCTGCTGCCAGAAATGAATCAGCTTGCGTCCCTGCGGTTTGAAGGTAAACAGATTGCAGCCGCAAAAACCGCCATCCCGGAGCCGGAAAACAGTGCGCTTTGCGTCAGGAAATGCCGCCAACATTTGAACATCGGTAACCACGCCCACTGTAGCGTCAGCATCACTTTTCAATGATTCGATCAAAAAATACCGCACAATCTGTGGTGTCAGCAATGCATGATCGGCAGTTGTCAGCAACACCGGCGTGTCATCGGCCAGATGACTCAGGCCCTGCTCGGCGCTACGGCTGGGCGATTCCCGATTCGGCAGCCAGGCGACTTCCCCGGAATTGATGCGCTGTTTTAATGGCGGACAATCCTCGAGCCGTGCTTTCGGCGGGCCGCACAACACGACAGTATCGATTTGATCGCACGCTGTCAGCGCATCCAGCACGCGCATGATCATCGGTTCTCCGCCCACCTTGGCAAAAGCTTTGCACGCAGCGCCTGTATGTTGGGTAATCGGATCAGATGCCGTGCGATCCGCGGCTAATACCAGCGCGGCAAATTTAAGTTGTTGTTTTTTTTCTTCCGGCAGACTCAAAGTGTTTTTCCAAAAATACGGTAGCGTTTATATTCCTTGCTGCCAAGGTGGTCGAGAACTCCGCGCATCGGCTTATTATCTTCCAGAATCCAGGATAATTCCACGCCTTCGATACCATGCTCAATTCCGATGCGCCGCGGCGCATCGATCACCGTGCAGGCCAGCGCCATGCCCAATGGTGTATTGTGAAACTGCCTGCGCACCCCCATCAGCGGTATGCGCGCCGTGCGTATTTGATGTTTGCGCAAACGGCGCAACAGTTTATACCAGCCTAAAGGAAAAAGGCTGCCGTTCAACTCGGCAAAAACTTCGTTCAGATTAGGCAGCGCCACCATGAACGCAACCGGATCACCGTTGACCTCGGCAATCTGAATATATTCGTCGGCAACAAAAAATTTCAGACTGTTGCCGAGTTCAGCGAATTCTTCCTGGGTGAACGGTACAAACCCCCAGTTTTCCGACCAGGCATCGTTAAAAATATCCCGCATAATCTCCATTTCCGCAGCAATCTGATTTCGCCTGATCGTCCTGACATGAATCCGGTCGGCATGACTTTTGAGCAACCGCTGCATGACCCTGGGCGGTTCGAAATCGGTGCTGATCCAGTACGCCAGCATATCCTTGACCGGAAAATAACCGTGCGCTTCCAGCAATTGCGGATACCAGCGCGCGGAGTGCGGCATCATGATTACCGGTGGGGTATCGAAACCATCGACGAGGATACCGCATTCCTGATTGATCGACAGATTGAACGGCCCTGTAATCCGTCGCGTCTGCCGCGCCGCCAGCCACGATTCGGCATGCAGTATCAGCGCATTGAACACTTCGACATCATTAACGCATTCCATCAGGCCGAAATGGCCGGTATCGCCGCCGTAGCGCTCCCGGTGCAGCGCATCAATCTGCGCGCTGATTCTCCCTGCCGGTTGACCGTCACGGTAAGCGACCCAGGCCTGCCATTCAGCATGTCGCAGAAACGGGTTGTATTTGGAGAAATGAAAGCGGCGTTCAAGACGCAGCGGTGGAATCCACAGCGGATCGTCAGCATAAATACGCCACGGTACTTCGATAAAATCGCCCATATCCCGGAATGACGTCACCGGCCGCACGGTTAAAGCGACCGGACGGGATTGTTTCTTGCTATGGATCATGGTTTGTTGTTGCGTGAATTCGAATGAAAGAAAATCGTTATGCGGAAGCATAGTATGAAGAATCGCTTCCGGAAGCAATCATTTTAACAGGTTGCTGAAAAATGTGATCGAGGCAGCCAATGCAAGGCAAGAACAGGTGAAGAAGCGGAGTTTATGCGTGATAAATGAGCATTCTGAGCCTGTTTTTAACAGCCGCAGCGGCAACGCAGATAATTTTTCAACGCCTGTCAATGAAAAAACACGAAAACACACATACCCAGTCACCCAACCCTCCAACCGAAGGGTAACTATTCAGCCTTATTTGACAAGGCGTTTGATTATTCTGTCATTTCGAGCGGTAGCGAGAAATCTTGAGCGTTTATTAATGCGCCCAAAACCCAAGATTCCTCGCGCTGCTCGGAATGACAAAGTGCGCTGAATAGTTACACCGAAGGAGACTCAGGCACCCGGATATTCACGCCCATCAATGGAAGATAAAAATGAATTGATTCCAGGGCATCTCTAAAAATCCAGACTTTGTCACAACACTTTGTTGCTCACTTTCTGTTTAAAACTTTGAATTTTTAGAGACACCCTCTATGCGGGGTCAGTAATGACTATGTTGATTTTACAGGTTCCGTGTCAACCGGCGCTGTTTCCGGCTGCGTTGAAATGGAAGCCACCCCGCCTGGCGCAACGGAACCAGCCGAATCAACTGGTTCACCCGATACCTGTTTATTCGCATGCGCAGATGAAGGTGTTGCATCGCCATTATCATCCTGCTCCGTCTCATTCTCCGGTTTAACATCAAACCAGCGGTAGAGTATCGGCAACACCACCAGTGTCAACAGTGTGGATGTAATCAATCCGCCAATCACCACGATCGCCAGAGGGCGCTGCACTTCAGATCCCGGGCCGGTCGCAAACAGAAAAGGCACCAATGCGAGCATCGCCACTGTCGCAGTCATAAGCACCGGCCTGAAACGCTGTTCGCAGCCGCGAATCACCGATGTCGGCACATCCACACCCGCTTCGCGCTGACTGCGCACATACGATATCAGGACGACACCGTTCAATACCGCGATACCCCATAACGCGATGAAACCCACCGACGCAGGAACGGACAGGTATTCTCCGGTGATGAAAAGTCCCATCACGCCACCGATTGAAGCAAACGGCAGCACCATGATGATCAGCGCCGCCAGTTTGAGCGAATTAAACAGCATGAATAGCAGAAAATAGATCGCTGCAATGGTGATCGGCACAATCACGGACAATGTCGCCATTGCGCGTTCCATGTTTTCAAACTGTCCGCCCCATTCAAAATAATAACCCGGTGGCAATTGAATTTCCCTGGCCACGAGCTGCTGTAATTCCTCAACAAACCCGCCCAGATCACGATCATGCACATTAGCGCCAACAACCACGCGCCGCTTGGCAAATTCTCGGGAAATCTGCGCCGGTCCGTCAACCACTTGTATTGTAGCAACCGAATGCAGCGGAATCAGCGCACCGCCGAGGATGGGATTCCCATTGCCCGATGGCGCTTTTGTCGGCGTGCGCAGTAAAAGATCATGGATAGCTTCAACATTATCCCGATATTCCACAGGCAGACGAAGCACCAGTGAAAACCGGCGCTCGCCTTCAAAAACATTGGTAATATCCTTGCCGCCCACCGCCGTGCTGATAAGCTCGTTAACATCGGCGACATTCAAGCCATGACGCGCAATCGCCGCACGATCGATATCCACCACCAGCGACTGTTGTCCGGACAGCCGTTCAATACGGATATCGCGCGCACCGTTAACCGTCTTAATGATGCGCGCCAATTTTTCCGACAGCACACGCAGCTCTTCCAGATCATCGCCAAAAATCTTGACGGCAACCTGGGAACGGACGCCGGTTACCATTTCATCCACACGCTGCGCAATGGGTTGCGAGATGACGATGCTGACACCGGGTAATACGGATAGCACTTTGCGAATATCGGCATCCACTTCCTCCTGCGTCCGACCGGAATCGGGATCCAGCGTAATGATCGGATCGGATTCATTCGGCCCGGCCGGATCGGCAGGAGATTCGCCACGCCCCAGTCTTGAGACAACACTTTGTACACCCGGAACGGTTGCAATCAGTTTCATGGCTTCTGTTTCAACTTTAACCGAATTCTCCAGCGAGATTGATGGTGCGCGTATGATGACCGGTGTCAAGGCGCCTTCTTTCATCGTTGGGATAAATGACGTGCCGAGCAGCGGAAACAGTATGAATGACGTACTCAACAAGCCCACGGCAACCATGATCGTGGTTTTTTCGTTCGCCAGCGCTTTGTCCAATAACTTGCGGTATCTGGCTTTGAGATAGGCGATAACTGGCGTATCGTGATCCGCGCCGCCCTTTAAACCGTAAGCACACAGCACCGGTGACAATGTCAGCGACACTATGAGCGATATGGCTAACGCGATCGCTATCGTGTAAGCCAGCGGACTGAATGTTTTGCCTTCCATGCCCTCAAGCGTCATCAAAGGCAGAAAAACCAGGATAATAATCGAAATACCGAAAATAAGCGGCGTACCGATTTCTACCACGGCATCAGTGATTATTTGCAGCTTCTCTTTCAAGGTATTATTTACGGCATGGCCTAAACGATGGTAGACATTTTCCACCACTACGACGGTCGAATCGACCATCAATCCAATGGCGATCGCAAGACCACCCAGCGACATGAGATTGGCCGAAATACCCTGCTGATTCATCACCATGAAGGTAATCAGTGGCGCAATAATCAAGGTCGCCACAACGATCAGGCTGGAGCGCACATCTCCAAGAAAAATGAACAACACGATGATCACGAGAATAATACCCTCGATCAACACTTTGGTGACCGTCCATAACGCGGCATCGACAAGATCGGTGCGGTCATAAAAAGAAACAATCTGCAACCCGCCGGGCAGCAGATTACGCTCGTTGATGTCGGCGACTCTTTCCTTGATCCGCGTTACAATTTCCTTGGCATTGCCGCCCCGCAGCATCATCACGATGCCACCGGCAGATTCGGTATACCCGCCTTTGATCATTGCGCCCTGACGTACCTGCGCACCGAATTTCACCTCGGCGACATCGCGCACAAAAACAGGCACACCGTCAATTTCCTTAAGGACGATATTTTCAATGTCTTTCAGTGTTGTGATTAATCCCTGGGTACGGATAAGATACTGCTCCGCATGAAGCGCAAGGATATTACCGCTGGCATTGGCATTATTATGCCCCAGCGCATGATCGACCTGGGATAACGTCAAATCGTAATGCCGCAACCGCTCCGGGTTAATCAAAACATGATATTGTTTTTGAAACCCCCCCAACGAATTGATTTCGGCGACCCCCGGTATCGAGCGCAGCATAGGCCGCACAACCCAGTCCTGTATCGTGCGCCGTTCAGTCAACTCTTCTATGGAAAGCTCGCGTTCGCCATCGTCAGGATGATCCAGCGTGTATTGATAAACCTCTCCCAATCCCGTCGATACCGGGCCTAGCTCTGGAGAAACACCGGCCGGCAGCCGGTCCCTGACACCGATCAGCCGCTCCATCACCAGTTGACGGGCAAAAAACACATCCGTTTCATCGGTAAAAACCAGTGTGATCAACGATAATCCGCTCTTGTTCAGGGAACGCATTTCAACCAGACCCGGCAGACCCGTCATGGCGATTTCCACAGGCACAGTAATCAGCCGTTCGATTTCTTCCGGACTTCGGCCCAGTGATAATGTGGCGACCTGAACCTGAATATTGGTGACATCCGGAAATGCATCCACGGCGAGCTTTGTGGTGGCTCTTAAACCGAAGCCGATCAAAACCAGCGAAATTACGACGACCAGCAATCGTTGCCGCAACATCACGTTGATGAATGAATAAAGCATCGCGATCAGTCCAGTTCAGAGAGCTTGCGCTCGTTGTCAAGATCGTAAGCACCGCTCACTACAATATGCTGTCCAACGGAAACTCCCGCCAGCACTGGACGCACATTGCCCATTTCCGGCCCCAGCTCTACCGGCACTCTGAGAAAACGATTATCTGCCTCGGCCAGATAGACATAATCCCGATTGGCTTCACGAACAACCGCTTCTTCCGGAATAACAAGCAATTCGCGCGGACTCTCGATAATACGCATGCTGGCCAGCATTGCCGGTTTGAGTTTCCGGTCGGGATTTTCCACGACTGTCCTGACCATGACCGTACGCGTTAGCGGATTGACCGTATCTGCAACAAATACAATCAAACCGTCAAGAACGATATCCTGCAAGGCAGGCACCTGTAATTCCACATGCTGTCCAACCATTACATTGCGAGCAATTTGTTCAGGCACATCGCCGACAGCCCAAACGGTTGACAAATCAGCCACTTTAAATAAGGGATCCGCCGGTTGAACGACTTGACCGACAACCACGTTACGCTCAATCACCGTACCGCTTTTCGGAACGCTGATTGGCACGGAAGATAGAATATTACCGCGCCTGACCAGTTCTTTAATCGCAGCATCATGCACGCCCAACAGCCGCAACTGATCCTTGGCTGCACTCAGTTCCGCGCGTGACACCTGAAGTTCTGTCTCTCGGCGTTGCAGTTCCGCTGCGGGAATGACATCCGATTCGAATAACAATCTGGCGCGATTGACCGCACGCTCGTTGAGCTGCATCACGGAATAATCACGCAGGTAGTCAAGCTGCGCCCGGTTTAATTCAGGACTGGCAATACGCGCCAGCGCAGCGCCCGTATTAACACTGTCACCCAGATTCGCGTACACTTCCACAATTCGTCCGGTCACATTTGCACCCACACGAATCAGTTTTTGTTCGTCGACCTTGATTTGACTGGGTACCAGAATTCTGTCCGCCAGATTGACCTGTTTCAGCTGATCCACTTTGATGCGCTGCATCATGTCCTCATTCAGCGTAATTCTGTTGAGGTCACTCGACGCTTCAGTTCCGGTTGTTTTAGGCTGATCTGCTGCGTTATCGCCATTGCTGCATGCCGCAATCAGAAAAACAACGACGATCAGCGCGGCAACATGCATGCGTGATAAGAATTTCATTCGATGATATGCTCCCTGGGGTAATGTGCGCGTAAACGATCAATCTCGGCTGCTGCCGACTGGAGTTCGAAACGTGCCTGCAACAATTCAGCCAATACGCCGCGCAGTATGCGCTGTGTATCCAGCACTTCAATAAAACCACGCTCTCCGAGACGATAAGCTGTTTGTGCGATATCCAGCGCAAGCTGCGCTTCCTTGACGATGCCGCCTTCAAACATTTCAATCCTGCGGCGGGCAATTTCCTTGGCCTGCCAGGCTAACTCAAGTAATTGACCAATTTCGAAACGCCGATATTCCAGCGTTTCACGAATACGGGCTGAATCATAGATTGCGGTATCGATTTCACCACGGCGTCTGTAGAATATTGGAATTTCCAGATTTACACCCGCCACGTTAACGGAAAACTGGGCATCAGTATAGTTTTCATACAATATATTCACACGCGGCAGAACAGATGCTTTTTCCTGATCAATTCTCTGGCTGGCGCTGCTCTGTTCCGCTTCCAGTCGCTGTATTTCAGGGTTCAATCGCACTATTTCCTCGCGTAAAGTCTCCAGCGGCGGAAACTCGACCGGATCATTGAGCGAAGCATTGATTTCGAATCCGTTTTGCAAAGCACCTGGCACCAACTGAATTAACGCAACACGGGCACGTTCTGCACTCAGACGAGCCGCTTCCATACGATTTTCCGCGCTAAGTACCTCGGTATCCGCTCTGATCAACTCGAATCGCGCCGTTTCACCGACATCCACACCGATCTTGATGCGCCGCTGGATTTCTTTCATCAGATCAAAAATGCCCGCCTCCATTTGCGCCTGCTCCTGACGCAGGATCAATTCATAAGCACGTACGCGTAATTGCGCGGCAAGATCTGCCCGAACCTGATCCAAACTGGCCTGCCTGGCGCCTACCAGCGCCTCGGCGGAATTGATACGGGCAGATCGGAAGAAAGGATTTTCAATAGGCTGACTAACATTAACTTCGCGATAATCGTTTGCCGGCCCTGTTACAGACACTGGCATGCGTTTGCTTTGCGGCCCTACCTTTATCGCGACGTTCGGATTGGGATAGGCTCGAGCTGCCACGACACCCGCTTCGGCCATGTCAACCTGCGAGCGGGCTGCCTGTACCAGGCCGTTGGCTTTCAAGCCAACTTGCTGTAATTCCTCAATGGTTAGCCTGGAAAAGCCTTGCGCCGAAAGTAGCGCGGAATAAAAAAATAAAGACAAGCTTAAAAAAAAGTACCGCAGTCGAAAGGTCTGCATTATCCACATAGGGTCTTAAAATAATTTCAAAAAAGGAATCCAATGAAAATACCGGTTCCAAAGTGCGTGTGTGTGCAACATAATATAGGAATACTTGATTTGATCAAGGCTGAATAGGCGGTTATTTTGTCTTTTATTATAAATTGGGAAGAAAGCTTTGAAGTAAATGTTTAACAACCGGCGATGTTAAATAGAGAAACCTGAATATAACCTGAATGGGGCGAATTTTTCTATTTTTGTTTGTGTTCAATAAACCTCGATTGACCGTTACTCAAAATGACTAATGGCATGAATAAATAGAACAATCTGAAAGTTTACTGTTTACAGCACGTCGCTTTTTAATTTTTTCTGCGGTGCAATAACGCGTTTGCCTGATTACCTCTTGTCAAAAAATTCGACGCGCCTTAGCAGGCAATTGATACAAGGTAAAAACAGGCGAGGCGCTTGCGCCGAGTAGAAAGCGGAGTTTATAGGTGATAAATGAGCATTTTGAGCCTGTTTTTACCCCGCAGTGGTAACGCAGATCATTTTTCAGCAGCCTGTTAAACCGCATTCAGCGGTGATTATTAATCCGCCTCCGGATTTTCCTCCAATAATTTAAAGGCCATAAACATGTTGCAAGTGATCGGTAATTTGCTGCCTGACATTCACGGGTCGATTGACGATAGCTTGAATTAGCTCGAAAAGCGGATAACACCGGGTATCAATCAGCTGAAACTTATTGATCATTTCAAGTGTGTGTATACCTTCCCCGGCAATTCCTGCTGTTTCTTCGCGAACCAGCATGCGCCCTAATGCATGATGATGCGAATTTTCACTTGTCGCTGTTGTAATAAGGTCGCCCAGTCCGGCGAGATGATACGGGCTGTTTTTCAGTCCACCCATTTGATTAACTATCCGGCTTAATTCACTCAAAGCAGCAACACTTAAATAGCCACGCATGTTATCGCCCAGCTTTAATTCGTCCGCCATCCCGAACAGCATGGCGTATACGTTTTTAAGAATCACAGACCAACTGGTTCCTGGAATATCCGTCGTATGTTCGATAAAAAGTAATGTATGCTTAAAACAGGCCTTAACTTTCTGATAAGCATCCCTGTCAGTACAACCGAATTGCGCAAAGGCGAAACGGTTCGCGCGAATTTCTTCCGATATCATGGGGCCATAGAGCAGACCATAACTGCTTCCGGATCTGTTCCGATGCGCCAGAACATCCTGAAAAATTTGTGCCGCCGTTTGGCCTGCCTCGTCCAGGCCTTTAGCTATACTGATGCACAAGCTGGTGCTACTGAGCAGCGGTGCAATCTGCGTTATTATTTCCCGATGCGGGTTGACCGGTAAGCAAAAAATAATAATATCCGCAAGAGAAACCGATTCCTCGAGTATGACGGATTGAAAATCCGGTGCTGGATATTTTTCCCATATAGCCAGTTGATGCCGCGCCGCGAGTAAATGTTCCATCGCGTGGCCCATTTCGCCATACCCCAGGATTAGTACTTTGAACTGATCGTTATTTTCTGTCATGCATGCAGGCTGGAATGTTCCGTGTCAAAACCAAGTCAGGTTGCAGATATTCTGTCTTCAAGTCTTTCACGTTGAAGTTCGATACTAAACAAGCTTTTCACTTTGCTTTGTTTTGTTTCTACCGAAGAGAAGAAAGTGACGCAGAGATTTCATCGAAACTTATTCAGTCTGTAAAAAATTACAGAGTGTCTTTCGCCTGAACAACCGATAGTTTTTCAGTATTTAACTGTTCGATTTGTTTTACCAATAGACCCATGTTTTCCCACCCGGTCTCATCAGCAGAAGGTATCCAACGCGCGCGCAAGTAACCTGAACGATCTATTAAATACTCCATATGATCCGGTATCGAGCCACGGCCCAGCAAATCCGGGTGACTCATGGTGCGCCGCGAAAGCGCATAACTTTGCGTGATTTCCCGGGCAGTATCTGCAACTATCGGGTAAGGCATATCTCGGGTTATTTCTGCCAGGACATCCGCTTCCAGTTCTTGTGCTGGAACCAGCAGAACCTGAATATCCTGCGCAGCTAAATTTGTGTAAGCAGCCTTAAGCTGGGCAATGCGCGCCTGAGAATAAGGCCAGGAAAAAATAACCAGCAAAACAGGTTTATTGCCGCGAAAATCCTGCAAAGCTCCGCTCGATCCGTCATGCGCGTTATATGAAAATACCGGGGGCTGTACATGCGCCCGATTGGGAATGACTTCGGGCGAAAGAATCCTTGCCTGATAGCCACGCGACAATGCAAACACGTAATTTACCAAATCCCAACGATCTTCCTCGGTGAGTTCATCTTTATAACCTGGCATGTCCGTATTCTTCATGCCATACGTAATCCAATGGTAAAAATCTCCGGGCGTATGCTCTACGGTATGTGGCTCGGTAAGCATATCAGGTAGAACAGTTGACAGCGTACGGGCCTTAATCCCATCCCCTTTACCCTGATGTCCATGACATTCAACACAGTGCTCGGTATAGTTTTGTGCGCCATATGCAATTGAAATGACATCAAACGGTACTGGCGGTTTGCGATACGTTTCGGGATAAGCTTCTATCGTTAAAGGTGGCAATGCCACCGCCAGCCCCAGAACTAAAACAGCAGAAGGAATAATGATCAAACGTTTCAGGTTCCACGCGACGGAGCGTCCATAAAACAATACCCCGAATGCCGTCGCGATAAGTATTAAACCGCTCCAGACCAGAATAGGCACATTTTCTGTGTTCCAGGTTGCTGCTATCGAAAACCTGAAACTGTACGGCCATTCTTCAATCTGTGCATACTTTGCCGGTGTCGCATTATTAGCCAGAATGGTGGCGATTAAAACAAGAACTACCGCCCACAGAAATTCAATGCGCACCCATTTACGCATTCCGGTCGCGCTGCTTCTTGTTTCCTCACTGCTCTTGCTATTAGTAAAACGTGGCAGCCAATAAGCTCGTACACTGGATGCAATAATCAGTATAATTCCCAGCAGCGCGAGTTTCGCCAGAAGTAACCAACCATAGGGCGTGGCCACAAGTGTTGCGTAGTTACCATCAAATATGCGGTCGCTGACGAGTATACCTGTTGCCATAATCAATAACATGACTGGCAGCGCCATAGTTGAGAATCGCTTCAGAATATGTGAATCAAATACATTTGCTCGCTTGCTTTTTTCTTGCTTTACATATTCATACTTTAGTAGTAATAAAGCTGGCAATCCGCCCAACCACACACCAGCCAGAATGATGTGCAACGCATATGGCAGTATATTTGCCATTGCCATACCTTCAGCAGCGGCATGGCTTACCAGAGCATCTGCAATTAGTGGAAACATGGCGATTATTGCTGTCAGAATATAACGCGATGGAGATCTTACCGGACTCATGCGTATCAGCATAACCGTTGATATCCATAGCATTAGAGCTAGAGCAAACTGTGCAGCCCACATTGTGCCGGTTCGCGTACCTGTTATAAAGTGACTGACAGTCGCTATTTCCAGGAGTTTATTGGTTTCACCGGTAATCTGGGCGATCGTTGCTGCTATCGTGACAATAAGCCCAATCAGAATTCCAATGGCCAGTCTGGGAAACAGACGTTCCAACTTTTCTACCCAGAGCGCAGCATTAACCCGCTTATTTATCCCTGCTAGCGCCAGAAAGACACAGCTGCCCAAAATTATTAGATTCGCTGTCAGCTGAAACCAGCGGGCAGCCGCACCTAAGATTTCTATCATTTCACTGAGAACTGTCTTTTATTCTAAAACTATAGTTCGAATCAACGACATGACCATCAATGGATAAAACACGAAACTGAACCTTGTACACCCCTGCCGCGAGATCAGGCAATGGAAGAATGATCGACTTCGGATCGTCAATAACCTTCTCTGGATCAGCTTGCGACACTACTTTATCATTCATGTCGACAACAGATACCGCTGCGTACGCAGTTTCAATTTCTTCATTAAACCAGAGTTGTATTTTTGATGGTGATTCTGAAAGCGTTGCTCTGCGTGGCGGGTCTGATTTAACTAAGGAGGCATGAGCCCAAACATCGTGTGTCTGCAACACTGTCAATCCTAGCATCAATAAACAAGCTAAAAATCCTTTGACGCTGCCTGATATTTTTCCAGAGTTGCTATTAACCAGTAATATATTATTCATTTTGTATATTTTGTAGAAGTAAAAATGTTTTTGTATGAGTTGTCCGTGATACACCAAGTTCAACTCTTGAACAGAATTTTACATGCTCTGGCTAAATATTTTTCAGTTAAAATCTTTTGTGCAATTTAAACGTCTTTCATTCTTTTCCGATTAGTCATCCAGTTTTTGAAGCGTCTGGATCGAAACAACTTATAACCGATCAGCGTTGTCAATAACAATCCAACTGCTGGCCCAATGGTTGCCCTGAATACTTCAGCATAATTGATCATCTCCACACGCAGATGATAGAAGTACTTCAATGGCGGCATGCCATCGGCTGTTATCACCAGCAGATGCTTTCCTTCTTCCAGTACCTGTTCTGTATTGAT
This sequence comes from Burkholderiales bacterium, assembly GCA_024235735.1. Classification (GTDB taxonomy): domain Bacteria; phylum Pseudomonadota; class Gammaproteobacteria; order Burkholderiales; family Nitrosomonadaceae; genus Nitrosomonas. Next base: position 19,164 of record JACKLU010000014.1, read on the forward strand.
GACGCCATCTTCATATAGCGCAGTCCGAATTTGTGTCAGCACTTCCCCTTCTTCACTGCTGCCCTTAATCAGCTTCACACTTATCGGCATTTCTGCAATGGCGGATCAACCAGATCAATGACCAATACTGTGTTCCCGGCTGAAGGAATGTTCGTGCAATAATGCCCTGTTATGTCCATTTGCGGCTGGTACACGCTTAAATGCACCAAGTTCTCGCCACTACGGCGTGTACAACTGTCTTCTTCCAGTGCTTCACCACCGTGTGCGTATACCGCACCGGTATTCAATGTCGCTGTCAATATTGCCGCCACGCCCAGCAATTGTTTTAACAACCTGCTTGCACGCTGGCCAGTCCATCCCTTTTGCTTTTCTTCTTCCCTCGGTATTGACATACCTCTTGTCTGTCTCTCTTCCTCCATGATGCGGTGCCCTGAGTTTTCTGTTTGCTTTTATCTTCTAATAAAAAACCGGTACACCGGCTGTCTTTCGACAGTGGTGTACCGGCGTTTTGCTTCTGTTATTTTACCTGCGCTGTTTCTTACAGTCTGGTAAAGACAGGAATTACCGCTCCAGCAATACTGTTAATGTAACGATTGCCTTCTTCATCCCATGTCATCAACAAACCACCAAAACGGCTTTCCGGATCGCCTAACAGCGCCATCAAACGCTGAACTTCCCAGCGCGTCTTTGGCTTCCATTTTAACTTCCGGGTTTCGCCAGGTTCGATCGCCGCGTCATTATCCATGTCAAGCCAGTTGCAACCAGCTCTCGGATAATCAGGATCCAGGTGCTCACGTCCCAGCGCATTTACAAAGCGTACGCCCGCTGTGGTGAATTCACCAATGTTGATCGCGGTGTCTCCGTTATTGGTAATGTCCATCGTGACACGTAATGCACGTCCAGGTACGTCATAGTTGGCATGTGTAATCTTGATCGCTACCGGATTAGGGTTTATCGGCAGTGGTTCCACTTTCGATTCACCTGCCTGAATCGGTACGGTGTACGGGTGTTTGCTCTCTGTATAACGATAGCCGCCCCATACCAGTGCACAGGTCAGTATCGCTACACCATGCTACTTTGCGATCCATTGGATCCAGCAGCAGTTCATCTCCATACGCCAATAATGCCGGCTGCGCGGCAGGAACATCGGACGCGCAGTAGTAGCCAATCCAGAATATACCCAGACCAGTCCACAGTACGTGCCAGAAGATACCGTTCGCAAAGTTGAAGGTCTCGGTATCGATGGTCTCGCCGGTCAGTGTCTTGATAGGGTTGGTGAAGTCATCCCAGTTTCCGGTAATGTTCATCCATGAGGCCGGTCCTGCAATCGGACCTGCTTCTTGACGTTTACCATCGCATGCATGTGATGGCGGCTAGGTATACGCGCTTTCAGCTTGACTTCAAATTCATAGTCACGGCCAATAACCAATGGCCCTGATATGAAGGTCGGTTCACCGTTCAGCTTGGTGCTCAAACGCACAAATACCGGACTTGGGCTACCTACGTTAAAAACGCGCGCTCTGGCTTGCCTACAGCGCGCGGCCAATCTTCCGCCAGGTGGAATTTACCTGTCATGGTCGCTATGTCGTTCACCTTGGTGACTTTTGGCTCCCATCTCATGTCATACCATTGGATGGTACGCATACGAAGGAATGGTTCTTGCAGAACGTTCTCCATGCGCCGCTACCGGCGTAACATCAACCACCTGTCAGCGCCAGTGTCGCTGCTCCTACCGCTGCGCCATATAAACCCATGACGCCTACTTTCAACATGTTTTTTATTTTCATTATTTGATCCTCTGTGCAAATCCTGGTTCACCAAATGCCGTTACGTCATTTTTCATTGTAATGCGGCCTCTTTCACCTTTGACATAGAAGAACGCGGTGCAATAGATCTTGCCAAAGTACCACCATACGCAGAACATCAGCATGGATACAAACGCCGAGAAGAATGCCGCTATCACGGTCGTATGGCCACCAAATGTCCTCAGTGATCCTTGTTCAATCAATCTCACGTATTCCGGTGTACCTGTACGGACATACAAGAATCCTGTGTAGTCAGCTACTGACAACAATACGCCTTCTACTACCACTGGCAAGTGGGTTGGCCCGAAAATCGGCCAGTTGCCTGGATAGAAAAACAGGCCCCAGAAACCACCACCCAACAGGGCTGTGATCAACCAGTTGCCGGTCAGCAGCATGATTGTGTCAAGCATCAGTGCGCCCGGTATCATGGTCGATGGCAATACAAAGTTGATCGGATAGTGCGACCACCAGTAAAATCCCCAGTAACGGGTTAACCATTCACCTACCAGCAGGCAAACGATGCATAACGTCGCGCCATACGGTAAACGATAATTCACCCACAGATAGTACATCAATGCAGCACAGTACATAACACCTACAATCGGTGTTACAACCGGCCACCATTGCCGATCTTTCCAATCAAGCCAAAAGTCCCAGTCACCTGCCAGCAGCATGAAATGCATGTGGAAGGTTCCAACTAACAATATACACAGAATCGGAAAATATACCGCATCTATGTATCTCGACATTCTGACTGCTTCGGGCGGCATCTTCGCCGCTGCTAAAATTTCGTCTGTTCTGCTCACTAGACTCTCCCTTCGTTTGTTTCGTGTGATATTAATTGTGTAAACATGACGATTCCTTTCCTGTCTTTTACTATTCCACCTCTCGTGCGTGATTTACTCCCTTTCACACTCGCTTTCCGGTGTCAGGCATTGCTCCCGCTTCCACGGGAGCAATGCCGCTTCATAGTCTCAGCCTGGATTAAGGAACAATCCGGTTGTTAAGTATTTCTTTGCTTTGGTTATTCCAGATTACGTCCGTCAGGTTGGAGTATCGGGTGATAATCTGTGCCGCTATACCACCTGAAAACAGTCCTGCCCAGCCCAGTATCACAAAGCCCCAGTGCAGTGGCGCGCTGAACAGCTCTTCCATGAACCAGAATGCATGTCCCCATTCGTTCAATCCAACGTTCGGCAGAATCATCAGCGGACCGGCAATCGCCATGACCAGCGGAAATGATGTGCCGCGGCTGTACAGTGGCAGACGTGTCATCGCGTACAGGTATGCCGCTACGCCGCATACAATGTACATCGGGAATGAACCGTAAACACCACTACGTGACTTGGCGTGAAGCTCGTGTCACGAATGATCACCTGATGCCGGACGCATCCTGCTCCGTAAAGAAGCTACCGCCCCAGTAAACACCAAACAAGTAAACACCCACCCACATCAACCAGTAGAAGTAACGTTTGACTTCCAGCTTCGGATCCAGTTGTCCAGTTGCTCTTTCGTGTCACGGGTCTTCAGTATCCAGCCCCATGTTACCAGCGCAAATAACGGCATCAGCGTCATGTGCACACGCCACAGCCCCATCCACACGGTCAAATTCCGGTTCCATCGAGTCCATCCCATGCGAATACGCAAATGTCCTCTGATACCAGATCCAGAATATCGCTACCGCCAGCATTATTCCCATGCCCAGCTTGTAGTACTTCGAGTCGTACCACAGTGACATGTCGTAGTCCGCGCTCGCAGCACTACTCGTTCCATACGTTGTTGCCATGTTATTCCTCCTTACTTACTTGTTAATTAATACTACTTCCTACTAACTTCTCTTTCCTTAATACTAATTAATTAGTACTGCTTTTTACAACAGCTTCAGACGCTTCTACTCCTCGCTTCTCCGCTGCAAACCACAGGCTAGTCGACCTTAACCCACAAAGTCAAGTCATTTGTCATAAAAACTTCCTTCACAGTAAGGGTATTTTTATCTGAATAACAAAATAACCCTTTAAATAACAATGCCATATTTAAAGCCCCCACTATTTCATATTTTTCGTTTAAACGTGCACCAGAAATTCAAATTTCCTTCCATTGTAGGGCTGTTTTTAGTTCTAGGTTTCAGCTCTACACCAGACCTTGCTCAGCTGATCTTCCTTGAATCCTACTGTCGCTTTTTCCCCATCCGTTATCAACGGTCTTTTTATCAAGCGGCCATTGTTGGCAAGCAAGCTCAGAATTTCAAGCTTCGTTAGCTCTGACAGCCTCTCCTTGATTTTTAATTCACGATATTGGATACCGCTGGTATTAAACAATTTATTCAACATGACACCCGCATTTTCAGCAACCATTGCGAGCTCGTCCGGACTCGGGGGATTCTGGGTTATATCTGTAAATTCATATACCACGCCGGCATTCTGCAAGAGTTTCTCCGCCTTTATGCAATTACTACACTTTTTGTAACCATAAAACTTGATCTTACCTTTCCCATTGCTGCTTAAATTTTTACTCATCCCTTTCCTTAAAAAAATCAATCTGGTTGAAATATCATTTAAAAATACGCAATACTGCGAAATATACCTTCAAAATATCGTCGCCCCTTACTCGATACTCGACATAGTGGATCTTGCTCTGTTCGAATTTATATGTACAAGAAATTCAATAAAATAGGTTATACGATTCAGTTCTGCTGTACAGTGAATTCCGAACCTACTGAGAGGGCAATTTTACAAAATTGCTTTCCGAAGCCCGTCAAATATCAATTTATTCACCTTCAATTCAGATTTTTTTGACATTCGGCATGCTACAGTCTGAGCCGCAATTCAACAAAACCCGTTTCTGTTTTTTTGTTTCCAAGAGGAAAAAATTATGTTTGCAAAACTTTTTCTTACCGCATTATTGTGCAGCAGCATGTCAAGTTATGCTGAATCGGCTGAACAACCGCGGTCTTCTACCAATTCCATTCAACAAAATCAGTCTTCAACTGATGCAAAACACCATTCGCGATTGAACTCAATCCTATCCGATAAACAAAAAAATTCAGCTCCGATGCAACAGGACTCTGATCTCGATACAAATCAAAAACCATCCATGATTGATTACTGTAGAAAAAATACCTGCTAATCCATTCTTTTCTTATTCACAGTCGGAGTTAATTTATGAGATCAAAAATTTTAAGCAACGTCTCTGCTTTGTTTTTTTCTTTTTATGCGATCAACACCGTTTCAAGTCCGCCACATTGGCATTACGACGAACAATCAACCTGGTGGGCAATTGAAGATACATCGCAATCAATCCCACTGCTTTATCCATATGCGGAATGCGGCGTAGGCAAACGTCAGTCACCCGTTGATCTGGCTACTGCCAAATTTAATGATACCAAGCCATTGAATCAGTTAGCGGCTTTATACAATGCCGATACGCCGACTTTTTACAATAACGGGCACAGCGTGCAGGTTAACACTTCACTCGATTATTCCGGCGGATTGAAAATTGGAGAAGAATCAATACCGCTGATTCAGTTTCACTTACACGAACCCAGTGAACATGTAATCAATGGTCAACATTTTCCAGCCGAATTGCATTTTGTGCATATTAATGAAGATGGCAGAATTGCAGTTCTTGCAGTTGCAATAGAAACCGGAAACGAAAATCCGGCTTTCCAAACCATTCTGGACAATACTCCGGTTCAGGAAGGTGAACAGAATACAGATTCAGGCGTTCAGTTCAATCCTGCTGCATTACTTCCACCGCAGGATCATGGCAACCTGGAATACTTCACTCTGGCGGGCTCTTTAACCACGCCGCCATGCAGCGAAGGTGTGCAATGGTATCTTCTATCCGAAGTAATCACGATTTCAACCGCACAACTCGAGCAACTTAAAAGTTTTCACACAAATAATGCGCGCGTAGCGCAGGATCTAAACGGACGCGCTATACTCTCCAACAAATAAAAGTCTGAACACTTTTATTGTCATCAATTCAGAATATTGCAGTATAACAAAAGGAGCAGTCCAGCACTCACGGCCCTGATTTATCCGCGGAAGATTTATCATTCTCACTGGAGGAACAGGGCCTGCCACAACCACCATCACATCCCAGCCCCAGCTGTCCGAGTCCACCACAACTTCCGGCGATCGGCTTACGGCCCATTACCACGCCAATCGCCATGGCGGCAATGGCGATGCCGATAATCAGAAAAGCCGCCAAAAAAGTGACCACGATGTTTTGCGCTTCACCGGATTCGAAATGATTAGTAGCGTACTCGGTAAAAGCACCGCCCCGGTCAACGATGAACAACGCCTGCAATCCAAGCTGTTCCGCCATCACCAGCCCGCGCTCAAGTCCCAGCACCAGCAGCGCCGTCGCCCAGGCATCGGCAAGCATGCAAGTCTCCGCCTGCACGGTAACCGAAGCCAGGCGTCCTTCCACCGGCCAGCCTGTTGCGGGATCAATGACATGCATGTAGCGCCGGTTGCCGATCATGAAGTAGTTGCGGTAGTTTCCCGAAGTAGCGAGTGCGGCATTGTCGAGAGCCAACACTCTCTGTACTGCATGACCTTGGGTCTGCGGTTTATCAATACCGATCCGCCAAGGCATTTGCTGCGCATTAACGCCGCGCGCGCGAATTTCTCCACCGATTTCGACCATATAGTGTTCGATGCCATGGCGCTCAAGTATTGCGGCGATTTGATCCACTGCATATCCCTTGGCAATTGCGGAGAGATCGACAGAGACATCCGCGCGCGTTTTACGCACAGCCCGCCCAATTTCATCCAGCATAAGCTTGTCATGCCCGGTGCGTTCCAGTGTCGCGGCGATTTCTTCCGCATCCGGAATATCCTGCGACCGGTTTTCCGGCCCAAACCCCCAGAGATTGACCAGCGGACCGATGGTGATGTCGAATGCGCCTTTACTTTGCCGGCCAATTTCAAGCGCAGCCGCGAGAACGGTGTAGAGCGGGGTCGAGACAGGCATCCAGCCGGTTGAGTCGGAACGGTTGAACCGCGATAATTCCGAATCGACATCGTAAGTGGACATGCTTTGATTGATTTCTGCAAGCTGTTGCTCGATTTCCGCATGAATCGTTTCCACAGACGGCACATCGGACGCATGACGGTATTTGACAGTGTAACCGGTGCCCATCGTGCTGCCGGTCAGCTTCGATACCGGCAGGGGTATGGTAGATCGAACGGAACTGACCGCAATAGCCATAAAAAGAACGATCGCAGCAATGGTCATGCCTGCGATGCGTGAAGTTGTCAGTGGTCGGATAGACATGATCTGATCAGCAAAAAATCAACGCTCAGCCGCCAAAATCATCATACAGAATATTTTCCCGCTCGACGCCCTGATCCAGCAGCATTGTAATAACCGCCTTGCTCATCATCGGCGGGCCGCACAAATAATATTCGCAATCCTCCGGCGCAGAATGATGCTTCAAATACACATCGTACAGCACCTGATGAATAAATCCGGTGTAACCTTCCCAGTTGTCTTCCGGCAAAGGCTCCGACAGCGCCACATGCCATTCGAAATTTTCGCACTCACGCGCTAGCCTGTCAAAATCGTCAACGTAGAACATTTCATTTTTGGAACGTGCACCATACCAGAACGTAATCTTGCGTTTGCTGTTGAGACGGCAGAGCTAATCAAAAATATGCGAGCGCATCGGCGCCATCCCCGCGCCGCCGCCTTCAAAAACCCTCACCCGGCACTGGCCGCAGGAACCACTGCCGCCGCACGGCGAACTGACAAATATTCCCGCCCCGGCCAGCGCGCCAAGAAGCTTTCCGCCAGTCGGCACCTCGATGGTGCGCTTGTCGTTGACGACGATCTGGACATTACCTTGCGCCAGCAGCACAGCGCGCGCGCCCAGAATCAGAAAAACCAGGCGATAACGATTGAAGTGAAAAAAATACACCCAGGGCAATTTCCAGCATAAGCGTACTTTATTTCTTCATTACAGCCGGATACCGGAAAATGCCATGAATCCCAGCGCCATTAATCCTGCGCTGATGAACGTGATACCCAACCCCTGCAGGCCGTCGGGAACATCCGAGTATTTCAGTTTTTCACGCACGCCGGCCATGGCGGTAATCGCCAGCGCCCAGCCGAAACCGGAGCCGAGTCCGTAAGTAACACTCTCCGCAAAAGTATAATCGCGTTCCACCATGAACAGCGTACCACCGAGAATCGCGCAATTAACGGTAATCAGCGGCAGAAAAATGCCCAGCGCGTTATACAGTGCGGGCACAAAGCGATCCAGAAACATTTCGAGAATCTGTACCATCGCAGCGATCACACCAATATAGCTGACGAAACCCAGAAAACTGAGATCGACACTAGACAGCCCGGCCCAGTCAAGCGCACCGTCGCGCAGCAGATAGCGATAGATCAGGTTGTTGATGGGGACAGTCAGCGTCTGAACGACGATGACCGCAATCCCCAGACCCAGCGCCGTTTCAATTTTTTTCGAGATCGCCAGAAAAGTACACATGCCGAGAAAAAAGGACAGCGCCAGATTTTCGACAAACACCGCGGTGATGAACAGATTAACCAGCGTGTCCATCAGATTGTCTCACCCGATTGACGCATTGCCTTGATGCGGTATTCAGCCTGCTCGACCTGCGCTTTTTTCCATGAACGCACCGCCCAGATGATCAGTCCGATCAGAAAGAAAGCGCTGGACGGCAACAATAACAGGCCGTTGGGAACATACCAGCCGCCGTCCCTGGCCAGCGGCAGAACCGTATAACCCAGCAGTGTGCCCGAGCCGAACAGTTCACGGATAGTGCCGACGGTCAGCAGAATTGCGCTGAAACCGAGCCCATTGCCTAGACCGTCGAGAAAACTCGGCCAGGGCGGATTTTTCATGGCGAACGCTTCCGCACGGCCCATTACGATGCAGTTGGTGATGATCAATCCGACAAATACCGACAATTCCTTGCTGATTTCATAGGCAAAGGCGCGCAGAAACTGATCCACCACGATCACCGGCGAGGCAATCACCGTCATCTGCACAATAATGCGGATATTCGCCCGGATATGATGACGAATCAGGCTGATCACCGAACTGGAGCAGGCCACAACCAGCGTCAGCGCAATACTCATGGTAATCGCCGTTGACAGCTGCGTGGTCACGGCGAGCGCCGAACAGATGCCCAGAACCTGCAGAATGATCGGATTATTGTCGACAACCGGGGAAAACAAAATCTTGCGAACAGAATCAGCCATGTTTCATCTCCTTTCACTCTCATCGCGCAGGCGGGTCAGGTAAGGACCAAAACCCTCCCGCCCTAGCCAGAAATTCAACAACTGCGTCACACCACGGGAAGTCAGCGTTGCGCCCGACAGTCCATCCACTTTATGCTGGCTGTCCGGCGTGGCGCTGGTCACCGCGCCTTTGACCAGTTCAATACGCGGTTCCCCGTGTTCATCAAAGGCAATTTTGCCTTCCCACAAATCAAGCCACCGGGGATTATCGACTTCTCCACCGAGTCCCGGCGTTTCGGCGTGCTGGTAAAACCGGATGCCCCGTATCGTCCGCAAATCATCCCGCAACGCAATATAGCCATAGAGTGTAGACCATAAGCCATAACCGTAAACCGGCAGAATCAGTGTTTCGAGTCGCCCGCCGTCGTCATTGACCCGATAAACCGGCAGGTAGCGAGGTTTACGCCGGATTTGCGCCGGATCAGCGCTGCGCGGCAGTGGTTCCGATAGCTGCTCGTCTTTGGCTGCTTTAGCGATATCAAAATTTTCCGGATCCAATGTATCGACCGCGCGGCCACTGCTGAGTTCTATCATGGCAACATCGATCTGCCGGTAGGCCTGCGCGACAGTCAAATCCGGTTTCATCAGACCGGCAATCTCGACAATGATGCGCTGGCGTTCGATATGCTGATTCGCTAGGTGAATCGGCTTAAGCAATACGGCGGCGCTGGCGACCAGCAATGAACAAACGAGACAGACCGCGAACGCCACCAGCAGCGTCCTGGCGTTGCTGTGCACAGAACCCGGCTTTTTGGGCATTTGGGGCGAACCGGACTCAGCCATGACGACGCAGCCTCCGGCGGATATTGATCTGGATCACCACGTAATCGATCAGCGGCGCAAAAATATTGGCAAACAGAATGGCCAGCATGATGCCCTCGGGAAAAGCCGGACTCACCACGCGTATCAATACCGTCATGAACCCGATCAGCAGACCGAAAACCCAGTGCCCTGCGGTGGTCATCGCCGCGGAAACCGGGTCTGTCGCCATGAATACCATGCCGAAAGCGAAACCGCCCAGCGCATTGAACAGCAGCACCGTCCCCACCATGCCCAGAAAAACACCGGCAATAATGCGCCAGGACGCGACTTTGGTATAAATCAGGAAAACAGCGCCGATCAGACAGGCCAGCGTCGAGGTTTCACCCAGCGAACCCGGCATCAGGCCGATGAACGCCTGCCACCAGGTATACCCGGCTACGGTAATGGCATCCATTCCGCCCAGCGCCCCCAGTCCCAGGGGGGTTGCGCTCGAGTATCCATCAAGGGCCACCCAAACCTGATCGCCGGTAATTTCCGCGGGATAGGCGAAATAGAGGAAAGCGCGCCCGACCAGCGCGGGATTGAGGAAATTTTTGCCTGTGCCGCCAAAAACTTCCTTGCCGATCACCACGCCGAAACTGATGCCCAGTGCGACCATCCACAACGGCATATCCGGCGGCAGCGTCAATGCAAACAGCATGGACGTCACCAGAAAGCCTTCGTTAACCTCGTGCTTGCGCACAATCGCAAAAAGCACTTCCCAGAAGCCGCCGACGATCAATGTAGTCAGATAAATCGGCAGGAAATATAAAAAACCATGCCCCATATTGGCCAGAATACTGCCTGGATCGAAGCCAATACCCAAGGTTTGCAGCAGCAGGCCGCGCCAGTCTTCCTTGACGATGGCCAGCTCCTGCAGGGCGAGGTTGGTCTGGTAGCCGGTATTGAACCAGCTCCAGAGTATGCATGGAATCAGCGCAACCACGACATAGCTCATCAGGCGCTTCAGGTCGACGCCGTCACGGACATGCGGGGCGGCGCGCGTGGTATCGGCAGGCGTATACAGGAAGGTATCCACCATTTCATACAGCGCATGGTATTTCTCAAACCGTCCGCCCTTGGAAAATACCGGTTTCATGGATTCAAGCCAGCGCCGCATCGTTGCTCAACCCTCCTTCTCGATCTGTCTTAAATTTTCGCGCAATATCGTACCGTAGTCGTGTTTGCCGACACAAACGAAGGAACACAATGCGATATCCTCTTCGTCCAGCTCGAGGCATCCGAGTTTCTGCGCCATGTCGGTATCGCCGACCAGCAACGAACGCAGCAACTGCGTCGGCAGAATATCGAGCGGCATGACTTCCTCAAAGCTGCCGGTGGGTATCATGGCGCGGGGACTGCCATTCTGACCGGCGGTGAAATCGAAGGTCTCATCACGTTTGCGAAAGAAACTCGACAGCATCACGTTCATTTGCGAGAACTTTCTTCGCCCGGGCATCAACCAGCCGAAAAACTCCCGCTCCGGTTTTTCCCGGATAGCGCTGACCTGCAAATGATGCCTGCCCAGATAAGCCGACCACCCGGAAGCCTGCCGCCCGGACCAGACCGAACCGGAGATGATGCGGCTATCCTCCCCGGCGGATGGACTGAATTCATTCTCAAGAGATCATCAAGACTCGCGCCCAGTCGCGTGCGCAGCAGGCGCGGCCGACTGACCTGCGGGCCGCCCAACGCAATCACGCGCTCAGTCCACAACCGGCCCGTGACAAACAGCTTGCCGATCGAGATAACTTCCTGATAATTGAGATACCAGATGGTTTTGCTCGCATCGACAGGCGCCAGAAAATGGATATGCGTACCTACCAGACCGGCTGGGTGCGGCCCGGCAAAATCGGCCACGCGCAATTGCGCCAGATTGCCGGGTAACGGAAAATCCGCCTCGGGCGCTTTACACACCCACAGCGATCCGGTCGTCAAATGCGCCAGCACAGTCAGTCCATGATGAAAGGATTCGGCCTGTTCACGGATAATCGGCGCGGGATCGGCGGCGAGCGGATTGGTATCCATGGCGGTAATGAAAATCGCGGCAGGCTGCGCCGCCGGATCAGGTATTTTGCTGTAAGGCCGCGTGCGCAGCGCCGTCCACAAACCTGAAGCAAGCAGATTTTCCCTGACCTGACCAGCTGTCAGACCGGACAACTGCTCCGGCGCGTAAGCAGCAAACGTTTCGTGTTCTTCTGTAGCATGATTGCCTGCGGCGGCAAGTTGAATGACAACGGATAAAAGCCTGCGCCGCGATGAATGGCGGTAATCCTGTCCGCCCCCGGCGCGGTGAACTGAACATCCGGCAGCTTTTTGTGCGTGAACAGCACCTGCCCGCACTTGACGTCATCGCCTTCATCGACCTGCATGTCAGGATTGAGATCGATATAATCCGGCCCCAGCACAGCCACGTGACGGACGGGAGCCGCCTGCTCTGCTAACGCCTGGTCTACCTGACCGCTGATCGGCAGATCGAGACCTTTTCTGATGCTGATCAACGTAAAAATCGATGCCCCCTGTTTCCGGCATAACGCCCGGCGCGCAAGCCGCGCGAACCTGTCAGGTTATATCTCGGGCGTATCGTAGATGTAGCGTTCGAGCTGTTTGATGACGAATTGATGTTCGGATATCACATCCTTCACCAGATCGCCAATCGACAGAACACCGATCACTTTGCCTTCATCGACAACCGGCAGATGACGCACCCGCATCTCCGTGATCAAGGCCATGCAGTCTTCGTTGGTATCGTTCAGACCAACATAAGCAACCTGACGCGTCATGATTTCCTTGACCAGCGTATCCTTGACCGGTTTGTCCAACAGATAGGATTTGCGCGAGAAATCCCGTTCGGTCAGAATGCCGACCAGCTTGTCGTCGCGCATGACCAGCAAAGCGCCGATATTGTTCGCGGCCATCAATTGCATGGCGTCAAAAACCGATTCCTCAGGGCCGATACTGGCAATCTTGTGTCCCTTTGCGTGCAGCAACTGCTTGACAGTTTTCATGGTAACACTCCTCTGTGAATTAAACTCCTTGTTAGTCTTTGCTTGTTATTAGAATTACACGATCCTGTTTCTAGTCTAGAGTATCTGGCAGGATACCGCCAGCGGGAGTTGAAGGGCGTATCTGAACAGGATTACAGACTGCTGGTAGTCTTTCAGGGAAGAAGCGCCATATGACGGCACGATAAAATCTTTGCCTAGTTATCAAGCACATTCGGGATGATTTTTACTGCCTGATTGGTAGGTTTAATTGAAAATAATAAATTGCTGTTCTACAAAACCAAATACTTTTGACGCAAACCGGAGGTTTTACTTGTCAGTGGTTGGCGGCAATTACGGCCGTGTTACTGGCAGCCAAGAGTCTGTCGGACATAAGACTAATCTACTGCGCCAATGGGATAACGGCTCATATTTCCTCAACTTTTCGTTATATAGCCTTGCTATGCGCCTCAAAATTGAGAGAATCCGCACTCGTTCTCACTCGGCTCGCTACGATTGTTAAATCACAGACTCCCAGGATTTCAATATCAATAACCGGATAGTTTATTGAGTTGTTGAATTAAATACTTCTTGACGAATCGCTTGATAATCAGTAGCTTCTTTATGAAGAATAATTATATCTTAATTTCATGAAGTTATTGAAAATTCAATAACATCTTACGATATCCTGCATAAGAAAAAGACAGAAAATTTTGATTGTATTGATCATGCCATTTCGCGGTATTGATGGAGTAATTGATACGACCGATTTATCATGTCAGTTTTATTAATCCAATAATGAAAAAAATAATATGAATACACGAAATCAATACGTAGCGAGCGTTATTAGTTATTTATGTCTTGGTATGTTTGCTGTAACAGTGCAGGCAGCGCCGCTACCTGTAACAACGGCATACATTTGATAATTCTTTTAATGCACAAGAAGCTGATGTGGTCGCGATTACGCCCTTGATCCATTGTCTCAAAACAGTTTATCAACCGATATGGTATTTGATGAAGAACGTTGGTGTATCTCTGACGGCAATAACCGTTCGATGAACAAGCCGGGTTGCTTCTTTTGTCAAGAAGCGCACTGGGAAACAGCAGCGCTTATTCTGCAGAACTCGTGTTCCAATTTGAAGCAGACGAATCGGATCCTGATCGGTATAAAGTTATTTTTGGCGTTTCGATCGTCAAGACGACTACGCTTTTATGTTGACCCGGAAGAATCGGCGAAGTTTTCCGATCTGACAGCTGATACATTCAGCTATGACACTATCATCATATTGTGTTAACGCACAATAGTGATGACGTGGTTTCAGTCTATCTAAATGGTGCATTACAAATTCAAGGCACATCCACATCGATGGATTTTAGTTCTAGCAAACAATCCGGAACGGTTGATACTCTTTTGTCGATAACGGTTCAATTTTCAGATGGACGGGTCGCGTTGATCAGGCTGTATGATACTGAACTGACTATGGCGGATGCCAAGATCAGCGCAATCATACGGAACGTTGTACCGCTACTTTCTCTCTAATGGAACATTACTCGTTCCATGCGTCAAAATCACCGATGAGTTTGGTGTTGTCAGTATGTACAAGCTGAGCTTCAGCTCGCACCCTCAGGCGGCTCACCATCATTCAGGCTTATTGCGGCGCAGCAGATCAGTGTTGTCGAGTCACTAAGCAATAGCTGCACAGCCGTCTATTCCAACAATATGTGTAAGCCTGCCTTGTTCAATGTATCAGATATCTTTGGCGGAGTAACGCGTTACAGTGCTGATTTGAGCTAATTATCGGCTCAAATCCTTGGCATTTTCGCTCAAACAGGCCGAGCGGCAGAATTGATGGTATTTAATTGAGCGACGTTCTGAAATTGATTAACAAGCACGAAAGTCTTTCAATACGATAAACAACCCATTAGCGACTGTTGCAAAAATTTATAATGGGAATCCTTAACCTATTGTTTTTATTTTGGTCCTGGATTTTATAAAATAAAAATAGAGTAGAATTTTGCAAAGCTCTCTATTCAACTATTCAATAATGGCATGAAGACTGTCACTTTCTTTCTGCAAATACTTCACAGAGTGATATCAAAAGCAGCGCCACTTGCAGTCTGACAAACAAAAAAACCGCCACGAAGGCGGTTTTGCTTGCTTCATAAAAGAAGCAAATTTTGGCTATTAAACTTAAATTACTTAGTGTCCTGGCTTGCTGGTACCGCCATATGGACGTGGATCCTGGCCTTCTTTCAGGCAATTGCCGTTGCCGTCAACGCCAAATTCACATTCATCAGCCACCATATTGGGATCACCCATATCAGCCGCATCAAACATGGAACCACAGCCAGATAAAACAAGCGCGAGCAGTGCTGCTAAAAATACTGAAAATTTCATTGTTTCTCCTAATTATCTAATATTTATTTATTGAATAAATAATTTAAAACTAATTGTTATTATATTAATATCTCTTCAAGGTTTATCATAAAACAGCCAGTTTCGGAGTATATACTGAAACAAACCCAACATACAAGAATGAAGACGATTCACTTCAAACAAATAGATCTTACGTTGTCCAGTGCCATTTTTACGCCCGATCAACAGATCGATTTCATCGATGAATCAAGTCCATCAAATGACAAAGGATCACCAAACTAAAAATCCGGAATTACGCATAATCCCGCTCTTTCAGTTGGCCATATGCAGCGAACAGATATTGAATGATTTGAAACATCGTCATCCAGATTATTTCATCCCAAGAATCGCATCATCGGCGAACTGACGTCAGGCCTATTTGCAGGCGCTAAAATGTCAAATCCCACTGCAACCAGAATCGTTGATCCGATTGATTCTGCACAATCAAATGACTGACCTGGAAATTGATTTTGTTTGCATGGCCATTAAAAAAATAAGTAACCACACCGCTGATTTCTTTTTGCTGATCGTTTTTTACCTGCGTATTGGGATCAACAAAGGCATACCGTCCGGCAAACTCCAGATTCCTGGGAATAGCTGGAAAAATATGATGCGGAAAATAACCGACCTGAACCAAACCACCCATAAGATTGGTTTTTCTCACCGGATCACCCTGGCTTTTGAATGTGTCGATAATTTCTTTCCAATGCAGCTCGTGCAGCACTGAAAAACCTTGCCACTTGAAACGCACTTCTTCCATCATCTGATTAATGCGGTATTGTCCGTCCTGTCCGGGCGCAAATCCCGGAAGATCGCGACAGCTCCGGCTGTCGGTCTGGAACGCCGTGCATCGGCTTCGATTCGTTGCAGCAGCAAATGCAAAATTAAGCGCCGGTTGCTCATGAAACTCGATATCAGACTGAGAAAACGGCATCTCCCCGCCTAATGCATTCCATTGCAACCGCCCCGAGTACATCATATGTTTATCGTCATTACTGCCCTCGCCGACGCCCAAGCCACTGAAAATGCCGGCGGAATAACTGATGTCATGCCAGGTACCAGGAAACACATTACCGAATAATTGCACGCCCTGCTGCCGGTCTACGGTAAAAATGTCATTAACGATTGAGCGATTGACGAACTGTTGATTGGCGGAAGACGTGACACGTTCATCGTTATAAATCACCTTGCCACGGCCGAACCATATTTTTGCCCACTGATATTTGTCGATGGTCAGCGTTAAGTCACGCAACACAGGCTGAGACCAGTCATATTGCAGATAATATTTCAACCACGGCCAATACGCGTGGCCTCTGAGCCGGGTTCTTGCACGGCGGATTCTGAACGAACTGTCGTCACGCTCAAGATCCTCAATAGAGCGCGGATCGCTATCAAAAGGATCGGAATAACGAATTTGCGCCCTGTTCTGAATTGCAAGCGAGAATCTGTTATTTTCCGTCCGGAATTCAAATCCGTTCTTGCCATAACTGACGTCGGCAAAGCCATCCGGCAAACCCGTCTTAGCTTTCTTGTCATCCGGTTCGGGCACAACGTTTGACTCTGCCACATGCCTGACTTCCTCCGCTATAACTGCATCCGGCTCATCAAGTACAACTTCGGCTCCGGAATCAGGTCCAGCAGATGCCGCAACCGCACCAGCAGATTCCCCCATGGATTTAAGCTTTTCAAGCCGTTCCAGCTTTTCGTCAAGTTCCTTCAGCTTGGCATCAAGACGCTTTTCTATCGCCAGGAGCTCTTGTTTATAACGCTCGGGATCTTTAACTTCGGCTGCGGCAGAAGTTATCGGAGTCATCCCGGGAAACAATAAAATAACTGAAACTATCAGTCGAGTTGTAAAAAAATGATGCATAAGTCACGTACCGCACCAAAAAAGCGCATTATTACAGTTTTATTACAATTGTGTTACAAAATGACGGCCAAAAAGATTCCCGAAGAACACCACTCTAAAAAATCGCATGCAATATGATTTTCTTCTGCCAGCTTATATTTTCTCCGGTTCAGCTTTTCTGTTTCCAGCGCCACCTATAATTCGCAAGACAATATCAGAAGTAGAAATACCCGATGTATAAGGCATTTCCCGTATCATTTCCGCCGGCAACGATGCGCATAACTCCAGCTTTTCCCGGCGCTCACGTTCCGATGCACAGGCAAACGTATAAATATTGAAACCATGCTGCTGCATGTATTCCGGGTTTACGCTTGCCGGTGTTTCAGTCAGTACGGTGTCAACATACTTGCACGCGGCGACAATCGCTGCGCGTTCCACCTGCTTCATGACCGGCTGCTTGCCTTTATTTTCTGCTACGCGTTCGTCGGATACCACACAGACTGTCAAATGCGTCCCCAGGGCGCGCGCTGCGCGCAGAAAATTGACATGGCCTTCGTGAAATAAATCGGCCACCATGCGGGTATACACGCGACATTGCTGTCGGCTGTCCGGCCAGACCGGGATTTTCCGCTTTAAGCGATTGAGCGCACGCTCCAGCCATTGCCTGCTGCGCAGCGCCAGCATGTCATCGGGATCTTTTAAGGCAACCTGATGCGCATAACTCCAGGCTCTGGCCAGATCGCCCGTTAACCAGTTTTGCGCCAACCGGTGGTACGCATAACACCGCACCAGTAAAGAAAAATGCCTTAGATTCTGTGCAGAAACAACGGTATCCCAATAAGGATTGGGTGTGCGCCAGTCGCCGTAAAAAGCGGTCAGAATGATTTCCGGCTGCCGAGGAAACCAGACCGTGCCATAATCTGTTGCACGCTGCACCAGATCAAATGATGGAAACACCGATATCCGTTGATACTCTGATGAATAACCCGGCAAAGCAAAACCGCCGGTGATCTGCTGATCGGAATTCCTCTGCAAACCGCAGACATCAAGCGTAATACCCAGCTCAGGATGGATATAATCACGATAGTTGGCATAGTCTATTCGCATCGAAGAACGCACCCAACCTGCCTGTTCCAGCGCCGCACAGCAGGCATCCCAGGATTCCATCCACACCGCAATATCAATATCCTTATCGGATTCCAGCAGGCAATTATTCCTGACCAGTCCCAGTAGCGTTCCAGCATACGGAAATGCCGGAATACCCTGCTCGGCCAGTTGTGCGCAGGTTTTCCATAACAACGCCTCCGCTTTCCCGGACACAAAAGCATTGTCGCCGGATTGCCGGGTTTCTGCATTTTTCTTCTGTGGCGGAACCTTGCCGCTTTTAGCCAGCGCCATTAAATGATTCAGTGAACATTCGAAATGGTTCTGCGCGGACGGCAAATCGAGCAACATGAAATTGGCGCTGCCAAGCACATGCGCCCAATGTGCTTTGTAAAAATCCCCCTCAACATGCGCATAGACGTTTGCCGCGCACGACAGCACTTCGACTGCACGGTTTGTCCGCATTGCCAGCGCACACCATAACCTGGCCACATCCTGCGATAGCGGCTGCGCTTTTATCAAGGGTTCCAGTATCGCATCGGCATCATTCAACTTCCCGGCCGCAATTAATCGCTTTACTTCCAGCAGCAGAGTATTTAAATTACTTGTCATATCCGTTACTCATTTTTTTCACCTCTTACATGCAATCAATCCCATACCGTTCATCGCATGAATCAGCAGTTTAAGTTGCATTTTAATCATTAATCAACAATAATAAGAATAATTCTCATTAATTAATGATATTAATCAAATGAGAATCATAGTTTTATAAATCCAACATAATAGTATCAGGGAGGTAGCATTATGACAGTCAGCACATCACCCCGCCCAAATCTGGGCTCCGGGGCCATCAAGTTTATCGATGGCATTCCTTTTGAAGGACTGGGATCCGCCGGATTTGACGATAATGATTTACTCATTATCGGCGACGAGCTGGACAATATTCTTGAAGGCGGCCCCGGCCATGATGAAATCGAAGGCGGAGCCGGTAACGACATTATCCGCGGCGGAGACGGCAACGGCATTCTCAGGGGCGGCGACGGCGACGATGATATCGACGGACAGGCAGGAACCGAAAGGCTGTTTGGCGGAGACGGTAACGACATCCTGCGCGCGGGTGGTTCGCCGGATGATCGCGATCAGCTTAACGGCGGCACGGGTAACGATACATTCGGTTTTTATGGCGCAGGCCAATTCAGAATATCCGACTTCACCTTGGGTGAGGATCGCCTGTTTTTCGATTCGGAAATTCTCGGTATCAACTCGGTACCGGAACTGCTTTCGCTTATTACCGATATTGATGACAGAGGCGACACAGGTTTCACCGCAGAATTTCTTGGCGGTGTTGCAACCATTGATCTGGTTGGCATCAATGTGAACGCGATTACAGCTGACATGATTGTTTTCAGCCTGTAGCAGGTCATAAATCAAAATCATTTATTTCCAGTTTTAAAAACCCCCGCTCTGCATAAAGATTCAGAGCGGGGGTTTTTTATGGCACATCCTGTTTAAAACAGAATCCCGCAGTTCAATGCTTCCACGAAATTCTGCTGTTTCCGCTTAAATCAACTCGCCTTGATAATCTGAAATGATTTCAACGACAACCGACCGTGCAGCAGTTGCCTTATCGGTATTACCGGATGTACTGGCTTCTTCAAGATCCTGCAACGCATTCTCCAGTTGCACGCGTCGCAATGCATCCAGGCGAAGCGCCAGATCAGGAATAATAATCGCTGCGTACAAGGATACCCGCTCAGCCGCGATCACTGCCCGATCTGTATCAGTGGTAATTGCAGCATCGACCTCGCTGAGATTTCTGTTGATCTGGCCGATGATTCCCCTGCTGATATCGCTGACGATCTGATCCGCCACAACATTACTCAGATCACCGGTAAATTGTGTTTTGATGCGATTATTGCCAGTCGGGTTATCCGGAGAAATAAACCCCTCAACGGTGCGATAAAAATATTCACCTTCGATCTGCTTTTCTCTGGCTGAAATCGGGTCGCTGTCACGATCTTTAACGATACCTTCAACTTCACGCAGTACGCCGATCAAATAGCTTCTGGCCAGAGGAATGATTACTTGCTCACGTGCAACAGCCAATCGGGTTTTATCGTCAGAACGCGCCTTGTCCAAAGCTTGTCTGCCCTGAATAAAAGCCAGCGTGATCTGATCATCGATATCGGGATTGCTGCCAGATTGAATTGATTGCCTATCAGCCGTCAACACCTTGTTTTCTCTGGCGGCCGTTCCGATAATGGCCTGAAAGGCAACATAGGCCCGATCCCATTCGAGCGCCAGCTCATCGGTAGACATCTCATCAAACGCATCCAGTGCCAGCGTGATGCGATTATAAATCGCCAGCGCAAAAACCCGTTGCAATGATTTATCAATCACCTGTGCGGCAAATAGGGAATTCGCCGCATCGCGTGTGGCTTCAATGGCTGCGACCACTTCGCCGTCGATTGTCAGTCCATAGATCTGGTCAACGATTTGTGTCAGTTGTTGCAAATCTCCGGCGTAGGCTGCGGCAATGGCATCAGTGTTCATCGGAAATTCTCTGCGCAACGTGCCGACTTCCTGGAATGCGCTGAGCGCGCCATCAATGACCACCTCCGTGCCGTGCGTTTTTGAATAGCCTGCCAAATTCAATTCATTTTCATAGCTGGCCAATATGGCTTCAATTGTCTGGCGTGCTTCCGCCGATTTGGCTGCGCTATTTTCGCTGCTGGCACTTTGCAAATTATTGAATGCGGTTTCCAGATTGCCGCGAACAGCTGCGCCCAAGCGGAATTCTATATCCGGTAGCAGAATGTTTGCGAAAGAAGCCGCGCCAGCAGCTTCTGCCATTGCATGTGCACGATCGTTACCAATACTCTCCGCTTGTCCATTCATTTCCCCTCTTACTCGACCGATGATACCTTTGCTCAATTCGCTGACAATCTCATCCGCAGTAACCGCAGAAACATCTCCAACCAGTTGCGCTTTAATAAACTGATTGCCAAGAGGATTGTCCCGGGAAATCAGCGATTCAATGATGCGATAGAAGATTTCACCTTCTTTCTGCTCAATCGCGGCGGTTTCAGGATCTGAATTTCTGTTTTCGATAATGCCGCCGACCTCGCGTAATACTGCGATGTAATAAGCACGAGCCAGTGACATTCTGATGACATAACGTTCCACACCAAAATTTGCAAAATCTTCAGTTGGGTTGTTTTTTTCTAATGCCGTTCTAACACGTGCAAAGGAATCGTTCACGATGATATCCAATCCGGGGTTAGTACTTTCCTCAAGGAAGGTCCGATCCGCTGCGAGAACTTGATTGGCTCTTGCAACGGTTCCAGAAATCGCCTTAAATGCCGCGACCGCTTCATCCAGCATCTGGACCAATGTAACCGCAGCCCCACCTTCAAACTCATCCCGGATTGTACTTATACGATTCCAAATGGTTTGATAAAAAACACGCTGCAAAGTTTTGTCAATAACTTGCCCAGCCAGTCTTGGCTCGTGATCATTTTTAATTTCGTCGATTGCGGCTAGAACATCGCTATCCAGCGTTAATGAATTGATGGTATCGATTTCCTGCGTCAAAGACTGCAATGCACCCGTATATGCTGCAGCAATGGCATTACCGTCAATTGGCGTTTCACGCCGCAGCGCTCCAATGGCCTGAAAAGCGGTAACCGCTGATTCGATCTCTGCCACATTTAAGGCCGCATTAGCGTGACCATTGCAGGCTGCAAGCACGCATAAACTGACGATGACAGACTTAGCCCAAAAACCAAGTCTTCTTAATTTAAGCATAATAGGTTCCTTCCAATAAAAGTTAATAAGGTTACTAATGATAAACATAATGATAATAATTATTATTAATAATTAATGCAAACAAAAATTTTCGTACGCGACTAAAAATTCGCGATCAGACTTGCCCTGACAGCAATCGGTGAACCGGGGGTGATATTAAAATCATTATGCGCGGAGGCAAAATATTGGGTATCAAACAGATTCTCGATATTCAGCTGACCACGGAAACTTTTCGTGAATCGGGCGAACAATGCGGCGTCGACACGCGTGAAATCGGGCAAGCTCACGCGATTAGTCAAGGAAGCAAACATGTCGTCACGATGAATCACGCCAACGGCTGCGCCGATGCTGGGCGTAAAGTCATAGCGGCTCCACATTGAAAACGTATGACGTGGTAATTCGGCGACGGTCGCGCCTTTCTTGGCAATCCCGAATACATCGCTGGTCAACTCCCCGGTTTGATAAGCATAACCACCCATTACGCTCCAGTTTTGCGTCAGCTGGCCGACCAGACTGACTTCAACGCCTTCAGTGCGCTGACCTTTGCTCAAAAAGGTCTGCCCGCCAACAATCGAATTAATGACATTGGTACGATCCAGTTGATAGGCTGCCCCGGTCAGGGCCAGATCCGGACGAATATCCCACTTGAGACCCACCTCCATCGTGGTGAATTTTTCCGGTTTCAATGTTTCCACCGTAACATTCAGTGCATTCAGCTGATCGCCGGCGCGCGGCACAAAAGCCTGACTATAGCTTGCATACAGCGATACCGGCTCAATCGGTTTGTAAATCACGCCGAAACGCGGCGCAATCAAATCATCCTGGGTTTTTATATGATCTCTGGCACCATTTTTCTGCTGAAAATTAACCTCGAACAAATCGTATCGCACCCCGGCAATGACCTGAATCTGCGGAATGATTTCGATCTGATCCTGAATATAGAGTGAAAGGACATCCACGACACTGCGATTCAAAGCATCGATACCGTCGCCTGAATTCCGGTTTATAAAGGTGATTGGCGCATTGGTGACCGGATGACTGATCGGCACAAACAAATTGGCGTTATCCGCACTATTATTGAACAAACCTGTTTCACGCCGGTTGTGTGTTTCCTGCCGTCCGACTTCGATACCGGCCAGCAGCGTATGCGAAATCGGACCGGTGTTCAATGAATACAGCACATTGGTCTGATTGAAAACATTGTCCCGCTCCGTCGCATTGTTGTAGGCACCGATAGGCAGCAATCCGCTTGCCAGATTGAGCCCGCCGCTTGCAAATACGTTTTGATAGAATTTATCGTAAGTCGTGTAATTCGTGCGATTCTGTACGGTAACGCCAGAATCGAATTTATGTTCGATGAAATTACCAAACGACAATACATCGACATTGGCATTGCTTCGCCGGGGATCGCCAAAAAATTGCGCGCGTCTGACATCGACAGGTCCGGTCACCTGTCCGGCGCCGCCGACAACAGAGGTAATTCCGCGATCAGCGGTACGGTCATCGTGAAAACGCTCCATGTTGACAACAACTTTCGTACGATGCGTCGGCTTAATGGTCAGCGTGGGTGCAATGCCGAGCCGTTCCATGTCAACGCCATCCCGGAAACTGCCTGAATTTTCGTATAAGGCATTCAACCGCACCGCAGCAATGTCATTGATGACATAGCCGACATCCGCGGACATTCTTTTCTGTTCAAATGATCCGCCCTGAAAAGAAAATTCCTGCACCGGACTCCAGTGCGCTTCCTTGGTAACCCGATTGACCACGCCCCCCGAACCGCCACGCCCGAAAATCATGCCATTGGCGCCTTTCAGCACTTCTATCCGCTCAATGTTATACAGATCACGAAAAAATTCCGCATCATCGCGCAGGCCGTCGATAAAAAAATCACCGGTCGAACGGTTTCCGCGAAACACCAGCGCATCGCGGTTTCCTTCGCCTTGAGAGATGCCGACGCCGGGAACGTAACGAACGGCATCAGCAAGACTTCGAATGGATTGATCTTTGATCAAATCATCGGTAATTACGGTTATCGACTGCGGCACATCGCGTAGCAATGTATTCGTTTTAGTCGCGGTCGTGGTGCTGGTGGCAGCATAGCGATTGCTCGCGTCCGCCGTAACCTGAATTAACGGCAAAGTAACAATCTGTTCGGCTCCGCCCGGTATTGCAACCGCAGCGAGAACATAGCCTTCCGCTGATCGCGTAGCCTGCAAGCCGGAATTTTCCAGCAATCGATCAAGCGCCTCCCTGGCCTCGAAATCACCAGTCAACCCAAAGGATATTTTCCCCTGCAACAGATCCGGATCAACGGCCAGCTTGACTCCGGACTGCTCCACAAACTGCGCTAACGCATCTTTTAAGAGTCCGGCTTCGATCGTGTAGGATTTTGCTGTGGATGCTGTATTGACTGAAGATTCGGCCATACCGGATTGCAGGGGGCAAAGTATGTGAAGCAGACCGATCAACACAACTAGACTGATCTTCCCTATCGGATTACGGGTTTTCATCATGCGCTGGACAATTATTTATGATTTAAAGCAGATCGGAAACAGAATTGATGTCAATAGAACGACTATCGAAAAAATAATTATCATGAATAATGAGGAGACGCCTGAAAAGCCGGGTGTTGAGACACGATGACTGATGGAAATGAACGCTTTTATTAGTAATGATAATAATTCTTAATTATACGCTGGCGCCTATAAAATGCAACTTATGTTTGTTATCGCGTGACGGTTCAACTTAACGTTTTGGAGAATGAAACCAGCAGAGCAACGCACTAACTGCCGCTTCTACTCCCCATCGCATGCCCTTTGCAGTGCATCGAGATCAAATTTTTTCATCTGGAGAAATGCCCGGGTAATACGCGCTAATCTCTCGGGATTATTATCCCGCATCATTCTGTGGTCATGTTGCCCGGCGGGGTATCGTACAGCGTAGCGGTATTTGTGATTCTCGAATCAGGAAAAACAGAACAGCAAAAACTTGCCGCTTCTCTTGCTTCTTTGTCGAACCACAGATGCGAAAGGATTTTTTGTGTTCTTCATATTGCTTACGCGTGCACCAATTGCCTGAATCCCCCATACGCCATCCGTTTACAGTCAAACAGTTGATCCGATGAATTCATCAACTCCTTTATGTCAGAACCTTAAGACAATTCCATTGCCGCGGCATCGCTGCTCAACGAAGAATCCTGAATAGCGATCATTTCGGTAGAATCCTATATTTCCAATACATAATCAGGTCGGCAGTTCAATGAAAAAAGAAACACCTCACACCCCCATGATGCAGCAGTACTTGGGCATTAAGGCACAGTACAGCGATATGCTGCTGTTTTACCGCATGGGAGATTTTTATGAATTATTTTATGAAGATGCCGAGAAAGCCGCCGCCCTGCTCGATATCACGCTGACGCGACGCGGCGTCTCCGCCGGAGAGCCCATCAAAATGGCGGGAGTACCTTATCATGCGGCTGAGCAGTATCTGGCCAGACTGGTCAAGCTGGGAGAGTCGATCGCTATCTGCGAACAAGTTGGTGATCCGGCAACCAGCAAAGGGCCTGTGGCGCGCAAAGTCACCCGTATTGTCACACCCGGCACGCTGACCGATGCCGCGCTGATGGAGGACAAGCGCGACTGCCTTCTGCTGGCGTTATATGTACAGGATTCAACACTTGGCCTGGCATGGCTTAATCTGGCGGCAGGACAATTGCGATTGCTGCAAACATCGCCCGATTTGCTTACCAGTGAACTGGAACGATTACAGCCCGCTGAAATCCTCGTGCCTGAAGCGTACCAATCCGTGCATGGTCTAGCGGAACATTGGATCATAAAACATCTGCCACCCTGGCAATTTGATCATAAAAATGCAACTCTCAGTCTGACCCGGCATTTCAATACACAGGATCTTTCCGGTTTTGGTTGCGATGATTTATCGACAGCATTATGCGCAGCCAATGCCTTGCTGGAATATACCCGCCTGACTCAAGGCAGTGCCGCCATTCATCTGACCTCCTTGCAGTCTGAACGTGATAGTGCGTATGTACGCATGAATGCAGCCACGCGCCGCAATCTGGAGCTATCGGAGACCATACGCGGAGAACGCGCGCCGACACTACTTTCCTTGCTGGATACTTGTTCCACCAGCATGGGCAGCCGTCTGATGCAATTCTGGCTACACCATCCATTGCGGGATTTGCCTGCTATTCAACAGCGGCTGGAGAGCGTGGCGAATCTGATTACACACAATATCTATATCGCGATCCATGAATGTTTGAAACATGTTGCCGACATTGAACGCATCACTGCGCGCATTGCACTGAAATCGGCGCGACCCAGAGACTTATCCGGTCTGCGCGATAGCCTGAAACAATTGCCTGGCGTGATCCATGCACTGCATGGATGCACCGCGCACAGAATCATACACCTGACACAAGCTATTCAACCGGAACCGGAACTGGTCGATTTGCTCGAAAAGGCCATTCAGCCCGAGCCTGGGGTCGTACTGCGCGAAGGTAACGTCATCGCCGACGGTTACGACAGTGAATTAGATGAATTACGGACTTTACAGAACAACTGCGGCGCATTTCTGCTGCAACTCGAAGCGCAGGAAAAAGCGCGTACAGGGATACCCAATTTGAAGGTGGAATATAATCGCGTGCACGGCTTTTATATCGAGGTCACGCATGCGCACAGCGATAAAATACCCGAAAATTATCGCCGCCGGCAGACACTGAAAAGCGCCGAACGCTATATCACGCCCGAGCTCAAGGTTTTTGAAGATAAGGCCTTGGCCGCGCAGGACAGAGCTTTATCACGTGAAAAATACCTGTACGATGACTTGCTCGACAAGCTGTCAGGGTACGTACAGAACCTGCAGAAGATCGCCACCGGCGTGGCGGAAATCGATGTCCTGAGCACCTTTGCGGAACGCGCGCAATCACTGGATTATTCTGTACCGGTGTTGTCGCACGAAAACATTATTGATATTGAAGAAGGCCGTCATCCCGTCGTTGAGCGCCAGGTGGAGCACTATATCCCCAATGACGTGCAACTCGGTCAGCACCATTACAGCCAATGTCAGATGTTGATGATTACCGGCCCTAATATGGGTGGCAAATCAACCTATATGCGACAAACCGCACTGATTGCATTACTGGCGCATTGCGGCAGCTTTGTACCCGCAGCGAAAGCGCATATTGGTATTCTCGATCAGATTTTTACCCGTATCGGTGCATCGGATGATTTAGCTGGCGGACGCTCTACTTTCATGGTGGAAATGACGGAAGCGGCCAATATTCTGCATAATGCGACCGCACATAGTCTTGTGCTCATGGATGAAATCGGCCGCGGCACATCGACTTTTGACGGACTCGCGCTTGCTTTCGCCATTGCGCGTTATCTGTTGACTAGGAATCAGAGCTGTACGCTTTTTGCCACGCACTATTTTGAATTAACCGCGCTCGCGACGGAATTCAAACAAATCCGCAACGTGCATCTGGATGCCGTGGAGCATAAAAATCATATCGTTTTTCTGCACAAAGTCGCCGCGGGCCCGGCAAGCCGTAGTTATGGGTTGCAGGTTGCCGCTTTGGCCGGCGTTCCAGGCGCCGCCATTCGAATCGCAAAGAAGCACCTCTCGGCACTGGAAACCAATAGTCCGGACAAGCAACCACAACTGGATCTTTTTTTTGATGATAGCGCCACAGACGAGCATCACGCTTTAACCGAGACCTTCATTGAAAATCCTATCATTACCTCGCTGCAAGCCATTTCGCCTGATGAACTGACGCCAAGACAAGCGCTCGAGCGGCTGTATCAGCTCAAACAGATGCTCAATGAGCAGCAACAGTAAGAAAGGACGGACAGTTTTTGTTTAACCGTCGTCTGTTAATGCGCATGTCCATGCGGCCCATGTGCATGCTGATGTGCGATTTCTTCCGCTGTTGCCGGACGTATATCAATCACTGTGCAGGAAAAATTGAGCTTCATTCCTGCCAAGGGATGGTTACCATCAACAACCACCTTATCATCCTCAATATCGGTCACCGTATAGACGATAAACTCTTCCGAACCTTCCGGAGCACCCTCAAAACGCATGCCGACACTGACATTATCAGGAAATGCGCTGCGCGGCTCGATATGAATCAGACTGCCGTCATACTCACCAAAGGTATTTTCCGGTTCCATTGAAACCGTGCAGGAAAAACCCACTGCTTTTTGGTGCAATGCCTCTTCCACCAGAGGAAAAATACCATCGTAACCGCCATGCAGATAACTGATCGGCTCATCGGTTTTTTCAATAATATTTCCGGATGTGTCTGATAATTCGTAATGTAGCGAAACCACGGTATTCTTTTCTATTAACATATGTTTATTCAATCCAAGTAAAAAGTTTAACTATTTAAATACTGTCCATGAAAGACTATTACGTATCCAATACCGCGATCGCAACAGTCACCAGACCGATAACCAGATTTAGTCCGATCAGCACCCGGATCTGCACCAAAGCTATACCTGCCGACTGCCATTCCTCCGCTGCCACATAGCGTTTAAACTTACGATACGCTGTAAAAAAAACGTGAAGAAAAATAAGTACCATCATCATACCCAAAGCGGCCATCAAATAGATGTTGAACGACAATTTTCCCAGCCCCCCCATCTCGGCAACCATATGAAAACCGCTCGCAAGAATTATCGTTACTGACAGCCACACCCAGTGAAAGAAACCGCCAAAGACAGCTTGCCAGAATTTAAACATCTCTGGCATTTGCAACTGTTGATTCACCACGGGACGCAAGACCATATAGGCAAAAAACATGCCCCCCACCCAAATGACGACACCTAATAGATGTAAAACTTTCAGGACCTCCATACTGATTCCTTCGCACAAAATTCTGATAATTCAATCATTGCTGCTTCCAATCGCCTTCACAGGAGAAAAACTCCGCCGATGTATTTCTGTGGCGCCATAGCGTTCGAGTGCGGCAAGATGTGCTTTTGTAGGATACCCCTTATGCCGATCAAATCCATACTGCGGAAAAAGCAAATGGTGCGCCATCATTTCCGCATCGCGCGCAGTCTTTGCCAGAATTGACGCCGCTGCAATCTCCGCAATCAAAGCATCGCCTTTTATAACGGTCGTTACCGGAATCCTGATCTTTGTTGGTGCATGCACACCATCGATTAAAACACTGTCCGGCATCACCGGCAACCGCGCAATGGCGCGTTGCATTGCCAGTAATGTCGCCTGCAGGATATTCAACTGGTCAATTTCCGCCACCGAAGCAGACGCCACACTCCAGGCCAGGGCACGTTCCTTGATCAAGGCGGCAAAATAATCACGTTTTTTTTCGTTTAATTGCTTGGAATCCGCCAAACCGGCAATACCATGTTCCGGACCTAAAATGACACATGCCGCGAAAACAGGACCGGCAATCGGACCGCGGCCCGCCTCATCAACACCAGCGATTAATCGGCTCACATTACAAGCTGATTAGAATGTTGCCTTACTATTCAGGAAAACAGTTACACGCTTCTGGCCGTGCACATCAGCTTAGCTTCCGTGACCAGCTGATCGTCGACCTCCGCCCGAACTGAATATTTCCACAACCCTTTTATCTGGCGATCAATGGTGGCTTTGAGAATAAGCTGATCTCCGGCTGTTACCGGTTTTTTGAAACGCACGCCATCAATGCCCACAAAATAATAGACCGAATCCTCCTTGCGGGTATTTTCTTCTGTTTTCAGTGTCAGCAGTGCCGCGGCCTGCGCCAGCGCTTCAACAATCAGCACACCCGGCATTACAGGATGGTGGGGAAAATGCCCGGCAAAAAAGGGCTCATTAATGGATACGTTTTTTAACGCAACAATATCTTTTCCCGCATCAATGGAAATAACTCTATCCACTAATAACAATGGATAACGATGCGGCAAGTATTTAAGAATTTCATGAATATTCATTTGTAGTTTCCTTTTCTGATTCAGATTTCAAGAATCATTGTGAGGCAGCGCGGCCGTTCAAGACTTCAATCACCTGATCAGTGATGTCAATGCGTTGACTGCGATAGACTGAATCCTGCAACTGCAGAATAAGATCATAGCGTTCTTTTTCAGCAATCTGCTGAATCGCCTGATCAATCAGATTGAGAATAACGCCGTACTCTTCGTTCTGACGCGCAGTCAAATCCTCGCGCATCTGGCGTTGCGCCCGCTGATAAGTGCGACTTAGATTGGCAAGCTCACGTTCCAGCTCAAGCCGGTCGGTGTCACTCAGTGTCGCGCCTTTCTTTTCCAGCCGATCCTGCATCACCCGGGTCTGCTCAGCCATTTCCTTTATTTCAGCATCCCGTGGGAGAAATTCCTGATCAATTTTTTTGTGTGCTGCCAGTGCGGGGCGCGATTCACGCAGAATTTTTTCGGTGTTAACCACGCCGATCTTGATTGTATCGTTGGCATAAGCAATACCAGACTCTGGTGACAGTGTCAGGATAAGCGTTATCAAAATATATCGCCACAGGAAATTCAAGTGCAACAGATGCCTCCAACTGGTCATCACGCAAATCAGAACTGCTGCCCAAAAAGAAACTGAAACGCCTGTATATTATCTTCCGGTTTCTCATTAAGCGGCTTGGCCAGACTGACTTTCAATGGGCCCATCGGTGATATCCAGGTCACCGAAATACCTGCGGAATAGCGCATCAAGTCCGAAAACCCTCTTTCGATAAGCACACCATTTTCATCATACTTTGCCTTGAATCGATCAAATACC
Organism: Burkholderiales bacterium; assembly: GCA_024235735.1. Lineage (GTDB taxonomy): Bacteria > Pseudomonadota > Gammaproteobacteria > Burkholderiales > Nitrosomonadaceae > Nitrosomonas. The sequence goes on from JACKLU010000014.1 coordinate 49,983, forward strand.
GTCCCCGCGTCGACAAAAGCACCCAGACGGACTGAACGATCGTCTTTCATGAAGGGCATGGGAAACAACAACTCGAGATTGGCTACGAGACGTTTGCTGGCGCCTAGTGCAAAGGTTCTGTCCGAGTTCGGAATACCTTCTCTCGGACCAAGCGAATTCAGATCATATCCGCGTATTGAATTATTGCCACCAGCAAAAAAGTTCTTGAAGAATGGCAATGGTTTTCCTGAATAACCATCACCTATGCCAAATTCAGTATTCAGAAATAACGTAAACATCTGGGTCAGCGGAAAATACGTTCTCTGGTTATAGCTGACTTTATAATAATTCAGGTCGGCGCCCGGAACGCTGGCTTCGGCAAACAAACGGTGCGTAGTGCCTGACGTGGTATAAATGGCACTATCGCGTCTGTCCCTCGCCCAGCTCACCGTCACGGGAAGATTATTTGTGGTGCTGCCAAATTGTTCGACAAACCGAACGGTACGCGGCAGACTGTCTGCAAACGTGTCTATACTGGTTTGCTCAGCGCCCGCGCTGAACGATACGATGTCATTCTCGGCAATGGGAATACCAAAGCGCATGATGGCGCCCGTGGTTGTCGTTCTGAATGCATTAACTCTGGACAGGCGTGAGGTATTCAAATTTCTGCGGAATACATCGAATCCCAGGCTGACACCATTGACCGTAAAGTATGGATTTGTAAAGGATGCGGAAAAAACGCGATTAATCCTGCCTGTATTAACTTGCAGGCTTAAATGATTGCCTGTACCAAAGATATTATCCTGTGAAACAGAACCATTCAGTATCAATCCCTCACGATCCGAAAACCCTGCGCCGAACATCACAGCGCCGGTTGGCTTCTCGGTTACCCGAACATTGACATCAACCTGATCAGGTGCATCGGGAACCGGCGGCGTTTCCACATCCACGCTGTTGAAAAAGAACAGGCGGTCAGCGCGCTGCCTGGAAAGATTGATTTTTGATGTCGAATGCCACGCGCCTTCCATCTGCCTGAATTCTCGGCGAATCACTTCATCCTTGGTTCGATCATTGCCGGAAATATTGATCCGGCGGATATAGACACGCCGTCCTGGATCAATGAAAAATGTGAATCCCGCTTGCAGATTCTCAGGATCAAGATCGGGAGCGGCGTTGACATTGGCGAATGCGTAACCGTCATCCCCCAGGCGATCAGTAATCAACTTGATGGATTCCGTCAGCTTTTGGCGCGCGAACACATCACCGGGCTGCAGCAATATCAGTTTTCTGAGCTCTTCTTCGGGGACCAGCAATTCACCGGCAAGATTGATGTCGGATACGGTGTATTGTTTCCCTTCGGCAATATTGACAGTGATATAAATATCCTGCATGTCAGGCGTGATTGAAACCTGCGTGGACTCGATACTGAATTCCAGATAACCGCGATCCAGATAATATGAACGCACTGTTTCCAGATCTGCAGATAATTTCTGCTTGGAATACTGGTCGTTTTTCGTAAACCAGGTCAGCAGTCCCGGTGTCGTCAAGACAAAAAGACCGCGCAAGGTTTTGTCATCGAAAGTTTCATTACCGACAAAGCTGATCTGTCTGATGCGCGCTGTTCGTCCTTCCTTGATATCAAAATTGATCGCGACGCGATTGCGCTCCAGCGGCGTTGTCGTTGTTGTGATTTGAACAGCATATTTGCCGGTGCTGATGTATTGCCTTTTCAGTTCCTGTTCAGCGCGATCAAGCATGGAGCGGCTGAATATCCGGGATTCCGACAATCCCGCCTGTTTCAGGCCTTCCTTGAGTTTGTCTTTCTCAAAAGCCTTTGCACCTGTGATGTTTATCTGTGCTATCGCCGGACGCTCCTCAACCTGCACAATCAGCACACCACTCTCGGCTTTCAGTTTAACGTCCTTGAAGAAACCGGTTGCATACAACGCCTTGACTGCCGCAGTCGCTTTTGCCGTATCGAGCGTATCACCCACCTTCACGGGCAGATAACTGAACACTGTGCCCGCCTCTGTCCGTTGAATGCCTTCGACACGAATATCGACGACTACAAACGACTCGTCCGCCAAGGCTGGAAATGCGCACAAAAAGACAACCAGCGCAACAAAGGATTTGAAGATCATTTTTTAACCAGTAGTAAGTCGGCTTATATCGTTATAAATTGCGAATGTCATCAGCGTAAACAACATGGCCAAACCAACTCTCTGACCGATAATCATGATCTTTTCCGAAACCGGTGATCCTTTAATAACCTCAATTGTATAATACATTAAATGTCCGCCATCCAGAACCGGAATGGGCAACAGATTCAGCACCGCCAGACTGACGCTGATCAACGCCAGAAATGCCAGATAGGAAACCAGCCCCATCTGTGCGGATTGGCCGGCGTAATCCGCGATGGATATCGGTCCGCTGACATTTTTCCAGGATACATCGCCGAAAATCATCTTGTATAGCATCCGTAGCGTCAGCGCCGTTGTTTCCCATGTTTTTTCCAGCGCTTTTCTGACTGCTTCACCAGCCGGATAGGTTACAATCACGCGCAGCGCTTCAAAAGCGGATTGATCAATTACCGGCGTGACACCAATCCTGCCGATTGTACGGCCATGTTCGATTTCTTCCTGGGGTGTCACGTTCAATTCAATGATTTGCCCATGACGCAGAATCTCCAGAACCAGAATGCGGCCAGGATTGGACTGTATTTCCGGCACAAATTCCATCCAGCTGTCAATCGTTTTATCATTGACAGCCAGTATTTCATCGCCAGCCATCAATCCCGCGCGCGCGCCTGCGCCTCCCGACATTACTTCAGCGACAACAGGCCTGATTTCAGGCTGGTAGGCATTAAATCCTATTTTTCCAAGTACATCGCCTTCCAGTTCGTCAGGATGGATACCGCTCAAATCCAGTTGTCGCCAATTAATTTCGCCGCGCTGATTGACTGTTTCAACAGTGACATCCGAGGATTGATTAACGGCATAGCGTAATAAGGTCCAGCGAACATCCTGCCAGCTCACAATCGCTTCATTCTGGATTCTGACGATTGTTTCGCCTTCCTCGAACCTTGCCTGAGCCACCGGCGTATCAGATGCAGCGGAACCAATGACCGGTTTAACACCTTCCACGCCCAGTACAAACATCAGCCAGTACATAACAATCGCCAGCAGAAAATTAGCCAGCGGGCCCGCCGCGACAATGGCAAATCGCCGCCCTACGGGTTGCCGATTAAACGCCCGCGACAATTCGCTTTCAGCTACACGGCCTTCATTCTCATCAAGCATTTTGACGTAGCCACCGAGAGGAATCGCCGCGACAACCCATTCCGTCTGATCCTTGCCAATACGCTTGCGGAATATCGGCTGGCCAAAGCCTACCGAGAATCTCAATACTTTGACCCCGTTCCAGCGGGCCACCAGATAGTGCCCGAATTCGTGAAAAGTGATCAATATGCCCAGGGCAACGACAAAAGCGATTAACGTAAAGAGTATTGACATGTCTGTTCAGTATTACGCGCAGAAAGGAGAGGCTTTTTTATTTCATTCATCAGTCAGTTGAGTTACTGAAAATCGATTTCGGTTGTGTTCACTTTTGTGCATGACTGAGCAGTCCAAGTCGTAATCTTACCATTAGAAAAAAGTCGTGGCATGGAAAAGCAATAAAAACCGCTTTTGCCTAATTCAGTGCAGCAAGCCAGTTTCCCGCCGTTTCACGCGCGATGCTGTCGGCTTCCAGCACATCGCTCAAGGAATGTATTGTCTGTTGCGCCACATTCTGCATGACATGTTCTATCATTACTGGAATAGATGTAAAGGGCAGCTTTTCATCAAGAAAGGATGCTACAGCAACTTCATTCGCCGCATTCAGTACCGCGGGCATATTGTCTCCCATTTCAAGCGCCTGGTAAGCCAATCTCAAGCAGGGAAACCGTTCAAAATCAGGCGGCTCAAAATCCAGATGCTTGACATCAAACATATTCAGCGACGTAACACCACTTTCAATTCTTTCGGGATAGCCCATGGCATGCGCTATCGGCGTACGCATATCCGGATTACCCAGTTGCGCCAGAACCGAGCCATCCACATATTCAACCATCGAATGAATAACGCTCTGCGGATGAATAACCACCTGGATGTTTTCCGGCGGCGCGTTAAACAGCCAGTGCGCCTCGATGACTTCAAGCCCTTTATTCATCATGGTTGCGGAATCCACTGATATTTTTCGCCCCATATCCCAGTTCGGATGCGCGCAAGCCTGTTCAGGCGTCACATGCGCCAGCAAATCCCGCGATAGGGTTCTGAACGGACCGCCAGACGCAGTCAACAGGATACGTTTGATCCCTTTTTCTACCAGATTTCCATTGAAATCCTGCGGCAACGACTGATGAATCGCATTATGCTCGCTATCAATCGGTAATAATATGGCATGATGTTTTTTGACCACATCCATAAAAATCCGGCCTGCCATCACCAGCGTCTCTTTATTGGCGAGCAGCACAAGCTTGCCAGCTTGCGCAGCGGCAAATGTTGGCCGTATACCCGCAGCACCAACAATAGCCGCCATGACGACGTCTACCTCGGGTAATGAAGCTACTTTCTCCAGTGACTCCACGCCCGAGAGCACAACCGTATCCAGTTTCGCCTGACTGACTGCTTCTTTCAGTTGCTGCGCGGATGCGGGATCCAGCATTACAGCAAATTGCGGTTTAAACTGGTTGCATTGCACGAGCATTTTCTTGACATTACTATGCGCAGTCAGTGCAAGAATCTTGAACCGATCGGGATGGCGATGGACAACATCCAGTGTGCTGTCACCGATACTGCCAGTCGATCCCAGAATAGTTAAAAGGCGGATAGAATTATTCATGGTTGAAAAGAATTAAAAATCTGCACAGCCAATATGGCGACAGGCAATGCGGCGGTCAATGCGTCAATACGATCCAGTATACCGCCATGACCGGGAAGAATGCTGCCACTATCTTTAACACCCGCCTGTCGTTTAATGAGCGATTCAAACAAATCGCCCATAATGCCTAATGCCGCTAAAATGATCAACAATGGAATCAGCGTCCCCACATACGCACCATCGGCAAAAACAAAAACCCATATCAGTCCGTAAATCATGACAGCCAGCATTGCGCCCGCAACACCTTCCCAAGTTTTTCCTGGACTGATGTGATACGCGAGTTTACGCCTGCCAAAAGCCCTGCCGGCAAAATAGGCGGCAGTATCAGAAATCCAGATGGTTCCCATAAATCCCAGCAACAGCATTGGGCTGATTGCGCGTAGCTGATAGAGTGCAAGCACCGTGGGAATCAATATCAGCCAGCCTATCATCATGAGTGCGAGTACATTAGTAATTTTGCAGGGCTGCTTTAATTGAAAAGGAACATAGCCCACCCAAAAAAACGCGGACAAAACATAAATCCCCATCAACGCCTTTGTATAGGCATCGGTTTCCGCTGCGTCGCTGAGCTGAAACAGCAACTCTCCTCCGATCAGCGTCGTCAAAATCATAAATATGATCGTGTTCCTGACCGAAAACCCCGCTAGATTACACCATTCGCGTGATCCTATGACGGCCAGCGCCAGCAGAAAAGCCGCCCAGAAGACATTCTGCAAATACAACAGCGCCAGCAAAAATAGCGGCAATACAACTGCCGCCGTCAGGATGCGCGTTTTTAGCATGGCGACCCTTTTATCAACAGGAAAAATTCCGGTAATTAATGAAATGCAGGATGCAGATCAGGGAGAATAGTTCGGTGAATAACATATGAACGACGAAATCTATTGTTGAATCTGTTCACTGGTTTGACCAAAACGGCGTTCGCGCCGCTGATAAGACTGAATGGCCAGGTCAAATTCCTTTTCATTGAAATCCGGCCAAAGTGTTTTAGTAAAATATAGTTCAGTATAGGCAAGCTGCCATAACAGGAAATTGCTAATGCGATATTCTCCCCCGGTACGAATAAACAAATCCGGCTCCGGTGCATAGTTCATGGACAGATATTGCGCGAGATCTTCTTCTTTGAATTGCTTTGACAGGCCATGAGAATTCTTTATCATTTTGTTCACTGCCTGCATGATATCCCACCGGCCACCATAATTCGCAGCGATAGTCAATGTAAGTCTGGAATTACTGGCTGTCAGCTGCTCTCCCTGATGAATAAATTTCACAATTCTGGATTCGAACCGCGATATATCGCCTATCACCTTGAAACGAATGCCATTTTCGTGCAATCTGACTATTTCCTGCTCCAAGGCACCTGCAAAAAGCTGCATAAGAAAAGAAACTTCATCCGCAGGACGACGCCAATTCTCACTGCTGAAAGCAAAAAGTGTCAAATATTCGATGCCATGATCAGAACATGATTTAATCACATTCCGGACGGTTTCCACACCCTGCTTATGTCCCGCCATTCGCGGCATTAGCCGTTTTCTTGCCCAGCGCCCGTTACCATCCATGATGATTGCAATATGCTGCGGCATCGGTCCTGTGTCAGGTATTTCGCGCGTGGAGCTCGTACCTAAAGACATGTCAGATCGCCATTAATTCAGCTTCTTTAACCTGCAAAATTTTTTCAATTTCGGCAATATAGCGATCCGTTAACTTTTGAACTTCATCCTCGCCGCGCCGTTCGTCATCTTCAGAAATTTCCTTGGATTTTAGCAATTCCTTGAGCTGCGCGTTTGCATCACGGCGAATATTACGCATCGCAACACGAACTTGCTCCGCTTCCTGCTTGACGATTTTGGTTAATTCCTTGCGCCGCTCCTCTGTCAAGGGCGGCATGGGGACACGTATGGTTTCTCCTACGGACATGGGATTAAGACCAAGATCAGATTCGCGAATTGCTTTTTCTATGGCATTTGCCATTTTCTTTTCCCAAGGAATAACACCGATTGTACGCGGATCAATCAAATTAACGTTTGCGACCTGATTGATCGGCGTCGGCGCACCATAATAATCAACTGTAACATGGTCAAGCAGCCCCGTATGCGCTCTTCCACTTCTTATCTTACTCAGATCAACTTTCAGTGCTTCCAGACTTTTCTGCATTTTCTGTTCAGCAGATTTCTTTACATCAGCAATCATAATATTTTCCAATAAGCAAAGTTACAATCAGCATTAAGTAATGAACGAAAAATCCGGTCTTCGCACCATCAAAGTAAAACTGTGTTTATACCACCCACGTGAGTTCCTTCATTTTCTCCAATTATAATGCGTTTCAACGCGCCTGATTTGAAGATACTGAACACATTCAGCGGCAGTCTCTGATCTCTGCACAGCGTCAATGCTGTTGCGTCCATGACTTGCAGATTTCTGGCTATCGCTTCATCAAATGAAATTTTCTGATAACGCTTTGCTTGAGGATCAATTGCAGGATCACTGGTATAAACACCATCGACTTTGGTCGCCTTCAGCATAATATCCGCATTCATTTCCATGCTGCGCAATGCTGCTGCCGTGTCTGTCGTGAAAAAAGGATTTCCTGTGCCAGCCGCAAAAATAACTATCCATCCCTCCTTTAGGTAACGCACGGCTTTATTGCGAACATACGGCTCAACAACTTGCTCTATCCGTAAAGCGGATTGTATGCGCGGCACCAAACCTGCCTGTTTCATTGCATCCTGCAGCGCCAGCGCATTCATGACCGTTGCAAGCATGCCCATATAATCGGCAGTGACCCGCTCAAGACTGTCATTTGCGGTTTTCATACCGCGAAAAATATTGCCTCCGCCGACCACAATCGCGATTTCGACACCCATTTTATTGACTTCTTTGATTTCGGCAACTATCCGACTGACTACGGATTGATTAATGCCATAGCTGCTATCGCCCATCAGAGCTTCTCCTGACAGCTTCAGCAAGATGCGTTTATATTGTGGGATCATGGATTTCGGCGATTTCAAATTGACTTGATTCTTATTTTGCCTGCTCCATTTGCGCCCTGACCTCTTCAGCGAAGTTCTCGACTTTCTTTTCGATACCCTCACCCACAATATACATCGTAAAGCTTTTTACTGACGCAGACTTCTGCATCAGCAACTTTTCCACCGTCACATCAGGATCTTTGACAAATGGTTGTCCTAACAGCGTTACCTCGGCCAGAAACTTGGTAATTCGACCTTCAACCATTTTTTCGATGATATTGGCCGGCTTGCCACTTTCGGCTGCCTGAGCAGTGAATATCTGACGTTCGTGCTCAAGCACTTCGGTCGATACCTGATCTTTATTGACACACATAGGTTTACTCGCAGCAATATGCATGGCCAGATCCTTGCCTATTGTTTCATCGCCGCCTGCGTAATCAATCATCACGCCGATCTTACCGCCGTGCAGGTACGATGCCAGCTTGCCTTCGGTAGCATAGCTCTCGCAGCGACGAATAGTGATATTCTCGCCAAGCTTCATGACCAGGGCTTTACGTACTTCCTCAACTGCTTCACCACTGGGAAAGGAGGTGTCGCTCAGAACCTGCGCATCCGGAATTTTTTTGGAAGCTGCCAATTCAGCCAGATCATTGGCAAATTTGATAAAATCATCATTTTTAGCCACAAAATCAGTTTCGCTGTTTACCTCTACCAATGCGCCACTTTTTCCATCAGCAGAAATATATGCGCCAACCACGCCTTCTGCAGCGATACGGCCCGCTGCTTTACTCGCTTTCGCACCACTTTTAATTCTCAGCAGATCTTCAGCCGCTTTCATATCACCGTCAGTTTCAACCAGCGCTTTCTTGCACTCCATCATGCCAAGCCCTGTCAGCTCACGTAATTCTTTAACCATGCCTGCGGAAATCGCCGCCATATCTCATTTACTCCAATCTATATTAAAACTCAGCGTCTTCACTTTTAATTGATGACGACTTTTTCTTTGACGATTGCTTGCAACAATCCATGGAAGTTATGCCGGATGCCATCAAAAAATCAAAAAACCTGAGAAACCGAAAACCGTGTCTATGAACACGGTTTTTTTACACAAAATGATCAGTCTTCGGCCGCCATTTCTACAATTTCCTGGATCGCCTGGTTGCGTCCTTCCAGAACAGCATCCGCGACACCACGAGCATACAGACGTATCGCGCGGCTGGAGTCGTCGTTTCCTGGAATGATGTAGTGCAATCCGTCAGGGTTATGGTTTGTATCCACCACACCTATCACCGGAATTCCCAGCTTTCTGGCTTCGGTGATAGACCCTTTCTGATAACCCACATCAACCACAAATAACGCATCGGGCAAATTTTTCATATCTTTTATCCCGCCCAGACTTGCATTCAACTTGGCCAGTTCGCGCTGTAAATCAAGCGCCTCTTTTTTGATCATTCTATCGAGCGTACCGTCTTGCACCATTGCTTCCATATCATGGAGGCGCTTGATCGACTGTTTGATCGTCTTGAAATTGGTCAGCATGCCGCCAAGCCAACGTTGGTCGACATAGGGCGAACCACAGCGCATTGCTTCTTCACGGATGATATCGCGCGCCTGACGCTTGGTACCCACAAACAGAATCACACCTTTGTTTGCGGACAACTGACGAACGTATTTCATGGTTTCTTCATACAGCTCCAGTGTACGTTCCAGATTGATGATATGAATTTTGTTACGATGGCCAAAAATATAAGGGGCCATTTTTGGATTCCAGAAGCGTGTTTGATGACCGAAGTGAACACCTGCTTCCAGCATTTGCCGCATTGTTATTGACATACATTATCCTTTACTTAAAGGGTTAAACCTCCATCTGCCCCATGAATTTGAAATGGCTAGGCGCAATTTCAACACCCTCTTTACTGCAACAGATGTGCGATATAATTAAACATTAAATTGCCAGCGCTTGTTATCAGCCTGTTATCATTATGATTGCATTGATATGTTTCCACGCTTAGCAACCGCGCATTATAGCATTTTCCCGCCCGCACTCAAGACGGTATCAGTGATTTCCTGATAAGGAATAAACGGGAGTTACCGGCAAGTAATATCATCGCGGCCAGATTTTAAATTGAATGCAGTATCTGGCACTGCCTGATAATGAGATTGGTAGCGATTAACAGCCATCATTACACCTGATCGACGCCATCGCATTAGCAAATATAAACTTCAAGTACCGCAGGAAGAATTGCCCATTTTTAGTTTCAGGCGTTCAAGATTCAGAATTTTGACATGCTTGTTGTTTACTGTAATTATTGCATCTTCTTGTAATTTGGAAAAAGCGCGACTGACGGTTTCCAGCTTCAGACCAAGATAACTGCCGATTTCTTCCCGCGTCATGCGCAAATTAAAATCAGTTTCGGAATAACCCCGGATTGCAAAACGCCGCGACATATTCAGCAAAAACGAAGCCAGCCGTTCTTCAGCTTTCATGCTGCCGAGTAGCAACATAAGACCATGATCACGCACAATTTCCCTGCTCATGATTTTATGAAAATGATGCATCAGTGAAGGAATAGCCCGGCTGATATCTTCAAGCCTGGAAAACGGAATTTCACACACTTCGCTGTCTTCCAGCGCAACGGCATCACAGGTATGCATATCGGTGCTTATTGCATCCAGTCCGAGCAATTCTCCTGCCATATGAAAGCCCGTCACCTGCTGACGTCCGTCTTCTTCCAATACACAGGTTTTCAAAAAACCACTTTTTACGGCATACAACGCCTGAAATTTCGCTCCAGTACGATGCAAGTAACCGCCTCGCTGAATTTTTTTCTTGTTAACAATCACTTCCCCCAGCGTCTCTACTTCTTCTTCATTCAGCCCGACAGGCAGGCACAGCTCGCGCAGACTGCAAGTCGCACAGCTCGAGCGTATATGCGCGACATCGAAATTCTTAGCCGAGAATCGTTCTGGTAACAAAATGTTCGTCTTATTCAAAAGTTCAAAAAAATTAAATTTTTAGGACCGCTCTAATCATTCTGCGCTGCAAACAGGGTGGAACGAGAACAAAAAATATTCACACGGCAGAAAATTGGATGCGTAAGGAAATATTTTTTGTGAACGCCGACGCATTGTAACGAAACATGGATTTTTTAGAGATGCCCTTATATTGATTTTAGTCAAAACCGGATTATCCATCTTCTGCGCATAATTCTACTATTAAAGAAGGATGTGTTGATTTTTATTTTTTAGGAATCCCGCTTAATCATTGATAACCGTGTTGAAAGTTGTATGCAGGAAGCTGCCGCGTCATTTTTCTAACCGGTATTTCGTATCCCCTATCCAGCACGACATATCCCATTTTGATGATCGATCTAAAAATACCTGATTCTAGTCCAGTTGAGCGTCTGAGTCGCAATCATTACTACCGCGGTTTATACCCTGCCCCGACTGCTTTTACCAATACATTTAATCCAAAGACCTATCTTAATCAGGTAAACAAAGGGGGAACCAACCGCCGTCCACTGCTTATAGACCTCCATTTCCCGCCTTACTACGGTAACGCATTGCTGCGAAACAACCATCGCAATCCTAAAAAAGCGCATCACGATGCGCTTTTACGCCAATATGTAGACTATCTTATTAGAGAAATCAGGTTGTTGCGCGATTTTTGTCAACAAGCTCCAAAAATTGAACAAATAACTATCGATGGTGGCATGCAAATGCTGCTTGACCGCCATCAATTTGAAAGGCTTGTACAAACACTAGAGCAAAACTTCAGGCTGGATCAAAAGACTGTTTTTTCCGCCACACTCAATCCACGATTCAGCCGCAATACATTAATCAGCATTTATCAGGAAATCGGCATCAATGAAATTGCAATTGACGCACGGAATCTCAACACGCATGATTTGCTGCATCCTGACGACGAACATACCGCGATCCGTCACGAAATCATGACTCTGAACGCGATTCACGCCGCGCAGCGCGCGGGCTTCACATCAATACGGATAACACTGGGCATCACCAAACCATTCGAAAATAAACTTGATGCTGCGCTGGAGAAAATCGTCACCACGCACCCCAATCGCATCGATCTCCGCTATTTCGGAGAGCCCGCAATAAAAAATGCAGCGGAAGACCAGATTCATGTCCGCCTGCATGCCGCCCGCCTGCTGTCAAACGCCGGATATATTCATATCGGATTGAATTCATTTGCACATCACGATGATCCGCTCGTCAAAGCACAACAACAAGGACGACTACATTACGGCATACAAGGTTATTCCATCTTTCCAGACAGCGATGTTCTTGCATTGGGTGTATCGGCAATCGGAAAAATGGGCGCAATATTGCTTCAAAAGCATCAGAATCTGGCGTGTTACTACGCCGAACTGGATCAAAACCAATTTCCCGCGATGCGCGGACTGGAACTTTCTCTCGACGACCTGTTACGCCGATCGGTTATTTATGCATTGATCAGCCACGGCATCATTTCTTTTGAATCAGCGGAAACCTTTTTCTCGATCGATTTCAGGCGCTATTTCGCCACTGAATTAACCGCGCTAAGAACGCATGAAAGCACCGGCCTGCTGAACATTAATGACGAGGAAATAGCGGTCACAACAAAAGGCCGCTTTTTTATTGACAGTATTTGCAGAATTTTTGACAGATACCTGAATTAACAGGTTGTTGAAAAATGTGATCGAGGCAGTGGATTGCCTGGCAAAAACAGGGAACGCAAGCAAAGCACAGATAATTTTTTAACATTCTGCCAAGCAGCGCCGCGGAAAATCAAAGCAACAGACTGAATCAGCTCAAAGATACAACTTATAAAAATTTGGCAAACAAAACCTGAAAATCCAATCGTCACGCCAGGAAATTTACGATTCCCTGGCGTGACGATTGGATTGATCAAGTGCTTATTTTATTTCACTATTGGCTAGCAGATAATCCGCAAGACGATCAGCCGCCTCGCCTTGAATATTCGGAAATGCTGGCATTCTCATGCTGCCATTCTGAAATTTGTTCTTCAGCGCTTCCTTATTGGCAACCTTTTCACTCAGGATCATAGCCACATCACCTTTCAATGGCTTGTGACACTCCGTACAAGCCGTACTGAAAATTCTTTCTCCGCTCGCATCCGCAGGCGGCGAATAGTCATTACTCGCTCCGCAACCGACCAATGCAATCATAACAAACGAACTTAACAAAATACCTTCTTTTTTCATTATCAACTCCCAGATTCTCTTTTTAAAAATTCTACTTATCTTCAATTACCACCCATTTTCGGCTTTATTCTCATGCTTTTTAATAACACATTTTCATCCAATTTCAGGCTCTAAAATGAACAACCATACTGAACACGGTTATAATTTGTCAAACAAAAATTCATACAAAATCCACGTAAAAACATCGGATTGAGAAATTTAACCCCACCACACGCCACTTTAGACCACGTAATTATTCTACACGCTGCCCGGCAACTCCGTTCATTAAAAATCGATAACTGATTTAAGATAAGCAGCACTGCACATGTTAAATCCAACACCCGGAAATCCACGAAATACAATAATTTTTCATAATGTTGTACACAAAAACCGCCTTAACGAAAAATTAACATTTATTATGCTATTATCCATCCCGCAGTATAAACAATTACCAATATAATACTTATAATTCATTATGTTATTCATGAATTAAAATAATAACGTCTCGGGAAATATCGAAACGAACTACCAAGTCAAGATGTACGGCGCACAAGGCATAAACATATAAACTATTTTTAATTACACATTAACATTATTTATTAAAGAGGATAAAGAGAGAAAATGCTAAAAAAAATAAGTATACTGATGCTATTCGCTGTAATGCCGATCATTATGAACGGTTCAGTATCTGCTGCGACAGCTTATGATGAAGATTTTCAAACTTGGGGAAATATCACAGCAAGAGGTAATTTCGAGTCGCTGGGTAACTCAAAAATTTTATGGTGGATGGAAGGCCAGGGACGTTTCGGCGCCGATGCGTCACGGTTCTCACAGAGCATTGTCAGACCGGGCGTAGGCTACGCATTAACCGAAAAGACCAGTATCTGGCTCGGTTACGCCTGGGTTCCCACAAGCCGTCCCTTTGCGGCACACAGCCCTTTCAATGAACACCGCATCTGGCAGCAAATACTGTGGAGCGACCGTTTCTCATTTGGCACGCTGCAAAGCCGGTCACGTCTTGAACAACGCTTCTTCGACATTCCCGGCAGCACGGACGTCCACCACCGCTTCCGGCAATTATTCAAGCTCGGTATACCCATTGCAGAAATCCCCAACCTGAGTTTTGTCGTGGCTAACGAGATTTTCATGAACTTTAACGATGTTGACATGGGTTTCCAGAGCGGCTTTGACCAGAATCGCCTATTCGGTGGCTTTGCCTATCGCTTCAGTCCGATGGTCACGACGGAAATTGGTTACATGAATCAATATCTGAACAGAAGAAATTCTTCCAGAAATGATTCAATGCAGCATATTCTGTCGGTCAATTTATTTTTGAATTTCTGACAACCAGGCTCTCCAAAAAAACATCGCAACAAAGCCGTTTTTTCGAAACACGTAATCCTATAACAAAAACTTCTCTTTCAAGGTATCAGCTCCAAAGATACTGAAACTCAACCACCGGTCAATTTCTTTGAAGAATAAAAGGAATTGACCGGCCTTTTTGTGATTCACGCGCATGACGCTATCGTCGGCAGCAGCCAACGTTAACAGGTTGTTGAAAAATGTGGCCGAGGCAGCCGATGCAAGGCAAAAGACAGGCGAAAAAGCGGAGTTTATGTGTGATAAATGAGCATTTTGAGCCTGTTTTTAACACCGCAACGGCAACGCAGATAATTTTTCAACCACCTGTTAATTTTTTCTCGATCCAGCAAGTTTTCAGGTTAAACAATTAAAATTCCGGCAGTAATGATGCTGACAGCACGAACACGTTAATGGATATAATGCTACTCAATCGAGCCAGACCCAGGGGTGTTTTTTGGAAGACATACCGCTTTATATCTTACTGAGCATATTATTCGTATTATTAATTCTTTCAGGTTTTTTCTCACTGTCTGAAACCAGCATGATGGCGATCAACCGTTATCGCCTCAAGCATCTGGCCAAGCAGGGGCATCGGGGTGCGCGATTGACGGTGCGCCTGCTCGACAAAACCGACCGGCTGCTGGGCGTGATCCTGCTGGGCAACAATCTGCTGAACACCGCATCGGCCACATTGGTTGCGGTCATTATCGCCATGTTGTTCGGTCAAAGCGAACTGGCTTTGCTGCTCGGCACGATTTGCGTCACTTTCGCCATATTGATATTCAGCGAAATCACCCCGAAAGTCATCGCTGCGGCCTATCCTGAACGTATCGCACTTTTTGCGAGCTATATTCTGACGCCGCTGCTCAAACTGCTCTATCCTGTTGTATGGTTTGTTAATCTGTTTGTTACCGGCCTGTTACTGCTGCTGAGGCTCAATCCCCAGAAAGAATCAGCAGCCACACAAACAATCAGTACCGAAGAGCTGCGTACACTCGTACTCGAAGGCGGTCACTTCATTCAGAAAAAGCACCAGAGCATGCTGTTGAATCTACTTGATCTTGAGACAGTGACCGTCGATGACGTTATTGTCCCGCGCAGCCAGATCGAGGCGATAGATCTCACCGCCGATGACGAAACAATCCAGCGGCAATTGCTGACTTGCCACCACACACGCCTGCCCGTCTACCATGAACGCATGGAAAATATCGTCGGCGTCATCCATACGCGCAAAGTATTGAACCACATCAAAAGCGGGCCGATTACCGCAGCCACGCTGGAAAAAATTATGCAGCAACCTTACTTTATACCGTCCGGAACGCCGCTGTTTACCCAGCTCCAGTTATTCCAGGAAAACCAGAAGCGAATTGGCATGGTTGTCGACGAATATGGCGACTGGATGGGACTGGTCACCCTGGAAGACATTCTGGAAGAGATTATCGGTGAATTCACAACGCCCGCCCCCACGCATGTGAGCACCTATGCCCGTCAGGATGACGGCAGTTACCTGATCGAAGGCAGCGCGCTACTGCGCGACCTGAATCGCAAGCTTGGCACACAATTTCCGCTCGACGGACCGAAAACACTGAACGGTCTGATTCTCGAATACCTCAAGGATATCCCGGAAGGCGGCACCGGGCTGAATATCGCCGGTTATTCGATGGAAATTCTGCAAGTTAAAAACCAGGCCGTCAAAACGGTAAAAATACACCCCTATTCCACAGCAACGGCGTCATTATCCGAACAGGATTCAGGCCAGAAATGATCCCTGCCACCAGCATGTAGCCAAGCCATACTCAAATAAGATTTTGACTTTAACTTCAATTAATTTTAGTTATATCTTCACGTGTTTTATAGTATAAAATTGCTTCAACTTTAATTACAGCCTCAGGTTTCCTTACGCAATGCAGTCGCAACACTTTTCACTACCGATCCGGGTATATTATCAGGACACTGATGCCGGCGGCGTTGTCTACCACTCAACGCATCTGAACTTCATGGAACGCGCCCGCTACGAATGGCTGCGCAACATGGGTTTCGATGTGCACGAATTGATCAATATCCATAAACTACAGTTTATGGTACGTTCCATTGAAATCGAATATTTCCGACCCGCCATACTGGATGACCTGCTCCACATCAACGTCAATGTCATTGGCATGGGCAGAAGCCGCATATCCATTGCGCAGGAAATACGCCGCGACCAGACGCGCCTGGTTAACGCCACGGTTCATGTGGTCTGCGTGAGTACAGAAAGCCTGAGACCCATCAGAATTCCACCCCATCTACGAGAAAAAATAGAGACGCCAACATGAACACAACCGTAACCGAGGATTTATCGCTTTTTTATCTGATCAGCAGCGCCAGTGTATTTGTCCAGCTGGTCATGCTTCTGCTGCTTCTGGCCTCGTTGCTGTCGTGGTGGTATATATTCCGGAAGCTATTCGTCCTGCGCGACGCCATCCGGCAAAGCGATGAATTTGAAGATTATTTCTGGCGGGGCGTGGATTTAAACACGTTATATCAGCGCGCGACCACCTCGCGCTATACCGCAGGCAGCATGGAACGCATTTTCATCTCCGGGTTCGGCGAATTCAGCAAGCATCCGCCGGGCACCGATGTTGACATGATCATGGAAAGCACGCGCCGCGCAATGCAGGCCACGTATCAACGCGAAATGGACAGACTGGAAACGCATTTGTCCTTTCTGGCCACGGTAGGTTCGGTAAGTCCCTATATCGGTCTGCTGGGAACAGTATGGGGCATCATGAATTCATTCCGCAGCCTGTCCAGTATTTCCCAGGCCACCATCGCGCATGTCGCCCCCGGTATTGCCGAAGCGCTGATTGCGACGGCAATGGGTCTGTTTGCCGCAATTCCGGCGGTCATCGCCTATAATCGCTTTGTCAGCGATACCGAAAAACTGGCGACCCGGTTTGAGAGCTTCATGGAAGAACTATCCAACATCCTTCAGCGCAGAGCTTCGCACTGATCCATACGCATAAGGAATCCGGTAAAAATGGCCCGCCGCATCAAACGCCAACTCAAGAACGAAATGAACGTGGTGCCCTATATCGATGTCATGCTGGTACTGCTGATCATTTTCATGATCACCGCGCCGATGATCAATCCGGCGCAAATCGAGCTGCCGCAGATCGGCAAATCCTCAACAGCACCCGCCGCACCGCTTGAAGTCATCATCAAGGCGGACAACAGTCTTGCCTTGCGCGACCGGGCGCAGACCGGCACCGAATCGTTCGTCACGCACCAGCAGCTTGTCGACGCCGTCAAGCGCAAGCAATCGCAAAATGCGGACCAGCCGGTGGTCATCGCCGCCGACAAAAGCGTGCGTTATGAAGAAGTGATCAAAGTCATGGACATCCTGCAGCAACATCAGGTACAGAAGATCGGCCTGCTGGCGCAGCCGAAGTAATCAGGCCGGGTAGGCTCAAGCCGTTATGAACGCAGGCAAATCACAAAACGCAGCGGAAAAAGAACCGGGTTCACTGCCGGCGGCGGCGCTGGCCATACTGGTGCATCTGGTATTCATCGGTCTGCTGATCTTCGGTTTTCACTGGAAGGAAACACCCCCGGAAGGCATGATGGTCGAGCTGTGGCAGGATCTGCCGGTGCAACCCGTAGTGCAGCCACAGCCACCTGTTAAAAGCACGCCACAACCCGCGCCGCCACCGCCACCCAAGCAACCGCCAAAACCGGCGCCGGAACCCAAACCGGAACCGGAACCCAAGGCAGAACCCAAAACCGCACCCAAACCCGAACCGGTCAAGCCGCAACCCGCTCCACCTAAACGTCCGGACATCGAAATCAAGGACAAGGAAGCCAAAGCAAAAGCTGAAGCAGAACGGATGCAACGCGAACGGGAAGAACAGAAAAAGCGTGAAATCGAGGAACAAAAACGCCGCGAACAGGAAGAACAACGCAAGCGTCAGGAAGAAGAGCAAAAGAAACGTGAACAGGAAACACAGAAAAAGCGTGAGCAGGAAGAACAAAAAAAGCGCGAAGAAGAAGCATTGAAAAAACGCCAGGAAGAAGAACAAAAACAGCGTGAACGTGAAGAACAAAAGAAACGCGAGCAGGAGGAACAGAAGAAGCGCGAACAGGAAGCGCAACGTAAACGCGAACAAGAAGAAAACGCGAGACAGGCGGCACAACAGGCTGCTGCGGCAGCGCGGACACAGGTTGCCAGCGAAATCGGCAAATATAAAGCAATGATCATGGCCAAAATAAAAAGCCGGATCGTGATGCCGCCCGATCTGCCCGGCAATCCTGCGGTTGAATTCAACGTCACGCTATTGCCCGGCGGCGACATCCTCGATGTCCGGCTGCGCAAAAGCAGTGGCTATCCAGCGTTTGACAGCGCGGTGGAACGCGCGATACACCTGTCCAAACC
>JACKLU010000015.1 GCA_024235735.1 Burkholderiales bacterium
CCAAGTAGACCAAGATAAACTATTGAATATTAATGGAATGGTCTACATGGTCTACACTGGACTACAAAAAAAGGATATACCGGGATTGGTAACAAAAAATTAATGCAAAAATTATCTTTTTTTGGAAGTCAAAAATGAAGGAAATTCACTTCCATGAAATGAATCATTCATGATGATTTTTTGAATAATGGAACGACACTTGCGCCATTCTCCAAACCCTGAATGTAATCATTCCACCATTGCAGCATCTTGATTCTTTCCGGCATGTACTGCGCCCGGTTATATGCGCCCCTGATCTCGTTTCTTTCGCAGTGTGCTAACTGGCGTTCGATGGCGTCAGGATTAAACCCGGATTCGTTCAGTATGGTGGATGCTACAGCCCGGAAGCCGTGTCCGGTCATTTTGCCTTTATAGCCCAGGCGGTAGAGTGCAAAGAGCAGGGTGTTATTGCTGATCGGCTTATTGGGGTTTCTGCCAGGAAGCAAATAACGGCTATTACCTGCAATGGTTTTCAGTTCATTGATGATTTCCAGTGCCCGGCTGGTCAGTGGTACGACATGTTCACTTCTCATTTTCATACGCTCAGCCGGTACGATCCACAAGGCGTTATCCAGGTCAAATTCTGTCCACAGTGCGCCAATCAGTTCATTGGTACGTACAAAGGTCAGTGTCAGCAGTTGCAAGGCTAACTGTGTCTGTCTGTTGCCCGTCGTTTCATAGGTTGCTATTGCCCGTAACAGTTCGGGCAGTTCTTCAGGCTTTACCGCTGCCTGATTCTTTTTCTTGTGCGGTGTCAGTGCGCCTTTCAGATCGGCGGCAGGATCGCGGCTACAGCGGCCAGTGACCACGCCATAACGGAATACCTGCCCGCATACTTGCAGCACTCTATGCGCCAGGTCATAGGAACCACGGTTTTCTATAATGCGGATCATGTTCAGCAGTTCCGGCGCTTCTATCTTGCTGATAGGGTGCATGCCGATATAGGGAAACACATTACCTTCAAGCCTGCGCTTCACGTCTTTGGCGTGACTGTGTACCCAGGTATGAATCTGCTTTGCGTACCATTCACGGGATACCGCTTCAAAGCTGTTTTCCGCTGCCTGCTTTGCCCGCTGCTTAGTTACTTTGCGGTCTATGGATGGGTCAATATGGTCGTCTACTTTTTTGCGTTCCAGTTTTGCCTTCTCTCTGGCTTCGCTCAGGCTGATATCAGGATAGACGCCCAATGAAATGGATTTCTCTTTGCCGTGTATTCTGTAACGCAAACGCCAATACTTCCGGCCATCTTCGTACACCCAAAGAAAAAGACCATTGCCATCATATAGCTTGGTTATCTTCTTCCCTTCGGATTTGGCGTTTCTATATCGTGTGTCTTTGTATTTCTCAGCCATAGTGGGGTAACTTTAGCAGGGGTAAAAAATGTTACCCCTAAAGTTACCCCTGTTTTAAGTTGGATGCAAGCGGATAATTACGGATGATTACGGACAACGAAACCCTGTATGTGCGCTTGTTTATTGGGTTTCGTGGATTGTTGCGGATGGGTACGGATAGAAACTTGGCGGAGGCGGTGAGATTCGAACTCACGGTAGAGTCACCCCTACGGCAGTTTTCAAGACTGCTGCCTTAAACCACTCGGCCACACCTCCGGTCTTGCTTTTATTGATGTTTACAGAGCCGGTATGATACTCTTTCGCGCATATTTTTACCAGTTTAATTCATTTCTCTTACGTCTCGTTGGATTGTATTCTTCCGCCCGGCGGCGATTTCAGAATTGTTCTGCACGTTACAAATATACCGAGGTGATCCGGAATATTGTCCGAGCCGATGCTTATGATTTGAGCGCGCTAAGTTGTTCTTTCAGTTGTTTGATTTCTTCGTCCGCTTTGACCTGTTGCGTGGCGTCATACTGTACGCCGAGGAAATAGAGCAAGTTGCCTTTTGAATCGAAGAGTGGCATCATTTTTAAGTGGTTATAGAATAATTCGCCATTCTTTCTGTAATTTCTGAGCGTGACTTCAATCGGTTGTTTGTTCTTGATCGCTTCACGTAATTTGGCAACTTCCACCTGATCGCGATCCGAGCCTTGCAGGAAGCGGCAGTTTTTTCCGATGGTTTCTTCCTGGGTGTAGCCGGTGATATCCTCGAACGCTTTGTTAGCGTAGACCAGCGGTAAGTCTTCCAGATCAGGATCGGCGAGCGTGACGCCATTCAGGCAGGAATCCAGAATCTTGGCCAGCACGTGAGGAATCAGTCCGGGGTCTTTTTCAACGATAAAGTCCATTTTAGTTCTCCATGTCTATAAACAATGCATACGAATCAAAATTTGAGACGCGATAAGTGCAATTGCGCGGTTTCGCCACATCAAGTGGTTTGTGTCTGTTCAGCCTCGATGATTTTTTTAATGTTATGTACCGTTCTCTCCGTTCCGTCCTGAACCGCTATGCGTATCAGTTTCTCAAACGGTTTCATATGTAAATCAAGATCAAGTAATTCAAAAATAAACGTCATTCGGCTGTTTTCCTCGTCCAGTGCTTCGATAAGATAGTCGCACCGGTAAGGATTGGATAGACCTTCAAAGCAAATACGCTTGCCTGGCTCGAATACGTTGACTTTAAATGTCGATTCCGAGCGCCGGCCCTGGTCGACGCGGACCTGACGGCATTGCGTTCCGGTCTTGACTGGACCATCGGTTAATTTTTCCAATTCCTTTACTTCTGGTGACCATCGGGGATAGTTTTTCAACAATTCAACGCCAATAAAATCAAACAGCCTGTCAGATGGACATTGAATCAGTGTATTAGCCTTGCCGGTGACCGGCGTTGCTTTTAACAAACCGAACATAAATTGTCTCCTGTGCGAAATTCC
Organism: Burkholderiales bacterium; assembly: GCA_024235735.1. Classification (GTDB taxonomy): domain Bacteria; phylum Pseudomonadota; class Gammaproteobacteria; order Burkholderiales; family Nitrosomonadaceae; genus Nitrosomonas. The sequence continues at coordinate 2,866 of JACKLU010000015.1, forward strand.
TGAGGAAATGCTGGTTAGACGACGGTGTTGTGCATCAGGACCACGGGATAGTCAGCTATTCCCGGAAGTCTCTTAGATCACGTAAGTGTCGATTCCCATTAACAATAAATCATACTGCGCCTCTACAATCTCTTTGATGGTCAGCGCCGGAAGGCCAGTAACAATGTTGCCCTCAGCCACCAGCCAGCCAACCGCATCGGTTGGGCCGAGGTTGACGACATAGCCAATATCGTGATGCAAATAAGGTTCAAGTATTTTTAACAGACCGGAATGCCGCAGAATATTCCGGGCGATCAGCTTACCTTTGCGCACCGCGGACTGCGCCGATTGTACGTTTGAACCGGGCGATCGGTACGCAGAACAGTCACCGGCCGTGAAAACATGCGGTAATGTTTTCTGGTCAATCTCTACCTGACCGAAGGCATTTGCCGACCAGAAATGTTCCTGCTTTTTGCCGAGGAACAATAATGTCAGGTGTGAAGGCAGCGCAGCAGCAGTGCCGGAGTGTTTGTCCTCCAGCAGTATTTCCTGGTCTGTCTGGCCAAGATACCGGGTATTGGCTGCGAAATCAATACGGCATTCCCGCATCAGCGCCTGGACATACGTATCAAAGCCGTGTGGAAACTGTGTGAGTACCTGCTCACTGGCATTGATCAGTCGTAGTCTGGCTTTGATTTTCTGCCGGTGCAGGAATTGATCGATTTCAAACAAAAACTGGATGCCGGTAGCGCCCGCGCCAACGACGGAAATGAACGGTTCTTCTGTGGCGATCGTTCCAAGATGGTTCAACAGCAGCGACGAACCTGCGGTATGCATGAAATCCTGTAGGGTAAGGACGTTCGTCGCCGGTTCCGATTCTTGCGTTTTTCCACCGGTTGCAATCACCAGATAATCGAAAGGCAGTATTTCATTGCCGACAGCAAGATACTTGTCCGCTTGCCATTGTCGCAGCATGGCGGCGTTTACTGTCAGCGCCGCCTGGATGTGGCGGCAATCGAAACGTTTTTCCAGTTCGCTGAACGGCACTAGCAAATCCGACAGCGGGTAACGGAATGTCTCGTGCAGATGCGTGATTTTCAGATGCTGCGTACCGGGGTCGACGAGCGTGATATCCACATTGGAGGCATATTGTTTCAGGGTCGTCAACACCGCCATCCCGGCATAGCCGCCACCGACAATGATCACATTGATCCTGCGTCTTCCGGGTATGTAAAATGGCAACAGCGCCACGCGTTCTCCTTGATTCTATATGTTCATTTAATGCAATCCGGTTCACTGATGCCGGTTGCGGTAATATTCGCCGGATTCCAGTGCGCAATAGCCCATTGCCAGAATGTTTCCAGACTGCTGTCCAGCAATTCAGCGGGTGGTTCCTGTCCCAGAAATCGCAGTGCAGACACGAGCTGGAATAATACATTGAATTGCGTCACTGGTGCAGCAAAGGTTTGCTTGCTGAGTTTCTCGCCTTTTGCGTTGGTTACGACAGGCAGGTGCAGATAAGCCGGCGTGACATAGCCCAGCAGTTGCTGCAAATAGATCTGGCGCGGCGTTGAGTTCAACAGATCCGCGCCGCGTACGACATGCGTGATCGCTTGTTCGGCATCGTCGACAACGACAGCCAGTTGGTATGCGAATATGCCGTCAGCGCGGTGCAGCACAAAATCGCCGATGTCTGTGCTGATCCGTTGCTCGACATAACCCTGTATCGGATCGGTGAAAGCAACCGGCTGATTGTTCGTTCGGACACGTATCGCGCTTTGCCTGCTCTGCTGATATGGGCGATGCGGATGGTTTGGTGCGTTCCGGCATGTTCCCGGATAAACCGGACCTTCGATACCGATAATGCTCGAGTCGGCGATTTCCTTGCGTGAACAGGTGCAGGCATAGATCAGTTTCTGTTTTTCCAGCATGGCCAGCGCTTCGCGATACAGGGCATGCCGTTCGTGCTGGTAAACCACTTCGCCGTCCCAGTGCATGCCCAGTTTTTCCAGCAACGTTAGGATGTCGCGGGATGCGCCGGGCGCTTCGCGTGGCGCATCGATATTTTCGATACGCACCAGCCATTCGCCCTGGTTTGCCCGGGCATCCAGATAACTGCCGACAGCCGCCACCAGCGAACCGAAGTGCAGCGGGCCGGTAGGCGAGGGCGCAAAACGACCCCGGTAGGTGGTTGAATCAGCAGTTGGTTTGTATTGGTTCACGACAGAAACTGAAATGAATCATTGATATTTTGATTGCGCTGGTCGCGTGGTGTTCAGTCAATAATCTCATGATTTTTAATCATCGGGTTGTTTATAATCCCTATCATCATGTCCATACAATCGAATACAAACCTGGAAAATAACAGCGTCGGCTGGCGTTTCGACAACAGCTATGCCCGCCTGCCCGAAACGTTTTATGCACGAATCCACCCGGTTCCGGTGCAAGCGCCACGTGTGGCGATTTTGAATTACACGCTCGCCGAATCGCTCGGACTGAACTTGCGCGCGCTCAGTGAAGATGAGGCTGCGCAGCTGTTTTCCGGCAATCTGTTGCCGCAAGCGGCACAGCCCATCGCACAAGCCTATGCCGGTCATCAATTCGGCAATTTCACGATGCTTGGCGATGGCCGCGCGATACTGGTCGGCGAGCATCTGACGCCGGATGGCGGCAGAGTGGATATTCAGCTCAAAGGCTCGGGACGCACGCCATTCTCGCGCCGGGGCGATGGCCGCGCTGCGCTCGCGCCCATGCTGCGTGAATATATCATCAGCGAGGCCATGCATGGGCTTGGTATTCCGTCGACACGCAGTCTGGCCGTGGTGACAACCGGCGAAACCGTAATGCGCGAGACGCCTTTGCCTGGCGCTGTCCTGACCCGCGTGGCGGCGAGCCATATCCGTGTCGGCACGTTCGAATACGTGGTGCGCAGTGAAGGCGTGGAAGGGGTGAAAATCCTCGCCGATTACACCATCCAGCGTCATTATCCGGAACTCATCGAAGCGGACAATCCTTATCTGGCGCTGCTGAACAGCGTCATTGCGCGACAGGCGTCGCTTGTGGCGCGCTGGATGCTGGCCGGTTTCATCCATGGTGTTATGAACACCGACAATATGGCGGTCAGTGGAGAAACCATAGACTATGGTCCGTGCGCGTTCATGGATGACTTTGATCCGCAGACCGTATTCAGCTCGATCGATTATCACGGGCGCTACAGTTACGATAATCAGTCGCGTATCGCGCAATGGAATCTGGCGCGTTTTGCCGAAACATTGCTGCCGTTGCTGCACGCGGAGCAGGAAAAAGCGCTGGCGCTTGCGGAAGCGGCAATTCAGGATTTTCCCGATATTTTTCAGCGCTGCTGGATGACCGGCATGCGTAAAAAGCTGGGCTTGTTTGGCGAAGAAGCTGAGGATGGCTTGCTGATTGAAGCCTTGTTGACGCTGATGCACAAGCATCAGGCCGATTACACCAACAGTTTCCGTGCGCTGTCCGCAGCATATCTGCCGGAGAACAGCCTGTTCAAGGATGACGCATTTGCAGCATGGCAGACGCAATGGCGGGCGCGGCTGTCACGGCAGTCCGCGTCATTACAGGCGTCGTTTGATCTGATGCGCGCGAACAATCCGGCTGTGCTGCCGCGCAATCACCGTGTCGAGGAAGCGCTGGCTGCGGCTTCGGATGATGGTGATTATACGGTGCTGGCGCGATTACTGGCGGCCGTTTCAGAACCTTACGCCGATCTGCCGGAATACGCCGCTTACCGCACGCCGCCCTCGGCATGCGAGCGAGTGCGCCAGACTTTCTGTGGCACTTAGAACCGAAGAGAGAGTTATGATCCTAAAAACCTCAGTTGATCGTTATCCTAAATGACTAACGATATGAATACATGAAACAATTTGATCAATTCTGGTTCATCCAGATGGTGAGTCAGACTATGGTGTTTATAGCACGCCGCTTTTTAATTTTTGCTGCGTTACAATTCGTTGTAATAACGCGTTATCACGCCTCATTGTGCCTTGCCAAAAATAAAAATCAACGCACTCTAAACCCCATTCAACTGAGGTTTTTAGGATGATAACTTTCCGTTCAGAAACTCCAGAATGCCATGCGATGCGTTGTGCCGGATGCGCGTTATGCCGCCATTACTGATTTTGATGCGATAAAGTCCGACCGGATCGGCATGTACGGTCTGCGCGATGATCGCGCGCATCACGCCGGCATGTGTAACGATCAGGCAGTGTTGACCCTGGTAGCGTGCGATTACCTCATGGTAGGCCGTGCTGACGCGATGGATGAAGCCGTCAAGCGCTTCCGCATCCTGTGGCCGGTGATGCACCGGGTCATTCAGAAAGCGCTGGTATTCGCCGGCGCGGTTAACTTTAATTTCATCGTGACTCAACCCTTCCCAGACGCCGAAGCCGACTTCCTTGAATCGCTGTTCGACATCGACGCTGACTCGATACTTTTCGCCGAGCGCGGCGGCAAATGCATGACAGCGTTGCAGCGGTGACGAAATAATCTGCTGCCAGGGATGCGAATCGCCGACAGCATTCCACATCTGCGACCAGCCTTTTTCAGTCAGTGGATCGTCAATCGCGTGACCGCGATAGCGGCGTCCGCCAACCGGCTCGCCATGACGGATCAGATCGATAACGGTTTCAGCCATTGACCGGCGTGTAGTAAGTTTTTTTTATGATGTGTGTTATTCTTCGCCCGGCTGCTCTGCCGAATGATTCCTGCTGATGTAGTCGACGATATCGCCCACGCAGCTGAAATTCTTCACTTCTTCATCTTCGAATGTCACGCCGAAAGTTTCCTCGGCATCAAACAAAAGCTGCACTCTATCCATGGAGTCCAGTCCCAGCGTTTCAAAATCGGAAGATTTGTCAATTGTCGCAGGATCTACATTTTCAACTTTAGAGGCGATGAATGCGATGATTTTTTCTTCAAAATTGTCTGTGCTCATTGAGTTTTTTCATGAATCAGAGGGTTGTAAAAACGAGTGTGGCGTTGTTGCCGCCAAATCCGAAAGCATTGCATAAACCGGTTTTGACTGCCTTGTGCAACGCTGTATTGGGTACGTAATTCAGGTCGCATTCGGGGTCGGCTGCGGTTAAATTGACCGTTGGGTGAATGACGCCGGTATTCAGCGTCATGATGGTGGCGATGCTGCCGAGCGCCGCGGATGCGCCGATGGTGTGGCCAACCAGTGACTTGGTGGCGCTGATGGCGAGTTTGTGTGCATGATCGCCGAACAACTGTTTGATTGCCCTGGTTTCAATAACATCGCCAAGCGGCGTCGACGTTGCATGCGCGTTGATGTAGTCAACGGTGTCCGGCGTGATCTGCGCGTCTTCAAGGGCGGCCTGCATTGCCGCGATTTGTCCGTCAATATCCGGCGCGACGATATGCGCCGCATCGCAGGCGCCGCCGTAACCGGCGATGACGGCGTGTATTTTCGCGCCGCGCCGTATCGCTTCCTGTTCTTTTTCCAGCACCAGAATGCCTGCGCCTTCCCCCATGACAAAACCGTCGCGGCCGGTGGCGAAGGGACGCGAGGCGCATGCGGGATCGTCATTAAACCCGGTGGACAGCGCGTGCAGCGCTTCAAATCCGGCAATGGTCAGCGGCAGAACGCAGGCTTCAGCGCCGCCGGTGACGACGGCATCCGCTCTGCCGGCGCGTAAAAGATCCAGCGCCATGCCGATTGCATTGGCGGCGGAAGAGCACGCTGTGCTGCATGTCAGGTTCGCGCCCTTTAAACCCTGCTGCGCCGCAATCCAGGCGGCGGCGGAATTGGCCATGGTTCTCGGCACGGTAAAGGGCGGCACCGATTTATTCTGTAGCCTGCGGGCAGCAGACGATTCAAACGTGGAAAATCCGCCCATGCCCGAACCGAGACTGACTGCAAGCTGCCGGGCCGGATAACCGCTGAGATCACCCGCATCGTTCAAGGCTTCCTTGGCGGCATACAAAGCGAGCTGGGTAAAACGGTCGGTCTGTTCGATCTGCTTGGCGGAAAGAAAGGATTTCGGATCAAAATCCGGAATTTCACCGGCGATGCGCGAACGGTGCCCGGAGGCATCGAAACAGGTGATTTGACGTATGCCGCCTTGACCCGTGACAGCCGAATTCCAGAATTGATCAACGCTGGAACCAATCGGTGAAATGACACCCATGCCGGTGACAACAATGCGCATACTTTTTATAAATTCAGGCAGATATACAAGGATAAGACTTTTGCCGGAACTGCGGGCGAGAAATATCGTAACTTTGCGAATATACTGAAGGCTTATTTTATTGTCAATGAACAACACACTGAGGCATCAACTGGTTTGTGATTGCTCGTACTGTGTTTGCCGGCAGAAATGAAATCATGTCTAATCGATGACGTAGGAGTTTTTGACCGGAATCTCAAAGTTGCTCGTGATGATACAACTGTACTGGGGCTGCTGATGCGGAGGCAAGAATATGACGGAAAATGACATCAAGGATCGTGCTAAGGGCGCCATCATAGGTGCATTTATTGGCGATGCCCTGGGCCTGGGGCCGCACTGGTATTACGACCTGGATGAACTGCACCGCGATTATGGTGACTGGATCGATGGCTATACCGACCCCATGCCGGATCGCTACCATATAGGCTGCAAAGCCGGCCAGTTGTCCCAGGCGGGTTTTATCCTGAAACTCACCCTGCGCTCACTGGTTGAATGCGGTGAATATGATCACGACGACTTCTGCCGGAGGATGGATGAAGCGCTCTTTCCGCTGCTTGACGGAACACCGGTCAGCGGGCCCGGCAATTATACCAGCCAGTCCATCCGCGAGGTCTGGCGGCGGCGCGTCGAACAGAAACTGCCCTGGGGACAGACCGGATCGCATGCCGATACCACCGAGGCGATTGAACGCACGCTGGCGATTGCCGTTCGTTACGCGTTCCAGCCTGATCGCCTCGCTGCGGCCGTTACTAGCAATACTATGCTCACGCAGACTGACCATCTCGTGGTTTCCATGACGGTCGCTTACGGCGTTGTGCTGGGGCATCTGGTGCAGGGGCACAGGCTCGATAGCGAATTGTCGGCCAAGCTCATGAAACTGGTCAAGGACGGTGAACTGCCTTTTCATGCGGTGACACATGACGATTTGAAGCCGCCACGCCCGGGCGACCCGGATCCGCCGCGCGCCGGTCGTTTCGCTTCTCCCGATGCATTGCTGACACCGTCGTATATGGCGGCGGCCGCAGCCGATCCGGATATCCGGCTGGAACCCGCATGGAAGGTATCGATGGTGTACGGCATGCCTTGCGCGATCTACCATCAACTACCGGCAGCCTATTATCTGGCTGCGCGATTCCATGACAATTTTGAATCCGCCGTTCTCTACGCCATCAACGGCGGCGGACAGAATCAAGCCCGGGCGATACTCACCGGCGCACTGACCGGCGCGCAGGCCGGTTTGACCGGCATTCCGCAGCGCTTTCTCAATGGACTTGAAGACAACGCCGAGCTTCTGGAATTGGCTGAAAGACTTGCCGGGATGGTTCGGGGTGTTTGATTATATTATGCTGCTGAAGCAAGATTATGTAGTCGCTGGAAGTGAAATCGTGTTAAATACATATTTGACTCATTAATTGTTTAGAGAGTTTTTTATTTACAATTTATTCCGTGAAGGGAGTTTCAGTGAAACATATATGGACAAAAAGACGCGGTATTATTGCTAGGATAACTGTTGCGGTATCTATTTGTTTTAACTCATTCGTTTTGCATGCTGAGAACAGCGCTCTATTTCTGCCTATTGTTAATGCTGGATTTGAATTACCTGCCCTTGGCGATGGTAGCTTTACCAGTAATATAATCCCAGGGTGGAATGGAACAGACACAAATGCCATATGGAATTTTGGTGTTTATAATCCACCTATTGGATATTTTCCTAGACAAGCACCGGAAGGATTCAACGTTGCATACATTGAACGCGGTGCAATTTATCAAATACTAAGTTCAGAGCTTGCTATGGATACAGACTATAGACTAAGCGTGTTTGTTGGTGACTCGCTTGTAGATCCATTGCCTGGTTTTGCCATACAGCTTCGTGCTGGTGGTGAGGTACTTGCTGAAACAACGGGTCCATCGCCTTTGAATGGTGACTTTCAATTAATTACTTTGAATTATCATGTTTCAGCTAATAATCATTTGATAGGTAAAAATATTGAGGTTTGGCTCATCGAGAATGCTTTTGATAAAAGTTCTGAAGCTTATTTTGACAACATAGTTCTCGAAGCTGTGTCTCCTGTTCCTGAATCAAAAATCTATGCTATGTTACTAGTCGGGCTAGGATTAATAGGGTTTAGAGTAGTTTACAGAAAGGATGTTTAGGACGGGGGTGAATGACAGGAGCCTCGGCTAAGATTATTATGTTGAGGCTCGCGGAATCACCACCAACCTATACACATAGTCCGGCGTTGGATCAGTCGGATCACGTAGAATTTTTGTGGTTCGGAAAACATCATTACCTTGCGCCAATTTATTCATGTCAATTGATAATGGAAAAAAGCAGCAATGTTGGCCGGTAATATAGCCCGGTAGGATGTGCCGACCGCAAGGAGGCGCATCAATCAAGAAACGCAAATAAAGTACCAATTCTTGCAATAACACATACCAGCAAAAGACAAGTAATACATCCTGCCAGATTCGTGTAAAAGACTTTGCCTTCTTCTGTAAAATGTAACAACAGGCGGTGCCGCAGTAACGCCTTACATTGATGCAAGACAGACAAGGTTCAGATAAGGCGTTCGATTACGCAATGCTAATCGAGCTTCCACGGTCTTAAACGGCGCGATCATAATCAGGAAAGCGCCGCTGATTACCAAAAGCTTTTTATTCAGCGCAACGGGCGCGGAATCAAAACGCTGAGTCGATATGACTTTATCAATCCAGCTCAGGTTTAATTGACGCTGCCTTTTATGGCCTTGGTTGGCCAGAAAAACGCGAGGCCTGCTTTTTTTCTATTACGTTAAAGCCAGATTAATGAAATACCGTTAAAGTGCACTTAAAGCCTATGCTGTTTATAAGGTTTTAGAGTGCTAAATAATCTGTTTCTATATTATTTTTCTTAAACTATTGGCGGAAAGCTGTTTTTTTCATATAACTTATTTTGCGTAAGTCGAGAGGCATGAAATGGATGATCATGAAGTTTTGCTAAAACCGATGCGTATCCAAGTTGACAAGGTAATGATGGTCACGCTTGTTTTTTTATTTTTAGTCACCGTTGTGGTAGGGCTGTTTTATGACCAGCTGGGTTTTAGCTTAATGATTGGTATTCCGGTTCTGGTTTCTGCTTTCGTGATCTGGCGCGCAATGAAAGGGACTCTGTTTTCAAGATTAACGATAGCAAGTGCCCTAATCATTCAAATTGCGATTCACATTCAAGTCAGTCATGGTGTGATAGAAATGCACTTTGGTTTATTTGCAGTACTTGCATTTTTATTAGCCTATCGAGACTGGCGTCCAATCATTTTCGGCGCAGTGTTGATCGCTGTTCATCATCTAGTTTGTAATTCTTTGCAGGCTTTGCACTTGAATGTTTGGATATTCAATCATGGTGAGAACTATGGCATTGTATTGCTGCATGCAGCCTATGTTGTTTTTGAGTCCATCATATTGGTTTACCTGGCGATTCAATTGCGTACTGAAGGGGTTGAGTCCGCTAAGGTGGCATTTATGGCAGAACGAATCACTCAAGGAGATTTGAGCTCTGGTGTCGAATTTAACCAGAAGAAGGGCTCCAGTAGCATGCTGGAATCCATGCTTGCAATGCAAGAAAGCTTGTCTCAGTTAGTGACAGAAATAGAGATTATTGTTGATGCGGCTGTGCAAGGGGATTTTAGTAAAAAAATCGATTTAACAAGTAAAAGTGGTTTTGGGGAAAAAATTTGTGGATTACTTAACCAGCTATTAGAAACCACTGAAGTAGGCCTGAATGATGTAATGCGAGTAACTAATGCCTTGGCCGCAGGTGATTTAAGTCAAAAAATAACACAAGATTATCCCGGTGTATTTGGGCAAACCAAAAATGGCGTAAATAATACAGTCGATTCATTAAATAAGATTATAGGTGAAATCCAAGAGATTGTAGACGCAGCGGCTAACAATACGAGTGGTTTTAATCTAAAAATGAGTTTGGATAACAAACGTGGTTTTAGTCAATCGCTTGCCAAATCCTTTAATCAGCTTTCTATATCTGTTGAAAACAGTCTGAACGATATTATGCGTGTTGCGAATGGAATGACGCCCGTTACAAATAAAGGTGTGAGCGTTATTGGTCAAATGATGGCGACTATGGATTCTATTAAGGAATCTTCAAATAAAATTTCTGAAATCGTTTTTATAATTGATGAAATTACTTTTCAAACCAACATTCTTGCATTGAACGCCGCAGTGGAGGCGGCGCGTGCTGGCAATCAAGGGCGCGGATTTGCTGTGGTTGCTGATGAAGTGCGAACTTTATCTCAGCGAGTTGCTAATTCATCAAGGGAAATCAAGGAATTAGTGAGTGATTCTGGGGAAAAAATTACATCAGGAAATAAACTTGTTTCGTATGCAGGACAGACAATGGAGGAAATCGCGACTTCTATTCGTAGTGTTATCGCTATCGTCTCTGAAATTTCTTCCGCATCCTCGGGGGAATATAATCAAAAACCTTTCCCAAGCCCATAACTTCATTAATTCTGAGACCTTTGCACGGTGTCATGAGCGGTGCGAGAATAAGGCAAAAATTTGCGAAAAAGCGGAGTTTACACGGGGTAAATGAGCATTTTTCGCAAATTTTTAACGCGATTATCGTGCCGCGCAGTAGCCGTGCAAAGGTCTCATTCTATTTTTGAGGCAGCGCATGGGCCAGTGTTTTCGCCAGGGCCGATTTTGAGCCGGACGTTCTTCTCACGTTGTCAACGGCGGCGACAGAATCCGGCCCGGCTGATCCTCGCCAGTGCGTAGACCGGTTTGACCGGAATTCCGCAGTACTTTCTCGGTAGACTTGAAGACAGCGTCGAATTTCTAAAATTGACTGAAAGAAAGGTTTGTTGGCATGGATTGGCGTGTTTGAGCTTATAGGGTTTAAGCATCATGGTGCATTAATGCACAGTAGGGAATGTTATGCGGCGGGATTGCAGGTTTGATTCCTTTTCGTGCAAGTTATGCTACTGTCACGGGTGGTTAAAAAAGCCCGGTAGGATGTGTCGACCGCAAGGGGGCATCAATCAAGAAATAGTTTAAAAACAGGAAAACAAGCGAAATGACACAATACCGGCTTCCCGGAGGTTCATGGTTTTTTTTACGGTCAACCTTGTCAAACGCAAGATCGCGACTGACTGGCATGCGAATTTTCGCTTGCCGGTGCAGTGAATAGAAGATGGCTGCAAAACGACGATTAGTTACGACGGCTATGGCAATGTGATGTAACTGAGTATCCGCGACACCCGCAAGCAACGAAATGCGTGTGTGGACGACCGCTACTGTATCTATAACATTGCTGATAATTTCCATTCATGAATGCAAGATGATGAGGTGGCGCGCAGTTTCGGATAAAACATCAGAATACAGCGTTTTTTCCGGCTCTGAGACACCACCATGAGTGTAATTTGGCAAATTTAACAGACTTGCTCTTTTGCCTGTTGATTTTTGTTTAATGTGGACTGAATGCGGGCATTGATGTTATCCCTTGGACTGAGTGTGCAGAGCCGCGCTTCTAGTTTGGCTTGTATGTTCTTTAACTTACCTTTCGGTGTGTTCATCGTATTCTGGCTTGTGGCAATACCAATTTGATTCCAATTGCTGTTAATGCCGCTGCCAGCGACAGCCCATGTGTTTCCAAAAATCAATAAAAACAGAACGCAAGCGGTAGAAGTAATTTTAGTGAATTTCATCAGTTTTCCTTTATGTTGAGATCAGTGATAAAAACAAACGGTGCCGTTTTGAATTGATAAATCAGTTCAATCAAACACGTTGACAGTTTAGGAAAAAGCAGAGGAGTTATCTGTGAGATTTCGCACAAGCCGATGAAATTGAATGCTAAATACAACAGGAGATGCGAAAATGCTGGTTGATGTTGCGGATTGATTTCTAGCCCGTTACAGGATCCCGGATAGAATGAGATGTCTGGTTAATAAATATTGGTAATGACATGCTCATCTACAGCAATACCAGAATGAGCATGGTGATACCGACGCCAATGGCGCCGATGATCATGTCGAACTAAATCTAATTCCACGAATGGGAAATAAGCTCAAGGTCTAACCTTCCATTCAATCCGGACTGGCGCGATAAAGCCACGCCAGTCGATTAATTCTGCGTTCAGGACGGGAATGCTAAAGGCTGAGACGTGCTGTCACCAGCCGCTCTGTCGATCAATCGTCATCATCATCGTCGCGATCATGTTTGCGGTCATGGCCATAGTAGTTTCTGATGTATGCATTGTCGCCGAGTGTGTTTACTTCCCAGTTATCCGAGCGGCCGCGGCGATTCATTTTGACTGTCAGGTAGCCGCCTTGATAGGCAACGCAGGGGATGGTCATATAACCGCCGTCAAGATCGACGGTGGCAATGCAGTCGTCCACTTTGACAATTTTATAATCCAGGCAGCTGGTCAGATCGACGGTTATGGTGTCTACAAAGGGATTGTTCTGGGCATCCAGCGGATGCACAGTGACAACCGCGTAATGATGCTTGACGACAACATCTGTGGCGGTGCCCAGTAAATCGGTGACATCATGGCCAGCCGGGTCGTACCAGCGGCCATTGGGCGTGCACAGGGTGTTGATGGCGCCGGTATGCAGATCCTTGACGAGTAATCCGCGGTCAGCGATAAAGATTTTGTCGTGTTTGGCCGAGACGAAAACGCTGTCAGCCGCCGCTGTTCCAGAAAAAGACAGCAGGAAGCCAGTTGCTGCGGTTATGGCGATCCACAGCGATAATAAGCGGTCTCGCGGCGTGCGAGGAGTATCAGTGAATGGTTTCAATTTTACGCGTCCTATAAAAAGTTATCTGTGTTGCAAGTCTGTTGTTTTAACACCCTGTAAGCCCTTTGCTATCTTTGTTATCATGATTATCCAGAAATGGGCGGGCAAGACGAATTATAACGCTAACACGATCTAGCCGGGAAAAAAGGATGGTCGTAAATGGCTGATCTATCCGCTTGTCGGCCGCAAACAAAGGTTGTTGGTTTAGCCGGTGGCGGGTTCACAATAAAATCGAGGATTGAATGACGATGATAACGCAGACTATGAATTACCAGGATGGTGAAGTGTTACTGGAAGGCTACGTTGCCTACAAGGATACCGGCGTTGCCAAACCCGCCGTGCTGATCGCGCATGACTGGAGCGGAAGGCGCGAGTTTGCCTGCAAAACCGCCGAGCGCATGGCCGCATTGGGCTATGTCGGCTTTGCGCTGGATATGTATGGCAAAGGCATTTACGGCAAGGATGGCGATGTTGCGGGCAACGGCGCGCTCATGTCGCCATTTGCTTCCGATCGCACTTTGTTGAGACAGAGAATCAATGCGGCTTTGCGCGCCGTGCGGATGTTACCGCAGGTTGATGCGACGCGGGTCGCGGCGATGGGGTTTTGTTTCGGCGGCATGTGCGTGCTTGAACTGGCGCGTTCCGGCGCGGATGTGGCCGGCGTGATCAGTATTCACGGCATTTTTGCGCCAGGCGCAGTATCCAATCAGAAAATCACGGCAAAAGTGTTGTGCCTGCATGGTCATGATGACCCCATGGTGCCGCCGGAGCAGGTGCTGGCGTTTGAACAGGAAATGACCGCGGCGCAGGTCGATTGGCAGATGCATGTGTATGGCGGAACCCTGCATGCATTCACCAATCCGGCGGCGAATAATCCCGGTTTTGGCACGGTCTACAGCGAGCGCGCTGCCAATCGCGCTTATCAGTCGGTGGCGAATTTTCTGGAAGAACTGTTTTAATCCGGAATGTATAGCATTACAGCATCTTCCAGCCGAGCATTTCACTGGCGGCTAAAGGAATCAACATATCGCCCGCGAAATCGATTCGTTCCGGGATCTGCCATGGCGTTTTTCTGAGCGTGATCCGCGCCGTGTTACGCGGCAGCCGATAAAAATCCGCGCCGTTGAAGCTGGCAAAGGCTTCCAGCCGATCCAGCGCGCCGGCCTGCTCGAATGCTTCGGCATACAATTCAATGGCCGCGTGGGCGGTAAATATGCCCGCGCAACCGCAGTCGTTTTCTTTTAACGCGCGCGGATGCGGGGCGCTGTCGGTGCCGAGGAAGAATTTTTTGCTGCCGCTGGTCGCGGCCCGGATCAGCGCCTGACGATGATGCTCGCGTTTCAGGACGGGCAGGCAGTAATAATGCGGACGGATTCCGCCTTGAAAAATCGCGTTGCGGTTATAGCGCAGATGATGCGCGGTAATGGTGGCCGCTAGGGTATCCGGTGCGGCGGCGACAAAGTCGGCGGCTTCCTGCGTGGTGATATGCTCGAATACCACGCGCAAACCCGGAAAACGCCGGATGACAAGTGTGAGCACGGTATCGATGAAGATTTTCTCGCGATCAAAAATATCGATAGACGGATCGGTAACCTCGCCGTGCACCAGCAAAGGCATGTCATTTTTTTCCATCGCTTCCAGCGCGGCATAACAGCGCGCGATATCGGTGACACCGGCGGCAGAGTTCGTCGTTGCGCCGGCGGGATAAAGCTTGACGCCGTGAATAATGCCGCTGTTTTTCGCACGCAGGATTTCCGGTGGTGCGGTATCGTCGGTCAGATAGAGCGTCATCAGCGGTTCAAAGCGATGCTTCAGCGCATCGGGCAACGCCGACAGAATGCGGTCACGATAGGCGGCGGCCAGCGCGGTGGTGACGACAGGTGGTTTCAGATTCGGCATGATGATGGCGCGGGCAAACTGCCGGGCGGAAAACGGCAGTGCCGCCTGCATTTGCGCGTCATCACGCACATGCAGATGGAAGTCGTCCGGGCGGGTCAGCGTGAGTTCCTGTAAGGTGTTCATGGGCGGCGGATATCCAGATGAAAAATCGCATTATAAACGCTATGGCTTCAAACTCAGCGCGAGCTGATACAGCGCTTTTTTGTTTTCGCCGGAAATGCCGGCGGCCAGCTTGACCGCCTGTTTCAGCGGCAATTCGGCCAGCAGCAAGGTCAGCGTGTTGCGCGTCTGTTCGCTGATTTCAGTGCTGTCCGGTGCCGGCGCGCCTGAAACCAGTACGACAAATTCACCTTTCTCGCGGTGTGCGTCGGCTTCGAGCCATGCGATGGCTTCATCCAGCCTGCATTGATGAATGGTTTCAAACAGTTTGGTCAGTTCGCGCGCGATAGTGAGCTGGCGTTCGCTGCCCAGCACGGCAGCCATATCGTGCAGACTTGCCCGAATGCGATGCGGCGCTTCGTAAAAAACCAGCGTGTACGGCAGCGCGGCCAGTGTTTTTAATGCCTGCTGGCGCTGGCTTGTTTTGGCCGGCAGGAATCCGTAAAACAGGAAATGCGGATGGATGATGCCTGCCGCCGAGAGTGCGCAGATGGCGGCATTCGCGCCCGGAATCGGAATCACCGGGAATCCCTGTTCGCGTACCTGTCGCACTAGAACGGCGCCCGGGTCGGATATTGCGGGTGTTCCGGCATCGCTGATCAAAGCGGCGGATTTTCCTTGCGCCAGGAATGTGCTGATCTGATGTGCGACGGCGGCTTCATTATGCTGGTGCAGGGCGATCAATCGGGTATGAATTGTATGGTGCGACAACAAATGCTTCGAATTCTGAACATGTTCGGCGGCAACCACGTCGACGCTCGCGAGAACCGACAAAGCGCGCAGGCTGATGTCGTTAAGGTTTCCTATTGGTGTCGCAACCACATATAATGCGTTTTTCACTGGCATATTATTTTCTACAATGCAACGTTTTTATTTTGTCATTCTGGTGGCGATCGTGGCACTATACGGCAGCACGCGCGCTTTTGCCACTCATCCGGAAGCGTATTATCCGGACGCCCCGCCAGCGTATGCTCCTGTTCCACATATCGGATTATTGCTGCCGCTGCAATCCGCTTCTTTTGGCCCGGCTGCTGAAACGGTCAAGGAAGGATTCGTCACTGCCGCCAGGCGTGAATCAGCATTGCCTTTCGCGGTGCGGATTTATTCGACCACCGATGATCCGCTGGATGTTCTGGTGACCTATCATCAGGCGTTACAGGCTGGCGCCGTGCTGATCGTCGGCCCGTTAACGCGCAACGGTGTGACCGCGCTGGCGTCGAGCCATGCCATCGCAGTGCCGACGCTGGCGCTCAATGCAACGGATAAGTCGATGCCGTTGCCGCCCAATCTGTTTTTGTTCGGCATGCAGATGGAAGCTGAAGCCAGTCATATTGCCGAGTTGGCGCTGGATTCATACGATTTGCACAGAAGGCACGCGATTATCATCAAAGACGCCGGAGCACTGTCGTCACGTTTGCAGAGCGCGTTTGCCAGCCGCTGGCTGGAAGAATTCGGCAACACCGCCGAATCAGTCGAATACGAAGACGATCAGGGATTCTTTTCGCAGTTGCGCAGACATACCAACGGCGCGGAGAATGTGGTTTTTCTCGCGCTGGATGCCAACAAGGTGCGCCGGGTGCGCGCTTTTTTGAGTCCCGAAGTTCCTGTTTACGCGACCTCGCAGGTTTTTGTCAGCAACGCTGATCCGCTTTACTATAACGAACTGGATGGTATCCGTTTCATGGATATGCCCTGGCTGTTGCAGTCTGATCATCCGGCGGTCATGGCTTACCGTGGCTTGCATCAGGAAAAAGACAAGGATACCGAACGGTTATTTGCGCTCGGCATTGATGCGTTCCGGCTGATGAGCCGTCTGCTGTATGCGCGTTCGCCTGACGAGGTTTCTCTGGATGGCGTGACCGGCTATATCCGTTACGCGCCACCGGCGCAATTTATACGCGAACCGGTGGCCGCCAGATTTGACAAGGGCGGCGTGCAGATACTCGGAGTTCCGGCAATCCGGTAATTGACGCATGGCTGGATTGCCGAAAGGCGCTGAAGCGGAAAGGATCGCGGCAGCCTACCTGCAGCAGCAGGGGCTGACGCTGGTGGAGCGGAATTACCGTTGCCGTTTCGGAGAGATCGATCTCATCATGGCCGAAAATGACACGCTGGTGTTTGTCGAAGTCAGAATGCGCGCGAGTAATGCCTTTGGTGGTGCGGCGGCGAGTATCACGGCAGCCAAACAGACGAAACTGCTGATTGCGGCGCGGCATTATCTCTCGGGGTTGCGGTGTGAGCCCGCCTGCCGTTTTGACGCCGTGCTGATCACCGGAGCGCAGCGCTACGCCATTGAATGGATCAGAAATGCTTTCAATGAATGAGGCAAGTGTGCTACTTCACAGATGTATGCTGCGCCCGCCATCGACGGCGATGATCTGACCGGTGATGTAGGGTGCGTCGTGAATCAGAAACTGCACGGTTCTGGCGATATCTTCCGGTTCGCCCATGCGCTTCAGCAATGTATCCTGAATAATCGCATCACGGGCCTGTGCATTCGACCAGATAGCGTCTTCCGGCCAGAGGATCGGGCCTGGTGATACGCCGTTGACGCGGATTTCCGGTCCCAGATCAAGCGCTAGAGATCTGGTCAACGCCTGCAATCCGCCCTTGGCGGCGTTATAAATGACAAAATCTTTCAATGGCCGCTCGGTATGAATGTCGATGATATTGACGATACAGCCGTGTCGTTCTTTGAGATGGGGTGCGGCAGCCTGAGACAGGAACAGCGGCGCCATCAGGTTGCTGCCGACCAGATCACGCCAGGCTTCCATCGTACAGGCGCCGAGCGGTGTGGCAAAGAAACTGGACGCGTTGTTAATAAGCGCGTCCAGCTGACCATAGCGTTTTACTGTTTTATCAATCAGTTCGGGTAACAAATCAATATCGAGCAAGTCGGCCTGCGCGAGCGATGCGGAGTCCAGTCTGTTGTCATTGAGTTCAAGTTGCAGCGCGCGCGCCTCGTCCAGCGAGGAACGATAATGAATGACAAGCTTTGCGCCTTGCGCATGCAGTCTGCGGCAGATCGCCGCGCCAACGCGTTTTGCGCCGCCGGTCACCAGAACGACTTTTTCTTGCATGATTGTCTCCCGTAAAATACGGACTTATCATTAATTCTAAAACGTTAAAAAATGTCATTCTATACGCCATCGTCGAATATATCCAATCTGCCAGCCAGCAGTGACGCTGCACTGGCGCACAGCCGGAAATTGCAGTCTGTTATCCGTGAAAACATTGCCGCCGCGGGCGGCTGGATTACGTTTGCCCGTTATATGGAGCTGGCGCTGTATTGTCCCGGGCTGGGTTATTATAACGGTGGCGCAACAAAGCTTGGCGGCAGCGGGGATTTTGTGACCGCGCCGGAAATTTCCACATTGTTTGGCTATGCACTGGCGCGGCAGGTTGGGCAGGTTTCTGCGGAGATTGCGGGGTATCATGACAAGGCCGATGTGCTGGAAATTGGCGCCGGCTCCGGCAAGCTGGCCAGGGATATGCTGCGCGAACTCGAACAGTGCGATTGCCTGCCGCAGCATTATTATATTCTCGAAGTCAGCGCTGAATTGCGCGAGCGGCAGCGGAAATTGCTGACTGAACATACGCCGCATTTGATGCAGCGTGTGATCTGGCTTGAACGGTTGCCGGAACATTTTGTGGGAACAATTCTGGCGAACGAGGTGATTGACGCCATGCCGGTGCATCTGGTCGAGTGGCGGGGCGATGATGTGCTGGAGCGGGGTGTCGTCTGGCAGGAATCCGAGGAATACGAATTGCAAGCACCAGATGGAAAATTCGTCTGGCAGAGCAGGCCGATCGCAGACGACGCCCTGAAGGCGATTGCCGGAGATCTGACGCAACAGATTAATCCGCAACGCGATCCGGATTTTATGTATTGCAGCGAGATCAATCAGCTGGCAGGTTCTTTTATCCGCAGTCTCGCCGGAATGCTTCAGCAGGGTGTTGTCATGCTGATTGATTACGGATTTGGCCGCGGCGAATATTATCACCCGCAGCGCACTCAGGGCACGCTGATGTGCCATTATCGTCATCATGCGCACGGCGATCCGTTTTATTTGCCGGGATTGCAGGATATTACCAGTCATGTCGACTTCAGTGCTTTAAATAATTCGGCTGAAGATGCCGGTTTATCGCTGCTGGGTTACACTACGCAGGCGCATTTTTTATTGAATTGCGGCATCACGGAAATCCTGTCGCGCACGTCGGTCGAAGACGTGCAGCATTATCTGCCGTTGACTGGTCAGCTGCAGAAACTGATCAGTCCGGCTGAGATGGGTGAATTATTCAAAGTTATTGCATTTGGCAAGTCATTCGATCCGCCGCTTGACGGATTCGCCAGCGGCGATAAAAGCCGCATGCTGTGAAATGTTCTGTTGGAGATGCGCGGTTAGCGCTGTAGTGTTGCTCTGGCGATAGCGTCCAGTGCGGGCTGGTCCAGTCGCGCTTGGGCCAGTTCGAACAATTCGCGTTCTTCAAAGCGGATATGCTGCGCGAGGAGTTCGCCGGCATGCGCCAGTTGTTCCGCCGTGCGCGGCCCTCCGGGAGACAGTAAGGCGCGCAAGGTTGTGTGTTCCTGATACATGCGCTCCAGTAAAGCAGTGATATGCGGATCGTTCAGCGCGCTGAGCGCGGATGCAAGCACGGTTTCTTCAATTTCAAAATGCGATTCCAGTACCTTTGCGGCATGTGCTTCGAGTTCAGACCAGATTTTTTGCTGTTCCGGGTCGACCGGATCTGTTTTTGCCGCCATCCTGGCCGCACGCGCCAGCGCCAGTCCCTGGTGGTGCTCCATCGACAAGGATTTGAGCGCTGCTATTCTTTTCATTATTTCCGGAAGGGATATTCTTGTAACCTGTTTCCTGCTATTTTATCAGAAGATGTATTTCGCCAGTGATTCGAGGGAGGGAGAAGATAATGTTTCGCGATCGTGAAGATGCGGCCATTCGATTGGCCGAACAGTTGATGGTTTATCAGGGGCAAAATCCGCTCGTTCTGGCGATACCCCGTGGCGCGGTACCGATGGCGAAGATTATCGCCAATAAACTGCAAGGCGAGATGGATGTCGTCCTGGTGCGCAAGCTCGGCGCGCCGGGCAATCCGGAGCTGGCTATCGGTGCAATCGATGAAACCGGCTGGGTGTATATGACGCAAGAAGCCAGTCATATCGTTCACGATATACAGTACATCGAAAAGGAAAAGTCAAGGCAACTTGAGGTCATGCGGGAGCGTCGCAAACGGTATACGCCTGTGCGTCCACCGCTGAATCCGGAAGGGCGCATCGTCATTGTTGTCGATGATGGTCTGGCAACGGGCTCAACAATGATTGCCGCATTACATGCGCTGCGGGCCAGAGCGCCGCAGAAACTGGTCTGCGCGGTGCCGGTCGCGCCGTTCGAGACGCTGGACAGGGTAGCGCCATACGCTGATGAAGTCGTCTGTCTTAAGACGCCGGCGTTATTCTATGCCGTTGGTCAGTTTTATGAAGTGTTCGCGCAGGTGAGTGATGAAGCGGTTATTGCATTGCTCAGCGACACGCAGTAGCTACAAGCTGGTATTTACGGCATATGCGGAATATCAGTAGATGGTATCTCTACAATAATATTTTTATGGAGTCAGACTCGATGAAATTAATAATTACACTGTTTTTACTGATGATGGTAAGCGCCTGCGCTACTTCGCCGACCGGGCGGACGCAACTGGTTTTTATGCCGGATGACGAACTGGACGCCATGGGATTGCAGGCTTTTAATACGCTGAAATCGGAAAAACCGGTCAGCCAAGATACGCGGGAAAATCAGTTTGTCCGTTGTATCACCGATGCGATTACCCGTGAAGTGGGCGGCGAATGGGAAGTGATTGTTTTTGATGATGGCTCGTTAAATGCATTTGCCTTGCCAGGTAACAAAATTGGTGTGCATTCCGGACTGATTGATCTGGTCGATAATCAGGATCAGCTGGCGACAGTGATTGGCCATGAAGTCGGACATGTTCTGGCCAAGCACAGCAATGAGCGCATGTCACAGAAACTTGGCGCCCAGGTCGGCGTATCACTGATCGCGGCTGTCGCGGCGCCGCAAACCGCACTGGGACAAACGGCGGTCAGCCTGCTCGGCGTTGGGGCGGAATATGGGATTATTATGCCGTTCAGCCGCCTGCACGAAAGCGAGGCGGATACCATCGGCCTGGAGTTGATGGCGAAAGCGGGCTTTAGTCCTTCGGAGAGTATTACCTTATGGCTCAAGATGGCACAGGCCAGTCAAGGTCCGCAGCCGGCTGAATTTTTGTCGACCCATCCATCGCACGCAACCCGCATCGACGATCTCCAGAAGCTGATGCCCAAGGCGATGGGTTTGATGCAGCAGGCGCATGCGGCGGGTAAACGGCCGAACTGCGTCAAATGAACAGTTTTGCTGCGTTATTCCGCTGGTGCAGGCTCTTCCGCAGCAAAATCCAGCTCAACTTTTGCACCGTCCGGGTCAAAGCAGAACAGCTGCCAGATACCCAGCTCCGGCATGCGATTAAGCTTGTATGAAATACCGTGATGCTTGAGTGTGTCGATGACGGACTGCAAACCGGTGGCAGTGAACGCCATATGGTCGATAACACCCGGCGCATGTTCCGGCATGGGCCGTCCTGCCATGATATGCAGAATCGAGTGATTTTTGTCTTTGGCATACAACCAGGCGCCTGCGGATGCCATGGGCGGGCGATAGCCATCGGTGAGGCCAAGCAGATCGATATAAAAGGATTTGGTTTTTTCGAGATTGCTGCTCAATACCGTAAAATGATTCATGCTTTCGATGGTCATTTCGATACTCCGTGGAAAGTTAAATCTTTTGTTACACTATACAGGCAATCGCTGTAATTCCAAAGTCTCATGGATTGCCGCTCCGGCAGAACGACTAAAAGTGGAGGTGAGTCATGCATCAGATAAGTGATAAAGGTATGGCGTTATTGATGACGATCGAGTCGTTTAGAAACAAACCTTATGATGATCAGACAGGCGCCGGGATTTCCAGCTGGGTAAAAGGCGCAACGATCGGTTATGGTCACCTGATCAGCCAGGATGAATGGAATCAATTCGGCGCCCTATATCAGAACGGTATCAGTGAAGACCAGGCAAAAGCATTATTCGAGAAAGATCTGCAACCGTTTGTTGACGATGTGAATAACAAAGTGACAGCAACACTTTCGCAGAATCAGTTCGATGCGCTCGTCTTGCTGGTTTTTAATATCGGGCTGGGTAATTTTGCCAGTTCTTCAGTGTTGAAGCTGATCAATAATCCTGCCGCGCAGACGCGTTATCCGGATCTGGAAACTGCCTGGAAAGCATGGAATAAATCGCAGGGAAAAGTGATGCAGGGACTGATAAACCGGCGCGCTGCGGAATGGAATATTTATTCGAAGAGCGTCTATGCGCATTGGTAATCGGTAGGAAAAAATCCCGATGCAATTCTGGCGCAAAGCTGTACTGATACTTTTTCTGGTGAGTTGCAGTATTTCCGCATACGCCATCGATAATCCGGATGCGCCGGATTACGTTGCAAATTTTCTTGAACGTGCAAAGGTGTATGAAGACGACATACAGCAAACACCCCATACCACTCAAGGATATATAACGGCCTATGCGCGTTATGAAGATTTTCTCAATGATGAACTCGATAGCGCTTATAACCAGTTGATGGCAAAGCTTGGTGATGAAGCCAGGCGTGCTTTGAGCAATTCACAGAGGCAATGGTTTCGCTACCGTGATCAGGAGTTTGAATTCATTGCGCGCAACTGGACCCATGCCAGCTTTGGTAGCGCAGCGGTTATTTCGCGCGGTGATTATCGCACCAATATAATCAACAACCGGATTGTACAGTTGCTGCGCTATTTGCAGAATTTCTGAGTCTGGATAGTGTTTTTCATCAACCGCCGAGATCAGGAGCAAAAAAATGATCGCCGGTCGCGCAGTAAATCCTGTTTCTACCCGCATGCTTGGCGGCATATAGCGCTTTGTCAGCGGCTTTGATCAATTCATCCTCGTTTTGCATGTAGCCTTCTTTCAATGCAATACCGATGCTGATGGTTACCGCAATTGTTTCGCCCTGAACATCCATATGTTGCAGGCTTACCTTGTTGCGCAGCCTTTCGGCAAAAATTGCGGTTGAGTTCAAGTCTGTCTTTTTATCCTGACAAATGATTAAAAATTCCTCACCGCCGATACGGCAGAAAAAATCCCCCTTGCGTGCTGTATTCTGTATTGATGCTGCGATGGTTTGAAGCACTGTATCGCCCGCCGCGTGACCGTGACTGTCATTAATATTTTTAAAATGATCGATATCGATAAGAATAGCCGCCACCTGTTGATAAGAGCGGCTGGCAATACTCCAGGTGCGTGATAATGCTTCCATGCCTGCGCGCCGGTTCGGCAATCCGGTCAGGATATCGGTATGTGCGGCCTGTTCAAGTTTACGGTTCGACGTTGCAAGCTCGGCGGCGAATTGTTTAAGTTGTTTCTGATCGTGCTGCCAGGAATCCTGTAGTCTTCGATAATGCCAGGCTGCCCTTAAACGTGCGCGGAAGGTGCGTATGTTGATGGGTTTGATGATGTAATCATCCACGCCAATCTCAAAAGCCTTGGCAAGCTTTTCTTCTTCTTCAACACCGGTCAGCATAATGATATAAATGCTCTGGCCCCAGTCGGTGGCGCGCAGGGCGCGCGTCAGTTCAAGCCCATCCATTACCGGCATAATCCAGTCGGTAATGACAACGTGCGGCATTGTTTCCAATCCCAGAGACAAGCCTTGTTGTCCATTTTCAGCTGAGAAAACGGTATGACCCAGTGTACTCGATAGTATTTCCTGAATCAGTTGACGACTGACCGGATCATCTTCAATGACCAGAACACGAAGCGCGGAGGCATTCTGGCTATTTTCGGAAAATTGCTCGATCGTTTGGGTAATATTCTGAAAAGAAGGTAAAGTGGCGCAAGGTACTTTGAGCAGTGTGTTCCAGTTTTTCCATGCCTGGATAATATCCTGAACCATGTCAGTAAAGGTTTTTGTTTCAAAACCAATTTTCTTTGCCAGCAGCATTAATTCGGAGGTCTGCTCAAAGTATTCAACTTTGGCAGTGATGGCAATGTCCGCGAGATGCTTTGCCAGATGAAAAAGTTGTGTGAGGCGATAACATCGAGAATCCTCGAAGAATCCTGACTCCATCGGTTCTTCATGATAATAAACTGGTTCAACCAGCTCTGTGGCAAAGTTGGCGTCAAGAAGCATTGCCGCAGTCATGCTGTTATGGTCGGTTTCAAGATACAGTCGTTCCTGCTCGATCAACGGGCGTCGTTTATCTTCATTTTCCAGTATTTCCGAGTATTTCTGCGGATAAGTGGTGGCTAAAGCTAGAAGACCGATGCGCGCCAGCAATCCACAGGCAAACAATTCTTCTCGCACGCTGACACGAATGACATTGCCGAACATCTCTGATGCGATAGCCATTAGCAGGGAATGTGACCAGAATTGCAGATAATCAAAGGCTTTGCAGTTTCCCTGTTGATATTGATCGATCAATGAGAAACCCATAGCCAGTTGTTTGACTGACTGAATGCCGAGATGAATAATCGCATCGGATACCGATGCGATTGGCCTGCTGGTGGTTTTGGTTAAGTTGGCGCGATAGATCAGACGGTAGGATAAGGTTGGGTCAGTCTGAATCAATCGAGTGATCTCATGAAGCGAAGTGTTTTCGTTGCGGCACATTTGCAGTACAGCTAGCGCAACACCTTTGGGGCTGGGTAGCGAGTCCCTGATATTCAGTTGATCAATATTGGTGATTTTCAAGTTGTGTTTTGAACCGAATTTGGAAAAGTCCGATCAATATCAATAAATTAGAAAATAATATCGCCCTGTAGGAAAACAGGCAAATAATTCTGACACCGACGAGACCGATGACTGTATTAAAAACGGGTGACAGAGGGTAAACTGTAGCGCATCTTTGAAAATTCAAAGTTTTGAAAAGCGGAAGAATTCAGGCCCGAATAGAGAATATTGCGAAAGAATCTGAATTTCTGGAAGTGTTCCGACACAGTTATTCGCGCCGCCCATCGTACCATATGGGTAATTTATTCCGGTTTTGTAATGCTTTGCGTGGACTGCAAGCTACTTTCAAGAATTGTTTTGCGATCTCACTGCCCGAATAGAGCCTGAGTTTTCGTGCGGAAGTTATCAGCGGATGGTGCTTTAATATGGTGAATTTGAGGCCACCATGCCTGCGGCCCCATTGTTTCAGTAGACCGCTCAAATAAATTTCATCGGCGGCATACAAATTCTGATCAAATCCACCAACTTCGCGAAACGCGTCCGATCGGCAGACGACCAGCGCACCGGATGCCCATGCAAAAGTTATTGATACGATGCTCCATGTTTTCAGAATCACCTTACCCCACCAGGGTGATTCCGGCATTTTCATCAGGCTGCCGCAACCGACATAGCGACCTGAGTCGATGCATGCCAGTATATCGGCGACCATACCCGGATTAAGCAGGCTGTCCGCGTCAACAAACAAAAACCAGTCCCCTTTGGCGGCAGCGGCGCCGGCGTTGCGCGCCCGGCTGATCTGGTTTATCGGTTCAAAAACAACATGCGCGCCGGATTTTCTGGCGCGTTCGGCTGTTTTGTCCGCGGAGTTATTATCGACAACAATGATTTCGTGCGTGAAATCCGTTCTCGCATTGGCGCTCAGCGATTCGGCAACGGCGTTCAGGCAGTGCGTAATGAGTTGTTCTTCGTTGTAGGCCGGAATGATAATGGAAAGATGCATGCTGAGCTTTTGATCAGATGCCCCGTAACAGCTCGTTAATACCTGTTTTAGAGCGTGTTTTGGCGTCAACCTGTTTTACGATGACCGCGCAGTAAAGACTGTATTCGCCATTTTTTGAAGGTAGATTGCCGGAAACGACAACCGATCCCGGCGGAATGCGTCCATAGGTGACCTCGCCGGTTTCGCGATTATAAATTTTAGTGCTTTGCCCGATATATACGCCCATTGATATGACGGAATCCTCGCCGACAATAACGCCTTCGACAATTTCTGAGCGTGCGCCAATAAAGCAGTTGTCACCAATGATGGTGGGATTGGCTTGAACGGGTTCGAGTACCCCGCCGATACCGACGCCGCCGGATAAGTGCACATTTTTCCCGATTTGCGCGCAAGATCCGACGGTCGCCCAGGTGTCCACCATGGTGCCCTCATCCACATATGCGCCGATATTGACATATGAGGGCATCAAAACGACATTGCTGGCAATGAATGCGCCTTTACGCACGGCGGCTGGCGGTACGACCCGGAATCCGCCATCGCGGAAATCGCGGGAGCTGTAGTCGGCAAATTTCGATGGCACTTTGTCGTAGTAATTGGAAAAGCCGCCCTTGATAAAGCTGTTGTCTTCAATCCGGAAAGATAAAAGCACAGCTTTTTTTATCCATTGATGGGTTATCCAGTCACCGTCGATTTTTTCGGCAACGCGCAGCTTGCCGCTATCCAGCATGTTCAGTACCTGTGCAACGGATTCCTTGAGGTTGGCGTCGACATTTCGTGGCGTGATTTCAGCGCGGCGATCAAAGGCTTCTTCGATAGTGGTTTGTAGTTCCTTCATTATTTTTCCTGGATTCAAGATAGTGATAGAGATTTCATGAATTTAAATCGTTCAGCAGGTTTTTTATCCGGCCGGCGGCATCCATGCAGGCATCAAGCGGCGCAACAAGCGCTATGCGCACAAAATTTTCACCCGGATTAATGCCGCGTACATTGCGGCCTAGATAGCTACCGGGCAGAACAGTCACATTATAGTCGCGATATAGTCTTTTAGTGAATTCCGTGTCGCTGACCGGTGTTTTTATCCAGAGATAGAAGCTGGCGTCCGGTAGGCGGATGGCGAGTGTTCCGGTCAGCAGGCTTTTTACCTGGGAAAACTTTTCCCGGTACATGCGGCGATTCTCCGCGACGTGTGATTCATCATTCCAGGCGGCCGTACTGGCGGCCTGGGAGGCGGGGTTCATCGCACAACCCTGGTAGGTACGGTAGAGCAGGTATTTTTTCAGAATCTGCGCATCTCCCGCAACGAATCCCGACCTTAATCCGGGAACATTGGAGCGTTTGGACAGACTGTTGAATACCACCAGCCGGGAGAACCCGGATCGTCCCAGCCGGTGAGCGGCTTCCAGTGCGCCGAGTGGAGGGTTGTTCTCATCCGGGTATATTTCCGAATAACATTCATCCGCGGCGATGATAAAACCATAATGGTCCGACAGTTCAAAGAGCTGCTGCCATTCATCCATAGTCATTACGCTGCCCGTCGGATTCCCGGGGCTGCACACATAAATCAGCTGCGCTTGCTTCCATATGTTTTTTGGTAGTTGCGCGTAATTCAGCCGAAAGTGATCTTCAGTCGCGGTATTGATAAACTGCGGCTGTGCCCCAGCCAGCAAGGCCGCGCCTTCGTAAATCTGATAAAAAGGATTGGGACAGATAACTGCGGGAGATTCGTTTCTGGTCGTATCGACTACTGCCTGTGCAAAGGAAAACAAGGCTTCTCTGCTGCCATTAACGGGGATGACTTCCGTTTCCGGATTGATGACGGGTAAGTGGTAGCGCTGCATGAGCCAGTTGGCGATACTCTGGCGCAGGGTGAGTGAACCTTGTGTTGTCGGATAACTGGCTAAGCCGTCCAGATGTTGAATCATGGTCTGGCGGATGAAGTCCGGCGTCGAATGTTTGGGTTCCCCGATGTGCAGATCGACAGGCTTGAATGATGCGCTACGACTTGTGTCGGCAAGTAATTTCTTCAGTTTTTGAAAAGGATAGGGTTGCAGAAGATCGAGATTCTGATTCATAGTCTTATCTGCGGTGCGCAGTCGGTTTTAATAAGTTCCGGTCGTTTTTTCGGCAATACCTGGTTTATCATTCATCTGGCGTGACGCGATTATAAAGCGTGGGGTGCGAATGACCAAGTCATCGAGATGAAGTACGCCATTGCGATTTATCGTAAGATCCATCGGTTCATGGAAAAATCTTGCCTGGATTGAGGATGTTGTTGGGATCAAACAACACTTTAATTGCTTTCATAAGCGCCAGTGTTGGTTGATCGATTTCCTTGCTGACAAAAGCGCGTTTTTCGCTGCCTATGCCATGTTCGCCCGAGAGTGTGCCTTTTAGACGTATCACCAGATCAAAAATCTGATCCAGGCAGTGTTCGGCGCGAAGCACTTCATCACGGTCATCAGGATTGATCAATAAATTGACATGAATATTGCCATTTCCGGCGTGACCAAAATTGACATTTTTCAGTTGATGCCGATTGCTGAGCTGTTTAAGCGTGTCGAGAAATTCGGGAAGGGCGGTGACGGGGACAACCACATCTTCATTAATTTTTTTCGGTGCGATTTCACGCAGTAATGGTGACAGCGCTTTTCTGGCTTTCCAGAGTTCCGCGGCATTTGCGGTTTTTTCCGCTTTAATCAGTCCCCCGGTTTGACAGGCATTGAGAATGCCGGCAACCGAGCCTTGGATTTCACTTTCCGTGCCATCCACTTCGATCATCAGCATGGCGTGAGCTTCAGGTGGCAGCATGTCGGGGTGACGGCCGCGAATCAGATTGAGTGAACCGGAATCAAGAAATTCCAGCGCACTCGGTAATTGCGCCAGGGACATGATTTTTACGATAGCCTCGGTGCAGCTCTCCAGATCATGAAAGCAAGCAGTAATGCCCGCTATTGCGGCGGGTAGGGCAGTTAATTTCAGTGTGGCTTCAGTGACAACGGCAAGCGTGCCCTCCGAGCCGATCAACAGGCGTGTCAGATCATAACCGACAACGCCTTTTGTCGTGTAACAACCTGTTTTGATCATTTCACCGTTGCCGGTGATTGCTTTAAGGCCCAGCACATGGTCGCGTGTGGTCCCATACTTCACCGCGTGCGGACCGCCCGCGCTGGTAGCGATATTGCCGCCAATGCTGCAATACGCCGCACTTGATGGGTCTGGCGGCCAGAAAAAACCATGCGGTTTAACCGCGTCCTGTATCGTCTGATTTAAAACACCGGGCTGGGCGACAACAACCCGGTTTGCCGGATCAATCGCGAGGATATCGCACATGCGTTCGAGAGATAATACAATCCCGCCTTGTTCAGGCAAGCTGCCGCCGGATGTGCCCGTGCCGCGTCCGCGCGGTATGAGCGGTATGGTGTGCTGATTGCAGAGTGAAACAACCGCTTGGGTTTCTCCGGCATGCAATGGAAAAACGACTGCCTGCGGCGGGAATATTTTTCTGCTGTTATCGTAGGCATAGGCATAGCAATCGACAGGGTCTGTGTAAAACCGCTCAGGTGGAAAAATATCCTGAAGTGCAGCGTGGAGTTTTGTCGGCGGCATGGCTGTCAGGCAGGTTGGGTGCGCCATTGATTCAGCATGAAGGGTTGTGCGGACAATTGGCGATTCATGTGGAATGAAGAATACGGATTGCAGTAATTTTTAAGATGGTTTCTGGTGCAACAAGACTTTGCAGAGATCAATCCAGGTACTCAAAAACCTTTACCACCCGGGTTACGCCGGATGTTGAGCTGGCGATTTCTGTGGCGCTATCAGCTTCCGCCCGTTTTACGACTCCGAGCAGAAATACAATGCCTTTTTCGGTAACAATTTTGACATGATTAATCTGAAACTTGCCGGAAGTCAGAAAACGGCCTTTCACTTTTGATGTGATAAAAGTGTCATTGCTGCGCGAAGCCAGCGAACTTTTTTCGCCTATAGTAATTTCATTGATGATATTGCGCACATTGGCGATACTGCGAACGAGCCGGGTTGCTTCTGTTTTTACGGTCTCGTCTGGTGCTTCGCCAGTCAGCAGTACGATACGGTTAAAACTGGTGACATTAATATGCGCCTGATTACCCAGTTGTTCATAAAGACGCCTTGAGCTTTTGAGTTCAATCGCTTCGTCTTCGATAAAGATACCGCTGGTTCTGCGGTCTTCCGCAACGGCGGCGCCCGTGCCGGCGCCCGCGCCAACTCCGATTGCGGCCATTGGCGCGCAGCTGATAATAAAAGGAAGGATGAGCATCAGCGCAAGCCACATTTTTGTATTCATTGATTGCATTCGATTGTCTCCCAATTTTTCGGTGATTTTATACACGATAATACAGTAAAATGCTGTGCTGATAATATATTGACCAGAGAAGTTTTGCAGGAATTGCGCCGGTATCGAAGAAACCCGCTAAGTTTTCCCGGCGAGATGTCGTGTTTATGAAACCGGTGAAAATCGAATTGCGGTGAATTTGTATTTTATTGAATCAAGGCCATAAATATGGCAACATCCTGTTAACTATTAAATAAGAACAAATGAATATGATTAACTTTGCGAAATCGAAATCTGTTTTGCTGTCCGGATTGCTGAGTTTGGGTGTTTTTTTGACCGGATGCGCCTCAACAAAAATGGATACTCATAATCCACAGGACCCTTTTGAATCCATGAATCGATCTGTATTTGAATTCAATGAGATGGTCGATGAGAATTTTATTGAACCGGTTGCCAGAAGCTATAAGAAATATGTTCCGGCGCCGATTGTCATGGTGGTCGGTAATATCTTTTCCAATGCGGAAGATGTTGTTGTAACCGCGAATTCTCTGCTTCAGCTGAATTTTGAAAGTGCTGCGGCAAGTGCGGCACGTTTTCTGATTAATACAACGTTTGGTGTGTTTGGGATGATTGATATTGCGAGCGATATCAGTCAGGCCAGCGATCTTAATGTCAGCAAACGAAATGAAGATTTTGGACAGACTATGGGACGGTATGGTGTTGCAAGCGGTCCTTATCTGGTCATACCTTTCCTGGGGCCAAGTTCAATACGGGATGCGGTGGGTGTGGGGGTTGACAGTCTGATTGCCCATCCTGTGACGACAATTGTTTATTTGAATCAGGTTAATTATCTGAATACTGCGGTGCGCACGCCAATCGCTGCGGGTATGGCGCTTGACAAGCGTGCGAAATTGCTCGATGTCGATAAAACACTGGAAGAAGCCGCGTTTGATAAATACGAATTCGTCAGAGATGCCTATCTGCAGCGGCGGGAAAGTCTAGTCAATAACGACGATACGGAGCTGCACAAATAACGCCTATCAATGCATTGAAGGCGCTTCGGCATCATTTTCCATTTGCAGATTACCTGTCAAAATCAGTTCCTTAATGCTGTGCCCGAATCCGGGTGCAGCATTAAGGAATCAGTTTGTTAATTCGGTTGAAACAATCTCTATTGCAAAAATCCAGTAATCTTCAGCCGATGCGTTTTTATGATAGGCGGTGTTTTTCCGGAATCAAGAATAGAGTTCTATGTAATGAAGAATAATCAATTCAGCATGTCATGTGGCTTTATGTCTGCTGATAAACCCATGAATGATCACGCTGCGGTATTGCATCGGAAGCGCCGCGGGAGCAATGTTTCGGATAATGAGTGTTGCCGGAATTGCAATGTCAGCAATGGTACTTTTGAAATTGAGGAGTTATCGCACACATCATGACTGATCCAATTGTTATTGTCGGCAGCGGGCTCGCAGGTTATGCCGTTGCCCGTGAATTGCGCAAACTGAATGCCGAGCGTGATGTGCTGTTATTGTCCGACAATCACGCTGATTTTTATTCCAAACCGATGCTGTCCAATGCGCTGTCAACAGGAAAAACACCCGAGGCGATCATTAATGCTGACGCGGTTAAAATGGCTTCACAGCTTGATATTACCATTCGTCCGAATTGTCGTGTTTTTTCGATTGATAAAAGCAGCCGCAGCATAACTGTCCAGGATAAAGAGCAATTGTCCTATGAGAAGCTGGTATTGGCGTTGGGTGCAGATCAAATACGATTGCCTTTGCAAGGCAATGGCATGAGAAAAATTTTAACCGTGAATGACATTGACGACTACAGGCATTTCCGTAGTGTTATCACCGGTAAAAAAAAGATTGCCATTATTGGTGCGGGATTAATTGGCTGTGAGTTTGCTAACGATCTGGCAGCAGCAGATTATCAGGTCGTGGTGATTGATATCGCCGCCCAGCCGCTGGGCAGGTTGCTGCCGCTCGAAGCCGGTGAGTTTCTGCGGCGAAAACTGGAAGCGATAGGTGTGTTATTTCATTTTAATGCAACCGTGGAATCAATTAACCAGGCTGGAGAGCAGTTGCATTTGATGCTGGCTAATGGCGAAACGATAGAAGCGGATGTCGTGCTGTCATCGATAGGATTGAAACCGCGGGTCGAGTTAGCTGAGAAAGCCGGTTTGGAGGTTAATCGCGGTATTGTAGTCAATCAATCACTGCAAACCAGTGATGCGCATATTTTTGCCTTGGGAGACTGTGCTGAAGTGGCTGGCAAGGTATTGCCCTTCGTTATGCCGATTACACACGCAGCAAGAGCGCTGGCGGCGACACTGACTGGAAATGAAACCATTGTGCATTATCCGGCGATGCCGGTGCTGGTAAAAACTCCTGCCTGTCCGACGGTGGTGTCACCGCCGGAAGCGGGTAAAATAGGGCATTGGGAAATTACATCGGATGAAGCAGGTGTTAAGGCGCTCTTTAAGGATAACACAGGGCGGCTGCTTGGCTTTGCACTGTTAGGCAAGGCCGTTGCCGAGAAAAATGCCTTGACTACGGCGTTGCCAGCCATTCTGGAATGAAAAACACGACCTGAGGGTTTTAGGATGAAATTCTTGTTTGATCTTTTTCCTGTTATTCTGTTTTTTGCCGCTTTCAAGGCTTTTGATATCTTTGTTGCTACAGGCGTTGCCATTGCTGCAACGCTTTTGCAGATCTGCTGGGTATGGTTGCGTCATCGACAGGTCGAGAAGATGATGTGGATTAATTTGGCGGTTATTATTTTTTTCGGCGGCGCCACACTGATTTTTCAGGACGAGCTTTTTATCAAATGGAAACCGACTGTGCTTTACTGGCTTTTCGCCGGTATTTTGTGGGGCGCACTTTTTTTTCCGGGAAAAAATCTTATTCGTCTCATGCTGGAGAAACAGATGACACTGCCGGATTCAGCATGGCAAAAATTAAATCTGAGCTGGATTGTTTTTTTCATCTTCATGGGATGCATTAATCTGTATATCGCATTTAACTTTTCGATCGATACCTGGGTCAACTTTAAGCTTTTTGGCTCAACAGGACTCATGCTGGTGTTTGTGATTTTGCAGTTGATTATGATACGTAAATATCTGGATACGATGATTCCTGCTACGGTGGATTCGCGCACTGCTGAAGCTCCGGTGCCGCGCCGTGATGGTGCTGACGATTATTCGAGTAAGGGGTGAGGTTATGTTGTATGTCATTATTGGTGAAGACGTGGCGGACAGCCTTGAGCGAAGAATGTCGGTTCGCCCCGAGCATCTCGAGCGGCTTAGAAAACTACAGGATGAAGGCCGCTTGTTGCTGGCAGGACCGTTTCCTGCGATAGACAGTCCTGATCCTGGTGACGCCGGATTTTCCGGCAGTCTGATTGTGGTTGAGTTTGAGTCGCTGGAGGCCGCGCGCGCCTGGGCTGATTCAGATCCGTACGTAACGGCCGGTGTTTATAAAAAGGTTTCTGTTAAACCATTTAAGAGAGTTTTTCCGGAATAAAAGCACATTAAAAATCACTTTTTTTGTTTGTAAATGAGCTGTTTTAAAGCGTATACTTGCTGCCAGCCTGCCAATCAGCGCAACCTCAATTTTCAATCTGTTAATCCAAATATACAAAAGGAAATTTCATGCATTTGACCAGACTATCACAATTTTTGATTATTGGTTCTCTGAGCTTTATAACCTTGACGGTACATGCTCAATCAGCCGGAACGATGGCCAGAGTGAATGGCGTGGCGATTCCGCAATCCCGTCTTGATTTTATGGTCAAGGCAAGCGGCATGCAGGGCCAGGAGGATGGTCCTGAACTCAGAAAGGCATTGAGAGAGAATCTGATCACAGAAGAAATTCTGGCACAGGAGGCGGTTAAGAAAGGGCTTGATCGAAATCCTGATGTTATTGCGCAAATAGAAATAGCCAAACAGGCAGCGTTAATACGTGCGTTTCAGGCTGATTATATAGAAAATAATAAAGTCAATGATGACACGCTAAGAAGAGAATACGATATGCTGAAGGTCCAAATGGGCGACAAGGAATACAAAGCGCGCCATATTCTGGTTGAAAGGGAAAGTGAAGCGCGGGATATCATTGCCAATTTGAAAAGAGGTGGTGATTTTGCACGTATCGCGGCGGAAAAATCCCTCGATGAAGGGAGTAAGACCAGCGGCGGTGAACTGAACTGGAGCCCTCCGGCTGCGTATGTAAGACCATTTGCCGAAGCGTTGACAAGACTTCAGAAAGGTCGGTTGTCCGATGAACCGGTGCAAACCAATTTTGGATGGCATGTTATCGAGTTGCTGGATACCCGGACGATGGACGTGCCGGCATTCGACGAAGTTAAAGAAAATATGCGGCAACGTGTATTGCAACGTGAGTTTGCCGCATTTGTTCAGGATCTTCGCGCTAAAGCAAAAGTGGAATAACGTTTTAGCGATCTATTATGGATGTGCATGATGGACGCTGAGTGCCAGAAGCCGGATCAGTCAGCGTTCTTTCATGATTAACAGCAATTTTTACGCGCTTCGAAACGGCGCACAGTAATTCATAACTGATTGTCCCTGCGTGATACGCAATTTCTTCAACGGGTAATTCTTTGCCCCACAGGATAACCGGACTGTTGAGTTGAATATCAGTGGCTTCAGTAATATCGACAGTCAGCATGTCCATTGATACTTTGCCGATCAACCGGCATCTGCGATTATTGATCAATACCGGCGTTCCCGTTGGCGCATGACGTGGGTAGCCATCCGCATAACCACACGCAACAATACCGATCCGCATGGGCTTGTCCGCCTGGAAACTGTAACCGTAACCCACCTTATCACCTTTCCTGATGTGCTGGATGGCAATAATTTTGCTGGTTAACATCATGACCGGTTCTAAACCGAGATCTGCGGCTGGCTGATCGATAAATGGTGATGCGCCGTATAGCATCAAACCCGGACGTACCCAGTCGCGGTGCGTTTCAGGATAACGGATAATGGCCGCCGAATTTGCCAGCGAGTGATGGTAGCCCGAGTTTTGTTTACACGGAGGCAGCACGCCGGTTTGCGTAACTTGATTAAACAAGCGTAATTGCTGTTTGAAGTCGTCGTCTTCTCCTGGTTCATCAGCTGTTGCAAAATGAGACATTATCGTAATGTTTGCAATGGCTGGATTGCGCGATAACCTTTCAAATACAGCGGGAAAATGTTCGGCTGGAAATCCAAGGCGATTCATGCCGGTGTTGATTTTCAGAAATATATTGAGTCCGCGGTGTCTGCAATGATCTAGCATTGCAACCTGCTCTTCGTGATGAATGACTGCGTTGAGCCGGTATTTCTCAAATAAAGCCAGTTCCTGCGTCGAAAAAAAACCCTCAAGCAATAGTATGGGATGGTTGTACCCTGCATTACGCAAGTCGATCGCGGCATCCAGCTCCAGGAGCGCGAAGCCATCAGTACTTTTTAACGCATGGGCCGTGTGCATAAGACCGTGTCCATAGGCATTGGCTTTGATAACCGCCATGATGCGTGCGTCAGGAGCGTATTGTCGGGTTATGGCCAGGTTATGCTTTAACGCGGCTTGATCGATATAGGCAAGAATGGGGCGGGACATCTGTTTTTTATTTGTTGCTCAAAAGTATTGCAAAGTTGACTTACGATTCGGCTGATAGCGGTTTGCAAAATGGAGTTCTTCGGGCTGAGTGCGTATTAATCGTGATCGCGGTGGATTCTATGCCTGGTTCAGGTTATGCGCAATACCGGCTGAGAATTGCATTGCGCATTATGATAATTCATATTTTTTCTTTTTCGAATCCTGCTGCACTTTTTTATACAAATTTTTCTTGCCGGACACAACTGTGCAGCATCAGATCGGTTTGCAGATGGATTTGATGTGTGTTTGTATTCGGATGTAGTACGTCTTTAGATCATTTCATGGTATAAACCAATTCTTGATGAATGAGGTACACATAGAATAATAACAACGCTTAGAGGAATATTTTGAATCGCGGTTTTTATACGATTATGGCTGCGCAATTTTTCTCTTCCCTCGCAGATAATGCGTTGTTGGTTGTAGCGATTGCCTTGCTGATTGATTTGCATGCGCCTGCATTTCTGATTCCGTTGCTCAAGTTTGTTTTCGTGCTGTTTTATGTCATTCTTGCGCCTTTTGTCGGTGCTTTTGCGGATTCCATGCCCAAAGGAAGGGTCATGTTTATCAGCAATACCGTTAAGATTGCCGGTTGTGGATTGTTGTTTTTCGCAATGCATCAATATTCCGCATTGCTGGCTTATGCGGTCATTGGATTGGGCGCGGCAGCTTATTCACCAGCCAAATACGGTATTCTGACCGAGTTGCTGCCACCCGAAAAGCTGGTCATCGCAAACGGCTGGATCGAAGGATTAACCGTCGCTTCAATCGTGCTGGGTACTGTTTTGGGCGGTACCTTGATTACTCCCGCTGTCTCGCAATATCTGCTTGCGCTGGATCTGCCGCTTGTCGATACAGCCACTGAGATCAGTATTTTTATTGTTGCTATCATTTACGTTGCAGCCGCGGTTTTTAATCTCTTCATTCCGAATACCGGTATTGATCACCGCATACCGAAAAAAAATCCGCTTTATCTGGTCCAGGAGTTTGCGCATTGCGTGAAGTTGCTGTGGACGGATAAACTCGGACAGATTTCGCTTGCTGTGACGACATTGTTTTGGGGCGCGGGTGCGACACTTCAGTTTATTGTTATCGAATGGGCCGAAGTGGCGCTGGGTTTTCAGCTGAATAAAGCGGCGCAGTTACAAGGAGTGGTGGCGCTTGGAATCGCCATAGGGGCTGTTATGGCGGCGCGCACGATCGCATTAAAACGATCCTTGTCGGTCATACCGATGGGGTTTGCAACAGGCCTCGTGGTGATCATCATGATTTTTGTCCATGATTTATGGACCGCCATTTTCCTACTGATCCTGATCGGTGGAATGGCGGGATTTTTTGTTGTGCCGATGAATGCATTACTTCAGCACCGGGGGCATATTCTGATGGGTGCGGGTCATTCGATTGCAGTACAGAATTTTAATGAAAACCTCAGTATTCTGGCGATGTTATCTATCTATGCGCTACTGATTTTCTTTGAGGTGCCTATTTATGTTGTTATTGTTTTATTTGGATTGTTCATGACGATCATCATGGCGCTGGTGCGCAAGTGGCATAATGCTAACCAAAGTAAGGAAGACTCATTGCATCTGATCGGCACCCGGAAACTGGACAGACGCTGGCGGCATTGAAACTGATTGCTACGGATTAAATAGGAAAAATGACAGCGCGGGTTGAAATTTCAGTGAGCTCCCCCACGTAGTGACCAGTAACTTTCCACGGGAGAATCGGATGCGTTTTGACAAGTTAACCACAAAATTCCAACAAGCGCTTGCAGATGCGCAAAGCGTTGCTGTCGGGCAGGATCATGCCTATATCGAACCAGCGCATTTGCTGCTGGCCTTACTGCAGCAGGAAGATGGTGTCACTGTTTCGTTATTGCAGCGCTGCGGGACTAACGTTGCTCCATTGCGTGATGCGCTGAAGAATAGTTTGCAGCGGCTGCCGAAAATCGAAGGCACGGGCGGTGAAGTCAATTTGTCACGGAATCTTGCCAATCTGCTTAATCTGGCCGATAAGGAGGCGCAGCAGCGGGGTGATCAGTTTATTGCCTCGGAGATGTTTTTGCTGGCGCTATTGAAAGACAAGGGCGAGACGGGGGCATTATTAAAGGAATATGGCGCCAGTTATGCAGCGCTTGAGAAAGCGATTGTCGCTGTGCGGGGTGGAGAGCAGGTCAGCAGCGCCGAAGCAGAAGGCAGTCGTGAGGCGCTGAAAAAATATACGCTGGATTTAACCGAGCGTGCGCGCCAAGGCAAGCTTGATCCGGTCATCGGGCGTGACGATGAAATTCGTCGCACCATTCAGGTGCTGCAACGGCGCACAAAAAATAATCCGGTTTTAATTGGCGAGCCCGGCGTCGGAAAAACAGCAATCGTCGAAGGTCTGGCGCAAAGAATTATCAATGGCGAGGTGCCGGAGAATCTTAAAAACAAGCGCGTTTTGTCACTGGATATGGCTGCATTATTGGCGGGTGCAAAATATCGTGGCGAATTCGAGGAGCGGTTAAAGTCCGTGCTGAAAGAGTTGGCGCAGGATCAGGGCAATACCATCGTTTTTATTGACGAACTGCATACCATGGTCGGCGCGGGCAAAGCAGAAGGCGCGATGGATGCCGGCAACATGCTCAAACCGGCATTGGCCAGAGGTGAGCTGCATTGCGTAGGTGCGACGACACTGGATGAGTATCGCAAGTATATCGAAAAGGATGCAGCGCTGGAGCGGCGTTTCCAGAAAGTGCTGGTTGAAGAGCCGACTGTCGAGGCTACTATCGCCATATTGCGTGGTTTACAGGAAAAATATGAGTTACATCATGGTGTGGATATCACCGATCCGGCCATTGTCGCAGCTGCCGAATTGTCCAATCGCTACATAACAGACCGTTTTTTGCCTGACAAAGCCATTGATCTTATCGATGAAGCCGCTGCACGTATCCGGATGGAAATCGATTCCAAGCCGGAGGCAATGGATAAGCTTGACAGAAGACTCATACAGCTCAAGATCGAACGCGAAGCGATCAAAAAAGAGCAGGACGAAGCTTCTCGCAAGCGCTTGCAGTTGCTTGAAGAAGAAATTGCGGAGAAAGGTCGCGAATATGCTGATCTGGAAGAAATCTGGAAAGCGGAAAAATCACAAATCCAGGGTTCCCAGCAAATCAAGGAAGAAATAGAAAAAATAAAACTGGAGATTGAAGCCGCTACACGCAAAAACGACTGGCAGAAAGTATCCGAACTGCAATATGGGCGTTTACCGCAACTGGAATCGCAGCTTAGATTGCAGGAAAGCGCAAAACAAAGTGCAGAGACTGTAAAACCCCGATTGCTTCGCACACAGGTTGGCGCAGAAGAAATCGCGGAGGTTGTTTCTCGCGCGACCGGTATTCCGGTTTCCAAAATGATGCAAGGGGAGCGCGAGAAATTACTGTTGATGGAGCAGAAACTCCATGAGCGGGTTGTAGGGCAGGATGAGGCAGTACGATTGATATCCGATGCGATACGCCGTTCCCGCGCAGGCTTGGCCGATCCCAATCGTCCCTATGGATCCTTTCTGTTTCTGGGGCCGACGGGGGTAGGCAAGACCGAGCTGTGCAAGGCTCTGGCGAGTTTCCTGTTCGATTCGGAAGATCATCTGATTCGCGTGGATATGTCTGAGTTTATGGAGAAGCATTCGGTGGCGCGCTTGATCGGTGCGCCGCCCGGATATGTCGGTTATGAGGAGGGTGGTTATCTGACCGAAATCGTACGACGGAAACCTTATGCGGTGATTCTGCTGGATGAAGTCGAGAAAGCACATCCGGATGTTTTCAATGTGTTGTTGCAAGTGCTTGATGATGGTCGAATGACGGATGGTCAGGGAAGGACGGTTGATTTCAAGAATACCGTCATTGTGATGACATCCAATTTGGGTTCTCCTATGATTCAGGAGATGCATGGACAGGATTACCGAACCGTCAAGGAAGCGGTAATGGATGAAGTGAAAAGATATTTTCGTCCGGAATTTATCAATCGCATTGATGAAGTAGTTGTTTTTCATGCACTTGATCAAAGACATATTAAATCGATTGCGCAGATTCAGTTACAGTATCTTGAAAAAAGACTGATTGCTCTGGATATGAATTTACGTGTCAGCGACGCAGCGCTTGCCGCACTATCACAAGTCGGATTCGATCCGGTATTTGGCGCACGGCCATTAAAACGGGCCATTCAGGCACAGATAGAAAATCCGTTGGCGAAGGAAATTCTTGAGGGACATTTTGCAGCGAAAGACACAATCCTCGTCGACTATGACAATGATCAGATACGCTTTTCTAAAACAGGTTAATCTGCTGCTGGATGGTCGTTACAGTAGCCACTGCATTGCTGTTGTCTCTGGAAATTGCTGAATGATTGTTGAAGGGAAGGGATTTCCGCTTGGCTGGTTTCAGGTAGAATATCCGTTTTTCACTGGATAAATGGTCATGTTTAGAGGTAGTCTGGTTGCCATCGTGACGCCAATGCTGGATGACGGTGCATTGGATCTGGAACGTTATCGCGCGCTGATTGATTTTCATGTTGAGCAGGGTACTGATGGTATTGTCGTCGTGGGCACGACCGGAGAATCCCCGACTGTGGATTTCGAAGAGCATCAGTTGCTGATGCGGGTCGCTGTTGAGCATGCGAATGGACGCATACCTATCATAGCCGGCACCGGGGCCAATTCGACGCGCGAGGCTATCGATTTGTCCATTTATGCTAAAGATGCCGGTGTTGATGCCTGTCTATCCGTAGCCCCATATTACAATAAGCCGACCCAGGAAGGGCTTTATCAGCATTTTCGGGCGATTGCGGAAACGGTTGATATTCCGCATATTTTGTATAACGTGCCGGGCAGAACTGTTGCCGATATTGCTAACAGTACAACTTTACGGCTGGCGCAAATACCCAATATCATCGGTATCAAAGATGCCACGGGCGACATGGGGCGCGGCAGCGATCTGTTGCGCCGTGCGCCGTCCGATTTTGCTATTTATAGCGGCGATGATATCAGTGCGCTTGCACTGATGTTGCTCGGTGGACATGGCGTGATTTCAGTAACTGCGAATGTTGCGCCCAGACTGATGCATGGAATGTGCGCAGCTGCAATGAATGGCGATCTTCAAACTGCGCGGACGATTAACCGCCAGCTTTTACGACTGCATGCGGATTTGTTTGTCGAGGCGAATCCAATACCTGTAAAGTGGGCTGTTGCGCAGATGGGATTAATCGCGCATGGCATTCGTTTGCCACTTACCCGTTTGTCCAGTCAGTATCATTCGCTCGTTAAAGAAGCGATGGATTTTGCGCGGACTTATGAAACAAAGGAATGAAATGGGAAAAATGCGCTGGTGTCACATTATCTCTTCCGCAATGATAATCGTCTTGTCGGTCATCGGTTCCGGGTGCACTTTTTTTCCGGAAACTAAAGACATCGACTACAAATCAGCGGGGAGATTGCCGCCGCTGGATGTGCCGCCCGATCTTATTACACCGGCTACAGATGAACGTTATGCGATACCGGACACAGTGTCAGGCGGCACTACTTTTTCAGCATTCGCCAGAGAGAGTGCAATAAATCCGGGAACTGGATCCTCTTCATTGCTGCCGATGTCAATTCAAAACGTGTATATCGAGCGCTCCGGAACGCAACGCTGGCTGGTTGTGCCGCAGCCGCCCGAAGCAGTATGGCCGGTTGTCAAGGAATTCTGGCAGGAGTTGGGGTTTTTGATAAAACTGGAAATTCCTGAAGCCGGCATTATGGAGACTGATTGGGCGGAGAACCGGGCAAAAATACCGCAGGACCCGATCCGTAACGTGCTATCTAAATTTCTGGATTTTATTTATTCCACAGCCGAGCGTGACAAGTTCCGCACCCGGCTGGAGCGCACCGAAATGGGTACGACAGAAGTGTACGTCAGTCATCGCGGGATGGATGAGGTGCTGGAAGGTGGGGCAACCAATCGTTCAATATGGCAACCGCGCCCTGCCGATCCGAATCTTGAAGCGGAAATGCTGTCACGTCTGATGATGCGTTTTGGTGTGGAAGAACAGCGCGCCAGACTGGAACTGGCGACTGCGGGCGGCTCGAATCAGGAAAGAGCCTATATCGACAGACGAGTGGGTAATGCGCTTGTTGTGAATGAGGCTTTTGATCGATCATGGCGGCGTGTTGGTTTGGCGCTGGATCGTATTGGCTTTACGGTGGAAGATCGTAACCGGCTGGATGGCATTTATTTTGTGCGTTACATCAATCCGGATACTGATAGCCAGAAAACCGGAGATGATGATGGACTATTGTCTGGTCTCATGTTTTGGAGAGGCAAGGATGATGCAAATGCCAAGGCAGAAAAATACCGTATTCTGGTAAAGGAGACGGGTATTAATACCAGTACCGTTTCAGTATTGAACGAGGATGATACATCGATTCCAAAGAATGTGGCCGACAGTATTCTGAAATTGTTGCATGAACAGCTCAAGTAAGATTAGCGCGGAGTGGTATCGAATGAAAAGCTGTTTGCTGATTGCTTGTTACTGTCGTTCTGGATAAACAAACCGACATAAAAAAACCGCCTGTCAGGCGGTTTTTTTATATTTAGTTCTGTATGCTTTGATGACGCTAATGATTATTTGTTTTTATTAGCTTCTTCTTGCAGAATCTTTTCAAAATTTTCGCGTTCAGTTTCAGGCAAAGCTTGGCTAGGGCCGCCGCACGCCGCTAAAAATAAAGATGCTAAAACCAGAACTAAAAGGCTTTGTTTCATTATTAAATTTCCTTATAAAAATTAAAAGTGCGTAATACGAAGCACAAAAATATAAAACCAATTTTCACTAACACGGCATATAGGCAATTCATAGATTCGTGCGGAAACAAAAATGCACGGCAACATTGCCCTCATGTCTGCCAAGTTAATCATGATTCAATATAATCATACTGCAATTTTAAGTATAAAGCTTTTGGCCGCAATATACCACCCATTCCTGCCATCCATTTATTCCCTTTTATTTATAATAAACAATCATACAGAAAATAACTCTTTAATATAGCCATTCAGATGTCTGACTTTCCGGGGCATCACTGCTGGATAGATGATGCGTACAGACCGGCAATCATTCAGGCATTATGTAGCTTGGTATTGCTGGAGACCTTTGCACGGTTACTACGCGGCACGATAATCGCGTTAAAAATTTCCGAAAAATGCTCATTTACCCCGTGTAAACTCCGCTTTTTCGCAAATTTTTGCCTTATTCTCGCGCCGCTCATGACACCGTGCAAAGGTCTCTGCTGAATCATCTGATCTTAAAGGGCACAACTACGCCACACTGTGTGTTGAAATGAAAAAAGAATATGTTGTTCATGTGAGTCGGAGTAAAGGTGGCAGGTGGTTGCCGTTTGTTATGAGTGAGTATCCGTTATCACAGGAGGCTCAAGTCTGAGACTGTCAAACAGGCCGACAGCCGAGTGATATGGTTTGCTTATACTTTGCTTTAGGAGAATCTTGCCAACCTTAAAGCGCTGATTGATTTATTTTCTGTGTGGCATGCTTCAGCTCAATTATCCACGGTATTCAATAGATAGCGTCGGCATTGTGATGAAGAGAATGGTTCCTGGTGCTAATCCTGAATAACAAACGGCTCCTGATAACTGACAGGAGCCGTTTGCTAGTTAATCAACCAATTATTTTTTGCCGGCAGGAGCTCCCAATCTTTCTCCAGATTCAGGATCTTCATACAAGCTTGGTGGATATTGACCTGGTTTTCCCTCACCGCCACTACACCCAACTAAAAACATTGCCAATAACGCCGCGATAAATAGAGAGTATTTCATGTTAAAAACCTCCTAAATTTTTAAAATTATGACGAATT
This sequence comes from Burkholderiales bacterium, assembly GCA_024235735.1. GTDB lineage: Bacteria > Pseudomonadota > Gammaproteobacteria > Burkholderiales > Nitrosomonadaceae > Nitrosomonas. Next base: position 46,588 of record JACKLU010000015.1, read on the forward strand.
ATTGTGTAAAACAGCTCTTCAGTCTTTCAAAATTCAAAAGACCATTTACTAATACCAGATTAAATTAGCGTTGTCCAGCATCCAGTGAGAAGATTTTATCAGTCCTTTTAGTTCGTATTACTGGCCGCAAATAACACATATCCATTAACATACCATTGATAAAGGGTTTTTTCCGTTTCGCCATTGAGGTTATTGGGTATGGGTTGGTTATGATTGAGCAAAAGCGCCGAAAGTATTTTTTTTGCAGCATGATCGACAAGGAAGATTTCACCGTTAAGATAAACCTTATTGCGGTCGAACAGAATTCGACTTTTTAAACTGAGCTGTAACGATCTTTTTTGAATTGTTTTTTTGAATTGTTTAAAAGTTAACGGTTGCTCGGGAGGGGTGAGAAAAACATGCGGTTTCGGTTCAGTTAAATAGACACCTAGAAATTCCTCAATATCAGAACGCTTCCAGGTGATTTTTTTTAGAATTGAACGAACCTGTCGCTGCATGTCGGAATCGATTTCGAACGGATTACGATGCAATTTCAAATCAGGGTCTGTATACCAGCCATCCACTGAGAGGTGATCCTGAAGATAAATCAGAAACTGATCAATGAGTTCCTGATAGCTCGGTGCGCGAAATCCGATGGAATAGGTCATGCAGGCATCAACAGCAACACCGTGGTGCGCGTAATTCGGCGGCAGATACAACATGTCGCCCGGCTCCAGAATCCAGGCCTGTTCCGCTTTGAAATGTCGCAGAATTTTGAGCGGGACATCCGGGATAAGCGCAGCATCATAATCTGCGGCTATTTCCCAACGTCTGCGGCCCGGACCTTGCAGCAAGAAGACATCGTATGAATCGTAATGTGGTCCGATCCCTCCCCCAGCCGGAGCGAAGCTGACCATTAAATCATCCAGGCGAGCATAAGGAATGAAACTGAATTTTTGCAATAAATCGTTAGCCGCCGGTATAAAGTGATTGACATCCTGCACCAGTAATGACCAGGCGTCGCCGGGCAGATTCTTGAAATCACGTTTTCTCAGCGGTCCGTGTTTGAGTCGCCATTGGTGGTTACTGTACGTGACCAGTCTGGATTGGGCATCTTCATAGCCGGATAATGCAATCAATTCCTGTTTCGTAAGTAAACCATTAAAACCAGGCAATGCCTGACGAATCAGTAAAGGTTTTTTTTGCCAGTATTCCCGCAGAAAAGTTTCAGGTGCTAAATCACCCAGTGGAATAGTTTTCAGTGTGTTGATGCTTCGTCTCCCCAGAGTTGTTTCAGACGTGCGTCGCGACCGCATTTGTTGCGATATTGAGCGTAGTTTGCCGGGTTTTTGAGATAGTAATCCTGATGATAATCCTCAGCAGGATAAAACATTGTTGCCGGTAAAATGTCGGTGACAATCGGTAATTCAAAACGTCCGGAGACAGCCAATGCATTTTTTGACGCTTGGGCCGCGGTGTTCTGCTCAGGCGTCAGATAAAATATTGCACTGCGGTATTGCGGACCAATATCGCAAAATTGGCCGTCCGGAAAAACCGGATCTATGGTTCGCCAGAAAGCCTGTAACAATGTTTCAAAATCGGTTACCGTTTTGTCGAATTGAATTCTGACTGCTTCCACGTGGCCGGTTCTGCCGGTCACGACTTGCTCATAGGTGGGATTGTTCACTGTGCCACCGATGTATCCGGGCGTGGTGGAAATGACGCCGGGCAGTTTATCAAGATCAGATTCGGTGCACCAGAAGCAGCCGCCAGCAAAGATGGCGGTGTCCAGATGAGCCGTTGGTATAGTCTGATCGCCAGCGATGGTCTCGCTCGAGAATTGGCAGGCGGTTATCAGGATCGGTAGTGATAACGCTGCAAAAACAGCTTTAAATCGTATAAAGTCGGTTAGCATGCTATTTTCCTAACTTCTGAGCGGAGGCAGTGATTCCATACTCGGGACAAACTTCAGCGCCAGTCCGTTGTTGCACCAGCGTTCCTTGCGCGGGAGCGGGCCGTCGTTAAATACATGACCTTGATGTCCACCGCAGCGTGCGCAATGATATTCGGTTCTGAGAATGATCAATTGATAGTCTTTTTTTGTGCCGATATGGCCAGCGATCGGTTGCGTGAAACTCGGCCATCCCGTTCCGCTGTCATATTTGTGGCGGCTTTCAAACAGTGGCAGGTAACACGCCGCACAGAGATATGTTCCATCACGATATTCCTGACTCAGTGTGCTGCTGCCCGGTGGTTCTGTCTGTTCATTGAACAAAACATCGAAAGCTTCCGGCGAAACCAGTTCCCGCCATGCCTCATGGGGCTTTGTTAAACGTTCGACGGTAACCGGCACACTTGCCGCCAGCGTTTCAACCGTCCGATAGAAAAAAACAAAAGGCGTGGTAACAACCGCGCCGCCAATACCGGTCAAAAAATATCTCCTGTTCATCTTTTTCTCCGTTTTAATTTGCTTGAATAGGCATTAACACGCAATATGACCTGCTTGAATAAAATGAATTCACGCCTGCTGTATTTTTTCCAAATCCTGTATCATCACGACTTTGGGATTTAATTTTACTGTTTACATGAAAATCACCTTTCTGGATTTCGAACAAAATATCGCAGAATTTGAATCAAAAATTGAAGAGCTGCGTTTTGCACAGAGCGATTCCGCACTGGATATTTCAGCGGAAATAGAGCGGTTGAAAGCGAAAAGTGTGGCGCTGACCAAAAGTGTTTATGCAAAGCTGTCACCCTGGCAGATTTCCCAAGTCGCAAGGCATCCGCAGCGGCCTTATACGCTCGATTATATCGCACATATTTTTACCGATTTTCAAGAATTGCACGGCGACCGCTGTTTCGCGGATGATCACGCGATAGTAGGCGGCCTTGCGCGCTTCAATGGTCAGACTGTGATGGTGATCGGTCATCAGAAAGGGCGTGATACACGTGAAAAAATTCATCGCAATTTCGGCATGCCCAAACCCGAAGGATATCGTAAAGCGTTGCGCTTAATGCGGCTGGCCGAAAAATTTTCTGTTCCATTGATTACCTTCATCGACACACCGGGAGCGTACCCTGGCATTGATGCAGAAGAGCGCGGTCAGTCGGAAGCTATCGGTAAAAATTTGTACGTAATGTCGGAATTGAAAGTGCCAATTATCTGCATAGTCATTGGCGAAGGCGGTTCGGGCGGGGCTCTGGCAATCGCAGTGGGCGATATAGTTCATATGCTGCAGTTCGCAACCTATTCGGTCATTTCCCCGGAAGGCTGTGCATCCATTTTATGGAAAAGCGCAGACAAGGCGCCGGAAGCCGCCGAGATCATGGGAATTACCGCCGAGCGCCTGAAAGATATTCATCTGATTGACAGCATTATCAATGAACCGACAGGTGGCGCGCATCGTGACTATCCCGGCATGATGCAAGCCGTCAAAACAGTGATTCAGGATTCATTGAGAAAACTTCAGGATTACTCGGCTGAAATACTCATTGAAAAACGTCTGGAACGATTAATGAAATATGGTTCCTACAAAGAGGCAAAAATCGAATAACCCGCCCGGGTTTGATGGTCTTGTCCGTGATGCGCGCAATATTTTGCGGCGTTACGTCACTTCAGGTAGTCATTTTGCTATTGGCTTGAGTGGCGGCGTGGATTCAGTAGTGCTTTTGGATGTACTGGCCAGGCTGTCCAAAGAGATGTGCTTCAAATTGTCCGCGGTGCATGTCAATCACGGCATCAGTAAAAATGCGGCTGAATGGAGTCATTTCTGCTGCCACTTGTGCGCTGCCTACGGTATTCCGATTGTGGTGAACTATGTCAAAGTGATGCGGGAAGCAGGAGTAAGTCTGGAGGCCGCCGCACGCGAGAAACGTTACCAGGTTTTTAATCGTTTGCGCGCGGAGGGGCTGGATGCGGTTGATTATCTGGTTTTGGCGCAACACCGCGATGATCAGGCGGAAACACTGTTGCTGCAATTGTTTCGTGGCGCGGGTGTCAGGGGATTGAGCGCCATGCCATCACGCAGAAAACAAACATCCGGGATCGCGCCACAGATACTGCGCCCGTTGCTCGACGTGTCGCGGAATAATATCGAAATTTACGCCAAACAGCGGCGGTTGCAGTGGATGCATGACGAAAGCAATGACAGTACGCTGTTCAACCGTAATTTTCTCCGCCACAAAATTTTCCCGTTATTACGCGAAAAATACCCCGGTTATGCGCAAGCCCTGCTGCGTACCAGCAGGCATATGGCTGAAGCCTCGGCGCTGCTCGATGAGCTGGCGGAGCAGGATGCGCGGCATTGTCTGGTTTCCGGCAGGCTGGAGATTGCCGGATTGCGTGAGTTGAGTGCTTTGCGCGCCAAGAATCTTTTGCGTTACGTTCTGTGGCAGCGGGATATTCAGCCACCCAGCGCAGCCAGACTGGAAGAAATTTTGCGGCAGCTGCGCAGCGCAAACAGCGATACGCGTCTTCATGTTATTTTTGGAGCGCATGAGATCCGGACTTATCGCGGGCATGTTTATGTCCAGTCTGTCATTCAGCACCCTATAAAGGGTTCGCAGCGGGCATGGGCAGGCGAGTCAACGCTAAGACTGGAGGAATGGGGCGGATCAGTGCATTTTAGGCAGATCCGGGGGCAAGGACTGAGTCGGGGGAAATTAATGCAGGCGCCTGTTTATTTTCGGGTGCGTCAGGGGGGAGAGCATTACAAACCGGATTGCCACCGGCCAAGACGCAGTCTGAAAAATTTGTTGCAGGAAGCTTTAATTCCGCCATGGTCGCGTTATACTCTGCCTTTGCTGTTTTGCGGCGAGAGGCTGGTCTGGGTGCCGGGAATCGGTGTGGACTGTGAATTTCAAGCAGCGCCGGAAGAAATGGGGATAGTGCCCGAATGGCAGACTGAATGCGTTTCGGCGTAGTGAAATAATTAAGAATGAAAAGAACAAAATCATGATATTAGTAACTGGCGGCGCAGGTTTTATCGGTTCGAATTTTATTCTGGATTGGTTTTCCCAATCGGATGAAGTGGTTATCAATCTCGACAATTTGACTTATGCGGGTAATTTGCAGAATCTGACGGCCTTGGCAGGCGACGAAAGACATGTTTTCGTCAGGGGCGATATTGGCGATAGCGCGCTGGTGACGAAACTGCTGGCTGACTATCGACCCCGCGCGATAATCAATTTTGCCGCGGAAAGTCATGTTGACCGCTCCATTCTGGGGCCGGAGGCCTTCATTCAAACCAATATCGTAGGAACCTTCCGGCTGTTGGAAGCATCGCATGCCTACTGGCGGGATTTGAGCGAAACCGGAAAAAAGGATTTCCGCTTTTTGCATGTCTCTACCGATGAAGTTTACGGCTCATTAACCGCGCATGAACCGGCATTTACCGAAATGCATCAGTATCAGCCGAGCAGCCCATACTCGGCAAGCAAGGCATCGAGTGACCATCTGGTCAATGCGTATCATCGTACTTTCGGTCTGCCTACACTGATTACTAACTGTTCCAATAACTACGGCCCCTATCAGTTTCCGGAAAAGCTGATGCCACTGATGATCGCTAATGCGCTGGCAGGCAAGTCATTGCCGATTTATGGCGATGGCAGACAGGTGCGTGACTGGTTGTATGTCGCAGATCACTGCAGTGCGCTCCGGCGTGTGCTCGAAGCCGGAAAAACCGGTGAAACCTATAATATTGGCGGTTGGAATGAAAAAACCAATATTGAAATTGTGCATACGCTTTGCGAGTTGCTGCAGGAAATGATCGGCGGACTGACCAGTGGTGATTATCTGGATCTGATCATCCATGTCAGGGATCGTCCCGGTCACGATACGCGTTACGCTATTGATGCCCGTAAAATTGAACACGAACTGGGTTGGAGACCTGACGAGACGTTTGAAACCGGTATTCGCAAGACCGTGCGGTGGTATCTGGACAATCAGGATTGGGTCGCCAGTGTTCAAACGGGGGCTTACCGTGACTGGATTGAAAAAAATTATATCCGGCAGCGATCATGAAAATTCTGTTATTTGGTAAAAACGGTCAGGTCGGCTGGGAACTCCAGCGCAGTCTGGCGCCGCTCGCGTCACCCGGTCAATTGGTCGCCCTGGGTACGGACAATCAAACGATGTGCGGTAATCTTGCCGATCCAATAGGTATTCGGAAAACGATACAGACTGTCAAGCCCGACATCATTGTCAACGCGGCCGCTTATACAGCGGTTGACAAAGCAGAGCAGGAATCGCAGCTGGCGCAGGTTGTCAATGCGGCGGCACCTGGCGTGCTGGCTGAGGAGGCCCGGCGATTAGATGCCTGGCTCATTCATTATTCGACCGACTATGTGTTTGACGGCAGCGGCGATCGGTTTCATACGGAAGACGACATACCGAATCCGCTGAATGTGTATGGCAAAACCAAACTGGCCGGTGAAAACAATATCATCGCAGCAGACTGCCGCCATGTGATTTTGCGTACCAGCTGGGTATACGCTACCTATGGCAACAACTTTATCAAGACAATACTCCGGCTTGCGCAGGAACGCGACCAGCTGCGAATTGTCAGCGATCAGATCGGCGCGCCGACAGGCGCGGAACTGATTGCCGACGTCACGGCGCATATCGTGCGGTCGTTGCGAACCCGGGACAATAAAAAACCGATCAGCGGGCGTTATCATCTGGCGGCGCAAGGCTATGTATCCTGGCATGGCTTTGCGCATTACATCCTGTCACAAGCAGCCAGTGCGAATGTCTCGCTTAAAACGACGACTGGCCATCTGTATCCTATTCCGAGCACGGAATATCCGACACCGGCGGTGCGTCCGCTGAATTCCCGTCTGGACACGACAAAACTGCGGAACACATTTGATCTGCACTTGCCGGGCTGGCAGGACGGTGTGCTTAGAACGCTGTCCGAGATCCTGGTGAATCAACAGTCGCGCGTTTAGAACTGAACTTTCAGCAATCAGCCTGGTTTCAACAGGCAGAATCATTAACTCCAATATTCATTCAATCACTGTAACTGAATGACAGCGCCTGTGCTGATGCTTACTTTATAGTTTTCTGCATAGACCGCTTAAGAAGCATTTGCAGAGTTTTATTTCTAAAATATTCTGTGATTTCAATAAAAACAATCAACTAGAAATTCCAAAGGAGTGCCACCCAAGACTCTCTTATTCTCAAGTATTGACCAGATCATATTACAAAATAGTTACATATTTAATACTGTAATAAAAATGTAACATTCATCGCGTATAAAGGCGTAGCACTTTAAGTGTTCATTCTTAGAACTAATAAAACCACTAATGATCATGAAATTGTTAACGCCATTTTTTATTGTTGCAGCCTTGTTAAATGTATTTGTTGTATCCAATGTCTATGCCTTGGATTTATATGTTGACACAGTAACAAAACAAATCTATGCCGAACCCGGACCAAATCGTGTACACATGGGTTTTTATGTCAGGGCTGACGAAGCGCCCGGAAAAAGAGAAGAACCTGCGGTACATATGACATCGCAGCAGACGTCCGAGGCCAAAACAAACACTGAAGAAATAAAGGCAATCCGTAAGGAGCTTGAACTAAAGTCGGTAAAAATGGAAGCGCTTGAGGAAAAACTCAAAACTGCTGAAAAAGGAAAAATGAAACCAGTGCCGGGATTGCATTATGAATCCAGCGATGGCAATTTTACGGCATCAATTGATGGTCGAATTCAGATTGATTCGCAATCGAATGTGATCAATGAAGTTTTACCGGCAACTGGGACGGATCTACCCTATGAATTGAATAACGGCGCAAATATTCGTCGTGCGCGTTTAGGCGTTGAAGGGACTTTTTTCAAGAACTGGGATTACAAATTTGAATACGACTTCAGCCGCGGTGCGGGAACAGTAGCAGCAGGTATAACGGATGCTTTTCTTCGTTATAACTTTGATAGTCCGCTTTCCATCAAAGTCGGTTCTTTTAAGGAACCTTTCAGTTTGGAAGAAGCGACCAGTAACCGCTTCTATACATTCATAGAGCGTCATATGTCTGTCAATACCTTTGTGGATAACCCGAATACCTACAAAACAGGTATTGGTCTTAATTACGCTGTACCGCGCTGGCAATTTGGTATCGCTTTCCAAACGGAACCTGTCGGTGGATTTGGACAGTCAGTCTCTTCTGTGAATGCAAATGGCAATCAGAGCCGGAACAATGGCTCGGGCGATATCGGGTGGCAAGGTATAGGGCGGATTACAGGCAGGCCATGGATGATTGACGAAACCAAATATCTGCATGTCGGTATTTCCGCAGGACATACGACGGTCAATAATCAATACCGTGCTGACGGCAGTTTTTCGCAAGTTAATTCGACCCCGGGACAAAACTCGGGTGGTATGTCTTTTGTTGCCTTTCTGGGTACTAACGTTGATCGCACGAGTGTCCTGAACACGGGCAATCTTACATCCGGCCCCACTGGTGCAGAAGGTTCGCGCCGCATTGACAGTTATGATCGTTTTGGCGCGGAAAGTGCGTTGGTTTATGGGCCATTTTCTGCACAAGCAGAATTTTTACGTACCAATATCAATGGAGTGGGCTATTCTGGTGAACATCTGACTGGTTATTATGGCTACCTCAGTTACTTTCTGACCGGAGAATCCCGTGTTTATCATGTCAGAAACGGCGCCTGGAATCGAATCACGCCCAATAGTAATTTTCACTGGAAAGGGCCCGGTTGGGGTGCTTGGGAGTTCGCGGTTGGCTACGATTATCTGAACATGAATAATGGCGCTATCCGTGGCGGTGAGGCTGACATGATCCGATTCGCATTAAACTGGTACCCGCATTCCCATGTCCGTGTGATGTCCAATCTTGTCCATGTTCTGAACATTAACACAGCCAATGTCGTTAATTTCAATGCGGCGGGGGATGCAGTGGCCAATCACCGCAGCCAGGGATTTGATGATGCCAATATCACTGCCTTCCTGACGCGTGTGCAAGTTGATTTCTAATCCAATCTTATCAGTGATACCGTCCTTCTTAAGGAGCCGCCAGCAGATTTTTTGATCCGCTACCATTTCATTATTTGGAGTAAATCGACAAGATAGAGCTAAGTTGAACTTACGCTAATCGTGACGCGATGGTGTACCATGCCGTTATTGGAAATTTTATTGAATGGCATATGGAAAACTATGAAGCTTTATTGACAACATTGGCTTTATTGATGGGCGTATCCTGGGCCAGCGGCATTAATTTATATGCCGTACTGCTCGTACTGGGCTGGGGTGGTTCGACGGGGCATATTGATTTACCAACCGAGCTGTCCGTTCTGGAGGATCCGCTGGTGATCGCCGCTGCCGGTATCATGTATTTTGTCGAATTTTTTGCGGACAAAATACCCGGCATTGATTCGGTATGGGATGCGATTCATACGTTTATTCGCATACCGGCTGGTGCAATGCTGGCCGCCGGTGCGGTGGGCGACGTGACGCCCGCGCTGGAGATCGCCGCCGGTATTCTGGGTGGTGGCATAGCGGCTACGAGTCATGCAACAAAAGCCAGCACACGCCTGCTGATCAACACCTCGCCTGAGCCGGTCAGCAACTGGTCAGCGTCCCTGTCTGAAGATTTGCTTGTGCTGGGCGGTTTATGGACGGCGCTGAACTATCCACTGGCTTTCCTGGCCTTTTTTATTGTTTTCATGGCGCTGATTATCTGGATGCTGCCGAAACTGTGGCGGCTGATAAAATTGTTTTTTGCCAAAATCGGCCAGTTTTTTGGATTTAAACTGAAACCGGATTCCGGCGTGCCGGATCTGATAAAAACGGATGCAAAAGAAACTGACGGGAGTCGGTTGACTGAACTGGAACGCTTGCAGCGATTACGTGATAACGGTGTGCTGACTGAAACCGAGTTTATTGCGCAGAAAAATAAAATACTGGATAAAAATCTGGATTAACTGACTAGAATACTGGTTTTTTTATCTTTCTTGAATCGCTTGAAGAAATGTTTACCAGGAAATCGTTATCAGTTTTTATCACAACATTCTTAAGAACAGAGGCTTATTCGTACAAGGCATTACAGAGGAATCTGGGAAGCTTCGATTATAAAGTAGCGCTTGTTTGCATAGTCACCGCGCTGGTGCTGACCGGTTCGTACTATTTCAGTGACTACAGGTATCTGGTTTCATTGCTCCAGGGCATGGGATTAACGGACTGGGCAAAGCAATTTCGCCATGCCATGACTCTGCATGCGGATGCAGGTTTTTATCAGCCGATTTACTGGGCCTCGGTGGTCATTATTTGCTATCTGGCGTTGCCAGCGATTTGCATCAAATGGATATTCAGGGAAAGATTCTCGGATTACGGTATCGCGTTCGAAGGGTCACTTAAATATTACCGGCTATATCTACTGATGCTGGTTATCATGGCGCCACTGGTGATTTATTTTTCCGCAACCGAAGGTTTCCTGAAAATGTATCCTTTTTATAAGGTGCAACCGGGCGAGTCGCTTTTCCCAAAATTTTTCATCTGGGAAAGCTTTTATTTTCTGCAATTTTTTGCGCTGGAATTCCTGTTTCGCGGCTTTATTTTACATGGCACCAAACACCGGTTTGGCTTTTACGCGATTTTCTTCATGACGGTGCCGTATTGTATGATCCATTTTGGCAAACCCATGCCGGAAACAATTGCGGCGATAATCGCCGGCGTGATTCTGGGTTATATGAGCCTGAAAAGCCGGAATATATGGCTCGGTTTCTTTGTGCACTGTAGCGTTGCCTTGATGATGGATGTCGCCGCTTTAGTTCGTAAAGGTGCATTGAGCAGTGAGATGGTAGGATTGAGTCTGGGGAGTTTTAGTTGAGCTGCACCGGAAAGTATGAAATTTAAACCCGCTGAATTGCGCTGATAACAACATGATGAAAAATCAATTTTCTTTCGAGCACCTTTTTCTTCTGTTCTTTTTGCTGTTTTTTCTGTTCTTGCTGATACAGTTTGAGTTGCTGGCTTTTGCATTTGAGAAATTGAACCTGCCACCGGCGCTGGGCATGCTGATACTCGTGCTGTCCCTGTTTGGCAGTGCAGTCAATCTGCCGGTTTTTCGGGTTAGATCGGAACAACCGCCGCAACAGACGCTGGTTTATCAGCGCTGGGGTATTTTCAGAATACCACTACAGCCGTTTTTGAACGAAACGCAGATCTCGGTCAATCTTGGCGGTTGTTTGATACCGCTGGCAGTTTCGCTTTACCTGTTTGTCAACAGTGACTTACCGATTGCCGTGACGCTGTTCGGCATCGCCATCGTCAGTCTGATCAGTTATTTCTTCAGCCGTCCGATACCCGGACTTGGCATCGGCATGCCGATTCTGATTGCGCCGGTAAGCGCAGCGCTGGTCGGTCTGTTTCTCAGTCCCGAGCTCAGTGCGCCATTGGCCTATATCAGCGGAACACTCGGCGTGCTGATTGGCGCCGACCTGCTGCATTTAAAAGCCATTCCAAGTCTTGGCGCGCCACAGGCGTCGATCGGTGGCGCAGGGACGTTTGACGGTATTTTTATCACCGGTATCGTCGCGACATTGCTGGCTTAATCCTCAAGACCGTTTTTTGTAACCTGCAAAAAAATGGCGGTATACTGATGACGCTATGTTGAGCCAACATTCAGAGACCTTTGCGCGGCTACTACGCGGCACGATAATTGCGTTAAAAATTTGCGAAAATGCTCATTTACCTCGTGTAAACTCCGCTTTTCCGCAAATTTTTGCCTTATTCCCGTACCGCTCATGACGCCGTGCAAAGGTCTCATTCAGAATCAAATGCCGGAATGAAAACTGACGCTGATTTTATGGCCGATCATCTGCTGCACCGGTTATACCGTTTGCAGCAGGCGCATCGTCATATCCCGCCGCAGCTGATGGCGGAAGTTGCACGGGAATCCGGGCTGCCGGTCAGCCAGGTTGCTGCGGTGGTCAATTTCTATGCCTTCTTGTATCAACAACCGGTGGGCCGTTATCACGTGCTGTTCAGCAATTGCACCAGTTGCGGTTATCAGGCCGGTGCAGTCAATCTGCTGACGTTGTTGTGCCAGCAATTAAATATTGCACCGGGGCAAACGCGGGCGGACGGCGTAGTCAGTGTCGATGAAACATCCTGTATTGGCATGTGCGATCATGGCCCCTCGATGCTGGTCAATGGCGTACCCATCGTCAATCTCGATGCAGACCGCATCAGGCAGCTGTGCAACCTGATAACAGCAGAACAATCGCTGGACGATTGGCCGGCGGACTGGTTCCGGATCAATAATCACATCCGCAAACCGGATCTGCTGTTGAATGCGCCACTGGAATGCGGCGACAGCCTTAAAAAAGCGTTAGCCGGTGATGCGTTGCGGATGCTCGAATCAATCATGCAATCCGGTTTGCGTGGACGTGGCGGGGCGGGTTTTGCTACCGGTAAAAAATGGCTGTTCTGCCGCGAAGCTGAAGGCGATACCCGCTACGTGGTCTGCAATGCCGACGAAGGCGAGCCGGGGACGTTCAAGGATCGCGTCCTGCTGCAATGTCACGCCGACGCCCTGTTTGAAGGCATGACGCTGTGCGCCTACGGCATTGGCGCGAAAAAAGGTTTTCTTTATCTGCGCGGGGAGTACCGGTATCTGCTCGGGCATTTACAGGCCGTATTGCGGCGGCGTTATGATTCCGGGCTATTAGGCGCATCCATTCTCGGACAGGCCGGATTCAGTTTTGATATCGAAATCGTCATCGGCGCGGGCGCTTATATCTGCGGTGAAGAATCAGCACTCATCGAATCGCTCGAAGGCAAACCCGGCATCCCGCGCATCCGTCCGCCTTTTCCGGTGACGCATGGTTATCTTGGCCGTCCGACCGTGGTAAACAATGTCGAAACCTTTATCGCAGCAGCGCATATCGTTTGTTACGGCAGCGCCGGTTTCAACGCCGTGGGCACGGAAAAATCCTCGGGCAGCAAACTGCTCAGCGTCAGCGGCGATTGCCCAATGCCGGGTATTTATGAATATCCTTATGGCGTCAGCATTCAGCAAGTGCTGGACGATTGCGGTGCAACGCAGGTTCAGGCCGTGCAGATTGGCGGGCCGGCCGGATTGCTGCTGGCGAAAAAGGATTTCAACCGGCGGATCAGTTTTGAGGACGTGTCGACCGGCGGTTCGTTCCTGATCTTTGGCGAGAACCGCGATTTGTTATCGATCAACCGGAATTTTGCGCGGTTTTTTGCGCATGAGAGCTGCGGTTTCTGTACGCCCTGCCGCGTGGGCACCCGCTTGTTGGAAAACAGTATCGGTAAAATCGCCGATGGTCGCGCGACATGGCGCGACGTGGATGAAATCAAACAGTTGAGCGGCTTTGTCAGGCACTATTCACACTGCGGACTGGGGCATACCGCGGCCAATCATATTCTGGACAGTTTGCGGCATTTCCCCGGGGACATCCAGAACCTTCTGGCGCAACAGGCCTTTACGCCCGCATTCGATCTCGATGCCGCACTGGAAACAGCGCGGCAACTGACACAGCGTGATGACGCGGACGCGCATCTGGAATGAGGATTGGTCGATGACAGAAAATACGGGAACGATTTTTATTGACGGCAGAGCGGTTGGTTTCACGCGAGGCCAGACGATTATGGATGCCGCGTTGTCCGCGCAGGTTTATATTCCGCATCTGTGCCACTATCCGGGACTGACGCCATCGGGCAATTGCCGGTTATGCGTGGTGGAAGCGGATGGCCGGAAGGTTGCCGCATGTACGACGGCCGCCGAGGCAGGGCAGCAGATCAGCAATAATACCGCCGAACTGAACGCGGCGCGCAAGGCGATCACGCAGATGCTGTTTGTTGAAGGCAATCATATCTGCCCGTCGTGTGAAAAATCCGGTAACTGCAAGCTGCAGGCGATGGGTTACCATCTGGGCATGCTGGAAGAACATTACCCGCAGTTTAATCCGCACCGGGTGCTGGATGCATCGCACCCGGATATATTGCTGGATCGCGGCCGCTGTATTCTGTGCGGTTTGTGCGTGCGCGCCAGCC
>JACKLU010000016.1 GCA_024235735.1 Burkholderiales bacterium
ATTTTTCAGGAGGATAATTGATGAAATTACAGCAACATCAACAAAAGCATATTAAAACCTGGCAATCAAGCGGCATGAGCCAGGCTGCTTATTGTCGTAAGCAAGGATTGAATGCCAAGACATTTGGTAACTGGTTGAGAATTTATCGTGATGACTGTGCAGACAATCAAACGGCAACGCTGGTGCCGGTAACGATCAAACCGGAATCGTCACCGATGAATTCTTTGAAATTACGAGGTTCTAGCTGCCATGTACTGGAAATACCGGCAGATGTTTCACCGCAATGGTTGGTTGAGTTGTTGCGATGTCTGAATTGATTGCACATGGCGGGCAAATCCGGATGATGGTTGAACCGGTAGACATGCGCCGGGGCATTGACGGTTTGTCGATGATTGTTCAGCAGTCCTTGGGGTATTCACCATGCTCAGGTTCGGCGTTTGTGTTTTGCAACCGTGCAGGCAATCGCATCAAGGTGTTGTTGTGGGATGGTACGGGAGTCTGGTTATGCCAACGCCGATTGCATCAAGGTCGGTTTGTGTGGCCGAAGCTGGAAGATCGCTGTTTTGAATTGACGAGAGTGCAGTGGGAATGGCTCACGGCGGGTGTGGATTGGCGGCGTTTGTCGGCACTGCCACCTGCTCATTTGCAGGTGTAGTGTTATGCGACAATTCAATATTAACAGCATGTTATGGTCGTTTTGTGGTATAATGGCGACCATGAAATCATTGACACAGCTTGATCAATTGAACCTCGATGCGACTACCAAACAGCAGGTAACCGACATTGTTCAAACGCTGCTTGATCAGGCCCAGCAAGAAATCCGTGCGCAGGAGATTAAAATCCAGGCGCTCACATTGGAACTGGCGCATTTGCGCTGCATTCGCTTTGGTCGAAAGAGCGAATCACTGCCGCCATTTGAACATCCCAGCCTGTTTGAAGAATCGGTGCTGGCCGATATCGCCGCCGTCAATGCAGAAATCGAACAGATCGACACGTCACCTGGAAAAGACAGCAAACCCACACCGCGTAGTCGTGCCGGCCGTCAACCGTTGCCGGATCATTTGCCACGCGTTGAACATCGCCACGAACCACAATCCTGCCAATGCAGCCAGTGCGGCAGCGATCTGGTCAAAATCGGTGAAGACATTACCGAACAACTCGATGTTGAACCGGCCAAATTCTTTGTCCATCGTCACATTCGACCGCAGTATGCCTGCAGAACCTGCGAAACCGTCACAGCAGAACCGGTGCCGCCGGCAGTGATCGACGGCGGCATGGCTGCGCCGGGTTTACTGGCCTGGGTGGTAATCAGTAAATACCTGAACCATTTGCCGCTCTATCGTCTGGAACAAATAGCCGCGCGCGAACAAGTCACGCTACCCAGTTCCACACTTGCGGAATGGGTAGGCCGTACAGGCGTAGCCCTGCAACCACTGGTTGATCGCCTGATCTGGCACCTGATGCAGGGTAACATGCTTCATGCCGATGAAACGCCCATCGCGCAACTAGAACCTGGCAACGGCAAAACCCGCAAGGCCTATCTATGGGCCTACCGCAGTAACGATCTTGACTCGGGGCCACGAATCGTCATCTTCGACTATCAAGCCGGTCGAAGCGGCCGGCATGCGCAAAACTTCCTGCAAAACTGGCAAGGCCATCTGCTGGTCGATGACTATGGCGGCTACAAACCGCTGTTCTCCAGAACCGCATCGCCCTGTATCGAACTGGGCTGCTGGGCGCATGCGCGGCGCAAATTCTTCGACCTGCACAAAGCCAACGCCAGTCCAATGGCATTCGAGGCATTGCAGCGTATCAGCACCTTATATGCGATTGAGGCAGAAGGCAAACACCTGAATGCCGAGGCGCGTCAACAGTTACGCGTCGAAAAAAGCCTGCCGCTACTTAATGCAATGCACGGCTGGCTGACTCAAACCCGCCTACAAACCGCAAATGGCGGCGGCTCCGCCAGAGCACTGGACTACACACTCAAACGTTGGAAAAGCCTGAGCCGCTACGCACAAACAGGTCATCTGCCGATCGACAACAATCCGGTAGAAAACACCATTCGCCCCATCGCCATCGGGAAAAAGAACTGGCTCTTCACTGGATCGGAACGCGCCGGCCAACGTGCTGCAGCCATTCAAACCCTGTTCGGCACCGCCAGGCTAAACAACACCAATCCGGCCACATGGCTCAAAGAAACACTCGCTAAACTCCCCGCCTGGCCCAATAGCCGTATCGATGAATTACTTCCGTTGACACCGGAGTTCATTCAATCATCAAAGCAAGGCAAATGACAGGTGGATGCGTTGGATGCTTACGGAGTATGGGTATGGCGTATGACTTTACAATTACGCTTTAGAACAACAGCACTGAATATGAATCTCTCGGAATACGACGATTCATGATAAAACAAGGTTGCCCTGTTGACGCGAGTTGACCAGGTCAGTGTAAAAGTTACTGAAGCAAATGATCAATTCTTTATCGTACTGTTTCAGGGCATTCTATCGCTTTTCCTCCTGGAAATGGGCATAACAGCCTGCTCGCGTCCTAAAGATCTGAAGCTTGGCGGGCCGGATTTCGTGGCATTTGGGATCATTGCGCCAAATGTCTTTGTGACCTTTGGAATACTGATCGCATATGCTTACAGCATGACGATTGGGCATTCGCTTGAAATTGGCACCTACGTACTTTTTGCGGTATTGTGTGGCGCGGCTTCGTATATAGCGGTTCCAGCCGTACAGCGTATGGCGATACCGGAAGCAAGTTCTACCCTGCCGCTGGCGGCTTCGCTCGGATTGACGTTTACCTATAATGTGACTATAGGTATTCCGCTCTATATTTTGTTTTCAACGGCACTGACGACGTTGATCCCGATGGTATAGCTGATATCTGAATCAGCTTTCGGATATCGGGTTGTTTCTCAGGCAAGGCGAAGCGAATATTATACTGGCAAGCCTTGCCGGCCGCATGGAAAAGCAAAAGCCACCCATCATTTTTTTCAGACCGATTCCAGACAAGCAATTGAATCGCCATGATTTTCACGGCGACTCTTGAATTTGAACCAGCCGAATCATCACTGCGCAATTGTCACGCAAAGTAAAAAAAGTAGCTGATGATTTTCATGTATCCCACGTCACAACAGAATATTATTCGCGGGTTTGAGCGGCTCCGGACGTTCCGGACTGTTAATGAGTTCAAGCAGATTGATCTCTATGGTGCGCGAGATAGCGGATAACGGCAAATCATTGGGATCTTTGCCAAACGGATTTTCAATTTCATCACCAATCGCGTCGAGCTCAAGAAACGCATAGGAAATGAACAAAACAACCGCCGGCGTCAAGATACCACTGACTTCAACCAGTCCGAACGGCAGAAAAAAACAATATACCGCCACGATACGATGAATCAATATGCTGTAAGTAAACGGAATGGGCGTATTGTTGATGCGCTCGCACGCGCCGAGGATATTTGACAGTTCAGCCAGCTGCGCATCGATAAACGGCGCATTCAATTCATGCAACCAACCCTGGTTACGCGCATGAGCCAGGTCGCGGCCAAGCTGCTGCAGAATGACCAGCGGGCGGTGAGTTGATGCAATTACCGCCGTAAAATCCTGCTGTGTAAGAAACTTCTCAATATCCGCCGCCGGATCTTCATGGCGTAAATGGCAGCGCAGAGCATGCACAAACGCAATCACGCGGCGGACAAATTTTTCCCGGAAATCCATCAACGCCGTATCATCCTGTCGCGCATCAATCAGTGAGTACGCCTGCCGCGCAAGCGTACGCGCAGTATTGACCAACGACCCCCACAGCTTGCGCCCTTCCCAGAACCGGTCATAAGCCGCACTGTTGCGGAATCCCAGAAAAATGCCCAGTGCAATGCCGATCAGCGTAAACGGCGTCGTCGTCAACGTATAATTCTGAATGTTGTAGTACAACTCCACATAGGTAACGATGACAGATACGGCCGTCACCGCCAGGATTCGCGGCCAGGTCTTTTCAAAACTGGTTCCCCTGAAATAAAACAAAAGCCGCAGCCAGGCAACTTTCTCCTTAATGATCATGATGTCAGTCTCTTTTTATTTATCGCTTCCCGGAATTGCAGACCAATACTTTTTCCTACCGAAGAAAAGTAAGTTGCGGGATTATAAAGAAGCGGTTAGACAGGTGATAAAAATATTTCGCTGTTGCGTTCAGCCTGTATGATGGGCAGGCTCAATAATGGTTTGTTGCGCTAAACCAGCCTTTTCAGGTCTTTTTCTTCCGCTGCGGTCAACAATCTGATACAGGGTAGATAACCATCATAAACAATGCCGTGCATCTCGATACGTTTTTGCGAATGCAGCATGCCAACCAGATAACGTGTTATTTCCTGCGTAATCACCTGACCAGGAACCAGCACCGGAATCCCGGGCGGATACGGTGTAATCTGATCCGTGCATACCCGGCCGGTCAGTTCCTGGTTGATGCTGTCTTTTTCATCGAGCAACGGCAGTAATTCGCCATTGCAATAAAAAGCATCACGGGGCAGATATTTAAGCGCCGTAAAACGCGGTATTTCCACCGTCCGGTAAATGCGGCGCGGCGCGCGATTTTTGCGCGCGATGCGCATCAATGCATCATACAACCGTGACACCTTACTGCGCGTGGTGCCGATTGTCAGCAATAGCGTGAGCGTGTTAAACGTTGATTTCTCCACTTGAATATTGTAGTGCTCGAACAATTCCTGAATCAGCTCTTCCACCGTCAACCCACAACGCGAAATATCCACTGTCACTTTTGTCGGATCAAGCTGGATATTGTCGTTCTGTAATTCTTCCGGTAGCAGGTCGGCAAGCTCCAGCACCTGGAACACACCGGTGGCGTTAATCCGCGCGCGCAATTCTCTGGACAATTCGAGCGTGCGCGCCAACAGCTTGTAACCTTCCATAACAGCCTGTTTGCGCCCCACATCCAGGCTCGCGATCATATTGTATTGCGGACTGGTGGAAGTATGCATGTTGAAATTTTCGCGGAAAAGATGCGCGTTGAAATCCGGATCATTGACATGAATCATGCTCGACTGCGAAAAAGCCGACAAGACTTTGTGCGTGCTCTGCGTCGCGTAATCAGCGCCCGCCTCCAATGCAGTGGGGCGAAAAGCCGGGTGAAAGCGCGCAAATCCATACCATGCCTCGTCTATGATCACTTTAATGCCTTTGGCGTGCGCCGCCTGAATAATCGGCGGCAGATCGTAACGCAATCCGTCGTACGTGCAACTTGTCAGAATCAGCGCTTGGGCATTGCCGTGTTGCTCAATCGCTTCGAATAACGTTTTCCTAGGTACCGGTCCGTAAATATTGAATTTTTTGTTAACCGAAGAATCCAGATAAACCGGGTGCGCACCCGACAAAATGACGCCATGATGCACCGATTTATGGCAGTTGCGATCCAGCAGCAGTTTGTCGCCCGGCGCCAGCAGCGTCTGAAAAATCACTTTATTGGCGGTCGACGTGCCATTCGTCGCAAAAAAGGTGCGCCGTGCACCGAATGCCCTTGCCGCCAGTTTCTGTGCCTCCGCGATCACGCCGGCAGGCTCCATCAGTGAATCGAGCATCGGCACGGACACCGACAAATCCGCGCGGAAGGTATGTTCGCCGAAAAATTCGTAGAAATCGCTAACCCAGGGACTGTCACGCAGTGAATCGCCGGAAGAGTGTCCCGGCGTATGCCAGGCGTCCTTGGCCATCAGCACGTAATGCTTCAGCTGATCATAGAAAGGTGTGCGCGCTTTTTCCTGAATCTGGGCGTTGAGAATACGGTAAATGCCCCGATAATCCCGCTCTTCGCGGTAGAAATAACCTTCCACGGTTTCGGAAAAAAGCGCATCGACCACCTCGCCTTCCTGCTCTTGCGCAATCAGCACATAAATATTCAATTCAGGACGCAACGCGGAAATTTTCTGTGTCAATTCCAGTGCGGTTATCTGAAGATTGCGTGTATCCCTGTTTTCATTGGACAGGCTATACAGTTTGTCATCAATGATCAGCGCCTGAATGTCACCATCCTGTTCGATCAATTCCAGCGCTTTGCATGCTGTCGTCACGCCGGTAAAGACAATACCAAAGGGGTTCTCGATGGATTTGGCGGCGGCGTTTAATCCCTTGATAAGTAACCTTAGTATGCGTATTTCATCGTTAATCACCAGAACACGACTGACCGGCTTTTTCATGCCATTACCGCAGTTTCTGATCCGTAACGCACTCGCGTAACGATACCATGGTGAATGTATAACAGATTTTTCGAGGCCCGCATCATTCTATTTCCAGCACGGTATGATGCTCCACGCGGCTGACTGCCCGGAATCCGAGTTTCAGGTACAGACGGTACGCGCCTTTGTTGGCGTGCAACACGCGAAGACGCAATGGCGTATTCAGCTTGCGCGCCCTGACAATCAACCCGGCGATAATCGTGCTGCCTATGCCCTGATTCTGGTATTGCGGACTGATCTGAATCTCATCCAGCCACAAACAATCCTGCCGGGGAATAACGATGAACATACCGACCGCTTCGCTTTGCTGCACGATGACTTCGATATTTTTTGTCTCCCACGCCCGTAGAAACAGACCCAGTTCCTCATCGTCGTCCCAGTAGCCAAATTCTTCAATGATGAGTTCCCGGTAAACGGTATGGTGCAAGTCAAGCAGCCATTCATAATCGGCTGACTGAACGGAACGAATATACAGATCCATAGGCAAAATCGGCAAAGCAATGATGTGAATGCATTCTTTCCAGCGGAGGAAACAGATCACACAGTCCCCCTGAAAACTGGTAAATTCTGACAGGCTTTTACACATAATAAAAGCGCTGCCGGATTAACGCACGATCAGACTAATATACCCGTTAATCCCTGCGGCATGCACTTTGATGATTTTTTAAACGTACCTGCTTAAAAATTTAAAGGAGCCCCAGCGATGAATTCCAGTCTGACCGATAAATTCAAACCAGCCGACCTCATCGAGAAAGTACGCTCAGCGGTGGGTTTGGGCGCAACCGAACAGCGCACGCTTGAAGTTGATGAACCTTCGGAAGATCGCGGCAACCGCCTGTGTGTCACCGTCAGCGATATTCATTTGACGGACGGCACCGTCGGGTTGCAGAACCTGAGTGACGCGACCTGGGATGCGTTTTATGAAGACATCAGGCAACGCTGCATTACCTATCATATTGACGAATTTGTGCTGGTGCTGGATGGTGATGTGATTGATATGATCCGCAGCAGCAAGTGGGCGGCGCACGAACCGCCGATTTATCCGTGGGAGCGCGAGCGGCAAGCGGAATTCTCCGGCGTGGTCAATGCCATCATCCGGGATATCGTTGAAAAAAAGCATGCCAGTTTTTTCAGATGGTTACGCGAACTGGAAAGTAAATTAAAGCGCGACTGCCAGCCCAGAGCCATCCGCATCAGAACAGTCATCACGGTTGGCAATCACGACAAAGAGCTCTTCTGCGTTCAGGATGCATTAAAGTATTTCTATGAAACCGGCCTGGGTATAAACGTTGAAGCGATTCCTGAAGCGGAGCGTAAAATGCTTGGCCGCATGTACGGCGATGAAACCATGTTTCTGGATACCACCCAGGCACCCTATTGTCCGTTCTATTATGGCGATACCGGCTTCCGTTTTTTTACCACACACGGCCAATGGCGTGACTCGGCGAATTCCCGCAATATCAAAGCGGAAGGCTCAAAACCCGGCTGGAGTGTCAGCGACGGCTGGCAGCTTGAAACTTGGCAGCAACTGAGATTCTCGCCCTTTTTCGAACCCTGCTTCGGCGACACCGTTGCAGCAGGCGTGTTGTCGACGTTCATCTATAAAACCAAGAAAAAACTCAACGATGCTCATCATCATGACGCGCGGCTTGACAGCATTCTCGACGAACTGGATCTGTACCGGCCGACTTATGCCGCAGTGCGCAGAATACTGACTGAAACCGCAGACATGCGCAGACAGAATAAAAAGCCGGAAGTCATCGCCATCATCGAGAACACGTTATACGAATGCGTGATGGAATGGCTGAGCTGGGACTTTACCTATCAGTCGACGACAAAACTGCGCGCCAAGGGTCTGAAACTGGCCCGGCGCATTCTGGAATTCATGAAATCCATGGGTCATGGACTGGAAATCAAATCCATCGCGGTATTGATGCGTATTCTGGCGTTTTTTGACAATCTGCATCAACCCAACGTCCGTTTCTCGACGATGAAAAAATTCCCCAGCTTTCTGCCGCAATACCGGCACTATAATTTTCAGATTCATGGCGAAGGCCACACGCATCTGCCGCTGCAGGAAGAACCCAATTTTGGCGCCAACCATCCTGCAACGTATATCAACTTCGGCACCTGGCGTGATCAGATCGTGCTCAGGAAGCGGCAGGGCTATCGCCGCCGCGGCGTATTACGCGCGCTGTTCATTCTGGACATTGTGAATTACGTCGGACAGACAAACGACATCATGCCGCGCACGTTTGATTACTTCGTCACCGACATCGTCCACTGGAGCGATGCCAAAGATGCGCTGAATCGCACCGGCCATATCGAACCCAGAACCTGATTCCTAATACCGATAGTTCAACCAGCAAACTGAACAGGAAAAAACTTTGACATGCAGTGCCTGTATTTCCTGTTCAGAAAAACAGTGGCAATTCCTGTTGAATTGCATGGCCCTGGTCAACCGCTGCGCTGGCGGGCAACAGCGAACTCACCCGCACACCCAGCAGACGCAGTTTTTTTGTCAGCGGAATCCGTCGCAGACATTCCCTCGCGGCGCGGCGGATCTGGATGGCGTTCGCCGTATGCGCTGTCAGTGTAAAGTCACGCGTCACGGTGCGGAAATCCTCAAAACGCAATTTGACACCGATCGTACGTCCAATGTAACCCTTGCGCTGCAAGTCCGCAGCGACCTGTTCACAAAGCGTCGTAAAAATTTCTGATAGCACCGTCCGGTCAAGTCGCGGATGCAGGTCGCGCTCGAAAGTCGTTTCGCGGCTGATCGATTTGGGTTCCGAACAGGTTTCCACCGGACGTTGATCAATACCATGTGACACATCGCACAACCAGGCGGCGTAGCTGCGTCCGAAATGCAGCTGGAGCAATCCGGGATCAGCCCGCGCCAGCTCGGCGATCGTCTGAATACCCAAAGCAGCCAGTTTTTTCGTCGCTTTGGGGCCAATACCGTTGATTTTCTGCACCGGCAGCGGCCAGATCCGGATGGGAATATCGGACATATCGAGTATTGTCACGCCATCCGGTTTATTGAGATCCGAACCGATTTTCGCCAATAGCTTGTTGGGCGCGACACCAACTGAACAGGTGAGTCCGGTAGTATCACGGATGGCCTGTTTGATACGCTGCGCAAGCACTACCGTTTCATCGGGCAGACTGCTGAGATCGATGTAGATTTCGTCTATACCGGTGTTTTCTATCTGCGGCGCAATAGTGGCGACAATTGCCTTGAACTGACGCGAGTAACGCCGGTAGGCGTCAAAATCGACCGGCAAGAGAACGGCATCAGGCACGAGTTGTGCGGCCTTCATCACACCCATGCCCGAGGATACGCCAAACGCGCGCGCTTCATATGTCGCGGTCGTGATCACACCGCGCCCGGCATAATTCCGCAGCCGGTAAAACTGCCGCCGCCCGTCCGCCTGCACGATCGGCTGGTGTTCGCTGCGCCCGCCAATGACGACTGGCTGGCCGCGCAATTCCGGATAACGCAGCAGCTCCACCGATGCATAGAATGCGTCCATGTCGAGATGCGCAATACGGCGTTGCGCCAGACTTTGCTGCGTTGCGTTATATTCCAGGTTGTTCATGTTCTGCACAACGTTGTCAGGGTAATGCCTTCAGGTCAATAATAGTCAATGCTATTATCCAACAAAGTCTTTCAGGCGGAACAAAATTACGCATTCAATCATGAGCGGGAAAAACACAACGACCATTTTATCGCATTGTCCCTGCGGCTCCGGGTTTATTTACACCACCTGCTGCGGGCAATACCTGTCGCAGTCAGACATTCCGCATCATGCCGAAGCACTCATGCGCTCTCGCTACACGGCCTATACACTGGAACGCGAGGACTATCTGCTGGCAACATGGCATCCCAGCACGCGCCCTGACGCACTGAGTTTTGCAAGCGAATCGCAGCGCAGATGGCTGGGTCTGACCGTGAAATGCCATGAACAGTTGTCTGTGGATCAGGCGACGGTCGAATTTGTCGCGCGTTTCAAAATCGGCGGTCGCGCGCACCGTCTGCACGAAATCAGCCGTTTTGTACGCGAGAATGGACAATGGTTTTATGTCGATGGTGATATGATCTGAACAATATTGCAAAACAGGAATTCAGTATGGACAAAAAAATCTACAAAAAAGAACTGCGTGACTTGCAGATTGAACTTGTCAAATTCCACAAAAGTGTGATCGAGAAAGGGAAAAAAGTCTGCATCCTGTTTGAAGGCCGCGACGCGGCAGGCAAGGATGGCATCATCAAGCGTTTCTGCGAGCACTTGAGCCCGCGCGAGGTTCGAATCGTTGCGCTGGGCGCGCCTTCAGACCGGGAGAAAACCGCCTGGTATTTTCAGCGCTTTGTTCCACATCTGCCCGTTGCGGGTGAAATCGTCTTCTTTAACCGCAGCTGGTATAACCGCGCCGGCGTCGAACGGGTGATGAATTTCTGCCATGAAAACGAATATCTGAGATTCATGGATGAAGTCGGCCACTTTGAACATTTGCTGACACAAGACGATCTGATTTTCTGCAAATACTATCTCGATATCTCCAAGCAGGAGCAGGCAAAACGGCTTAGAGCGCGCAAAGAAAGCCCGCTCACGCAATGGAAAATCAGTCCCATCGACAAAAAAGCGCAGGCCATGTGGAACACCTATTCCGAAGCCAGAGACGCCATGTTTGCAAAAACCAATTTTGTTTACGCGCCGTGGCATGTCGCGCACAGCGACAGCAAGAAAACTACGCGTATTAATGTGATGCGCCACTTCCTGAGTCAGGTCAGCTATCAGGGCAAGAACGAAGAGAAACTGATTCATGATCCATCAATCGTATTCGAATTCGATACCACTTATTATCAAAAGGGATTGATTGCGCCATGACGGCCCCTCACGAATCCACACGACCCTATACCGACTGACCGGCCGCATAACCGGATGACCATGCCCACTGAAAATTAAAACCGCCGAGTTGTCCGGTCACATCGACGACTTCGCCGATAAAATAAAGTCCGGGAACCTGCCTGGCTTCCATGGTTTTGGAAGACAGCGCATGCGTATCGACACCGCCCACGGTTACTTCGGCTTTCTTGTAACCCACCGTGCCGCTCGGCACAATCGGCCAGTCATACAATTGTCCCGCCATCTGCTGCAATTCACTGTCCCGGTACTGCCTGACAGGCTTGACAGCAATAGCTCGCCGCCCTGGCACAGCAGCGAACCAGATTTTCACAAACCGCCGCGGCAGATAACTGGCCAGCAGATTGGGCAGCAATTGCTGACTTTCCCTGTACTGCTCAAGAATGGTCTGCAAGTCGTGCTGCGGCAGCAGATCGATATGAATCGCCGCACCCGGTTTCCAGTACGAAGAAATCTGCAGGATTGCCGGACCGCTCAGTCCGCGATGCGTCAGCAGAATGTTTTCACGGAATGCCATGCCTTCGCAACTGACCTGGGCCTCAATAGCGATACCGGCCATATCCCTGAATCCGGAAAAATCATCCTGCGAAAAAGTCAATCCCACCAATCCGGGACGTAGGGGCGTTACCGGAATACCGAACTGTTTCGCCAGACGGTAACCGAAATCGCTTGCGCCAATCTGCGGTATTGACAAACCGCCGGTAGCAATCACCAGCGCATTCGCCATCAGCGTATTGCGGTCTGTTTTAATGATAAACCGCGAATGAACACTTTGTTCATCTGCCTGCTCGCCAGTCGCATACGTCACATCGAGCACCCTACAGGGCCTTTGCCAAGTTACGCCCGCATCATTGCATTCACTGCTGAGCAGATCGATAACCTGCTGCGAACTGTCATCGCAAAACAGCTGTCCGAGCTTTTTTTCATGGTAGCGTATGCCGTGCTTTCTCAGCAATGCGATAAAATCCAGCGGTGTATAGCGGGCCAGCGCCGAGCGGCAGAAATGGGGATTACCGGATAGGAAATGCTCGGGTTTCGCATGCAGGTTCGTGAAATTACAGCGTCCGCCGCCCGAAATGCGAATTTTCTCGGCAAGCCGCGCTGAATGATCCAGCAGCACAACCGACCGCCCACGTCTGCCTGCCTGAATTGCACACATCATCCCTGCTGCGCCTGCGCCAATAATGACAACATCCACAAGCACACTGGATTTATTCATTGACCCCTGTTTTCAGAAAGACGGCAAAAGACGTTTTTATGGATTTTTTAAAACAACTGAACAAAAAAACAGAACGGTCCTGTGAATGTCGTTACCGCGCTTCAGAATCCGGTCTGTGCACTTTCTCCCGACGCAAGAAGGCAAGAAGATAGTGGGTGATAAAAAAACCGAATATTGAAGCGCGATGAATATATAAGCTACATGGTGAAGTAACTGTACACCATCATAATCACAAACAATGCGATGGATACACCGATACGAATACTTAATGACCTAACCATGCGCGTGGAGTTTCCTGTGTCTTTATACATGTAGTACAGCGCTGAAGCCATGCTGTAGACAATCACAAGAAATAAGATAGCAGCTAGAATTTTCAATGGATTACCTCTGCGAGAGAACGGAAGTCAATTTAACAGGCGTGTTAAGGTGGTCAGTTTAGCCGAGATTGGCGGATTAATTCAATGACTTTTATACAGCAGCAGCCATCCAGATCCGCAAAACAACATCAAACACAGCACCATCGGGAGTGAATCAGGAACGCCGGAAACCGGTATTTTCATGGCAGCCACCTGTCATCAGTTTATTAACGTTCAATTAGATTATCCGCAAATCATTAAGTTCGGCGCGTCAGAATGACCAGACGGATTCAACTTCGCGGCAGCGCTGAATAGCACCCAGTTCACAATCCATGGAACCAAAAAAGAACAACTGATACGTCATTATATCCCCTACTCAATTCTTCCCTGGCGACATAGCTGTTTGCACAACAGCTATGTCGCACGACCAATCAGGCGTTCCGAATAACGCCATCTTCCAGTTCCACAACCCGGTCGGCAATGTCCAGAATACGGTAATCATGCGTGACCAACAGGATGCTGGCGCCGGATTCTTTCGCCAGCCGTTTGAGAATACTGACGGCTTCCTGTCCGCTTTGCTTGTCCAGTGATGCGGTCGGTTCATCGGCGAGTACAATTTTAGGCTGCCCGACCAGCGCCCGTGCAATTGAAACGCGCTGACGCTGTCCACCGGAAAGCTGATCCGGTTTGTGATCCAGCCGATCGCCCAAGCCAACGGCTTTCAGCATTTCGGCAGCGCGTTCGAGTCTTTCTCGCTCAGTCATGGTATTAAACATCTCCAGCGTCATGCTGACGTTTTGCTGCGCCGTCAGTGATTTCAGCAAATTATGTTGCTGAAAAATATAGCCGGTTTGCTGACGGATGCTGACTTTGACCTGATCGCTGCTGTTAATAAGCTGCCGCCCCAGCACCTTAACACTGCCGTCAAATGCCTGACGCAAACCGCCGACAATGGTTAAAAAAGTCGTTTTCCCGGAACCGGAAGGTCCAGTCATGATCACAATCTCGCCTTTTTGAATTGAAATAGTTACATTTTTCAGTACAGGCAGCGCCTGTGCATCATGGCTGAAGCTGAAATTCAGATTGTGAACATCGATGACGATCGACATCAAAACATATCCGCGGGATTGGCGTCTTTCAATTTACGGATCGCCAGGAATCCGGCGATAAAGCACATCGACAGGATGAAAATGAAAACATTGAGGGCTTTCTCGAAGGTCATCGGCATGGGCATGAACATCTGGGACTCGGCCAGATGATAAAGGCTGATGGACAGAACAAGGCCCGGAATAAAACCCAGAACGGCCAGAAAAAAAGCCGTGGCGAATACCAGACGAACAAAGTAGCCTTGCTTGTAACCCATGGCTTTCAATGTGGCGAATTCATAACGATGGTTGACGATATCGGTAAAAAGAATCTGGTACACAATCACCAGACCGACGACCAGCCCCATTACCGTACCAAAACCGAAAATAAAGCCGATCGGCGCTGTGTTGGCCCAGTAATTTTTCTCGTGTTCCAGCAATTCGCCAAAAGTAAAAATATTGACGAATTCATTCAGTCGTTCGGCAAGATCAGCTTTCACCTGATCCAGCGCTACGCCAGGGTGAAGTTTGATCACACCGATATCAATATCACCCGAATTTCTGCCCGGAAAAATACGCATGAAATTCAAGTCACTCGTCACCACATTACCGTCTGCGGCAAAAGACACACCTAGACGGAACAGGCCTATGACGCTTATCTTATAGTCATTGATTTCCGTCTCCGCCTGTCCGGCTTCGAGCAGCTCGCGCATCGGCCCGAATTCAGGTCGGGAAAATTCGTCAAACATGACCGTATCCTTGAGCCGCAATTCATGTCGTCTGCTTCTTACAGAGTCGACATCAAATAACTCGGCATCCGGGTCAAAGCCATAGACCATCAGTGTGCGTTTAGTCTGTGTTTTGATATTTTTGAACGGCGCCAGACCCAAATACAGCGGTGCAATCTCGGCGACTGCCGGATGGCCGAGTGTGCGCAGGAGTTCGTTACGCTTGAAAGTAACCGGCCGCCACATCGCTTCGCTCTGCTTGTGCATCAGAAATAAATCGCCGCTTAATTTTGTCGGCGCGGAAACCGCGCTGGCGTACAGCGAATCCCTGAAGCCCAGTTGCATAAAAACCAGAACACAAGCGAATAGAACACCGGCGATGGCCGCCACCAATTTGGTCCGGTCGTGAAAGAGCTGCCGCCAGGCCAATCGTGCCGGAAAATAGTACCAGGAAAACAGGTTCACGGCGCTATCCGCACATATACCTGCCGGAAGATCTGATGCTGTAAATCAGCAACCGCTAACGGATCAAGGGTTAGCCGTACTTCGATGATCCGATTATCCCTGTCCGCCAGAGGATCGGTATCATTGAGATCGTTTTTTCTTACCAGATAGCCCAATTCCCGGACTTCGGCGGTATAGCCCTGACCCAATCCTTTCCCACTGACATAGGCCTTTTGCCCTACTTTCACCTGATTGAGATCGGATTCATAAACTTCCGCCACGATATCGAGTTGCGTCAAATCAGCCATTTCCACCAAACCGCCGTCTTTGATGCGTTCTCCAGGCCAGGTCAGGATTTTTAAAATCGTACCTGAAATCGGTGCATGAATACGCGTATTTTTTAATGCTTCTACCGCGATACGCTGTTCAGCCTCGGCATGCGCGATTTCGGCGGACAACTGCTTGAGATTCGTTTCCGATTGCGCGAACGCCAGATATTTTGCATCCGCGAGCGAAATACTGGCCATGGAATCCTGCTTAAGGGACTGATAGCGGGAATGTTCTTTCTGGTTGAAGTCGAATGCTATTCGTTCGGTCTCGCGCTGCGCTTTCAATACCTTAATGCGCGTGCCCGCAGCCTCGGCTTCCGCAGTTTTCTTGCCATGATCCGAAAGGATTGCCAAAATATCGCCCGATTTCACTTGGTCGCCTTCGGCAAAAAAAAGCTGCTCAACTCTCGCGCCTTCGGGACCGGCATTATGAGAAACCTTAATCACCCGCGAACGCGGTTCGATACGTCCCAGCGCGCCGGTGCCCTGGTTGCCATCCGGAGACCTCACAGTATCCGCAAGCACACCTACACTGACAGGGAGAAAACATAATAGATGTAAAAAAGCGTGTGCTATTCTGACGTACATGGCAATCTCGCATTTCCGGTGACTGAGCGGCGGACTAAAACTTTTCAGCACAGCTTATCACACGATTTATGGATGTTATTCGACGCTTGATCACTCCTCAATCGGACAGCGATCAGTGCCTGTCTGAATTTTGGTCAGTTTGTGAAATAATCCGGTCGCAATAGGCAATGGCCAGCGCCGACACCAGAAAAGTCAGATGAATACCAGTTTGCGCAATCAACGATTTCTCATCGTAAGCGCTTGCATTGATGAATGTTTTCAGCAAATGAATCGACGATATACCAATGATTGCCGTGGCCAATTTGACTTTCAGCACTGACGCATTGACATGCGACAGCCATTCCGGCTGATCAGGATGTGTCTCCAGGTTCATGCGTGAAACGAATGTCTCATAACCACCGATAATCACCATGATCAACAGATTCGAAATCATCACCACATCGATTAAACCCAATACCACCAGCATAATAGTCGTTTCAGTCAGCCGATCCGGCCGGGTTGCGCCTTCAATTGTCACGACGTCGAGAATATGGTCAAGCGATTCTTTTTTACCCATCACCGCGCCAATCAGATCCGTCAGCTCCACCCAGAAATGAAAAACATACACACACTGCGCCAATACCAGCCCTAAATACAGGGGCAACTGCAACCAGCGGGACAGAAAAAGAAAATAGGCGATATACGGTATTCGTTTTGAAGTCGCCGGAATATTATTTTGTTGCATAGTTTTTATCGTTCAAAAAATCCGGAAGGTTATCACAGCAATCGACAAAACGAAATTCATTCAGGAGCAGGAAAAATCGTGTTGAAATGCCCGATCCTGAGTTCCAAAAATGAACCGTTGCAGCAAAAGCAAACCGACATGGGAATCACTCATTAAGGTGCAGAAAGCCCCTGACAATTCAAGAGAAACGCACGAAGAATCGCTACTGAATATTACCATTTCAAGGCAATCTGTTCGGTGTTTGCGCCGACTACAGCTGCTAATACGCCGCTAGAATTGATTGCATAGGTTTTCATCTCATCGCGAGAGGCAACCTGAACATGCATTCCGGCAGGCAAGCCCAATACGTATAGCCGGCGGAGTTTTTTTTGCGCTGAAGAATGGCGAGTATTGATTTTAATTTCACCATGACTGAGGGTTTCTGCAAATACAACAATACTCTGCCCGGTATCGATACCCTTTGCCTTAACGCCTTCAATGGACAAAGACTCGGGTGCATCATGACGCGGATTGTTCAGGCTTGGCGATAATGCAATAAGAAACTCATCCCGAATACGCGGCGCACCCGGCTGGATCTCGATGCGCCACATCCCGATATCGAACCAGGGCTGAAACGAGGCGCCACTGGAGAAATTTTCACCATCCAGGATAGTATCATCGCCATCCGACTCCACGTAAAACTGATAATCCGGCCCACCGACCAGACGGATTTTTGCATCTTCCGGGTAAATACGATCAATGCGCAAATGCCCGGGATCGTTCCGCACAAAAACAACTGGGTCGGAAGTTTCAGATATGCCATTGGTCGCTTGTCCTTTCAATACCTCCTCCCGACTCACCTGAGGACGATTTACCGTATGCAGAAGCCACTTCTTGGTATATGCGGGACTGGTGCTTTCTATGCGGTCGTAAATCAACAAGCGGTCTTCGTTGTCCAGATACAGCAAGTCACGTTCAACCTTGCGAACCTTCCCTCCCCGTCCGCCTTCATCACGCACGGACGTATTGTATGCCTGAGTCAGGTCAGACGAGATATAAGTATATTCATCTTCGACTGTGCTGAAATGATTGATTTTCCCGCCGGCAAAGTAATTACCGCTATCCAGATTTTTCACCCAGTCGCTGACATTCTGCACAGCACTGCCCGTCGGTAAAATGATACGTTGACCGCCATCTGCCACATTGTGCTGAAAAAAGCGATTGGGCTGTACTTTTTCATTCGGTCTCAAAATGAGCAGGGAATTTTTTGCAACCGTACGGATAGAATAATTAAGCCGGTTGCTTCCCGCATAATCGCCATAGACACTGCTGTTGATCGCCAGTGGCGCACCTTTGAATAGCGTAAAATGCCCGGCATCGTAGTGACCATGGTGGGTAAATGTATGACCCGCCCGGAAACTTATGAATGTGGCTGATGGCGACCAGTCTGAACGGATATAGGCTAGGTTCATGCCGCCACGGCCAAATAATTCCGCACGAGGTAGCTGTGTGTTGAGAAAAGTCAGGTTGGCCACCCCTTTCTCCGCGGCACTACCTGACGCCGCAAAAGCAGGATTGGACAAGGTCGGATCATTGAACAACCGTATTCCCCATCGATAGTCCGCATAATAGCTTGCTGTACCATGTAATTGCTGCAGATATTGCGAATAACCCGAAAAGACAGGATCGCGGGTCATCTGCCCAATGAGATCAATGACACGACGCGTTTCATCTTTTAAATCCACCCTTGATCCTTCATCACCCAGATTCTCGATGCGGTTGTCAGGTCGCGTGGCATAAATATGCCAAAGTCCTGTTCGTCTAAGCAGCGCCTGAATTCGATCTTTATGTTTTGCATTATCCAATCCATTGATATAGGCGCTTGCCGCAAGGCTGATGATCATACCGCGATTCTGGATCCAATAATTGTATCCTTCCGGCCAGGCTTCTGTGATTTCCAGCGCCCGAATCAAGTCAAGAAAATGACCTTGCGCGCGTGACACAAGGCTTTGCAACTGCTGGTTATCGTGGGTATTCAGAGTGACGGCGGCCAGCCATGCCATTGCCGCCAGTGACGCACGCCCGTGCCAGAGTGAAGGAGACGAATCATCAAGTAACTGTAAATAGCTTGTCAACGCATTCTCTATTTTTGATTCGATCAGAATGCGGTCATCGACTGACATGCCCGGGAAATTTGCAACCAGATCATAGGCCAAAGCCAGTTCCCAGCCATTACCATAACTACCGCTGGCCGTCGGTGTTTGCAGTTGAAAATTTTTGAGTGCAGCAATCAGTTGTGACCCCACTTGCGGGTTTCCGCTGCTGATCCAGCACACGGCAAGCAACAGAATATTCTGCGATGGTCCGCACGGATCAAAATCGTGTATGCCTCGTTTCTGGAACAAAGCAATTCGGTTTGCAATCAAATCCGGTTGACCTTGATTCGGCCAGACGGATAACTCAGGAAGTAGTATTCGTGGATAGGTGGCGCGTATCTGTCCATCTAGTATATGATCAGAAAAACGCGCCTTGGGCGCTATGGCTTCTACCAGCCACGGCATATCGATCTGACTTTTTTCAACAATCTTTACAAAAAACTGATTGGGCGTCAGCTGAAAATATTTCAAGGCAGCAATGAGTGCAACGATAACAGCAAGATGGGTCACTATGCCGACGATGATTAAATAGCGGGTGATTATTCGCTGTAAGCGTGGGAATTTTTGCATGTATATACTGTGAAACTAAAAATCACTCTGGAAGAGTTACCTATTCGTCGAGTGTTATCAATCAATTGAATTTATGCAAGACTCTTTCTCAAAAGTTCGTTAAATAATAACCCGGTTGAGCAAAGGCGAAACAATGAAATTCCACATCGTTGCTGTAGGAAACAAGCTTCCCGCTTGGGTAAATAATGCTTTCACGGAATATTCAAAACGGTTTCCTCAGGAAATCACTCTTCAATTAACCGAAATCAAACCCGAGAAACGCACTAACAATAAGAATAAAGAGCAGCTTCTGGGTGCTGAGTTTCAGCGCATCAAAACTTCAATACCCGCAGGATGCCGCATTATCGCTTTGGATGTTCATGGCGTGCAATATACGACAATTCAGCTGGCTGATGTTATAGAAAAATGGATGCAAGAAGGCCATGATACAGTCTTTGTTATTGGCGGCGCCGACGGTTTGCATGCATCAATCAAATCATCAGCGCATGCTACACTCTCGCTATCCAAACTGACTTTTCCCCATGGACTTGCAAGAGTGATATTGGCCGAACAATTGTATCGCGCCATATCTTTGATCAAGCATCACCCTTATCATCGCATATAATAATCGAACTCAAATTACAGATTTTAATCGTATGGCAATCCCTGATAATCAGATATATCTAGCCTCGCGCAGTTTACGCAGACGTGAATTACTTAAACAGATCGGCGTAAAATACAATATTCTGCTGATGAGAGAAACACTCAATCGACCTGCCGATATTGACGAAACACCTCTCCCCGACGAGACACCCAATGACTATATTTACCGCATCATTAATACCAAAGCTGAGGCCAGCTGGATCAGATTATCTCAGCGCAAATTGCCTCTATTACCTATTCTGGTAGCAGATACCATCGTAACACTGGATGGCCGTATTTTAGGCAAGCCAAAGAACAATGCACAAGCTGTGGAAATACTCAGTTCGTTATCCGGTCGCTCTCATCAAGTACTAACAGCTATCGCGGTAGTCTACAAAAATGAAATACAAATGAAACTATCGACCACCATGGTACGATTTCGTGAAATAACACAACAGGAAATACATAGCTGTATAAAATATGACAAGGTATATGACAAAGCAGGCGCTTATGCCATCCAGGGTCTGGCGGCGGCTTTTATTGTCGAAATTTGTGGCAGCTATAGCGGTGTGAAAGGATTGCCTTTATACGAAACGTCTCAATTACTGGAAGAAGTAGGCATTAAAATTTTCAAATAATCCATCATTCATATTAACGAATTCCGTTAATATGTCTTTTTCTGTTCGCGCTGCTATGGACAACGAAATCCTAATCAACATCACCCCCCAGGAAACCCGCATAGCTATTTTGGAACAGGGAGTTACCCAAGAGTTGCACATTGAACGTGCCAGTTGTTGCGGAATTGTTGGCAACATCTACCAGGGTCGTGTAAGTCGCGTATTACCCGGTATGCAATCAGCTTTTATTGATATTGGCTTGGAGCGCGCTGCTTTTCTGCATGTTGCAGACATCTGGGAATCTAACAACATTGATGAGCCAAGTCAGCCGATTGAGAAATTGTTGCACGAGGGGAATCACATTTTGGTTCAAGTGATTAAAGACGCCATCGGCATGAAGGGAGCACGGCTATCCACACAAATCAGTCTGGCGGGAAGAATGCTCGTTTACCTGCCACAGGAATCACATATTGGTATTTCGCAACGCATAGAAGACGATGAAGAACGTGAATTATTGCGACAAAAATTACAGCATGTCTTACCTGAAAATGAAACCGGTGGTTATATTATCCGGACAATGGCTGAATCGGCCGAAGAAAATGATTTACAGGCAGACATCGAATATCTTCATAAACTCTGGCGCAACATACAAGAACTGGCATCTGCTGTAGCAGCACCAGCATTACTCTATCAGGACCTTGATCTCAGCCACCGAGCCCTGCGTGATTTCGCAACTGAAAATACCACGCGTATTCAGGTCGATTCGCGTGAAAACCACCAGCGACTGATGAATTTTGCAAAAAGCTACATGCCTAACATGGCAAATCGAATCACCTTATACACGGGAGAACGCCCTCTATTCGATCTTTATGGTGTAGAGGATGAAATCCAGAAATCACTTTCAAAACGTGTGAATCTTAAATCAGGTGGATATTTGATTATTGATCAGACTGAAGCGTTAACAACTATGGACGTGAATACAGGTGGTTTTATTGGCGTACGAAATTTTGACGATACAATTTTCAAAACAAACCTTGAAGCGGCACAAGTCATTGCACGACAATTGCGTTTACGCAATATAGGCGGGATCATAATTATCGATTTTATTGACATGGATTCCGACGAACACAAAAGCGCGGTTTTAAAGGAATTTAAAAAAGCGCTATCTAAGGATAGAACACGTATGACCGTCAACGGATTCTCATCACTTGGTCTGGTTGAAATGACGCGTAAGCGCATGCGCGAAAGTCTTTCACACATTTTGTGTGAATCATGTCCTACTTGTGGCGGACGCGGTGAAATCAGAACTGCACAAACGATCTGCTATGAAATACTGCGTGAATTGCTACGCGAGTCAAGACAATTTAATGCCAATGAATTTCGCATTCTCGCATCTCAACAAGTTATCGATTTATTTCTAGATGAAGAATCACAAAGCTTGGCACAGCTTGGCGATTTTATCGCCAAGCCTATCAGACTTCAGGTCGAAGAATCTTATACACAGGAACAATACGATGTCATTATCATGTAATCTCCAATGCGTTATGAACGACATCGCTTCAGTATAAAATTAACAGGCTGGTTTAAAACCCGAGGCTTGCCAGAAGATCATCTACTTGATCTTGATTGCTGACCGTATCAGGATTTTTTTCAGGATTTGTTACCGGCCCATTCATAAGACACGCACCATCTTCTGTGTGCGCCTGCCTTTTCTCTGGAGGAAAATTTGCAAGCAAAAGCTGTAACAAATCTTGTTCCAATTTCTGCACCATAGCTGTTATTTTCTTAATTACCTGCCCAGTAAGATCCTGAAAATCCTGCGCCATCATGATTTCCATAAGCTGCGCATTCGTTGCATCAGCCCGCTCAGGTACTTTGTCAATATAACTCAATGTTTCTATTAGCAACAATTTGAATTTTTCAGTATCTGGCCGTGCTTTCTGTTCTTCAAAAGCACTCTTCCATTTTTCAGATAATTGTGAAGCCTCGGATGAGAGTTTCTCCTGTATGGGCATCGCTATCTCAGTAGCGTTTAAAGTACGATCAGCAGCTTGTTCTGTTTTTGTTGCTACATAAGAAAGTTTATCCTGAGCTTCAGGTACTTCTGCTGCCAGTGACTCCAGTCGTTTGTCATACCCGAGTTCTCTAAGGCTGTTATGTAGCGTCCGAGTTAAATGCCCCACTTGATCTATAATGGTTTTATTTGCTTCAGATTTGCTCTCAGCAATTTCTTTGGACAGATCCTTCCCTTCATTTACATCAACAACTGAACTTGTGATCGCTTCAACAGCCTCGGTTATTACAATTTCAGGAATAACATCAACATTGGAGCATTTCCCTTCTTCAGCATTTCTTTGATTTTGATTCTGATCCAGACATTGTGTTTCAGAAATTACTGTTTCAAGATGATCGGGAATAGGTTTATACAAATATTCTATATGTTGCGGTGATATTATTGCATCACACGAATCCTCAAAGGCTTCCTGAGACGAATTAACCGCTATAGCTGAGTCTGCCACTGCATGAACTAATTCTTCAGCCGTTCCTATCTCAGCAGCCCCTAAGTTATCAGATTTTTCATATGTAG
The DNA here is from genome assembly GCA_024235735.1 of Burkholderiales bacterium. GTDB lineage: Bacteria > Pseudomonadota > Gammaproteobacteria > Burkholderiales > Nitrosomonadaceae > Nitrosomonas. The sequence goes on from JACKLU010000016.1 coordinate 23,187, forward strand.
ATAAAGTGCACTGCACTTCCACCTCTTCGTGAATAAGCGGATCAGTATTCATTTTTTCTCGCTGTGATATGTAATATAAATAAAACGCAAGTTGCAAAAATTACGCTGATGCCCTGCTTTCCATATTCTGGAAAATTTTATTTAATTTTTCATCAAGCGTTGCGGCTGTAAATGGTTTCACTATATACCCACTCGCGCCCGCCTGTGCTGCTGCAATTATATTTTCCTTTTTTGCTTCGGCAGTTATCATTAACACCGGTATCTTGCATAATCTTTCATCCGCCCGGACAGATTGCAACATCGTGAGCCCATCCATATTAGGCATGTTCCAATCGGATACCACAAAGTCATAGTTACCATCCTGAAGTTTGCGCAAAGCAGCGGCCCCATCTTCAGCTTCATCTACATTAATAAAGCCTAATTCTTTTAGCAAGTTGCGAACGATTCTACGCATGGTCGAAAAATCGTCAACAACCAAGAATTTTAAATTTTTGTCCGGCATTATTTTCTCCAATTAAATTCATTTAAATAAACACAAGAGATCAAACTCATAATTCCTCTGATCGATATGGATTGCATCTATTTAAGTGCATAACGGCGAGCAGCATAAGAAACTTAAGAGGATTGGAGTTAATTGATTGAAAATAAGGATCTGGAAACATGCAGAATATCTGCAGAACGATTCCATTAACAAGTTGTTGAAAAATGTGATCGAAACAGCCGATTGCTTGGCAAAAACAGGCGATGCAAGCAAAGCACAGCGAACAGCTATGAAACTGGTCCTTAGAGCGGCGGCGCTTGCGCCGAGTAAAAAGCAGCGTTTATATGTGATAAATGAGCATTTTGAGCCTGTTTTTAACGCCGCAGCGGCAACGAAGATATTTTTTCAACGACCTATTAAAAAGGAAGTATTGCTTTCGGATCGTCGATGACACTGATAGCGCGCACTGCCTGTATGTAATCACCGTCTTCGCGTAATGTAATCATGGAGGTAAATCTTTTTTTACCGTGCATGCGCGCCAATCTTGCCAGACTTGCAGCTGAGATGTTCCATTCCAGTGTACTCAGTAATTCGTCCACAGCCTGAGTATCGTTACATACCAGTATCATGTCGCAACCTGCTACAAGCGCCGCTGTTGCACGCTCTGTAATCGAGTCGAGATGCGCTACGCCTTTCATGCTTAAGTCGTCGCTAAAGATACAGCCTTCGAACTGGAGCTCTTTTCTCAGAATATCTTGCAGCCAGATTCGCGAGAAACCGACCGGATAGCAATCAACTTCTGGATAAATCAAATGTGCCGCCATGATGCCACTCAGTCCAAAACTGATCGTGCGACGGAACGGCACTATATCTTCCATCTCAATGTCGGCATAGGATCTCCGATCGATCGCCTTTTCCAGATGCGAATCTGTTCGAATATAACCATGCCCCGGAAAATGCTTACCTACAGCCTGCATCCCAGTTGCTTTAAGTCCCAGCATGAAATCATGCGCCAATTCGGAGATTGCCTGCGGATTGCGATGAAAAGCACGGTCACCTATAACGCTGCTCTGTCCATAGTCGATATCAAGAACGGGTGCAAAACTCAAGTCAACACCACCGGCCTGCAACTCTGCCGCCAACACAAATCCAATCTGTTTGGCTAGCTGGCGTGCGCGCAGTTTTTGTTTATCCCAAATATTACCGAGATCACGCATGGCCGGCAAGTTGGTGAAGTCTTCCCTGAACCGCTGTACGCGCCCGCCCTCATGATCAACAGCGATCAGCAAGGGGGGCGTGCGTAGTGCACGAATCTCGGCAGTCAAAGCTGTCAGCTGTCGACGAGATTTAAAATTACGGGAAAACAAAATGACTCCACCTGCAAGCGGGTGTATCAGGCGTTTTTTATCGTCATCGTTCAGCTCGGTTCCGGCAATATCGAGCATGAGCGGCCCAAGCGACATGGCTATTTCTCCAGCACGACAAAGGCACAGGCGAGATTCATTTCATCGCTGATAGACAGGTAATGACTGACGATACCTTTTTCGCTGAGTAATCGGTCCAGTTCCGGGTGAAATTGAAAATAAGGCTTTCCCAGTGCATCATGGGTAATAGTGATGAAATCCAGATTAACTGGATGGCGCAGTCCGGTTCCCATCGCTTTTGACAACGCTTCTTTGGCGGCAAAACGTCCAGCAAGAAATAGCACTGGCTTACTGCTGCTCTGATACTCATCCCATTCTGGATCTGTCAGGATACGGCGGGCAAATTTATTACCATAGCGCTCCAGCGAACGCGCAATTCGGGATGGGTCGACCAGATCGGTACCAATACCATAAATCATGCTCGCGCCTCTAACATGATTTTTTTCATTTCTCTAACGGCTTGGCCCATACCGACAAAAATAGCACGCCCAACAATTGCGTGACCAATATTCAATTCCGAAATACCCGGAATTGCTGCAATTGCCTGCACATTCTGATAGTGCAGACCATGGCCGGCGTTCACTTTGAGGTTATGTCCGAGACCATGGACAACAGCTTCTTTTATTTTATTTAACTCGCTTTCCTGTGCCGAGTCGGTTTTCGCGTCAGCATAGCTTCCCGTGTGCATTTCAATGACAGGTGCGCCTGCTTCAGCCGCAGCGTCAATTTGTGCCAGGTCGGCATTAATGAACAATGACACACGAATACCAGCCGCCGATAACTGGCGACAGGCATTCTGCACCTGATTAAAGTGCTTTACAACATCCAAGCCACCCTCGGTGGTCAGTTCTTCACGACGTTCGGGCACCAGACAGATATCTTGGGGCTTGATGCGCACTGCAATAGCAATCATCTCTGGAGTTACCGCGCTTTCAAGATTCATACGGGTTGTTAATGATTCACGCAGTACTTCGACATCCCGATCCTGTATATGCCGACGGTCTTCTCGCAAATGCAGTGTGATCGCATCGGCGCCAGATGACTCTGCGACCAGAGCCGCTTCTATCGGACTCGGGTAATCCGTGCCACGCGCCTGTCTGAGCGTCGCCACATGGTCGATATTTACCCCCAGTTCAATCATGATTTTGCTCCTGTATGAACAGCATAATCCTGTTATTAATATCGTTTTTCACTAATCGAGTAATCTGTCTCGAAGTTATTGCACACGGACTTTATTCGTGTCCAAGTTGTCGCAGCACATTGATATTGTCCGCCCACCCGCTTCTAACCTTAACCCAAATCTGCAAAAAAATCTTTTTACCAAAAACTTTTTCCATATCTTTGCGCGCCTGAGTACCAATCAACTTCAACTTCTCACCACCTTTACCTATGATAATCGCTTTCTGATTCGATTTATCGACCAGTATCGTTGCATGAACCTCAATGAGTTTCTCCGTTTCCACAAACTTTTCTGCGATAACGCTCGTTAAATAAGGCACCTCATCGCCCATTAAACGAAACAATTTTTCACGCACAAACTCGGCCGCCATGAATCGTGCGCTTTTATCGGTTATTTCATCAACATCATATAAGGGGGGATTTTCAGGTAAAAACGGGCGTATTATTTCAATCAATTCAGACAATTGCTCTTTTTTTGCTGCGCTTACCGGAAAAAGCGCACTGAAATTAAATTTCTTTGCCATCGCATCTAAAAATGGCAACAACTTGTTTTTGTCCTGCAAGCGATCTATTTTGTTCACCACCAATACCACCGGCGTAGAACCAGACATAAGGGTTAACACTTGCTGATCGCGTTCGTCGAAACGTAAAGCCTCTATGACAAACAGTACAAGATCCACATCATTTATGCATTGCGATACAACACGGTTCATCGCAGCATTCATGCGGTTTTTATAACAAGTCTGAAAACCCGGTGTATCGACAAAAACAAACTGCGACTGTTGGTCAGTCAAAATACCATTTATGCTATGCCGTGTTGTTTGTGCTTTTCTGGAAGTAATGCTAATCTTTTGTTGTATAAGATTATTCAGCAACGTCGATTTTCCGACGTTCGGACGTCCTACTATGGCTACATAACCCGTACGAAAACGCATAGTGATTAATTTACAGAAAAAAAATCTGCGAAATTGCTAAATAGCATAAATTTGACACGACAATATTAGTTGTCCTGGACATTTTCTCGTGCATGGACCTGCTCATAGGCGAGTTTTGCAGCGGCCTGTTCTGCACTGCGGCGACTGGTGCCTTCACCTCGCGTACAGATATCGAAGGTGGAAACGGCGCATTCGACCTTGAATTTTTGTTGATGTGCTTTTCCTGTCGTTGTAACGACAGTATATTCGGGCAAATCCAGTTTTCGACTTTGCAGAAACTCCTGCAGGAGCGTCTTGGGGTCCTTTCCATGCGTTGCATAATCTAATGTTGCAAGAACAGGTCGATAAATTTGATGGATAACTTCTTTTGCGCGTAAAAAACCGCTGTCCATATAAATTGCACCAAACACGGCTTCCAGTGCATCCGCCAGTATTGAGGGACGTTGACTGCCACCACTTTTCATTTCACCCTCGCCAAGTCTGATCAATTGGTCCATACCTAAACGCAATGCAAGTTCAGATAAGGTCTGTTGATTGACCATACTGGCGCGAAAGCGGGATAAACGCCCTTCTGACATTTCAGGATATCGTTTAAAAAACAAATCCGCAATTGCACAATTCAAAACACTATCGCCCAGAAACTCAAGGCGTTCGTTATGTTTTGCGCCATAGCTACGATGCGTTAAAGCTTCCTGCAATAATTCAGGCTGGAAAAATCCGTAACCAATCTGGCTACAAAACACGTTGATCAATTTTTCCCTGTCGAACAGCATAATGGCCGGGTTTTATTTTAATCGCTCGTAACATCAAAATCGAATTTGAGCGAAATATTGGATACCAATGGAACCTCCACCGTGTATGCCACGCTTAGGATCAATCTCTCTTTGTCTTTTGAGATCTTAAGATCCTTGGCGGATACCACTCTAATTCCATCGACTTGCGCACGCTTTGTGAAGGCAAGCCTGATTTGAGCTGCATTCGCATTCTGCAAGCTGTTATCACTGGCTACTGCAGCCAGATTTTTCTTAATTGTCGCGTTATCGATATAAACCGGCACAACCTTCATACCGATCACTGCGACCAGCACCAGGATAATGGATCCAATCAACATTCCGGTAAGCGTCAATCCGCGTTGCTTATAGCACGGTGTAACTACATCCATTTTTCCTCTCCACACATGAAAAATTATTTGCAACGATTACTGTATGTTCTGACCTATACGACCAAAATCGGCAAAATTCCACCAGATCATAAATGCTTTTCCCACAATATTTTCTTCAGGCACAAACCCCCAGTAGCGACTATCACTACTGCTATCTCTATTATCGCCCAAAGTAAAATAATGATCAGGCGGTACCGTACAAGTGAATCCGGTACGACTATACTTGCAGTTTTCACGGTAAGGAAATGCGCGCACACTCGAATACTGCAATCCACCCACTTCCTGATTCACTAAAATGGAATGATTTATTTCCCCAAGAAATTCAGCATATTCTTCAGAATAAATATAGCCCATTCCGGGTTCGACATATTTATAATCGCCGACATATTCCAGTCTGACAAGCTCATCGTTAATCAGCAACTGCTTATTATGATAAGTTACAATATCACCCGGAACGCCGACGACACGCTTGATATAATCGATAGAAGGGTCCTCCGGGTATCGAAAAACCAGAACATCTCCCATTTTGGGATTGTTCATTTCGATAATCTTCTTATTGATTACCGGCAAACGAATACCATAAGTATATTTATTTACGAGAATAAAATCTCCGACGATCAATGTCGGAATCATCGATCCGGAAGGAATTTTGAAAGGCTCAATTACAAACGAACGCAAACAGAATACGATGAGTATTATAGGAAAGAAACTTTTAGGATATTCGATCCACCAGGGTTCTTCCTCGTCTGTTTTGCGCTTGTGCCGCAGGATAAAATAATCGACAGCCCATATAACACCCGTAATAACCAATAAGCTAAACAAAATCAGCGGAAAATTCATAATTTCACCTTTATGAATCTATTTAGACCGGCTGTGGTAACTGTGCTCATCAGTTGCACACCGTGATAAAGATTAAGATTCATATTTTTTCACATTAAATTTTTTTATTTATTGTCGATCTGCAATATTGCCAGAAACGCTTCCTGTGGGATTTCCACATTACCGACACGTTTCATTCTTTTCTTACCCGCTTTTTGCTTTTCCAGCAGTTTGCGTTTACGTGTAATATCACCACCATAACATTTTGCCAATACATTCTTCCTTAATGCCTTGACCGTCTCTCTGGCTATAATATGCGCGCCAATCGCAGCTTGCACAGCAATATCAAACATCTGGCGCGGAATTAACTGCCGCATTTTCTGCACCAATTCACGCCCACGGTATTGACTGCTCGCTCGATGCACAATCAAGGATAATGCATCCACGCGATCACCGTTGATTAAAACATCAATCTTGACCAGATCAGATGTACGGAACTCCAGAAACTCATAATCCAGGGATGCATATCCCCGGCTTGTTGATTTCAGTCGATCAAAGAAATCCATAACCACTTCATTCAGCGGCATCTCATATGTCAACATGACTTGCCGCCCCATATATTGCATATTCTTTTGTATACCGCGTTTGCTGACACATAAAGTGATCACTGCACCAACGAATTCCTCCGGAACCAGTATGGTTGTCGTAATAATCGGCTCCCGGATTTCCGCGATTTTTGATAAATCCGGAATTTTGGAAGGATTGTCAATCTCAATCACAGAACCGTCGCGCAACAGTATTTGATAAACAACCGTTGGCGCGGTTGTTATCAAATCCATATCGTATTCACGTTCAAGCCGTTCCTGAACGATATCCATGTGCAGCAATCCTAGAAATCCACAGCGAAAGCCAAAACCAAGCGCCTGTGAGGTTTCCGGTTCAAAATGCAGGGAAGAATCATTAAGCCTTAATTTTTCCAACGCTGATCGCAATGCATCATATTGATTTGACTCAACCGGATACAACCCTGCAAAAACCTGTGGTTTGATTTCTTTGAAACCCTGCAACGGTTTTTCTGCAGGCTTATTAGCAAGCGTTACGGTATCGCCTACTTTGGCAGCATCAAGTTCTTTTATACCAGAGATTACATAACCCACTTCTCCAGCACTCAGCACATTACGCTGCACTGACTTGGGAATGAACACGCCTACCTGCTCGCATAAATGAGTCACATTGCTTGCCATCAGCAGAATTTTATCGCCGGGTCTGAGCTTACCTTCCATCACCCGTACCAGAATAACGACGCCGACATAATTATCAAACCATGAATCGACAATCAACGCTTTCAGTGGCGCTTCAGGATCTCCTGTTGGCGCCGGAATACGTGTAACAACAGCTTCGAGCAAATCTTCAATACCAAAACCCGTCTTGGCACTGACATGCAGCGCATCCCGGGCATCTATTCCAATGACATCCTCAATATTTTCAATTGCTCTTTGAGGGTCAGCCGCCGGCAAATCTATCTTATTGAGTACTGGAACAACTTCAACGCCCTGCTCAATCGCTGTATAGCAGTTGGCCACTGTTTGCGCCTCAACACCTTGCGAAGCATCAACCACAAGCAAAGCACCTTCACATGCAGCCAGTGAACGCGACACTTCATAGGAAAAATCAACATGTCCAGGGGTATCAATGAGATTCAGCAGATAGGTTTCGCCATCCTTGGCTTTATACTGCAAAGCCACAGTTTGCGCTTTGATGGTTATCCCTCTTTCCCGCTCCAGATCCATAGAATCCAGAACCTGGTCTTCCATTTCACGTTCGGTCAATCCTCCGCAAAACTGAATAATTCTGTCTGCTAGCGTAGATTTTCCATGATCTATATGCGCGATAATTGAAAAATTACGGATATGCAGCATCGTGTAGTTGTAGAGATTAACTAGTGGTAATTAGGAATGCAGGATATTGGAATTCAGATATTAAATACCTATTGCACTGCAAGAGTAGATATCAACAGTTTTTTGCACCGAAGGAAGGCCGGATGAGGAATTATAAAAAAACCGGATTTTCACATGCGGTGGATAGATATATCGAAACAGCAACAACAAAAAGCTCAGCATAGTCTGACCCAAAAGGCTGCATTCTATCGAATTTTTGCAAGATAATCATCCAATGCCTGAAGATTCAGAAAATGATGGCATATTTCAGTCTCATCGGGTAGGGCGATCAGGACTGGAATTTTGTCATTATATCGCGCCACTAGGACTGGATCGACGTCAATATCAATAACCACAAACTCAAACACTATCCGAGTCTGCTGCTGCTGTAAATCCGCTATCATTTGCTGGCACAGATGACATTCGCTACGCCCATATACAACCAGCTTCCCAGCAGCTCCTCGATTCCTGTCCATCTCACCAGAATCAGTCAACATTTTCCAGTTTCATGGTAACAAACGTCGTCAGATCCCCACGTTTAATCAATAAAGCAATATTACGGCCCTCATCCACCTTATCGAGCATTTGATTAAATTGCTCGACATTCTTGATATCCTTGCTGTTAAATCCAACAATGACGTCTCCCCGGCGAATACCTGCCTGACTGGCAATTCCAGGTTGAACCGCTTCAACAACTATACCGTATTCAACATCAAGCTGTTTTTTCATCTGATTACTCAACTCACCCAGCACAATACCGAGGCGATTCGTGCTCTCATTTTTTTTACTCTGTTTTTGTTGAGAACCTCGACTCGATTCCTCTGATGGGATCTCACCAACCTTAACACGTACACTCTGAATCGAACCATCACGCCAGATTTTTACAATGACGCTTGAATCCGGGATCGTATTACCAACAATACGCGGCAGGTCTGATGAAGTTTCCACTTCCTGCCCATTGAAATCAATGATGATATCCCTTGGCTTGATCCCAGCCGCATCAGCAGGCCCACCTTTTTCGACCGAGACAACAAGCGCCCCGCGCAAATCAGAAATACCAAATGATTCCGCCAGCTCTTTAGTTACTTCCTGAATCATGACACCAATACGGCCACGCCGCACAGCACCCGAGGTTTTCAGTTGATTGGCAATGTCAATTGCAACATTAATCGGTATAGCGAAAGACAGCCCCATAAAACCGCCTGTACGGCTATATATTTGTGAATTGATTCCAACTACTTCGCCACTCATATTAAACAAAGGCCCTCCGGAATTACCCGGATTAATTGCCACATCAGTTTGTATGAAGGGCACATAGTTCTCCTGTGCCAGAGAACGTCCTTTTGCGCTCACAATCCCCGCCGTAACGCTATTTTCAAAACCAAAAGGAGAACCTATCGCAACAACCCACTCCCCTACTCTTAACTCGTCTGGGTCGCCTGTGGTCACTTTGGGTAGACTTTCTGCATCAATTTTTATCAAAGCGATATCGGTCTTCTTGTCTGTACCGATAACTTCCCCAACAAATTCACGCTTATCGTTTAACTTCACTGTAATTTGTTCGGCCGACTCCACAACATGCGCATTGGTCAAAATATAACCATCCGCGCTGATAATGAATCCCGAACCCATTGATCTCGGCTCGGATTTTCTGGGTGCAGAAAAAGGCTGCAGATGTCGCCGGAAAAATTCATAGAACGGAGAATCTTCCGGAATATTCTGAAATTCTGGAAAAAGTTGCGCCATCGCATCGTTCTGTGTTTGCACTGTGCTGATATTGACAACTGCTGCGCCATATTTTTCCACCAATCCTGTAAAATCCGGCAATTCTTTTGCCTGCGCCGATACCGTTGCTGAAAGCATAAACACCACAATCAAAACCCAATAACGCAGCATTTCCTTGTTTCGCATACCCATCATAATTGACATTTAATAGCGTAAGTTAATAATTTTATATTTTAATCTGATACTTTATTCTAAAAAATTCCGACACTACAATTTTCTTTCCGGAAAAATAAGTTTTTGTAATTAAAAGACAAGATCATCATGATCGTTTTTATATGGAACATAACCTACGATTTATCAAAAAGCATGAGATCGTAAGCACAGAACTAGGGACGTAGAAGCACGGCATCACCGATCAGCTTAATGGTATTTAATGGCACTTCACCTACTGCAGTGATTTTTTTATTTTCCAATTCCCGAACATAAATATTAATCGCTCCCCGACTTGAATAAAAACCAGGCAGTGGTGATACCGCTTCACTGTCGATGGGCTCAATAAATACCGATACCGAGGCCAGCTCATCGGATAAAACAATGTGATCAATCAGACCGGATTTGCCAACCAGATTGCGTTTCATCTCTGTGATTTTTTTAAAACCTGCCGGCAACTTTCCCAAACGCCAGACCGGTTCATCATCACCGAAAGCAAAAGTAGAGAGTTTTATCGTTTTCCAATCATCTGAAACGCTCATCGCGCCAGTATTCAGCAAGCGATCATCAATTTCCTGACCAATCTCGACTGCAGCAAATGCGAACTGCTCAATCACCGCATCTTTATCGATAACAGCCACCTTCAGTAACAGACCGCTATCAACATCAACCCACATTTTATAGCCATAGCGCAGATTATCTCTTGGAACAAGTTTGACAACCTGACTTTCATACCCAGCCACACGCTCTAATTTACTTTTCTCATACGTGTAATTTTCATAAATTCTTTCAATTGGCTGTGGTAACAGATCGGGGAAAAATTTTCTGAACCATCGTTCTTCGATATAAACTTTTTTACTCTCAGGCAAATAACATTTCAATGCATCATTAGTACGATAAACAATTCTTGTCAAACCATCGAGAGCTTCGATACGCTCATGCTCACCTGCTTCATCCACTTTATGAATAATCCGAGACGATTCAATATGACCATCGGCATAATAAACAAAGGTGCCCTGGAAATTATGGTGACGGGGGGCGGATGAAATCTTTTTTAACCATTCGTAACCATCATGGTCAGATTTTTTTCTGACTAGGTCCTCCGCATATACTGCCTGTATTGCAAATAACGTTACCAGCAACGTAACTGAAAGGAAGCGTTTTTTCATCTACCATAATTGTCCGTAGATTTGTCCGTAGAGTCAGTTGCAGGATGATATAAGGCCGGATGCCTAATTAATGCTGGACCAGGCGATAATTCTTTGTGGAAATTGTGAAAATACAGATAATTGGTCATATCATTATTGGAAACGTAAGGATAATGACTTCCACCCGAGGTGTGCAAAACATTCATGGGATAATGCGGTTGATCTACTCCGGGCTGCATTCTCGATTGTTCAGCAACAATGGCCGGGTGCGATTGCTGATAAACATTCTGCATAACCACCCATGTCGATAACATCGCAAAGAGAGAAGCCGCTGTCGCAAATGCAAAAACTTTAGTTTTTGAATTTGCGGGCCTGATTTCTTTAGCGTTCTGTTGCTGATGGGATTGAAGGGAGGATTGATTGAATGATTTTCTGAGGGTTTCTGGAACAAGAATCATTGGCTCTGAAGCGAGTTGCCTGCTCACTCGTTTGGCAACATTCGTTGTCAGATTTGATGACTGCCTCATCGTATCACCAATGAGATGATATATTTCCCAGTCACGACTTAATAGATCTTCTTGCTTAAGGACTGCAATAATTTCTTCCGCATCCTGACCACTTAACTCACCATCCATCAACTCAGATACTTTATTTTTCACTCTACCACCTCTTGTCTTTACTGGTACCCAATAATGGGCGTAATTCTTCAGAAATTGCTTCTCGCGCTCGAAAAATGCGTGAACGTACGGTACCTATGGGACATTCCATAATCTTTGCTATTTCATCATAACTTAGCCCTTCGATCTCTCTTAAAACAATTGCTGTACGCAACTCTTCGGGCAATTGCTCCAAAGTCTGATTTACTGTTTGAGCTATCTGTTTACTCATCAATTCACTCTCTGGCGTATTCATCTCGCGCAGAGTACCGCCTTCTTCAAAATTTTCCGCATCCTCCGTATCAATGCCTTGCAGTGTAGATGCTTTTCGTCCTTGCGAAACCAGATAATTCTTTGCAGTATTAATACCTATGCGATAAAGCCAGGTATAAAAAGCGCTGTCTCCACGAAATGCAGGCAACGCCCTATAGGCCTTGATGAAGGCTTCCTGCACGACATCTTCAACTTCAGCCGGATCTCGCACAAATTGCGACAGCAAACGTGTCAGCTTGCGCTGGTACTTAGCGACCAGCAGATCAAACGCATGTTTGTCGCCATTCTGCACACGTTCTACCAACTGTTGATCGATTTCACGATCACTCATATCACCTGATCCCTGAATATTCTAAATGATGAAAATATTGCTCTTCCAGCTTTATTTGAAGCCTGACAGATCAAGTATACCTATTCAGAGCGATCACGAAAACCGATATGATTCAAACCAAGAAGACAACAGAAACGATAAATAAGTTCACTTGCCTGATGCTTTCAGGTTTACGCAATAGCAAAGCATTCGCCATAATGCAACAAGGACTGCGCACTATTCACCCCGACAGAATCTATTAATCTCGCACCCATTCTCGCCACTTCACTATCTTTTGAAATTTGATTGTTCATCATATTGATGCAATGGAACCAGCAACTTCGGTTTCCAGCCTGGCTTGCGATGCTCTACGGTCACATTCGTAAAAATACCGCCTCGCACAAAAAAACGTGCAGTCAATCGTATATAACGCGGCTTCATCACAGCGACGAGATCTTCCAGAATCTGATTGGTCACAGCCTCATGAAAAGCACCCTGTTCACGATATGACCAGATATAGAGCTTCAAGCTTTTCAACTCGACGCATTTTTTATCAGGAATATAGTCCAGTATCAAGTTGGCAAAATCCGGTTGGCCTGTTTTAGGGCATACACATGTAAATTCCGGAATTTCCATATGAATCTGATAATCCCTCTTAACAGAAGGATTGGGAAATGTTTCAAGTTCCTTGCTGGGCTGAGTCGACATACGGCATTCTCTTAATGACTAATTCAGTTACAATAATAACGATTGCAAAACAGTTTTTAACACGACTGATTTGAATCTCACATTATAACTGCATCCCGTATTCATAAATTGCGTCTGGCCAAAATTAAACTCTCCGGTTTTAAGTCTTTTGTTGAATCCACTGCCATTCCGATCACCAGCAATCTGGTCGGCATTGTTGGTCCAAATGGGTGTGGAAAATCCAATATTATCGATGCAGTACGCTGGGTGTTGGGCGAATCCAAGGCATCCGCGCTGCGTGGAGATTCCATTCAGGATGTTATTTTTGCCGGTTCGACAAACCGAAATCCAGCAGGTCGCGCTAGCGTTGAATTGATTTTTGATAATCACCAAGGTTCTGCAAATGGCCAATGGTCCAGCTATGCGGAAATAGCAATCAAACGCATCATCCAGCGCGAAGGCAACTCGAACTACTATATCAATAATATACATGTCAGACGACGCGATATAGCCGATCTTTTTTTAGGCACCGGCGTTGGCGGGCGCGGGTACGCCATCATCGAACAAGGCATGATATCCCGTATTATCGAAGCCAAACCGCAGGAAATGAAAATGTTCCTCGAGGAAGCCGCAGGAATTTCAAAATATCGGGAGAGAAGACATGAAACCGAATTAAGACTGAGCGACACGCACAATAATCTGATTCGTATTGAAGACATTACCAACGAACTCAGAAAACAAATCGAACATCTTGAAGTCCAGGCCAATACTGCGAAGGAATACAATACACTTCATCAACAGCTGCAAAACACACAACAAATCCTTTGGCTACAACAGCGCAATGAATCAACGCAACAACGGCTTGCTGCTGAAACGGAAATCAACCAGATCGAACAGCAACTGACCGCCGACGTCACTCAGTTACAGCAATACCGGTTCACGTGCGAAAACTTACGTGCTCAAGAAAACGATTTGAATGAACAACTCCATGAAACACAAGGTCAACTGTACCGGGAAAATGCAGAAAAAGCACGCATAGAACAGGACATAATCCAATTCCAGAAAAATAAAAATCGGCTGACACAGCAATGCGCCGATATTGACAGGCAATTGACCGAGAATCTGCATCAATGTGAATCAAACACTAACCATTTGACACACTGGCAAGCAGAAAAAAGGAAGGCTCTGACTGAACATCAAGCCGGCGTACAAAAACATCGCAGTGAGACTGAAAAATTACCCGAATTTGAAATCATTCATCATCAGCATCAGGAAGCATACAAAAATCTGCAATACAATTTTACCCAAACAGATCAATCAATAAATCTGGCGCTTACGCATATTCAACATGGCAAAAAGACTCTGCAACAACTCGAATCACGCACACATCGCCTGGAACAGGAACTTAAAACGTTATCGGGCACAGACCATGATCAGCTAACTGAACTTAAAACACAAATCACGCAAACCGAAAATCAATTACATGAAGTAGAACAAGCCTTGATCGCATCCGAAGCCGCATTTATAGAAGCAAGCCAGAAAAAGGAAGCTGCTGCGGCCCAGGTACACGAAATGCAAAAAACGATCGCAAACTTGCGCGCACGATATAACGCTTTGCACAACCTTCAGCAAAAAATTGAGAATAATGAAGCACTAAAGCAATGGCTGAAAAAACACAATCTGGATGCGGAAAAACGGTTATGGCATCATATTCAGATTGAAAAAGAGTGGGAAAACGCGCTTGAATCGATTCTGCACGAACGACTGAACAGTCTGGCTTTTTCAAGGCTGGAAACCATTTTGAACTGGCAAGATGACTTACCGCCCGGTAAATTAGTCATTTATGAACTGCTGCACGGCGATCAATACAGCACCGCACTTAGCCGGACACATGAATCAGCGATGCAGGCTGAACGCTCCCGCACCGACTGGAAAACACTGAGCACTTTTCTGACCTGCAGTGGCGCGCATCTGTCAGCATTACTGCAATACTGGCTCGACAAAACCTACGTCATCGACGATCTGGGCACTGGTTTACAACAACGGCATCTGCTGATGCCTGACGAGCAATTCGTTGTTCGCGCAGGACACATTATCAACCGACACAGTGTTTTTTTTCATTCACCCGATTCTCATCTTCATGGCGTTCTGTCGAGACAGCATGAGCTGAATCACATACAGTCCGAAATCACAATCAATGAAAATAAATTGACCGCACATCAATCTTCTCTGGCAGAAAACACCGCGCAACATGAGCAATTGCGACAATCCATTCAATTACTTCGCCGTGATCAGCAAAAACTCACACAACAGCGGCATACACTGCAAATTGAGCAAACCAAACATACACAGATCAATATACAAATTGAGCAACGCAAAACCCAGATAACGGCGGAATTAAATGAATTACGCTTGCAGTGCAACAAGGAAATCCAGCAAAACAAGCATACCGAAGACGAAGTCACTGAGCTTCGCGCGCAGTTGAAAAAGATCGGAATGCAGCTCGATAGCGCAAAAATTGAGATGGAAACCACTGCAAAAGTACTCAACGATCAACGCCTGACCATACAGGAAGCATTAAAAACCGCTCAGGAAGCTGCTTTTCATGAAAAAATATGTCAAAACAAAATCAATGATTTAGAGGCCACACTCCAATCCATCACGGAAGACAAGAAAAGACTGTTGCAAATGCAGTCAGCATTAATTGCCGAAACCGAAAACCAGGATGACTCGCAGCTTAATAATCAACTGAAAGCCTGTTCTGAACGCTGCCTGCAACTGGAGCAATCTGTTGATGAACAACGCGGCAGGCTCAATCAGACAAGACTGCACATTCAGGAAATTGAAAAATCATCACTGTCAATAGAACAACGGCAAGCAAAACTGCGCGAATCAGTCACACAGTTGCACCTTAAAAAACAGGCCTCCGGTTTATCGGAAGAACGGTTTAACGAACAGCTGCGTGAAGCGCTTACCGATGAAAACAGTCTGCGACCATTTCTCGGCATCAGAACGAACGCGGTTTTACAGGCTGACATCAAGCGATTGCAACAATCCATTGCTGAACTGGGCGCGGTAAACCTTGCCGCACTTGAAGAACTAGAGGCCGCCCGCTCGCGGGAAGACACGCTGGGCGCGCAGGTACAGGATCTGCGTGAAGCCACTGCAATTTTGCAAACTGCGATTGCGCAGATTGATCAGGAAACAAAAAAGCTGCTGAAAAAAACTTTCGACACTGTCAATAATCACTTACAAGAACTTTTCCCGGTCATTTTTTCCGGCGGAAAAGCCGAACTTGTACTCAGTGATGACAAGATCCTTGATGCCGGCGTTACACTAACCGCTCAGCCACCCGGCAAAAAGAACAATTCACTTCATCTATTATCGGGTGGTGAAAAAGCACTGACCGCATTGGCTTTAATTTTTTCGTTATTCCGCCTGAATCCCGCGCCATTCTGCCTTCTGGACGAAGTCGATGCACCGCTCGACGATAGCAATACTGCACGGTTTTGCGAGTTGGTAAAAAATTTATCCAATCAAACACAATTTTTGTTTATCAGTCATAATAAAATTACAATGGAAGTAGCACAGCAATTAATTGGCATCACGATGCAGGAACAAGGCGTTTCCCGAGTCGTCGCCGTAAATATTCACGGCGCGATCGATTCTGAAAAAACAAAAGATGTTGTACCATCATAACTTGGATATGAAAACTGCGAGAAGGTTAGGCAATAGGACAATAGCATGGATATATTGAACATGAGTGACTTGCAAGTGAGTTTAATCATCGTTGGCATCATCATCATCATTGGTGTCGCTGTCTTTAATCGAATGCAACACTTACGCTATCGCCGAAAAATAGAATCCACTCTGGATCAGAGACATAAGGACATATTGCTTGAGAAAACAGGCGGCTCGAATGCTAGAGAAGGAAACCGTGACAGAATTCATGAAAGAATCGAACCACTGCTGGATAAAAACTTTTTTACCGGAAAATCACCCCAGAATGACTCAAACAGGAAAACGGGAACTGAATTTTCCGAAAGCCTGAATGAAATCAGAAAAAATCCTGACCGGGATAAACATTCCAGTACCGCTGACGACAAAACATCGATAAATAGTGAAGCTCACGCGCTTATTGATGGATTTGACAGTCACTCAAACTATATTGTCAACATCTACGCCAATACAACCATACCTGCAAAAGAACTCGATGGATTGTTGCATCGAAAATTTGATTTCAATAAACCGTTAAGCTGGTTCGGACAAAAAAACGCACACGGTCCATGGGAAGACATCAACATAAAATCAGCAGATCACTCAGATTATATTCATTTACGGGGATGCTTACTACTTGCTGACCGGACAGGCCCGATCAGAGAGATCGATTTATCCATTTTCCGTGACACAGTTCAGGATTTTGCCAGGCAGATCAATGCAAAAACCGAATGTCCAGATATCGTGCCATCTCATGAGCAGGCCGTTAAACTTGACAGATTTTGTGCTGACGTCGATGTCATGATCGGTGTTAACATTATCAGCAAGGATGAAGGCGCATTTGTCGGTACAAAAATCAGAGGACTAGCCGAAGCATCCGGTTTCAAACTAGATACGGACGGCGTTTTCAAATACCGAAATGATGATAATCATGTACTTTTCACACTGACCAATTATGAATCAGAGCCTTTTGCTCCTGACAACATGAAAACCATAACCACACACGGTGTTACATTTTTACTGGATGTACCAAGAGTTGCAAACGGCGAGAAGGTCTTTGACCAGATGACGCATTTTGCCAAAGTCTTTTCTAACACGCTTGGTGGAATAATGGTTGATGATAATCGCGTACCACTCAGTGAAAATGGATTGGCAAGAAGCAAACAACAGCTGATCAACATTCAGACACGGATGAAAAAGCATAACATTATTCCAGGCAGTCCGAATGCTTTAAGATTATTCAATTAATCCACTTTATATTCACAAAAATTAAATGGAAGGGAGAATGATGAACTCGAGTATTGAAAAAAAATTTTCGCCGATAGAAGTTCAATTAGAAGCTGCTAAGCAATATTACTGGTGCACCTGCGGGAGAAGTCAATCCCAGCCCTTCTGTGATGGTTCGCATAAAGGTACGGAATTCACGCCCCGGGCATTTTCTGTAAATGTTAACAAAACCGCCTGGCTTTGCACTTGCAAAAAAACGGGAAATCCGCCCTTCTGCGATGGAACGCACAATAAATTATAATAAAACAACAACTTACATAATACCAAAAACTATTGCGCCATAATCCCAAGATTCTTCATTCGCCGCCGGACATCCATGAATTCAGATCTCAAAATGCTGGAAGAAGAAGTCAGTCGGCTGATAACCCTGTATCAGGATATCTGTAATGAGAACATCCGATTACGCCAGCAACTCGCTCAGACAAGCGCACACAATGAAAAATTGACAGAAAAAATACAGCTTGCCTCCAGTCGCCTGGAAATCCTTTTAAAACATTTACCTGATCATGAACAATGAAAATGTCTTGATAATCGATATTATGGGCAGAGAATTCAGCATTAGCTGCCCTGATGAAGAACGCGAAGAAATTCTGAAGGCCGCCGAGTTTTTAAACAGTAAAATTCAGGAAATTAGAAACGAAGGTAAAATCATTGATTCTGAACGTGTCATCATCGTCGCTGCGCTTGGAATCACGCATGAATTTCTTGCGCTACACCGATCAAACGGTTTTGACATTGACGACATTAAGCGTAGAATCACAATTATAAGAAAAAAAATTACTGCGGCATTAAATAAAGAACGCGAGTAATGTTCCGTTGGTTTACATCATCCGGAAGAATCATATAAGATTTAGAGTGGATTTTTATCGTTTATAATTGCTCCCTGCGGTGTACGTTCAAGACTGAAATTCTTTGAACCAATTATCAAAACAGGTTGTTGACTAAAGTGAAACAGTTGTGCGCGCCTTTCTTCAAGATGCGCCTGATGAATCCGGGAGACAGCCACCTTGAACCCTGTGGTTCAAGACATTGGTCTAACGGCACATGCGGGGAGCTTCCATTTCTTTATTCATTCATCCCGTTGCTCATACGGAAAACTGGTGCATGAGTCTGAAGCCCAATCATAGACATTCTTATAGTCTTATCACGGACCCCGAACAGCCCCTCCGAACAGAAATCCGATAGCCAATAAATCGCCTGATTACATCGCACGCCTCGACATAGCCCAAAAAGTTGCGCCTTATAAACCATAATCTTATAGAAATACGGGCTAAATTCTTGCTTTCTTAGCTCTTCGATTCCAACTACATATGATAATTTTTGCGTAAAAATTAAACCTGATAACAATTTTTCATTTACGCGCAAAGGTTTTCTACAATGTTAGTAATTGTTGGCTATCTCATTATTATCCTATCTGTATTTGGCGGCTTTGCACTCGCAGGCGGGCATTTGGCAGCTTTATGGCAACCGGTTGAAGTCTTAATGATCGGCGGCGGCGCCATTGGCGCTTTTGTTGTTGGAAATTCCAGCAAGGCGCTCAAAGCAACGCTAAAAGGTCTTCCGGGTGTTTTTAAAGGCACAAAATATACCAAGACGGTTTATATGGAGCTGATGACATTGCTCTATGAAATTCTTGGCAAAATCCGCAAAGAAGGCCTCATGTCCATAGAATCCGACGTGGACGATCCACAAAACAGTCCCATCTTTACCAAATATCCGACCATTCTCGCAGATCATCATGTCACAGAATTCATAACCGACTATTTGCGGTTGATGGTAGGCGGAAATCTGAATGCGCTGGAAATTGAAAATCTAATGGACAGTGAACTGGAAACGCATCACCAGGAAGGTGAAGTACCCATTCACTGCATCGCAAAGCTCGGCGACGGCTTACCTGCTTTCGGTATTATCGCCGCCGTCATGGGTGTTGTTCATACCATGGAGTCTGTTCACTTACCACCGGCAGAACTTGGCATGCTGATTGCTGCTGCGCTGGTAGGCACTTTTCTGGGCATTCTACTGGCTTATGGCTTTGTAAGCCCCTTAGCCGCAAAACTTGAACATCAGCTACATGAATCCAGCAAATTATTGGAATGCGTCAAGACTACATTACTGGCCAATCTGAACGGCTACTCTCCGGTGCTTGCTATCGAATTTGGCCGGAAAGTATTGTTTAGCACGGAAAGACCGTCATTCCTTGAATTGGAACAACATGTCAAGAATAACAAAGCCGAATAATTTAATCTGCACCGCCAAAACCAGACAAAGCGATATCACGAGGAATTCGAATGTCTAATGACCTGACACAACGCCCAATTGTCATTAAACGTATCAAAAAAGTAGCTGGCGGCCATCATGGTGGTGCCTGGAAGATCGCTTATGCTGATTTTGTAACGGCAATGATGGCGTTCTTTTTGTTGATGTGGTTGCTGGGTTCAACTTCACAAGGCGATCTCGAAGGTATTGCCGAATACTTCAGGACACCACTAAAAGTAGCTTTTTTTGGCGGATCAAATGTGGGCGATGCATCGAGCATAATTAAAGGTGGCGGCACCGACATGACGCATAGCACGGGTCAGGTAAAGAAGGGGGAAACCTCATCCGAAAAAGCGTTTATCGATCTTGAAGCGGCAAAAGCCGAGCGGGAGCGTATAGAATTAATACGGCTCAATGTTCTGAAGAACAAAATTGAACAGGCTATTGAAGCAAATCCTTCACTGGAGAAATTCAAGAATCAATTGTTGCTGGACATTACCACCGATGGATTACGCATTCAAATTGTCGATGAACAGAACCGTCCCATGTTTGCTATTGGACGCGCCGAATTGCAACCCTATACCAGAACAATACTGCACGAAATAGGCAAAATGCTCAACGATGTTCCCAATAAAGTCAGCCTATCCGGACATACGGATGCAACACCTTTTCCTTCCGGAGATACGGGTTATAGCAACTGGGAACTGTCAGCCGATCGCGCCAATGCCTCACGTCGGGAGCTCATAGCTGGCGGCATGGATACCAATAAAGTACTGCGTGTAGTCGGATTGTCATCCGCTGTTTTATTCGATCGTGACAATCCCATCAACCCGATTAATCGCCGCATCAGTATCATTGTGATGAACGAAAAAGCTGAGAATGCAATTACTCAGGAGAACGGCGAAGTAAAAATCGGCAACCCGATTGGTATCAACAAAGATCTGATCAACCTGCCCCGGATTCCTCGTTCAGCGGAATAAACCAACGGATATAGATAGATACTTTTATATTTATGAACAGCATCATCCGCATGCCCATAATCAAAGCATTAATGATTCAGTTACTGTCATGCCTGTGTATAACGCCGCTGGTTGTATTATTTCCATCACAAACAATCCCGGCCTGGATTTTGCTGCAAGCTATTCTGGCGGCTGTCATCAGCCATTACACAAAAATGGCTTACTGGTGGATCCCGATGCAGTTGATGTTTTTACCCGCCATCGCTGTCGCATTGACGCTGGAAATATCCCCGATGTGGTTTGGCGTGTGTTTTTTTCTGCTGTTCCTGGTTTATGGCAAGACCTTCAAAACGCAGGTGCCTTTATATCTTTCCAGTTCCGAGGCCACCAAAGCATTGGCGTCATTGCTGCCACGAAAAAAAAACTTCACGTTTATCGATCTCGGCTGCGGCTGTGGCGGTCTGCTCAGCACACTACATGCGTTGCGTGGAAACGGCAATTTTTATGGCATAGAAGCTGCGCCGATCCCTTTTTTAATCGGAAAGGCCAGAACGCTGTTTAACAAAGCAAATTGTAATATTCAGTGGGGTGATCTGTGGAAACAGGACCTTGCACACTATGACGTCGTTTACGCGTATCTCTCACCAGTTCCCATGTCAACACTCTGGGAAAAAGTGTGCCAAGAAATGCAACCCGGCAGCTTGTTCATCAGCAACACCTTCGCGGTTCCAGGTATTGCTCCCGAGAAAATCATACGATTAAACGATTTTTCCGGATCAGCGTTATACATCTGGCGGATATAAATTTTTACTGACGCCGCCAGGTCGTACCCTGAGGACCGTCTTCGAGCACAACCCCCGCATCCAGCAATTTCTGACGTATCGCATCGGCATCCTTATATAACTTTGCATTACGCGCCGTTAATCGCGCCTGAATCATGTCTTCTATTTCCTCGACCGTAAGCTGTTTAGTCGATTCAGCAGAAACAGCATTTTGCAGATAGGTCTGCGGTGACTGCTGCAGTAACCCCAATATGCCACCCAACGCCCTCAGCAGCGCAGCATGTTTGACCGATTGCGTCTTGTTAGCCTGACTGGCAAGTTCAAACAGCACCGCAATGGCTTCCGGTGTATTGAAATCATCATTCATCGCCGACATGAAGGCTTGCGCATACGCATCGGCCCAGTCGATTGCTGTTTCTACCGGTGGCGCAGCATCCTTCAATGCAACATATAATCGATCCAGCGCCTGTCTGGCATCTTTCAGATGCTGATCAGAATAATTCAGCGGACTGCGATAATGCGCACGCAAAATAAAGAAACGCACCACTTCCGCCTGATAATTCTTGAGTACCTCCCGCACGGTAAAAAAATTACCCACGGATTTGGACATTTTTTCGCTGTCAACACGCACAAAACCATTATGCATCCAGTAATTAACGAAAGGATGATCGTGTGCACCCTCGCTCTGTGCGATTTCATTCTCATGATGCGGAAATTGCAGATCCTGTCCGCCGCCATGAATATCAAAATGCTCTCCCAGAAATTGTTCGCTCATGACTGAACATTCGATATGCCAGCCGGGACGCCCATTACCCCAAGGCGATTCCCAATAGGGTTCTCCTGGTTTTGCTGATTTCCACAGTACAAAATCAAGCGGATCTTTTTTGCTGGCATCAACGTCTACACGCTCCCCAGCGCGCAGATCTTCCAGCGATTTTCCCGACAACTTTCCATAACCCGGAAAATGCCGCACCGCATAATAGACATCGCCGTTATCGGCTTGATAAGCCAGCGACTTGTTGATTAAAGTACTGATCATCGCAACCATGCTGTCGACATGCTGCGTCGCCCGGGGCTCAAAGGTAGGACGAATGACGCCAAGCGCCGCCGCGTCTTCATCCATCGCCACGATAAAACGATTGGTCAGTACTTCAATACTCTCGTTATTCTCTGCCGCACGTTTGATGATTTTATCGTCAATATCCGTAACATTGCGCACATAAGTGACTTCGTATCCATTGGCTTTCAGCCAGCGCAACACCATATCAAACACAACCAGGACACGCGCATGCCCCAGATGGCAGAAATCGTAAACGGTCATACCGCAGACGTACATCTTTACTTTCCCGGGCGTAATGGGCTCAAACACCTGCTTGTCGCGAATCAGCGTATTATAAATTTTCAGCATGCAAAGAATCTTAAGATTGTCGAATGATTGATCTTCTTGATAGAATCCTGATTTCACTATACTTATCGAAACACGGTATCAGCGCCTTTCCCACAAAGAGAAGACACGGCGATAAATTATAAAAAACCGGTCTTTACAATACGATAGGTAAATGTTTAACCAGAAAAAAGCCCGAGGAGTATAACATAGCAATTCTCGTTTAATTTTCCCGGCTCAGCAATTTTTAACTGCTACCAGCCACCCCGATAATAAATAAACAATCAAGAGGAAATCCAATGCGTTTAATGCAGTCATTTTTACTAATCCTGTTCCTGTTGGGCAGCGCATCGAGCCATGCCGAGAATCCCCGGATTCTCATGAAAACCAATCTGGGCAACATCACCCTTGAGCTGTATCCTGAGAAAGCACCAAAAACTGTTGAAAATTTTTTACGTTACACTGAAGACGGGTTTTACAAAAACACGATCTTTCATCGCGTAATCGCCAACTTCATGGTGCAAGGCGGAGGATTTGACACCACATTCAAGCAAAAATCCACGCACGCACCGGTTGAAAACGAAGCCAATAATGGCCTGAAAAACGAGGTCGGAACAATAGCAATGGCGCGCACATCCGACCCGCATTCCGCCACGGCGCAATTTTTTATCAATGTCGTTAACAACGCGTTTCTCAACTTCACCGCACCCAATCCACGTGGCTACGGCTATACCGTTTTTGGTAAGGTAACCGATGGCATGGATATCGTCCATCAAATCGCCAAAACGCCTACCGGATCAGGTGGCCCGTTTCCAGGCGACGTTCCCAGAGAAATGATTATCATAGAAGACGTATCCGTCCTGCCAACTAAAAACACAGAACACTAATCCATCAGACAGGCTACACAATGATTAAACTCACGACCAACTTTGGCGACATTATTCTTGAACTCAACAGCGAAAAAGCACCGGAAACCGTAAAAAACTTTCTTTTTTATGTCGAAAGTGGATTTTATGACAACACCATTTTTCATCGCGTCATCGATGACTTCATGATTCAGGGCGGCGGATTTGAACCCGGCATGCAGCAAAAGAAAACCGCTGCGCCCATCGCCAACGAGGCAGCCAATGGACTGAAAAACGACACCTACACGATTGCCATGGCAAGAACTGCGGATGTCCACTCGGCCACATCGCAATTCTTTATTAATGTTGCCAACAATGGCTTCCTCAATTACAAGGAATCAACTCCACAGGGATTTGGCTATTGCGTTTTTGGCAAAGTGGTCGATGGCCAGAACGTTGTCGACAAAATAAAAAAAGTAAAAACAGGCGACCGCAGCGGACATCAGAATGTCCCGCAGGAAGATGTGATCATCGAAAAAGCAGAGATCACCTGAGGTCACGGCGGGTTGCCCGCGCCGCCGAGTAAAAAACAGAGTTCATGTATGATAAATGCGCATCTTGAACCTGTTTTTAACGCCGCAACGGCAACGCAGATCATTTTCCAACAGTCTGTTAAAGCGTTTTGACAACGACGATGATGGACGGATCATCTTTACGTCTCTGCGGGATGAATCCAAGATTTCCGGTCAATTTCAGCATGGCGGTGTTGGTTGCCAGCACCTCGCCCTGCATGGTCTTGAAACCTTTCGCTTTCGCCGCTCCCATCAAACAGGTCATCAGCCGAGCACCAATTCCTTTCTGCTGCCATTGATCGGAGATGACGATCGCGAACTCGCAGCTTTCTCCGTCGGGATTCATTCCGTAGCGCGCCACACCAATTTCCACTTCCTGCCGGTTTTCACTGATCACCGCAATGAGTGCGAGTTCTCGGTCATAGTCGATCTGCGTGAACCGGATCAGCATCTGCGGCGTCAGGTCGTAGAGCGATTGCATAAAACGGAAGTATTTCGATTGCGGTGAAAGATTGTGCACAAAAGCTTGTTCTATCTCGGCGTCTTCCGGGCGAATGGGACGCACGGTGATATCCGTGCCATCGGCCAGTTG
Organism: Burkholderiales bacterium; assembly: GCA_024235735.1. GTDB lineage: Bacteria > Pseudomonadota > Gammaproteobacteria > Burkholderiales > Nitrosomonadaceae > Nitrosomonas. The sequence goes on from JACKLU010000016.1 coordinate 48,527, forward strand.
CCAGTGTTTCTGCAAATGCGCAGGATAGGGATGAATGGCCATATGCGCATAAGGCTTCAGCATTGACAACCGGTCATCGACAACGATACGGACATCTACAGCCGCCACGCCATGCTCGTCCGCAAACAACGGATTGATATCCAGTTCATGAATTCGCGGCAGCTCGCAGACCATTTCCGACAGACGGCGCAAAACCTGATGAATGGCGGGAATGGATACAGCAGGCAAATTACGGAACGCATCGAGCAGTTTGGATACACGGGTCTGGTAAATCAAGTCGGAAATAATAAAATCATTGAGCGGCGGAATCGCCACGGCATGATCCCGGATAATTTCGACCATGGTACCGCCTGCGCCGAAACTGATCACCGGGCCGAAAACAGGGTCGCGAACCACGCCGGCGAGCAGCTCTCGGCCATGCGGGTTACCATACATTCGCTCTATCGTTACGCCATCCAGCCGTGCTTCGGGGCGCTGCTCGCGCACGGTATTGGTCAATTCATGGTAAGCGCTGCGCACGGTCTGCGCATCGGCAATATTCAACCTGACACCATTGACGTCAGATTTATGATTGATGTCCGGAGAATTGATTTTCATCGCCACCGGAAAACCGAGCGATTCTGCGGCAACCAGCGCTTCACTGGCGGATCGCGCTGCCATCGCAGGCATAACAGGAATACCGAAGGCCGTCAATAACGCCCGGGCTTCCAGCGCGTTCAAGCGCGAACGGCGTTCCGCCAGAACACCATCGATAATCATCCGCGCGCCGCTGATATCCGGTCTGCTGCTCGGCGCTAGCGGCGCCGGAACTTGCATGAGCAATTGCTGATTCCGGTGATAATTGGCGAGATAGGCAAATGCTTCAACGGCGACATCCGGATTGGGAAAAACAGGCATCGCATGCTTCGTGAACAGCTTCCACGCCGCACTGACCTGAGATTCTCCCATCCAGCAGGCCAGCACGGGTTTATTTGCACCGGTGGCGGCATCAATGACCGCCTGCGCCGCCTTGAGCGGTTCTGTCATCGCCTGCGGCGTCAGTATCACCAGCACGCCATCCACTTGCGGATCTTTAAGACAGGCATCAACCGCGGCATGATAACGCGCATGCGTGGCATCACCCAGAATATCGACCGGATTATTGCGCGACCAATAAGGCGGCAGGACCGCATCCAGTTGCCGGATGCAGGATTCGGAAAGTTCAACGAGACTGACGCCCAGATCGATTGCGCGGTCAGCGGCCATAATCCCCGGCCCGCCGCCATTTGTGACAATGGCCAGACGGTTGCCGTGCACGCGCTGCGTTGTAGCAAGTAACTGGGCGGCGGAAAACAATTGCTCAATCGTCATCACGCGCACAACACCGGCGCGGCGTAGTGCGGCGTCGAAAACATCGTCGGCGCCGACCATTGCCCCGGTGTGCGAGAGCGCGGCATGCGCACTTTCATGATGACGGCCAACCTTGAGCACGATCACCGGCTTCATGCGCGCGGCGATACGCAGACCGCTCATGAACGTGCGTGCATCGCGTATGCCTTCGATATAGAGCAGAATGCTGCGGGTATTGGCATCCAGCGCGAGATAATCCAGCACATCGCCAAAATCAATGTCAGCCGCATTGCCAAGTGACACCACGGCGGAAAAACCGATATTGCGCGCCGTGGCCCAATCCAGAATGGCGGTGCACAATGCGCCGGATTGCGATATGAGTGCAAGATTGCCGCTCAACGCGTTATTTTTACTGAACGTCGCATTCAGCTTGATGGCGGGATGAATCAAACCGAGGCAATTCGGCCCCAGGATACGGATACCGTAGCGGCGCGCCTCCGCTAAAACAGCCTTGCGGTAAGCCGCAGCATCGCCCTGTGCATCCTCAAAGCCCGCGGAAAGAATAATCGCCGCGCGTACGCCATGTTCGCCGCATTCATGGATGATCTCCGCAACACTCGGCGCAGGCGTGGCAATCACCGCCAGATCGACTGGCTTGCCAATCGCTTGAATAGACGCATGACATGGCCTGCGATACAACATCTTGTATTTGGGGTTGACCGGATAAACCGGCCCGGCGAAACCGGCGTCAATAATATTGCGGAACAGGCGCGTACCGACGGAATCGGGTAATTTGCTCGCGCCGAACACAGCAACCGCACGCGGAGTGAACAAGCTGTTCAAGTAATGCTGTCCCATGCTTTTTCATGCCTCGCAGATTTCCATCAAGATGGAATGGTAATACTTTTACACCCCAATCCGGCAATTTCCATCAGTTTTCCGTAGCTCGTCACCACCTCGTACTTCACGTGTTCCGCGTCAATTTTACGGTTGATTTCAGTGAAGAATTTGCGTGCGCATTCAATTCTGGTCTGCTCAATCCCCCGCAATTCCATGCTGGACAGCGAGCCTTTGGTCTCGGCAACAAAATAAATATGCTTGACCGAGCCTTCCTTGAAGGAAATGGCCCAGTCCGGATTGTAGTTGCCGACGGGTGTTGGAATCTGAAATCCTTTGGGTAGCTTTGCGTAGACAACCACCTCGGTACTAGTATCCAGCTCTTTCACAAATTCTCGTTCAATTTTGGAATCGGTGATCACGTAGTCGTAGATATGGTTCTTCAGCTTCTCGCTGGCTTTAGTAAAATCCCGCTTGCTTTGGCCTGCGGTGAAAATACCGGCATCATGTGTCTCGGCAATACTGTCGTAAGTCAACCGTTCAATGATGATCGTGGCCTTTTGCTCATTAATCAACCGCGAACTTTCGGCAATAAAATGTTCAGGATTCTGTTTGAACTGTATAAACACCGCAGCATGGACACCGCGCAAAACTTCTGCGATGGTTTTTCTGGTCAGTTGGGTGTTCTCGGCAATCTTTCCAAGCAAGTCATAAGTGACCATGGAATGAACGGATGTGCCGTATTCAGTTGTTGTCTCCCTGGTTTTAAAAGCTTGACCTGACTTTAGCTGATCGTAGGTTGCTTCGGCAATTTGCTCGCCTTTTTGAATGGTGTAGGTTAGTGGCGTGACGTGCAGTTCTTTATCCAAAACCCGGATGCAGTTGCGGATAAGTTCTTTGGAATCGAATGCAACCCGGTAAACGGCCTTCCGATTAATCCGATTCCAAAGCGCCTTGAACTCTTTTTTCTCGAAGTTGGCATTCAGCGGATTGGTTTTCGTCTTGTTGTCATCTTCAGGAAGTGGCAGCTGGGATTCACTGAAAACGCTGTCGATCAGACCGAGAATCTGTTCGGCATGGAGAGCAAGCTCGGGAGGAAGCTGAGCCAATGCTCCGTTGGCTTTGGCCTCGTGGTAAGCCTCGGTGATCTGATCCAGGTCATCGGTATAATCGTTCTTGAGTAGATATTTGTAAATCTGTCTGGCCATGATTGGGGTAATTTCCACTGTTCCGGCTTCCGTGGCAATGACTTTTCCAGTGAAGTAGGCTTCGTCGGCTTTTCGAGGGCGCGCCGAGAGGGCATCACTGATTTCCCGTTGCAGGTTGCCGACAAAATCCTTGTAGCTTTCACTGGCGACAACGGTCAGGATATTCACGTCATGCACCGTTGCCGGATTGTCCATGCGGTCGCCGTGTTGATTGACACAAAGCCGTAATCCCCGGCCAACTTCCTGGCGGCGTGAAATCGTGTTGTCGCTGTGTTTGAGCATACACATCACAAAGACATTGGGATTATCCCAGCCTTCACGCAACGCCGAATGGGAAAAAATGAACCGTACCGGTTCTTCGAACGACAACAACCGTTCCTTGTCCTTCAGGATCAGATCGTAGGCATCCACATCATCGGAAAGCCCCGCATCCTCTCCACGAGTCCTGAAGCTTGGATCGGCGAGTTTTTTTGTGCGCTTGTCGATGGAAAAATATCCGTTATGCGTGCGATCAACGGATATGTTATTGAGGTAATCACGATAAGCTCCTCCATCGAATGGCAGTTGACTGATATATTCAGCCTTGATCTGCCCGTATTCTTCCTCAAAAATCCTGGCATACTCGCCTCGCTCATCGGCTTGACTGTAATCACGATACTTTGCCACTTCATCGATAAAAAAAAGCGACAACACCTTGATGCCCTGAGCAAAGAGCACTTGCTCCTTTTCAAAATGCGCTCTGATTGCCTCACGAATTTGAATCCGCCGCATGGTCATTTCAGTAATATCACCCGTTGCATCGCCCGCAGTCAGAATATGGCCGTTGATAAATTCGACCGTATCATGATTAGCATCTATCTGGGCGATGACAAAGCCGCGATATTGATCCAGCTCGTTTGATTCAACGAACAGGTCACTACCTTTCTCCAGACGCTTGACGATGCGCTTGATGCCACCGCCCTGGCGCACTTCCATTTCAATGCGTGCAACCGGCGCTTTCTTTGAAATTTCGATGGATTCCAGGTAGAGATAGGCGCTGGTGCCCGCCAGACCTTTCACAGCAATACCGCGCACCGCGATTTTTTTCACCAGTTTCTGGTTATACGCATCAAGCGCGTCGAGACGATGGATTTTGTTGTGTGTCGTGCGATGAGTAGCCGAGTAGCGCAGAATCATCAATGGATTGAATTTGGCCAGCGCTTCCAGTGTTTTCTGGCCTTCCATCTTCTGCGGCTCGTCCAGGATCAGGATGGGGCAGTTTTTGCTGATCACATCGATAGGCTTGCGCGACTGGAAGTCGTCCAACTCGTCATAGATACGCCGGTTATCTTTACCCGTGGCATTAAACGCCTGGATATTGATCACCATCACATTAATACCCGCATCGGAAGCAAAGCTTTCCAAATGGTGCAGTTGCTTGGAGTTGTAGGCAAAGAAGCGGGCTTTTTTGCCGTAGCTTTCGGTAAAATGCTCGGCGGTAATCTCCAGTGACTTGAGCACGCCTTCACGGATGGCAATGCTGGGCGTCACCACGATGAACTTGGTCCAGCCGTACCGCTTGTTCATCTCAAAGACGGTCTTGATATAGCAATAGGTTTTGCCGGTACCGGTTTCCATCTCAATATCCAGATTGATCTTGCACGGGCGGCTTTCCACCAGTCTGTCGGACAGTGACAGATTCTGCCGCCGCTGCACGGCATGGATATTGGCCAACAGCTGAGTATCGGTCAGCTGAATATCGCTGTTCCTGAAACCGGTCTGCTCGATATCCATACCCGGTAAAGTCGACCCCTGTGCCAGCAGCTTTTTGTTCATGCCCGGATCGATCCGGTACGTAATCCCCGATGTATTCACCTGCCCGGCAAAGCAGTCGACCACGGATTCCACCGCATTAGTCTGATAGGGCTGGACTTTGAACTTGAATTTCATTTACGGAGTTTTCTCTCGATATCTTTCTTAAATTCTTTCTTAAAAGCCATGGGCAGGGTCTTGGTGATTTCATACGTTGCGACGCCAATGGGCTTGCGGGCGTCGTGCAAGGCGTACTCAACGATGGTACGGCTCTTTCCTTGCAGAGAATGATACCGATGGTTGGATTCTCGTCTTCCTGCCGCACCTGGCGATCCAGCGCAGCCAGATAAAACTGCATCTTGCCGACGAACTCCGGCAGAAACTCGCCGACTTTGAGTTCAATGGCTATCAGGCACCGCAGGCGACGGTGAAACAGCAGCAGGTCGATGAAGAATTCCTTGCCATCCACCTCCAGTCGATACTGGCTGCCCATGAAGGCGAACATGCCGCCCATGGCTCGCAGGAAGTCTTCCACCCGGGCGATCAGTGCCCGTTCCAGTTCCGTTCGCTGTGTTCCGCGCCCAGTTCTAGAAAATCGAAGGTATATTCGTCTTTCACCGCCAATTTGGCCTGAGCGCGGAGATCCGGTGTCAATGCTTGATCAAAATTGGTCTGGCCGAGCAGAGACTTCTCGTAGCTCTGATTTTCGATCTGGTGAGCCAGCACATTTTTGACCAGCCGAACTTGCGAGTCATGCGGATGTAGAATTCTCGTTCCAGCGCATCGGAACAACGCTCCATGATGACGATGTTATAGCTCCAGCCGATTTCTCGCACCAGCGGTGCGAGTTTCTCGACTCCTTGATAGATTTCAAAAACCCTTCATTCGCCACAAATTGGAGGCCGAAAACCGCCCACGCCGGAAATTCGGCACGCAGATCCGCGCCCAGATTTTCCACCACCGCCTTACCCCAGCCTTCAGTATCCTGCCGTTCCACGATCATTCGCCCGATGTCCCAGTAAAGTCCAACCAGCTCGGTGTTGACCGCTTTCAGTGCGGCATACTGCGCCGACCGCACCTGCTCCTGACCAAAGCCAGCAGTCCCGCATAGTCTGTGGAAGGTCCGGATTATCCTTTTTGCGCTTCATGCGCCACCTCCGGATTTTCCGCAGATTGCGCAGATTCTCGCAGATTAAGAACCATTCTTTGTGTTGCAGGCTTTTAGCTCGAAGTTAAGCAATAGGGCTTTCTGCAGACCCGATGCTTTGAGGTAGTTGAGCCTGCGCCTCTTCTGTTCCAGATAGGCGATCCAAGGCCTTCAACTCGACTATCACGGCACCAAAGCAAACAAAATCGGCTTTGTAATATGTCTTGAGTTGCTTGCCACGATAACTGACCGGCAGTTCCTTTTCCGCTCATAAGGAATGCGCCTTGCTTGAAACTCTATTTCCAAAGCCTCCTGATATACAGCCTCAAGGAACCCATTGCCCAACTCAGAATGCACCGACATTGCCGCGCCGATTATGGCGTACGTTTGCTCATCTCGCTTTGAAAAATCTGCGTCCATCTGCGTAATCAGCGGATTCATATCGAGCGCACCTCCGTATGTGGCGACATCTGTTTGAAGATCTGCTCCACATTGATCTTGTCGTTGTCGGATTGGTATCGGGTATCGCAGAACACAACCCGCAGCGGCTCAAACCGGGCCAGCTCCTTGACCAGGTCCTCATTCACGCCGGTATCGAAGCAGGCGACCAGCGCATTGTCATCCACAAAAAAAACCTCGAAAGATGTTTTGTCCGCAGATTTCGCAGATTTTCGCAGATTATCTTTTTCTGTTTTTGAATCTGCGTCCATCTGCGTAATCTGCGGATGAATAATCTCTTTTCGGATGGGCAGCGAAAGATCCACGCCCCAGTCCAGCAATACTTGAAAGAGCAAGTCTTCCGGCGTACGATCCGGCTTGATGTTGTCGATAAAAAATTCCAATTGACCTTGTTCAAGGGCGTCGGGTGTGTAGTAGACATCGACCATGTTGGAGGAATCAATTTTGAAGGCGCGGAAGCCGATGTCCTTGCGCCACCCTTCGCGGCACTCGCCTTCCAAAATCTTCGTGCCAGCCCGGCGGATGCGTTCCTTGCTGATTTCGGCGATGGTTTTGTAACCCGCCTTGAAGGCTTCGGATTTTTCATCGCAAGGTTCGGGGAGCTGCACCATGATGAACTTGCGGTTGCCGCCGTCTTCGGCGTTGAGCTGCATCACGGCATGAGCAGTAGTAGCGGAGCCAGCAAAGAAGTCGAGGATGACGTTGTTATCTTGCGTACATATATTACACAAGTGTTTCAGTGTGATTAATGGTTTTGGATGAGTAAATGCTTTTGTGCCGATCAGCTCAGAGATCTCAGAAGTACCATCTTCGTTCATTCCGTGATTATCCCACCAAGATTCGGCCTTTCTGCGCATTGATGTACGTTCATTTAAGAACTTTTTTTGAATTGGGCGACCAGTTCCCGATTTACCGAAAATAATCCTTCCATCCTCGATTCTTTTCTTAACATCCGACTCTCCAAACACCCAATATCTCCCTTTGGGTGGTAAAAAAATATCGCCTGTTTTCGGATTTATAATTTCAAAATAAGGCCCAACATGATTAGCAGATAAATCTGAAGTAGTCCAAGCTCCACGAGGATCACTATCAGGATTGGAATATGTTTTTGAGATAAATTCCTCAGATAGAGGAAAGCCCAACAACGAATCATCTGAAGCACTTTTTCCATAAGATAGAAAATAGTCGTGGACAGGCGGAATATATCCCATGTTATTACCATTCGTTTTCTTCTTCCAAACGATTGTTCCTAAGTTATTTGTTTCACCGAAAACTTCATCAGCAATTTTTTTAAGGTTGTGATACTCAGAGTCATCAACACTTATGAAAATTACGCCATCATCTGACAACAGATTCCTCGCCAGTTTCAGTCGCGGATAAATCATCGAAAGCCAATCCGAATGAAACCGTCCATTGGCTTCTGTATTCGCCACCAGCCGGTTGCCTTCTTCATCCTTCTGGTTTGATCGTTTCAGGAATTCTTCTGCGTTCTCGGCAAAATCGTCTTCGTAAATAAAATCATTACCCGTGTTGTACGGCGGGTCGATGTAGATCATTTTGACCTTACCAAGGTAGGTTTCCTGGAGCAGTTTCAGTGCATCCAGATTGTCGCCTTCGATAAACAGATTTTGGGTGATGTCGAAATTCACGCTTTCTTCCCGGCAGGGGCGCAGGGTTTTGGCGATGGGTGCGTTGGCGGTGAGCAACGCCGCACGTTTGCCCGGCCAGTTGAGATGGTAGCGTTCCTGCGGGCCTTCCACGATGGATTCGGACAACTCCTGTTTGAGTTGATCGAAATCCACCGCCAGTTTCAGTTGGCCATCTTCGCCTTTGACTTCAGTCACGCAACCCGGAAACAACGCGCGAATGCGCGCGATATTTTCCTGGGTCAGATTCGGGGAATGCATTTTCAATTTTTCCATATAAAATCGCTTACTTTAACCACGGAAAACACGCCAGAGCTGCTTCATCGAGTTTAGCGATTTTCAAGTGCAGATCAAATAGCTTGCTTTCCACAATGCTTCCCTTATTGAAAACACCCCAATATATTTTAGGCAGAAGCGGATTGTCAAAAGCTTTCGTGCGGAAAAACCGCAAGAATCCGCCATGGACATCATCATGCGCTTTATCGTTACACATCGCACGACGACAGAGCATCAGCTGGTCTGGTCACATCGACTCGCGCGATGACGCCAAAATCAACTGGCGATTGCATTGACCTGAAACTGAACAGCCAAGAACAGAATACGCAGTTTGGCAATTTGAATCACAGCAAAATCGTGAAATAATCCATTGCATCATGCGCGAATTGCATGACATACACTGAGGAGGAAAAAACATGAACAGGCTTTTTATGACATTGGGCATTACTGTACTGGGCGTAACGTTATCCATGACGAGCCATGCCGACCGCATGGTGGTTTTGAAAGGAAACGCGGTTCTGCTGGCGGCTGATGATTTCTTATCCGTTTTTCCGGATTCGCCCAATTCGGCGCTATCTTGCTCGTTTAATCCGGCTGCGGGAGCCTTTGTTCCGGGGGCTTCGGCTGGAGGGATACAAATTCCGCTTCCCGGCGCAACGGATGTCAAAGTGATTGGCACGCATGCCTATGTCGCCACGTCAAATTTTGAAAACGGCGCAGCGGCAACAGGCTATGTCAAATACGACATCAGCGCATGCATGCCGGCGGGTCCGTTTACGCCATTCCGGGCGCATGCCAATCTGGGGTCCGGTGAGCTGGTGATACCCTGCGTTGAAGTCGACGGCAGTGAATACAATGTAGTCATGAATCAGCGCGGCAATTCAATGAACTGGGAAGTTCAGTTTGTTAATACCGGTTGCTATTAACAGTATGTTAAAGCGGTATTTGTTGTTACTCTTCAGCATGGCGTAAATACAGCGATTGGTCTGGGATGATGCGGCAACCCAATGTTGCCGCATCATCCCATTAACGTTTGACTCGCGTATTACTCCAGCGACTGATACGCCTTGATCAATTCACTGTAGTGGATTTCTGCGTTTCTTGCTCATTTTCTGTACTTCTCTTATTTATAAAAATAATCATACAGAAAATAACTCATTAACTTTGACACTCTGGTGTCCAACTAACTGGATCCACTTCTCTCCTTAATAACGGACAATGGCCAGACATTGCATGGCGACAAGATAAATCCTCCAGAAAATCATCGGCATGCCTTAAGTATTCCAGAAAGGCTTGCGCCACAACGGATAATTGTTTGCCTGCCGGATAGGCGAAATACCAGTGCCGTTCAATCGGGAAACCTTCAACATGCAATTCCGCCAGTTGTCCCATCGGCGCATCGAGAGCCAACGTATGA
>JACKLU010000017.1 GCA_024235735.1 Burkholderiales bacterium
TAACCCAAAATGGTGTGCCATTAAATGTCATCCAAGAGATGGGGGCATGGGAATCAGCAGAGATGGTTCGACGATATGCACATTTAGCGCCAGCTCAGTTTGCTGCGCATGCGCGTGTCGTAGATGCTATGTTTTCTGGCACAAATTTGACACAATCGAAATAATGCTTATGTGGATGTGCTTATAAGTTATTGATTATTGGTGCTGTTGCGCGGAATCGAACCGCGGACCTACTGATTACGAATCAGTTGCTCTACCAACTGAGCTACAACAGCGATGAAATTAGTTAAAGCAGCCCGGTATTATAGTGGCTTGTGTGAAGGCGGGCAAATAATTGCTTGTTGGTGTGATGTGTCGGAGAATTGGGTTGTATACGCTAAGTAAATCGAACTGGGCTTAAATTCGGCTAATTTCGTCAAAAACTATACTTTCTGTGCATAAGATGCGATAATCGGCCATGAATTCCGAAAAAAGGGACGTGAATAATATCCTCGTTATCCATGGTCCGAATTTAAATTTGCTGGGGATGCGGGAGCCGGAAATTTACGGACGATTGACGCTTGATGATATTAACAGAAATTTGAGTCAGCAAGCGGAGAAGGTAAGCGTAAACATATCCTTTTTTCAAAGCAACGCGGAATCGGCCCTGGTTGACAGGATTCAGCAGACAATGACTGATGGTACCGATTTTATCATTATCAATCCAGCCGCTTATACGCATACCAGTGTGGCTATGCGGGATGCATTGGCCGCAGTGAAGTTGCCCTTTATTGAGGTGCATTTATCTAATGTTTTTTCTCGTGAAAGTTTTCGTCATCATTCTTTCTTTTCCGATCTGGCTGTGGGTGTCATCACCGGTTTGGGGGCTAAAGGTTATGCGCTCGCGTTGGACTATGCGTTGGCATTACGCGAATAGTACCGTTATCCGGGATTTATCGGGATTGGTGTGATTGATTCAGGATGTGTGGAGTTTGCTGTGTGAGTTTGGATATATCAGTTGTGTTGTTAAGGTGATTTTTGTTTTGGAAATGACCCTGATAAATGGGGTGTTGTCTCGAGGGGTTTGATATGGATTTAAGAAAGCTTAAAAAACTAATTGAGCTGGTTGAAGAGTCGGGTATTGCCGAGCTGGAGATTGCCGAAGGCGAGGAAAAGGTTCGTATCAGTAAAGCGGGTTCATCGTCGCCCGCGCCGGGGTATACATGGATGATGCCCATGCAGACCGGCGCCATGCCAGCATCTCAGGGGCAATCCCAATCGCCGACGGACAGCGCGCCCGCGCATTGCGAAGTATCGGAAGTCAAGGCGGCAGTGCCGGATGGTCATGTGGTTAAATCCCCTATGGTGGGTACCTTTTATCGCGCGCCATCGCCTGGCGCCAGCCCATTTATTGAAGTGGGTCAGACTGTTAAAGTCGGTGATACATTGTGCATCATCGAAGCGATGAAGTTGCTCAATGAAATTGAGGCCGACAAGAATGGTGTGGTCAAGGCTATTCTGGTTGAGAATGGTCAGCCTGTCGAATATGGCGAACACTTGTTTATTATTCAGTAACGGTTTGCGTCCGGTTGAAAGGTCATATCAATATTCGGTGAATCTAAATGTTTGAGAAAATACTTATCGCAAACCGTGGCGAAATTGCACTGCGTATTCAGCGCGCCTGCCGGGCTATGGGGATAAAAACGGTAGCTGTATACTCCGAAGCGGATTCTGAAGCCAAGTATGTGAAACTTGCCGATGAGGCGGTGTGCATCGGACCTGCTCCGGTCGCGCAGAGCTATTTGAATATACCGGCCATCATCAGTTCGGCGGAGGTGACTGATGCCGAAGCGATTCATCCGGGTTACGGATTTCTTTCAGAGAACGCCGATTTTGCTGAACGTGTTGAGCGGAGTGGTTTTGTTTTTATCGGGCCGCGACCGGAAACCATTCGTTTGATGGGCGATAAAGTAAGCGCCAAAAATGCGATGAAGGCAGCTGGGGTGCCCTGTGTTCCAGGTTCGGATGGGGCATTGCCGGAGAGCATTGATGCGATCAGGAAAATCGTCAGAGAGATCGGTTATCCGGTAATCATCAAAGCTGCTGGCGGCGGTGGCGGACGTGGCATGCGGGTCGTGCATACGGAGGCTGCGTTGTCCAATGCGGTGATTATGACGCGAAACGAAGCGCAGGCCGCGTTTGGTAATCCGGTGGTGTATGCGGAAAAGTATTTGGAAAATCCGCGTCATATTGAATTCCAGCTGCTGATTGATGGACAGGGTAATGCCGTACATCTCGGCGAGCGCGACTGTTCCATGCAGCGCCGCCATCAAAAAATTCTCGAGGAAGCGCCGGCGCCGGGCATTGCCGAGTCGCTGCGCAATAAAATAGGCGAACGGTGTGCGGAAGCCTGCCGGAAAATCAAATATCGGGGTGTCGGCACATTTGAATTCCTTTTTGAGAACAATGAGTTTTATTTCATAGAAATGAATACGCGTTTGCAGGTTGAGCATCCGGTCACTGAGGCGGTAACCGGGATTGATCTCGTTCAGGCGCAGATCAATGTGGCCGCAGGGAAAGAATTGCCGTTCCGGCAGAAAGATATTGTTTTTAAAGGACACGCGATTGAGTGTCGCATCAATGCAGAAGATGCTTATAAATTAACACCTTCCGCAGGACGGATTACGCAATATCATGCGCCTGGCGGACCAGGCGTGCGCGTTGATTCGCATGTCTACCATAATTATATGGTGCCACCCTACTATGATTCGATGATCGGCAAGATCATTACTTATGGCGATACGCGTGAACAGGCGATTGCGCGCATGCGGATCGCGCTGTCCGAAATGGTGATTCAGGGCATTAAAACCAATATTCCACTGCACCTTGATTTGTTGGCCGATGCAACATTTCTTGGCGGGCAGTTCTCAATCCATTATCTTGAACACAAGCTGGCTTTGCATAATCAGCAGGTGGAGTAATGGAGTAATCGGGTTAGTTTTTTTTCGAGAAATTGATCGACAATTTTCTTTTCCCTTTCTATTTCTGGTTATGCGCAATGTAAAAACTCAAGCGGGCCAGGCCAGTAGTCACCAAGTGTCTAGGTATTAGCCGGTATGTCTTGGAAAACGCTTGTCATTACAACGAATAACGTTTACGCAGAACCACTTAGCGAAGCCTTGCTGGCGTTGGGTGCTTTATCGGTTGAAATTCTTGATGCCGCTGCGGGCACCGCCGATGAGCAGCCCTTATATGGCGAACCCGGGGCCCCGGCACAACAGCTCTGGCAAAAAACCGAGGTGTCGGCATTGTTCGAAGAGGGCGCGGATGTTATAGCTATTTTGCGATCGGCGGTCGATGCAACGGGCATGCCCGAACAGCCCGGTTATCATGTGGATGTCGTGGAGGAACAGGACTGGGTCAAGCTGACTCAGTCGCAATTCGATCCCATCTCGATTTCGCGGCGGCTATGGATTGTTCCCACCTGGCATCAACCGCCGGATCCGGCGGCAATCAATTTAATTCTTGATCCGGGACTAGCTTTTGGCACCGGCAGTCATCCAACGACGCAGTTGTGTCTTGCCTGGCTCGATCAGTCTTTGCAACACGGCGAGACAGTGCTGGATTATGGATGCGGTTCGGGAATTCTGGCTATTGCGGCCTTGAAACTGGGTGCGCGTCATGTAACGGGCATCGATATCGACCCGCACGCCATTCAAGCAAGCCAGGCGAATGCCGTGCTGAACGCCTGCGATGTCGAGCGGTTTTTCTTTACCACGGATTATGCCGTAACCGAGAAAAATCCGGATTCCATTGCGCAGGTTGATATCGTCGTGGCGAATATTCTGTCCAATCCGTTGATCATGCTTGCCCCGGTTCTCGCGCAAGCAACCCGGGGAGGCGGGCGTATTGTGCTGTCAGGAATATTGCAGGAACAAAGTCAGGACGTTCAGGCAGCCTATCAATCGTGGTTCGAGATGCAAGCGACGCAGTCGCAGGACGGCTGGGTGCTGTTGACCGGAGTTAAAAAATAGTCTGACACGGTCATTGCATTGGGCGTTGTTGAATCGGGCGATGCGGATAATTCGAAAATCAAAGTAGTGATGGAGTAACCCATGGCGCTTGTGACGCGATGCCGAAATTGCGGAACAACTTATAAAATTTATCCGGAGCAATTGCAGGCGCAGAATGGATTTGTGCGCTGTGGTGAGTGCCGTGCGGTATTTAATGGTTTTGCCACATTGATTACGGTTGACGAATCTGGGATTGAGTATTGGCCGGTTATTGATCCTGAAAACAGCAGTCCGTCTACGCCTGGGGAAATCGAAGAGAGCGCTGGAGAAACCACGGCGCTGCGAGAAGACCGGTATGATGAGCCGGAACCAGCGCCGGATGGTGTCCAAGAAGATGACCGTGCGCAAATTGAGCATGCGCAGAGTGCGTCGCCGGTGACAGCGGGCGAAACGGCAGTGTTTACCGCTCCGCTGCCTATCGTCTCCAATCCGGAATCAACGCAGTCACCGGAAACGCCGGTTATTGAGGCTGTCACCGGTTTTCTGGCGGATGAAAATCTGCCGACATCACACGAATATCGAATGTGGCAGGTGGCGAGTATTTTTTTATGCATTCTGCTGGCGGGGCAGGGCTTATATACATACCGGACGGAATTGACGCTGCTGTTTCCGCAGAGCCGGCCTTTTCTGGAGAAACTGTGTCGGCCGCTGGGTTGTTCGGTGCCGTTGCCCGAGCATATTCAACATTTGAGTATCGCGCATTCCGATCTCGAAGTGCGTGATCCGGTGCATTTTCCCGAGGTGCTTACGCTGACCACGATCATCCGCAACCATGCAGCGCATGCGCAAGCGCTGCCGGCAATCAAATTATCATTGACGGATGTTCATAATCAATTACTGGCCAGCCGCGTATTTACCGCCGAAGAATATCTGTCCGGGGAGCAGAAAGCCATGACAGGCATTCAGCGCGGACAGGAGCTGGTCATTGAGTTGTATCTGGATAACAGTAAGCTGAAATCAACAGGCTATCAGGTTCGGTTGCTGTATTTATGATATTGAATCCACACCCGTTCCGGCTTGATACGGCCAGGGAAGGTATAATTAATCGCTTTAATTTGAAAAAGCAGTCAATACAATGAATAAAAAACTTCGCACGAACCAGTTGGAAAATCTGCTGACCAGCCGGATGATGATCCTGGATGGCGCAATGGGGACGATGATTCAAACCTTCAAATTGCAGGAGGCCGATTTTCGTGGCGACCGTTTTGCGGATTTTCAGCATGACCTGAAAGGCAACAACGACTTATTAACGCTGACGCGTCCGGATATCATCCGTTCGATTCATGAGAATTATCTCGAAGCCGGCGCCGATATCATTGAAACCAATACGTTTAATGCCAACGCGGCTTCAATGGCGGATTATCACATGCAGGATGTCGTCTATGAATTAAATCGGGCAGCCGCGCAACTGGCCTGCGAAGCGGCGCAAGCGATGGAGGCGAGAACGCCGGATAAGCCCCGTTTTGTCGCTGGCGTCATCGGGCCAACGACAAAAACAGCGTCGATTTCACCGGATGTTAATGATCCCGGGTTTCGTAATATCACTTTCGATCAACTGGTGGCCGATTACAGCGAATCGATACGCGGCCTTGTGGATGGCGGCGTTGATATCCTGCTGGTGGAAACCATTTTCGATACGCTGAACTGCAAGGCCGCCTTGTTCGCCATTGATCAGTTTTTTGAAGCGAACGCCATACGCCTGCCGATCATGATTTCGGTCACCATTACCGATGCGTCCGGGCGCACGCTTTCCGGGCAGACGCCCGAGGCGTTCTGGAACTCGGTGCGGCACGCGCGCCCGTTGTCCGTCGGGATCAACTGCGCGCTGGGCGCGGAATTGATGCGTCCTTATATCGAAGAATTGTCCGACGTGGCGGACGTGTATGTCAGCGTGCATCCCAATGCCGGATTGCCTAATCCGCTGTCGGAGACCGGCTATGATGAGACGCCTGAGTACACGGCGAAACAGCTCAAGGATTTTGTGCAATCGGGATTCGTCAACATTGTCGGCGGTTGCTGCGGCACTACGCCTGCGCATATCAAAGCCATTGCCGAAGCGGTCTCCGCGCTGCCGCCGCGGAAGATTCCGGAAATACCCAAAAAGCTGAGATTGTCCGGTCTGGAGCCTTTGAGTATTGACGACCATTCCCTGTTTGTGAATGTCGGGGAACGTACCAATGTGACCGGCTCCCGTGCATTTGCGCGCCTGATTCTGAACGACCAGTATGCCGAAGCGCTCGATGTCGCGCGCAGCCAGGTTGAAAACGGTGCGCAGATCGTCGACATCAACATGGATGAGGCTATGCTGGATTCGCAGAAGGCGATGGTGACATTCCTGAATCTGATCGCAGCCGAGCCGGATATCTGCCGTGTGCCGATCATGCTCGATTCGAGCAAGTGGACGGTGATCGAAGCCGGTCTTAAATGCATTCAGGGCAAGGCGATTATCAATTCGATCAGTATGAAAGAAGGCGAGGCGGAATTCATTCAGCACGCCAGACTGGCAAGGCGGTATGGCGCGGCGGTCATCGTCATGGCTTTCGATGAAGACGGTCAGGCGGATACGCTGGCGCGCAAGGTTGATATCTGCACGCGCAGTTATCGCGTACTGGTGGATAAAGTCG
Source organism: Burkholderiales bacterium (assembly GCA_024235735.1). Lineage (GTDB taxonomy): Bacteria > Pseudomonadota > Gammaproteobacteria > Burkholderiales > Nitrosomonadaceae > Nitrosomonas. Next base: position 6,677 of record JACKLU010000017.1, read on the forward strand.
GCTTCCCTCCGGAAGACATTATTTTCGATCCGAATATTTTCGCCATCGCTACCGGTATCGAAGAACATAATGATTATGGCGTGGCATTCATCGAAGCGACCCGGGAAATCAAAAAAACGCTGCCTTACGCCAAGATCAGCGGCGGCGTGTCCAATATTTCATTTTCGTTCCGTGGCAATGACCCGATTCGAGAAGCGATCCATACCGCGTTTCTTTATCATGCGGTGAAAGCCGGCATGACCATGGGCATTGTTAACGCCGGGCAGCTGGGCGTTTATTCGGATATTCCGGCTGATCTGCTCGAGCGTATCGAAGACGTCCTGTTTAACCGCCGTGAAGACGCGACCGAACGGCTGGTTGATTTTGCCGAAAACTTCAAGGGCAGGAAGAAGGAGCAGATCGAAGACTTAAGCTGGCGTGAGCTGCCGCTGCAGGAGCGGTTGACGCATGCACTGGTCAAAGGCATATCCACCTATATCGTTGAGGATACCGAAGAAGCGCGGAAAGAAATCGATGTCAAAGGCGGGCGGCCGATTCAGGTGATCGAGGGTCCGCTGATGGACGGCATGGGCGTGGTGGGCGATCTGTTTGGCGCGGGTAAAATGTTTCTGCCGCAGGTGGTTAAATCAGCGCGTGTGATGAAACAGGCGGTTGCGCATCTGCTGCCGTTTATTGAGGCGGAGAAAAAACTGCTGGGTGATTCGCGTCCGAAAGGCAAGATTGTCGTGGCAACCGTCAAGGGCGATGTTCACGATATCGGCAAAAATATCGTTGCCGTGGTATTGCAGTGTAACAATTACGAAGTCATCAACATGGGCGTCATGGTGCCAAGCGCGCAAATCCTGGACATGGCCAGGAAAGAAAACGCCGATATCATCGGCCTGTCCGGATTGATTACGCCTTCGCTTGAGGAAATGACGCATGTGGCCAAGGAAATGCAGCGCGAGGGCTTTACCATTCCGCTGCTGATCGGCGGTGCGACGACTTCGCGTGTGCATACTGCCGTCAAGATTGCGCCGCATTACCAGGGCGCGACGGTCTGGGTGCCCGACGCAAGCCGTGCTGTCGGCGTATGCAGCAGCCTGCTGTCGGATGACATGAAGGCCGGTTACATCCAGGACGTCAAGGATGAGTATGAAAAAGTGCGCACACAGCACAAAAACAAAAAGGGCCCATCGCAGTTACTGACGATTGAACAGGCGCGCGCGAATGCGTTCAAGCCGGATTGGTCAAACTATCAACCGTCGCCGCCGGAGCTGATCGGCATACGCACGTTGAACAATTATCCACTGGAAAAAATTGTACCTTTCATTGACTGGACACCATTTTTCCAGGCCTGGGAACTGGCGGGCCGCTATCCGGCCATTCTGGAAGACGAGGTCGTTGGCGAAACCGCAAGCCAGCTGTTCCGTGACGCGCAGGTGATGCTGAAAAAAATTGTCGAGCAGAAATGGCTTTCGGCCAATGCTGTGGTTGGATTGTTCCCGGCCAACGCGATCGGCGATGACATCGAAATCTATACCGATGAAAGCCGGACGAAAGTGGCGATGGTCTGGCACTGTCTGCGCCAGCAGACGCAAAAACCGACCGGCAAACCGAATCGGTGCCTGTCGGACTTTATCGCGCCGAAAGATACCGGGATCAAGGATTATATCGGCCTATTTGCCGTGGGTGCGGGTTTTGGCATTGATGAGCGCATTAAAGCCTTTGAGGAAGCCAATGACGATTACAGCGCGATAGTGCTCAAAGCGCTGGCGGATCGTCTGGCGGAAGCGTTTGCCGAGCATATGCACATGCGCGTGCGGCGTGAATTCTGGGGCTACGCCAAGGATGAAACACTCGAGAACGAGCAACTGATCAATGAGGAATACAGCGGCATCCGCCCCGCGCCCGGTTATCCGGCGTGTCCGGATCACACCGAAAAAGGGCCTTTGTTCGAACTGCTCGGCGCAACGGAGAAAGCGGGCATTATCGTGACCGAGTCCTTTGCCATGGTGCCGACCGCGGCGGTGTCCGGTTTTTATTTTTCACACCCGGAATCGACATTCTTCGCCGTCGGTAAAATCGGCAAGGATCAGGTGGAAGACTACGCGCGGCGTAAAGGATGGACGGTGGAAATGGCGGAACGCTGGCTGGCGCCTGTGCTGGCGTATGAGCGTTAGGAGACTGTCCGAGAATAGTCTAATCTACTGCGGACGATTCTGGCTGGCTGGATTTTCCGATCCTTTTCGTTGAATAGAACGACTATTCGCCTCAAATGATCGAAAAATCCTGCTCAACCAGCCTCGCCCTCGCTACGATCGCTATTCTCGGACAGTCTTCTCGTTTATCCTGCTGATATGCGGGTATTCCCGGCGGCGATTGAAAATCACGATACCTGCATTGTCGATGTGTTCAGTTAATCGGGGTTCCTGAATGCTGTGATAATTGATGACATCAAAAAAATACGGCAGCGGCAATTGTTCGTTCAGCCGGTCGGACAATTGCAGCACCGTGTCGTACGTCACGGCTTTTCCCTTGATGGCAAGGTCAATATCGGAGCCCGGCTTTTCAGTGCCTTTGGCGCGGGAACCAAACAGTAGCAGTTGTTCAATTTCCGGTATGGCTTTAGAGGCGGCAATGATCAGATACAGGTCGCTTTCACGCAGGCCATACCGGTTTTTCTGCTGCGTTTTCATACGCCTGTTTTTTGAACAAAAGTCTGCCTGAGCGACAGCAGTAATGGATAGTAATCCTGCCGGATCTTGCGTTCGACCAGTTCGGCAATTTCTTCATTGTAAGTGTGCGTGGTCAGGTTGCGGTCATCCAGTGCGCTGATCCACTCATGGCCTGCCGTAATGAGTTGCGATTGGAATGCCTGCTTGATGGCGGCGCGCGGACTGTTGATAACATAGCCTTCAGCTTCCAGAAAGTCTTTCAGCAGTTTCCAGCCAATTTCAAACGTCATTTCAAAAAATTGAATCAACCCGGCCCGCTCGACAATGGAAGGATGCTCGATGGCCATCGCGGATTGCAGTAAAGCAAATGCTTTTTCAAACTGACTGAAGCGCTGTTTCCAGCGGATATCCGGATCGTTCATCGGTTTCCCATCTGAATAATTTCCTGTCTCAGGGTAGGTTTTTCACCACGTATCAAAACATTGACCTGCGACCACAAGTAATGCGTATGCAATTATAGTCCATAGACTGGATTGAGGAACAAAATCCGGTGTTTTTCAACGCCTGGAATGCCGGATAATCGCTGTCGCTTAACCCAGTCTACGTGCTGAAAGTCGGCTGTGCGTAGTGCCTGACGCTGATTCCGGGCACCTCGCGTTCCGGTGCGACGATCATCGGCCGCTTGCTGTTCGGCCTGTCGCGCAAGGCCGCCGCCGAGTTTTCATTTTTTTTGGCCATCCCCCCATCATGTTGGCTGCGACGTTTTACGACGTCTACAAAAACCGTACTATCCTGGATTTGACGATATGGGCATGTTCGCGGTGGGTTTCGTTGCCGCCTTCTTCAGCGCACTCATCGCCGTGCGCGGCCTGATCCCTTTATCAGCAGCCATGATTTCACGGTGTTTGCAAGGTATCGGATCATATTCGGGTGCGTGATATTGCTGACGGCGTATACGGGGATTGTGGAGTGGTCGGCGGTTGGGCGAGATGGGGGAGTGAATGCAAGACACCCCCAGCTCTTATAAAGATCAATCGAGTCTGACACCATCGCTTGCGCTATTATTAAAAGCCCGCCAGCATCAGGTATTCACCGGCAAACAGGCCGACCGATGCGAGTATCAGCAGCAAAGCGCGCATGACCGGTTGTTCCAGCATGGGCTGAAAAATGCCGTCCTTGATTTCCTTGAGTTTTCTCACGCAGTGATGACCGTCAGGGTCGGTGTTGCCAACCAGGTTTTCGGCGCTCGTGACTGCGGCCTGTTTGAGCTTTTGCGCCTCGTAGCGGATCATGAAGCCGGAAAAAATCAGCAGCGAAATCCCCGCGCCAAAGGTAATGCCCTTGCTGAGCGGGAAATCCTGATTATCAAAGTACGCGATGCGTGCAAACAGCATCAGCATAATGCACAGCAGCGGATAATAAATCAGTTTGTCCGCCACTAGCGTTCTCTCGGCGACCAGTGTAACGATTTTTTCGAGTGTTTCGAGCGGATTGTCTTTTCGTTCGCGATAAAACTTTTTAATATCATTTGAAGGCAACTCAGTATTCAGCACCACCGAATCATCCAGCAGCAGCGGATGTTTTGTACGCAGCTTCCGGATGAAATAGTAATTCAACCGCACGGCATCCAATACGAAGAAAGTCAACAGCATGGTGAAAATAAAACCAAAGGTGCCAATCCATTGATTCCAATCACAGGCAGCACCCCGGCAGGGTGAAGGCCAGGGCGGCAACAGATAAAACAGAATGGTTTCAATGATTGCGAAGAACAGCCACATCACCGCTACGCGAAACAGAATCTGTTCAAACCGGCCATGTTGGTAATATTCCCGCCATAAGCCACTGCTTTCGCTTTCTTCTAAGATAATGAATTTACTGGTATTTATGGTGTGATCGGTTGCTTCTAAACAATCAGCTATAAGAAAACAAATTGTTATAATGACAATGAAAATAGAAATGATAATGACAGCAGTTATCCAATTGTCATCCGGGGTTATTTCAGAGACAATTTGTTCAAATAAGGAATGATTAGGCGGTATAAATAAAATGATACAAATCAGAACAAACAAAAATAAACAACCGTAAATTAATATGTTTAAGTAATTTAATTCTGACTGCTTGTTTTGACTGTCAATTTCTTCCCAAAATATGATCGCTTTGATAGCGAATGGACGAGTGTGCTCAATCCAAAAGTATAGAGCTACCAATACCGAAAGCAAAAACACGCATAAAATAAAAGGAAAATTTTCTGGATAAGCATCATTGACTGCATAGATGGCTCCGCTGGTCAAGATTAATAATACAGCTAAGCGATAAAATGGCAAAGCTTTTGGTCCTTTATCCGGTTTATTTGACTGATTATCTTTTAATAATTTTGACTTGCAGGATTGGTTAACAGTAAAAAAACTTCTAAATGATCTCGGTTCTCTCTCGGGCCATAGCGTTTTAAGATTATCCCTGTTCTTAAAGTATTGCCGGGTCAGGCTGGCAAAATTGGTTTCAAGATTAGACAATCCTTTGAAAATAAAGGCAATGGTCAGGAAGATAACAGTTGTTTGCATAAAAATGGTGGGCCAGAGACTGGTGCCATTCGTAAAACTCAGTGGTTCGCCAGTCGTATCATTTGCGGCATAAAGGGCTAACCAAAGAATCACAAGTATGGAAAGAAGCAGCGAAAAAACAAAAACGCCGGAGTGCGGACGGAACCCTGCAATGATCAAAATAATCGCCAGCGCAATTCCAAATAGTAGAACGATCCGAAAATTGGATTGTTCAATGTTTGTATCGTCAGGGTGTATAGTAAGTGATTCTGTTGTTTGTGAAGAGGAATCGTCTAGTTTTTCACTTTCGGGCTTTAATTCACAATTTTTCTCAGGACACTTTGAGTTTTCTTTTTCTTTTGGTAACGTCAAGCGCACGGGACCATGTCTGCCGATTTCAAAAATTAACGGTGGCACTTTTTTAATTTCTGGCAATAAAATTACTTCATTGGTCTCACCATTTTTTGGTAACTCTTTTCCAGATTCCAAGATACGCAATGTTTGGTAAAAAATTTCAGTCTGCTGGCTGTCCCGGAAAGCGGGAAACAGTTTCTGGTGAAGCTCTTTGTTGAGTCGCAGATCAAAGGATGAGGCGACAACCAGATTGCGGGTCCAGCGCCAGTGCTGGGGGTGGAGCATTTGCGTGTCGAGACCGGTTGTAAACACCAGCAGGTTGGGCATTTCCGTGCGCAGTGCTTTCAGGATCAGCAGTTTGTCGTAAAAATCGCTGCCGAAAATACCCACGGCCTTGATGCCTGCCATGCGTTTTTCCAGATCGATAACGTCATGGGTCTGTCTGATTTCCCGCGCGATGCGGTGCAGGTAATCGTACTGAGCCGGGCCGACCGGCGGGTTATGCAGATCGGTGGCCGACAGCCGGATATCCCATTGCCGGGCCGTCTGATAATCTTCATTTTTTCCCTGTTTTTCGATGATCTGCTGATACGCGTCGAGACCCTTGAAATAGGCAAAGGTTGTTATTTCATCCTTTTCATCACCAAAAGATTTTTTAAATGTTCGAGTCAGATTACGCGCAGTGTTCGAATCCTGCTCGGTAATAATAGCGATTTCTGACGGCTTGGTTATTTGCCGGTTTTTAAGCTCTGCAACGAGATTAGAAATAAGTTGATCAGTCGGTTGATTGTGGTCGCAAGATTGTTGATTGCAAGCCGTAGTTCCATTGACGGCAACAGGCCGGATAACTATCTTTTCGATAGATTTATTGAATTTTTCAGCCAGGCAGTATTTTGTAGTATCGCCATCGTTACATTTCTTGTCACAATTACAATCCTTGGTATTGTCCCTAACGAATTTCTCCGTTACGCCAGTCGTGTTAGTCCAATCAAATAAATAAAGTTCATTTTCATGATTGTTGCAATTATTAGCTTCTTTTAGTATGCAATTGATGCTTTGTACAAAATTAGTGGCATCACTGTTTTTTGTTACAGAATCAAAATTAAACGTATTACTGTCGACCCAGGCCACAATAATATTTTCTTTATTTTCATTGCTGAAATGCTCCCAGCGCACATCAAATTTTCGATGACTGTTACTGCTTGCGTTTTGGCTGGCGCAAAAATTAAGACGATCAGGGTGGGAAGGGTAATAACCCTTTTCCATCAATCCGGCCATGACTGCATAACGGTGCCTGGTACGAATTTCCTTGTTTTCGACGGTGTTGGGGTGAACGTTTGCCAGTGAGAGCAGAATTTTTGGAACGTGGTTCTTCTTCGCGTATTCTTCGAATTGTGTTGTACACAGATAGTTTTTAGCAGAATCCTTGCTTTTACTATCCCCTTCTAAATCCAGTTTTTTGCGATGTTTGAACCATTGCGATTTTTTGTTCTCGGCCCCGTTATTTTCAGCATTGCTAAATTCAATATAATACTGATCTTTCTGGACATATCCGCTCGAATCGAAACTGAACGGATCCTGCCACAGCCAGCTATCGTAGGCATAACCGGTAGTGTGCGGGTATTGCGGCTGCATGACGGAAGGGTCGAAGGGACGGTCGCTCCGGATCGGATTGTCATGCCAGATCAGCAGTCCGAATATAACGATCAAGGCCAGCCCGGCGATAGCCAGATCCGGCTCTTTTTGAGCAGGCGCTATCATGCTCTCCCTCCTTTTGAAGCGTCATACCAAATCAATTCATATTATTCGTACTCAACGTCATAAACAATAATGCTTTTGCCGCGGGTACGCGTGGTGGTTCAAAAGAATCGGCACGCACGGCAAGGTCAAAGCAAAGCATCAACGTCGGCGCTGACGACGCCCCAGGCCCAGCAAGCCCATTAAGCCCAGGCCCATCAGCGCAACAGTTCCTGGCTCCGGCACCGACGACGCACCGACATCGCCCGAGTGAACAGCCCACGCGAACAAATTGCCGCTGTCCTTGAGGCCCGCGCGCTGGTTGCCGTTATTGAAGAAGAAGACCCACGCGTCGCTTGGATCCGGCGCATACTCCGTACCGGACCAGTAGGGATTGGACTGGATATTAGAAAACAGTGCCAGGTCAGGATCGCCGCTGGCTAGAATCGAGCTGCCTGCTGTGCCGCCCAGTTCGGTATAGAACAGATGCCCCATCTCACTACCAGTACAATTGAAACCAGAACTAACGCCACCACTTTGACCATCACAGCTGGAATCGGGTTGCAGCGTGGTCGGCAAACGCCACCCCGTTACACCGCCAATGTTAAGACTAGACGCCCAGGTATTGGCGTCAGCCCAATTCATTAGTCCATCCGCATCATGACCCGATGTTTTGGCATAATTCGCATCGGCCAGCCAGGTAATATTCAAATCAGTATCGTAATAAGCCAAGCCGCCCAAACGACTAATCAATGCCGCATTCACGGTCGACACGAATCCGAATAAAAACACGCCGACGCATAACACCTCGCTTAATGACGCAACAGATTTCTTGTTCAAGATATTCCTCCTATTTTTCGATGTCCATAAAGATTCGTCGCGCCTTGCCGGATTCGGGTGATTCCAGCTAAGCATCCAGTCGGATAGGGTGACACCCTGTTTATGGCTATCAGTCACAATAAACCCCAGGCCCCTGCCCAAACTGACTCACCAGATGCATGAACAGGCATGCTGGTATTCATCACCCTCACGCCAGCCATACATCTATCTTTTAATGAAGCAAAATTCAGGCCAGAATTCATCAATTTTGATTAAAATATTGATAACTAAATTAAATTAAATTAAATTGTTTGGCGAACGTCATCTTCAGGAATTTATTCCAGGTGTAAATTATTTCGACACTTCCCGGGATATCAAGCTTGTTATCTATCAGGGATAGATTCTTAGAATTGACCTGCTATAGATTAGTCTATTGATACTTAATTACTATTTAATGCATGACAATGCATTAAGATGTAAATATTTCCGACACTCTTGATGCAAAAATCTACACAAATCGGGTAAGCAAGTAGGCCGGTTTAGTTTTGCGTTATCGGGCTTCTGTTGATAAGGCTCATGATTTCATTTCAGCAGAAATTGAGCGAGTCGGTCTTAGTGTCCGATCTCGCGCAGGAAATAGCGCGCCCCAGCCATCGTCAGTCAACGAATCTTCTTGCGATGCCTTGTTAATCTGCGCCGCCGAACAACCGCGCCAGCTCAATGCCCGGATCGTCCGCGCGCATGAATGCCTCGCCGACGAGGAATGCGTTGACGTTGTGCTGGCGCATCAGCGCGACATCCTCCGGTGTGTGAATGCCGCTCTCGGTGACGACAATGCGGTCACCGGGTATCTGTTCCAGCAATTGCAAAGTGGTGTCCAGACGGGTTTCAAACGTGCGCAGGTTGCGGTTGTTGATGCCGGTCAGCGGGGTTTCGAGTTGCAGCGCGAGTGACAATTCTTCGGCATCATGTACTTCGACGAGAACCGACATGCCGAGCGCATGCGCCAGCGCTTCGAGTTTGCGCATCTGTTTGAGCGGATCATGTTCAAAATTGTCCAGTTTTTCAGCGCCGAAATCATTGTCCATGGTGAATGCCGCGACGATAAGCAGAATGCAGTCCGCGCCCATTGCGCGCGCTTCCGCGATCTGGTATTCCTCAAGCATGAAATCCTTGCGCAATACCGGCAATTGACAGGCGGCGCGGGCCTGTTGCAGGTATTCGGGCGCGCCCATGAAATACTGCCGGTCGGTCAGCACGGACAGGCACGCCGCGCCATGTTTTTCATACGTTGCCGCAATTTCGGCGGGATCGAAACGCAAATGTGGTGCATGCGGCGATTGCGGGCCGCGCAGTACGCCTTTGCTTGGGCTGGCCTGTTTGATTTCGGCAATTACGGCGGATTGCCCGGCGGTGATTTTGTTTTGAATGGCCGCGGTGAAATCGCGCGCGGGTGGCGCGGATTCTGCCGCAGTCATCACTTCGGTGAATGGGGTTTGCGCTTTGGCCGCGGTGATTTCCTGCACCTTGGTGGCCAGTATTTTTTTGAGTATGTCTGACATTTTACGAGTTATGCGGTTGCCGGATTCGGATTGCCTTGATTGGAGAATGCAACCAGTTCATGCAGCTTCTGTAATGCCGCGCCGCTTTCAATCGCGCGTTGCGCGGCGCGTATGCCCTGGGCCAGGGAATCGGCGACGCCGGATACATACACTGCCGCGCCTGCGTTCAGCAATACGATGTCGCGCGCCGGACCTTTTTTGTTTTCCAGCACCGAGAGCAGCATGGCCTTGGCCTGATCGCTGTCGCCGACCTGTATCGATGTAATCGGAGCCGATTGCAGCCCGAAATCCTCGGGACGGACGCTGTATTCGGTGACAGCGCCTTGCCTGAGTTCGCCGACACGGGTTTCACCGCTGATGGTGATTTCATCGAGACCGTCCGCGCCGTTGACGATCATCACGTGCGTGCTGCCAAGCTGCTGCAGCACATGCGCGAGAATCGAAACCAGTTTTGCGTCAAATACGCCAAGTACCTGTTTCTTTGCCCCGGCGGGATTGGTCAAGGGTCCCAGAATGTTGAAAAGGGTTTTGATGCCGAGTTCGCGGCGCACCGGCGCGGCATGTTTCATCGCGCTGTGATAGTTGGGCGCAAACATGAAACCGACGCCGATTTTACCAATGCTGTCGGCAACCTGTTCAGGTGCTTGATTCAGGTTGACGCCCAGCGCTTCGAGCACATCGGCGCTGCCCGATTTGCTGGATACGGAGCGTCCGCCATGCTTGGCGACCTGAGCGCCAGCCGCCGCACTGACGAAGGCCGCTGCGGTGGAAATGTTAAAGGTGTGCGCCGCATCGCCACCGGTGCCACAGGTGTCGACCAGATGACGGGCGCCGGTTACCTTGACCGGCGTGGCGAATTCGCGCATGACTTTGGCTGCCGCGGTGATTTCACCAATCGTTTCCTTTTTCACACGCAGGCCGGTGATAATGGCCGACATCAGCACAGGTGAAACTTCACCCTGCATAATCTGGCGCATCAACGACAGCATGTCATCATGCTGAATTTCCTGGTGGTCGACGATCCGGCTTAATGCTTCCTGTGGTTTCATCCTGTTCCTGTCAGTGTGACGTTTGATCCAAGAAATTTTTCAGCATGTCGTGACCATACTGGCTGAGTATCGATTCGGGGTGAAACTGTATGCCTTCGATTTTCAGCGTCTTATGTCTGACGCCCATGATTTCATCGTCTTCAGTCCATGCGGTGATTTCCAGACAATCCGGCAATGTGGCGCGTTCGATGACCAGAGAATGATAACGTGTGGCAATGAAGGGATTGGGCAAGCCGCGGAAAACGCCTCTGTCCTGATGAAAAATGGGGGATGTTTTTCCGTGCATCAATTGCCTGGCATGAATAATTTTGCCGCCGAATGCCTGCCCTATGCTTTGATGTCCCAGGCATACACCAAGGACGGGGGTTTTTTCACTGAATTGTTTGATGACAGAAAGCGATATACCTGCTTCATTGGGCGTGCAGGGGCCCGGAGAAATGACAATTCTCTCGGGAGATAGCTGTGTAATCGCGTCCAGCGTGATTTCATCGTTACGGTATACGACAACCTCCTCTCCAAGCTCGCCGAAATACTGCACGAGATTGTAGGTAAAAGAGTCGTAATTATCGATCATGAGTAACATGGTGTTTGATTGGCTGTATTTTTACTGTGGTGTCGGCGTATTTCAGGCGCATCGCTTTTTTGTGTGGGGTAATTTTACCAGTTCATTTGGCAATTATGGCGCTGATTCGATGTTTTGAGCAAAACTTCGCACAGAATGCTTCAAAAATCCGATTCCCGGCAAATGTTTCTGGAACGATCCTGTGCGAGATCAGGTTTATTTGATGTTTCCATTGCAATTCAGTAGAATAGCGCGTTTTCAACCCTTGTCTTACCATGAGCTTGTGGAAGACTATAACCCAAAAGGAAAAAGCGAAGAGTGACTATGCGACATTACGAAATCGTATTAATCGTTCACCCCGATCAGAGTGAACAAGTACCCGCGATGATAGAACGTTATCGTGGGATTGTAACCGCCAGAGATGGCAATGTTCACAGAGTGGAAGATTGGGGGCGGCGTCAGCTGGCTTATCTTATTCAGAAAGTGCATAAAGCGCACTATGTCATGATGAATATAGAATGCAGTCAGGAAGTATTGAATGAGCTTGAATATGCTTTTAAATTCAGTGATGCGATTCTGCGTCATCTCATTATAAGAATGGAGGGTCCGGTGACTGAACCTTCGCCAATGTTGCAGCAAAAAGAAAAAGCTGATGCGGCTGCAGATTTGTCGAGTGAAACGGAGGAACCGTCCGATGAGACTGCACTGGCTGAAGGTGGCGATGTAACGGCAGATGAAGCGATCGAAGGCGCGGAAGCGGACAGCAGCACCACGGTCTGAAGCAATTTAGGTGGAGTGCAACCAGACGATTATCAGTGGTGAAATTGTCCGTCTGGGCATATTGCGCTATACCCCGGCTGGCGTGCCTGCGATTGACTGTATCGTCAAACATCATTCAAATCAAAGAGAAGCGAATGTGCTGCGGCAGATTCAGTGTGAATTGCCAGTCGTGGCGTTCGGTGAGTCAGCGGCAGTCATGGCTGATCTGAATATTGGCGATAATATCAAGATTACCGGATTTCTTAACCGTAAAAGCCAGAATAATCAACAGCTCGTGCTACATGCCGGTCATGTCATTCAAATTTAATTGGAAAAACAGGAAAAAATTATGACACGTTTCTTTAAACGTAAAGATGGAAAAGATAAGGAAAAGGAAAGAAAAGCAAATCGCCCGTTGTTCAAACGCAAGAAATTTTGCCGTTTTACGGTAGAGGGTGTAAAAACCATTGATTATAAAGACATTGAGCTTTTGAAAGATTTTATCAATGAAAATGGGAAAATTATTCCCGCGCGTATAACCGGTACACGTGCGTTTTATCAGCGCCAGCTCGGCACTGCAATTGAGCGCGCACGTTTTCTGGCGCTGTTGCCCTATACTGATCGTCACTGAGGAGTTTGGATATGCAGATCATATTAATGGAAACAATCGCTAAATTGGGACGCTTGGGCGAAGTGGTCAATGTAAAAAGCGGTTATGCAAGAAACTACCTGATTCCACAGGGTAAAGCGCAACGCGCTACCGAAACCGCGATTGCTGAATTTGAAAAACGCCGCGCCGATCTGGAGCAAAAACAGAGTGACACGCTGGCCGCAGCACAGGCTATTGCGGGTAGACTCGAAGGCCTGATGCTGCAAATTTCGCAGAAAACCAGCAGTGATGGCAAACTCTTTGGTTCTGTAACCAGTACCAATATAGTCGAATCGCTTAAGGAACAAGGATTTGAGGTTGACAAATCGATGATTCGCATGCCGCAGGGCCAACTCAAGCAGGTCGGTGATTATCCGATCAAAGTTGTCCTGTATGGCGATATCTCCGCGCAAATTACCGTGTCGGTGCTGGGCGAAGCAATGCTCTGAGAGATTTTGTTGCGCAAACTCAAAAAAGGACTCGTTTGAGTCCTTTTTAATTTTTTAGCTGAGTCAATGCTAGAATAAGGCATTTATATAACACTGTTCCGGTCGAAAGGCTATGGCTCAATCCACACTCAGTATCAGCACCGGTGAAACGCTGGAGCCGCTGAAAGTACCGCCGCATTCCATAGAAACAGAGCAATCCGTACTGGGTGGACTGATGCTTGACAATCAGGCCTGGGATAAAATTGCTGACATTATCACCGATGATGATTTTTACCGGCATGACCATCGGCGAATCTATCATCATATTTGCAAACTGATCGAGCAGAATAAGCCCGCTGATGTCGTGACGGTTGCCGAATCGCTGGAACTGTCGGCGGAGCTGCAAGCGGTCGGGGGACTCGCCTATATCGGCAGTATTGTGCAGAATACGCCTTCCGCGGCCAATATCAAGCGTTATGCCGAGATCGTTCGCGAGCGCTCAATAATGCGTAATCTGGCGCAAATCGGCGTACAGATTACGGAATCAGCCTATAGTCCCGCAGGCCGTTCGGCGGCTGCGCTGCTCGATGAAGCGGAATCCAGGGTTTTCGAAATTGCGGAAGAAGGTGCGCGCGGCAAGCAGGGATTTGTTGATATTCAACCTCTGCTGAAAGAAGTCGTCGAGCGGATCGAGAAACTCTACAGCCGGGACGACCCCAGCGAGGTAACCGGTATTGCATCCGGCTATCACGATCTTGACCAAAAGACCTCCGGTTTTCAGCCGGGCGATCTGATTATCGTCGCAGGGAGGCCGTCGATGGGCAAAACGGCTTTTTCCCTCAACATCGCTGAATATGTCGCACTTGAATTGAAGAAACCTGTGGCGGTCTTCAGTATGGAAATGGGCGGTGCGCAGCTGGCCATGCGGATGCTGGGATCGGTCGGACGGCTCGATCAGCACAAGGTGCGCACCGGCCGCCTGGATGATGATGACTGGCCGAAACTGACCCATGCATTGGGTAAACTGAACGATGCGCCGATTTATATTGACGAGAGTGCGGCGCTCAATGCGCTTGAAGTGCGCGCAAGAGCCAGACGGCTCTATCGTCAGCATAATGAACTGGGTCTGATTGTGATTGACTATCTGCAACTGATGTCTTCGAGCAGTCCGGGAGAAAATCGGGCGACGGAAATTTCAGAAATTTCCCGCGCCATGAAAAGTCTGGCCAAGGAATTAAAAGTGCCGGTCATTGCGTTGTCGCAGCTGAATCGCAGTCTTGAACAACGTCCCAATAAGCGTCCGGTGATGTCGGATCTGCGTGAATCGGGCGCGATTGAGCAGGATGCCGACGTCATTCTGTTTATCTATCGTGACGAAGTTTATAACCCGGAAACTCAGGATAAAGGCATTGCCGAAATTATTATCGGTAAACAGCGTAATGGGCCGATTGGTAAAGTCAATTTAACCTTTCTGGGCGAATTCACCCGTTTTGAAAGTTATGCCAAAACGGAGTATTACTGAACTTAAATTCAGCAATGCGCGTGTGATGTTGCCACGGATAGCGTGAAAATCCAGTGACGCTGAATTTGAATACTTTCAGACCGGAAAATCGACTTGTGCTGATTGGTGCCAGTAATCTCACAATATCGTTGCGGTTGATCATCGAGTTGATGCAGCAGTATTGCGGCAGTCCGAGCGAAGTTCTGGTCGCCGCCGGGCATGGTCGCTCTTATGGACAAGGTAGCCGCGTGCTGATGCGTGAATTGCCCGGAATAATTCAAAGTGGCATGTGGCGGCAACTGCATTCAGCCGGAACCGGTGCAGAACCGGTGACTTATGCTTTTTTAACCGATATCGGCAATGATATTCCTTACCAGGCCGCGCCAGAGGAAATTCTGAGCTGGGTATCCTGGTGTGTGGAGCAATTACAGCGTCAGGGCGCGCGTATTGTAATGACGAATTTACCGGTCGCATCAATTGAGGCATTGTCTGAGCGACGCTTTAACCTGCTGCGTGGCATCATGTTTTCTTCATGCAGGCTTTCAAGGATCGAGGTGATTGAGCGTGCGCGGAGGGTGCATCAGGGATTGATACAGATGGCCGAGCGCCGTCAGTTGGTTTTGCGTGAAGTGGAAGCGGACTGGATGAGTTTTGACGGTATTCACATTGCATATTGGAAGCGCCGCGCATTCTATCGGCAAATTCTGCAGGCATTCGAACAGGTCACTCGGTGTGATGATCAACCGCAGGGGCGAATGAAATCCAGTACCGTAACAACACCTGCGGGAACCTTGTTATCCTGGCGGCAGCGTCCCAACTTTGCAGTGCGCCGGATATTTGGAAAAATCAAGCGAGCGCCGCAGCCGAGCGGTTTTCTCAATGACCAGACCACGGTAGCGCTTTATTAACAGGGACGGTAAAAATGCAACGCTGTAGAAATACAGTTCTTCAAATGCCTTAGGCCGTCGCGCTCACTTGGTATGCGTTGTTTACTGCAACACAATTCCGACCCGCCTGTTTCGCTTTATACAGCGCTTTGTCCGCGGCAACAACAAGCGCCTGACCGATTTCTTCCAGGGTTTTGTTGTCATCCGCAGGCCTGTCAAAGTCGGCGATGCCTATCGAAACGGTGACCTGAAGCTTATGTTCTTCATATTTACAATAATGTTTCTCAATGCATTTTCGTATTCGTTCGGCAATATCAAGTGCTCTTCTGTGATCCGTGTTGGGTAGCAAAACAACGAACTCTTCACCGCCATAGCGGCCTACGACATCGGTCGCGCGTAGCTCCTTCCGGATAATACCGGCAACCTGCTTGAGTATGAGATCGCCTGTCGCGTGTCCATAGGTGTCATTAAAATACTTGAAATGATCAACGTCGACAAACAGACAACTTATCGGCGTCTCCATGCGCTTGCAGCGTGAGATTTCTTCCGGTAGACGCTGTTCAAAAAAACGCCGATTATTGATCCCCGTCAGAGCATCATTCAGGCTATTGTATTTTAATTGGTCCCGTAGCAGCGCCATATCAATGCATATCGAAATGACCGCGCCTAAATGTTGCAGAAAATCGGTTGCAGAATCCGGAGTGAAGCGATCCACATGCGTATCACCAAACAACAGGCACCCCAGCAGGTCTTGTTCCTGAATTAACGGTAACGCGGCAACACTCAGAATCTCATCGTTTTGTGCATGCAGTGGCGCCCTGAAGTATTTTGCATGCAGGCTGGCGTCATAGGGCCCCAGTTTGGGTAATTGTGCAGCGTTGAATAAAGGCAAGACTTCCTGTGCGTAACACTGAAAAAATAAATTTGGGAAAGTTTTCTGGCAATCGACTTCACTGGCAAGCAGCAAGCGGCGTATTTCATATCGCGGATCAAGCAGAATAAGCGTGACCTGATCAAGTTCGAATCGCTCCGGGCTTTCGTTGAGTAGCACATGGGTAAGCAATGCGAAAGATTCACATTGCATCAGGCTGAGTTCCATTTTCTGAAAACGGCGCAGAATATTTTCGTTCTGCCAGGCGTGTGCAATTATTGTTTTGTACTGACGATCCAGATTATTTTTCTTTCGACGCAAATTAATTTTTTTTCTTTTCATATAAAAAGCACATGCAATGAAATAAACAGAACAACCGGATTTCCCGGATTAGCGAATTAACCATCGCTAAACGTTCAAGAAATAAATTGGGTCAAACTGTTCAAAACGCACTCATAATCAGCCCGCATCAGCATTTTGACAAGTGTAATGGCCTTCATGGTATATTCAAGAATAATCTTGTGCTATTGGCTTGATATCTGTACGCTTAAAAACAGTGTTGGTAAAAAAACAACACTTAGCGCGATCCGTAGACAGAGATTGGAAGCTGCTGTAACAAATCGTGAAAAAATGGAAGCTATCAGTCGTGTAAGCTATCGGCGTGGTTCAGGTGATATCTCTGAAAATTCAGGTTGATTTTCAGGCAGCTGTTCGCGACTGACTGATGAGATAACCGAATCATGCAGGAGGCGGAATTGAATAACGCTCAATTTATTGTGCGCAGGGTAGCAGTGTTAGGTGCGGGAGTGATGGGCGCGCAGATAGCCGCGCATTTGGTGAATGCCAATATTGAAACCTTGCTGTTTGAATTGCCGGCGGATGGAGAAGATGTTAACGCTCATGCAGCCAAAGCCATTGAAAAACTGAAGAAGCTTGAACCTTCGCCATTGTCAGTAAAAGCCAGAGCGGCTTTTATTCAGCCGGCAAACTACGATCAGCATCTGGAAAAACTTGGCGCATGCGATGTGGTGATTGAAGCCATCGCCGAGCGCATGGATCTGAAGCGGGCGTTGTATGAAAAGATTGCGCCATTCCTTGGTGAGCAAACTATTTTCGCCAGTAATACATCCGGGTTATCCATCAACAGTCTGGCGCAGGCATTTCCCGAAGCATTACGTCACCGCTTCTGCGGCATTCATTTTTTTAACCCGCCCCGGTACATGCACCTGGTCGAACTGATTCCATGCGCGCAGAGTGATGCGAAAATGCTCGACCATCTGGAAGCGTTTCTGGTGACCAGTCTCGGTAAAGGTGTCATTCGGGCAAAGGATACACCCAATTTTATCGCCAATCGTATCGGTGTGTTTTCGCTGCTGGCGACCATGCATCATGGTCAGGCATTTGGTCTTGAGTTCGATGAAGTCGATGCACTCACCGGCGCATTGATTGGCCGTCCCAAAAGCGCCACGTTCAGAACCGCTGACGTGGTTGGACTGGATACGTTGGCGCATGTCATTCATACCATGCGGGATACCTTGCCCGGCGATGACTGGCATACTTTTTTTGCCGTGCCGGATTGGTTGCAGCGGCTGATTGATGATGGCGCCTTGGGACAGAAAACCAAGCGCGGCGTCTATCAGAAAGTTGGCGGTGAAATTCAGGTGTTCGACCGGAAATCCAATGCGTACCGCATTTCCAGGGGTGAAGTGAACGAAGATATCAAGCATCAGCTCAAATTCAGCCGGCCTTCTGAGAAACTGGCGCTTTTGCGCAACCACGCGCATCCGCAGGCGCAATTCCTCTGGTCGATCCATCGCGACTTGTTTCATTACTGTGCGATTCAGCTGGAATCCATCGCTGATAATGCGCGTGACGTCGATCTGGCGATACGCTGGGGTTTCGGCTGGGAAAACGGGCCTTTTGAGATCTGGCAGAAAGCCGGCTGGAAACAGATTGCTGACTGGATTAACGAAGATATTGCGGCTGGTAAAAGCATGCGGGATAGTCCATTGCCTGAGTGGGTGATGGAAATCGCCGAGCGTGACATGCAGGCCGTGCATACATCGCAAGGCTCATACGCACCAGCATCGAAAGCCATGCATCGGCGATCGTCATTACCTGTGTATCAGCGACAGCTGTTTCCGGATCGTCTGGTGGGTGAAGACAATGTTCATGGCGAAACGATTTTCGAAACCGATGCGGTCAGAATGTGGCATACCGGTGACCGGATAGCGATTCTCAGTTTTAAGAGCAAAATGCATACCATCGGCAAAGATGTGCTCAATGGTGTGAATGAAGCAATCAGGGAGGCGGAAAAACACTGGCAGGCGATGGTTATCTGGCAAACTGAACCGCCTTTTTCCGCTGGCGCCAATTTGAAACAGGCCACCGAGCGGCCCAAACCACCTGAACCGCCACAGACAGAAGACGGTGCGCCGTTGATGCCGCCACCCAAACCAACCGCATTTGAGAAATTTTTCAGACAGTTCAAGAAATCCGCGCAAACAGCCGTGCTCAAAGCCGCCAGGGAACTGGATCTGGCCGACAAGCTCATGGCCGGAAAGCTGGCGGAAGTAGAAGCCATGATTCATCAATTCCAGCAGACTTCCCAGGCGCTGCGGTATTCCATGATTCCGACCGTTGCCGCCGTGGATGGGTTGGCGCTTGGTGGTGGGTGCGAATTTGTGATGCATTGTGACCGCGCGGTGGCGACGATGGAAACCTATATCGGTCTGGTTGAAGCCGGTGTCGGTCTTTTACCGGCAGGCGGCGGCTGCAAGGAGTTTGCCCTTAGGTCGGCGCAGCAGGCGCTCGATAACGACCCGTTTCCCTGGCTGAAGAAATATTATCAGACCGTCGCAATGGCCGAACTGGCAAAGAGTGCGGAGCAGGGCAAAGCGCTCGGTTTTTTGCGGTCATCGGATACGATCATCATGAATCGTTTCGAGTTGTTGCATGTGGCGAAGTTGCAGGCACTGGCGCTCGCCGAGGCCGGTTATCGTCCGCCGCTACGTTCGGGCGCCATCCCTGTAGCGGGCAGTACCGGTATCGCAACGATAAAAAGTATGCTGGTGAATATGCGTGAAGGTGAATTTATTTCGGAACATGACAACCTGATCGGTGAAAAAATTGCTTATGTCATGTGCGGCGGCGATTTAACACCGGGAAGCCTGGTGGACGAAGACTGGTTTCTCGAACTTGAACGCGCCGCATTCATGGAGTTGCTGGCGACCGAGAAGACGCAGGCGCGTATCGAGCATACCTTGAAAACAGGAAAACCACTGAGAAATTAATATGATGCGGCACTATCAGCACAGTGCAGGAAATTCAGTACAGACTATCCAGAAAGGAGAATTTTAAATGGCCAAGCAAACCCAGGATGCCTATATCGTCGCCACAGTACGTACACCGGTCGGTAAGGCGCCGCGCGGTATGTTCAAGCATGTCCGCCCCGACGACATGCTGGTGCATGTCATAAAAGCCGTGATGAAACAATGCGATGGACTTGATCCCGCGGCGATTGATGACGTGGTGGTTGGCTGCGCGATGCCGGAAGCCGAGCAGGGCATTAATGTCGCGCGCGTCGCATTGTTGCTGGCCGGTTTGCCGAACAGTGTGCCGGGTATGACAATTAACCGGTTCTGCGCTTCAGGCTTGCAGTCGGTCGCGATCGCCGCCGACCGCATTCGTCTGGGAGAGGCGGATGTCATGATTGCCGGTGGCACCGAAAGCATGAGTATGGTGCCGATGATGGGCAACAAGGTATCTATGAATCCGGAAATGTTCAAACATGACGAGAATGTAGCCATTGCATATGGCATGGGCATGACAGCAGAAAAAGTGGCCGAGCAATGGAAGGTAAGCCGCGAAGCACAGGATGAATTTGCGTACACCAGTCATCAACGTGCTTTGAAAGCAATTGCGAATGGTGAGTTTGCCGAGGAAATTGCCCCCTATACCATCGATGAAAAATACCCGGATCTGGTGACGCATCGGATACGGGAAGAAATTTCCATCAAGGATACCGACGAAGGGCCGCGTGCGGATACCAGTGCGGAGGCGCTGGCCAGACTGCGTCCGGTGTTTGCCGCGCAAGGTTCCGTCACGGCGGGTAACAGTTCACAGATGTCCGATGGAGCCGGTGCGGTGATGTTAATGAGTGAAGCCGCGATGAAGCGTTTCAATCTTGCACCACTGGGGCGTTTTGTCGGTTTTTCGGTGGCGGGCGTTCCACCCGAAATCATGGGCGTTGGGCCGATTAAGGCTATTCCGAAGGTATTGGCGCAGACGGGTATCCGGCAGGATGATCTGGACTGGATCGAATTGAACGAAGCCTTTGCCGCGCAAAGCCTTGCCGTGATCCATGATTTAGATCTGGATCGCGAAAAAGTCAATCCGTTGGGCGGTGCGATTGCGTTGGGTCATCCGCTTGGTGCGACGGGTTCGATACGTGTGGCGACGCTGATGCATGGTCTGCGCCGCCATCACAAGAAATACGGTATGGTGACGATGTGTATCGGCAGCGGTATGGGCGCGGCGGGGGTGTTTGAAGCGTTATAACCTGCCACCGAGTCTGTCGCGGTGGTGTTTCAAGTGATCACCGATGAGCGTGCTGATGAAATAATAACTGTGATCATAACCGGGGTGATAGCGCAGCGTCAGTTGCTGTCCGGTTTTCTCACAGGCCTCCTCCAGCCGCTTGGGATGCAGCTGTTCGGACAGGAACTGGTCGTTCAGTCCCTGATCCACCAGAATGGCTGACGATGTCTGATGACCTGCTTCGATCAGTGCGGTGGCATCATGATTGCGCCAGTATGCCTGGTTCTCGCCCAGATAAAACCGGAATGCTTTCTGACCCCAGGGACAATGTATGGGTGCGCAAATCGGAGCAAAAGCGGAGACCGACTGGAATTGATTGGGGTGTCGCAGCGCCAGTGTCAGCGCGCCATGGCCGCCCATCGAGTGACCGCTGATGCCGATGCTGGTTTTGTCCGCAGGAAACTGGTGGATGATGATGTCGTATAGTTCCTGCGTAATATAGCTTTCCATCAGATAGCGGGCAGACCACGGCTGTTCAATCGCGTCCAGGTAGAAACCTGCGCCAGCGCCAAAATCCCAGTCATCCGTTTCACCCGGAATCCCCGTATCGCGCGGACTGGTATCCAGGGTGACCAGCATCAGACCGTATTCCGCCGCATAACGTTGCGCACCGGCTTTGATCATGAAGGTTTCTTCCGTGCAGGTTAGCCCTGCAAGAAAAAACACAACAGGAACAGCTTCCCGTTGTGCCTGTGGCGGCTGATAAACCGAAAACCGCATCGGCAGCCCGATGATTGATGAATCATGCTGATAAAAACCTTGTGTGCCGCCAAAACAACCATGCTGACTGCGGATTTCCAGATGCCGTTCCATCAGTAAACCACCACTGACCGGATGGATTCGCCGGCTTTCATCAACCGGAATCCTTCGTTGATTTCGTCAAGTTTCAGCGTATGGGTGATCAGTGAATCGATATTGATTTTGCCTTCCATATACCAGTCGACGATTCTGGGAACATCCGTACGGCCGCGCGCGCCGCCGAATGCGGAACCTTCCCACTTGCGGCCGGTTACCAGTTGAAACGGCCTGGTGCTGATTTCCGCGCCGGCCTCGGCCACGCCGATAATGATACTGCGCCCCCATCCTTTATGGCAGCATTCCAGCGCCTGCCGCATCACTTTGGTATTGCCGATGCATTCAAAACTGTAGTCGGCGCCGCCACCGGTGAGCTGAATAATCGCATCAACAATGTCCGGCGTATCGTTCGGATTCAAAAAATGCGTCATGCCGAAGTCGCGCGCCATGGCTTCGCGCTGCGGATTGATGTCGATACCGATGATTTTGTCGGCGCCAACCATCCTGGCGCCCTGAATGACGTTCAATCCGATGCCGCCCAGACCGAAAACGGCGATGTTGCTGCCTGCCTCGACTTTTGCGGTGAACAGTACTGCGCCGATGCCGGTTGTGACACCGCAGCCGATGTAACAGACTTTGTCAAACGGCGCATCGGAGCGGATCCTGGCGAGTGCGATTTCCGGCACGACCGTGTAATTCGAGAATGTGGAGGTGCCCATGTAATGAAACAGCGGCTTGCCGTCCAGCGAAAATCGCGATGTGGCGTCCGGCATCAATCCCTTGCCTTGTGTTGTACGGATTGCCTGACATAGATTGGTTTTTTGCGACAGGCAGAATTTGCATTCCCGGCATTCGGGCGTGTATAGCGGGATGACATGATCGCCCGCTTTGAGGGACTTGACATCTTTGCCGACTTCAACGACAACACCCGCGCCTTCATGCCCGAGTACGGCGGGAAACAGGCCTTCCGGATCGGCGCCGGACAACGTGTAATAATCGGTGTGGCAAATGCCGGTGGCTTTGATTTCGACAAGGACTTCGCCCGCTTGCGGACCTTCCAGGTCGATGTTCTCGATAGTCAGAGGTTGTCCTGCTTGCCAGGCTACAGCTGCTCGTGTTTTCATCCAAAATTCCTTGTTAAAAATTATATTCACCAACCCCGTTGAGCGGGTTGCCGGTTATTTAAAGGGGCTGTTTCTTTATCGTATGAAATATGCATTTTATCGTGTGGCGTGTACGATGGGTATGCCGATCACTAATTCGTTTTTAAAAAAACGGGCGGAATCCGAAATGCCGGGCGGTATAATGAAAGATATCTCGAACTGAAGTGAGGTCGGCTGAAGAGGGGAGCTTGCGATGAAAAAATATTGCCTGATGATGTTCCTGTCACTGTGTTGTCTGCTGAATATGGCTTATGCATTTGCCGCGGTGCCTATCGTTTATTCCCGCTGTGAGCGGGCTACCGGTACATATGACCTCACCGGAACGGTGACAGTGAATGGCGTCAAGCAGGAAATGACACGCACATTGCGGGGACTGGATGTGTACGATGTGTTGCCGGATGTGACTAATTTCTTTTCCGGATTTTCCGCGCCATGTGATCTGGTCTTGCGGCAGGCTGACGGCAATGAACGGATTATTTATCACTGCTCGACAGAGTCATCACAGCAAAATGCCTGTGCCGCGCTTGATCCCCAAGTATCGTTTGACGGCAAGGAAATTGCCTTTTCAGTTTTTCGCGGCACATTGGAAAATGTTAAAGCTAATTTTCACAGCCAGGTCTTGCATCCTGACGCCGCGCCCGAAAATCTGGGATGGCACACGCTGCCGAGCAAGCGCCTGAATGCAAACGGGGCGCACCTGCATATTCATGACGTCGAATCCGGTGAAACCCGTTCAATGCCTTTTCAACAGGGTATTTTTGACAGCGGCCCGACGTATATCGATCATGACCGGCTGGCATTCACGTCGACGCGCGACCAGAATCTGTCGACCATGGTATTCAGAACCAACAGCAATCGCCCGGGTACGCGTATCTACGCGATTAACACGGACTGGACAAATCTCGAATTATCCAGCCATCACTCGCTTTCTCAGGAACAGCATCCAATTATGCTGATGGACGGGCGCGTGGCTTATTCCAGCTGGCAGATTTTTGGCGGACTGCCGTTCAGGCATTCCAACGGTACGCCCGGCAGGTTCACCACGATAGATAATCTTTTTCATATCTATATTCAAGCGCCTGACGGCGCCGGCAATTTTCCGTTGTTTGGCCAGCACAGCGGCGATCACTCTCCCAGTTATTACGGTGAAGATCATAATGCCGCGCATTTTATGGCGCAGCTCTCCAACGGACAAGTGTGTTTTTCCGATTATTACCGCGGCAACAATAACGGCGCAGGCGCCATCATCTGCGTGACTCCCGAGCCGGAAGGTATTGAAGGCAAGGATCCACATAAAGTCGCTCACCCGGCCGACATGTATGTACCGAATCATGTCATCAATGTCGCGCCATGGGCGCAAAACAGCGATAAGATCGCCGCACCGATGGAGCCGCCGGTGTTGCATGCGCCGGGTTATGCGGATCCGATGCTGTTTACCGGAAAACTGAGTCATCCTGGCGCTTTGCCTGACAATCAGTTAATGCTGACCTGGTTCAAGGGCATGTGCAGTATTGTCATGAATGACGATATTTTTAAAAAAATGGGATTGCCGTCACCGCCGCTGGTGCATGGCGCTGGATCCGGAACCGGCATGAATCTGCTGACGCATTTGAACAAGGATATACCCGGTTGTGATGGCGGCATCTATCTGGCCACAAAAATACCTTCCCGTCATCCGTCCGATTTGCAGCTGATCGTCGATTCACCGCAGTGGCATGAAATCATGGCCAGAGCCGTCGTGCCCTATTCAGCGATTTACGGCATGGATAGACCGGCGATCATTCCGCGGGCGGATAAGCGGGTTGACAGGCCGGAACTGCCTGCCGGAACGCCGTTTGGTTTACTGGGCGCTGCATCGATCACCGATCGCGAAACCAGACCACGCGGCGGCGTGCCTGTTTTTGAGAGTTTCCATGCGTTCAATCTGCAGGGCACTGATACGATTGATTATGACGACGATGAGCTGTGCGGTGTACGCATGATTGCAACGTATCCCAATCGTGGCCCCAATATTCATGAACAGATCGCCAATATCACCGGTGAACGGGTGGCAATACTTGGCGAAGTACCGGTGTTGCATTATGCGGCTGACGGCAAGCGCATCATGGATCCCAGTGGTTATCCGGATACCAGTTTTTTACTCAGTTTCCCGGCCAATACGCCTTACATCATGCAGGGCATAGACTGCGAAGGGCGTACGCTGAATACCGATCAATCATGGCAACATTTGCGTCCGGGTGAAGAAAAAACTTGTGGTGGCTGCCATGTGCATTCAAGACCGACGCGCATAAAATTCCCGCAATCCCATGCGGCAAGCGCAAATTATTCAATACCCGAACTAGGCCGAGGACAGGTTCCGCTGCTTGCCGGCAAAACGGGCAATCATGTAAATACTCGTATGGCGCCGGGCTATGGCATGCAAATTGAATTCAAGCGGGATATCAAACCGATCTTTGACCGGCGCTGCATTTCCTGTCATGGCGGCAAACAACCTGCCGCCGGTCTTGCGCTGGATAGAACCGAGGGTGCGAATACTGCACCCAACACGACGTGGTGGTGTCTAGTCATGGATAATACGCAGACCTGTACACCGCCGGAATATCGTGTGTCCGGCATCAATGGCCACGCGCTCAATCGTCCCTATTTGTCCAGATATATCAAGGCATTCAATTCACGTGGCAGTTTGTTGTACTGGAAAGCGGCGAATCAGCGTACGGATAATCGAACCGATGATCAATATCCAAACGATATCGATTTCGGCAACGCTCATCTGACTGACATCACGCCGGAAGAGCTCGGCATCCTGTCGCGGTGGATTGATCTCGGGGTTCCGGGCGGCGCGCAGGAATTAAAAGATACGCAAAAGCCGGTATTGAACCTGGTGGCCATGGTTGGCAATAATCGCATCACCGGATTCCGCATCGGTACAGCGGATGCCGGCAGCGGTATTGATCCCGACAGTCTGGTCATGTGTATTTACCGTCCGCAGCGGCAATGCCAGAATATTCCGCGCAGAGCTGATGCGCATGGCATCGTCACCTTGGCGCTGAAAGATGGGATCACTGATTTGCGCACCGAAATTGAAGCGCACGTAAAAGATAAGGCGGGGAATATGACCAGTGTCAGATGGACGGCGGAATGGTTGTTGACGCATAGCAAACCTGACGATAGTATCGCACCGCCATGATTGTCGGGTAATGGCGGCCGGTGATGCTATCATGCCCGTTTTTAATTCTATTTTTCAGACAGTTTTTTATGGAAACGATTGAATCAATACTTGAAACAGCGCAGCGCAGAGCGAGAGAAATGGGACTGACTTACAAAGGGGCTTTGCTTCCGATGGAAGCCTATTGCGTGCTGCAAGCTTCGACGCAGGCGCAATTGGTCGATGTGCGCACGCGCGCAGAACTTGACTGGGTCGGGCGCATTCCCGGCGCGGCGGAGATTGAGTTGCGTTCGTATCCGGGGATGCAACCCAACCCCGGGTTTATCGGACAACTGATTCAGCAGGCTGATCAAAAACTGCCGGTTTTGTTTATCTGCCGCAGCGGCGCGCGTTCCGGCCAGGCGGCGGCAGTAGCGACCGAAGCCGGTTTTTCCGATTGTTACAATATTCTTGAAGGCTTTGAAGGTGACAGGAATGAAGAAGGACATCGGGGCAAAATTTCCGGCTGGAAGGCGGCAGGGCTGCCGTGGGAACAAGGCTAGGGACTGTCCGAGAATAGCGATCGTGCGAGGGTAAAGCTGGTTGAGCTGGAATCGTCCGCAGTAGCAATCTATTCTCGAACAGTCTCCTGGTCCTGGTTTTTCGCCAGAAAAGCGATTGTCTGGTCGCTTGTGTGCAAACAAGGTATGCCAATCAGTTATGGCTTTTCCGTGACGGGCAATGTGTCAGATAGGTGCGTATTCTGCAATTCAGTATCCGGTTTTTCCTGATTCTGTCTTTTTATGGTATAGACGACAGTGACCTGATCGTTTAAATAACGCTTGTCAAGATAGCCGATGGCTATTGGGTTTTTTTCGATAATAGCCAGTATTGCATCGTCATTGGCAACCGATTTGGGCGGGGATGCGCGCCCGGTAAATAGCAGTCTGGCCCAATATGCATTGATGGCGGAAACGGGCTTCCCGGTGATGCCGTAATAAAATTCGGATCGTATAGTCGAATCCAGCGCCTGATCATAGGGTTGTAATTTCTGATCGTTCGCTAATCCGGGATTGCGGCCCATGTAAATGTCGATAATCTGGTGGTGTGTCAGTGCGGTGATGCTGCTTCTTGGATTAACAATCACAACGATATCGGCGAGCGCATGATGCGGCAGAAAGAGGATAAGCGCTGTCAGGATGATCAGAAGCCGCATGATCAAAATATAAAATTCAGGTTGGCACTGAATGTGTTCAGTGTTATATCGTGATCAAGCGGCTTGTTGAGTTCCAGCAGTCCCCCGCCGTGTTTCCTGGTCCAGGTGTGATCCCACTGCACTTTTAATGCTGCTCGCGAATGGAAATCCCAGCGCATGCCGAGTGAAACGGTGTTTTGATCGATATGCACCGCATTGAGCAGATTTTGCGTGGCGATTGCCAGGCCCTGCAAGTCAGCAGAAGCGATTTGATTCTGATCGACGCGTGGCTGGTTGTTGGAGCGGGCATACGATCCTACGGTATAGAGCGTCACAGGGCCAATGCGCCTGCCGGCACTGAGATAGCCATTGGTCATGCCGATGCTGGCCCAGCGGGATGCGATCAATGCGAACTCGGATTGAACAACCCAGTTGTACTTGTCATAAGAAAAGCCAACGGAAAAATAATGCGTCTGCGTATCCACGCCTTTTAATTGATCATGCAGTGCCGCAGCCTGGGGCCAGAGCGCCTGAGGCACCCGATTCAAGGCATTGACCAGGGGATCGGCGGGGGCCTTGATAAATGCTGTATCCGTTGTTGTATAGGTGAGTCTGATTTTCCAGTCGTTTTCTTCCAGGGAAGTGTTGAATCCCACAAAAGGACGCATTCTCAAATTAAGTTCACCGCTGCCTACGTCAATGTCCGAACCGGTTTGTCCGCCAAAAACCTTGAATTCGAAATAGCCGGGTTTGATCCGGCGCGAATATCTGAAATCGAAGCCTTCATAGTGGCTGAGCGAAATCGGTTTGTAGAATTCGATGACGGGATGCGTCCATAGATAAGCGTAGCCAACATTACGATATTCCGTCAGCATGAATAAATCGACGCCCATTCTGCCGGCGCGAATGACTGAATTGGCCGTGGGTTTGTAACTTAAATACGCCCAGTCGACGATATTGTTGAAATCCTGACGGATCCGGTCTTCCGCGACGGCCTGGATAGTGGCATCCAGGTTTTTGGCGATGTTGAAATCCACCTGCAAACCAAAGACTGAATCGGTGAGTATGGATACGCCGCCAAACTGGGGATCGTGAATAAATTCTTTCTGCAGGCCGTAATCCTTTTTTCCACCCCAGGTCAGGCCAAGTGTGCCAAAACCGCTGACACGCAAACGGTCTGTGCCGAGATCAAACGCCTGCGCATGTTGACCGGGTGGCAACATGACAAGAACTGTAAGCAGAAAAGACAGTAATCTCAACATCCGCGCAAGATATCACATTAACGAGCAGATTAATCAGGTAGTAGATGCGTGTTTTTTTGTCATTCGTTTTGTCTTCATGTTGTGACATTCAGATTCAAGGTGATAGGAAATGACGCCGTTGCATGAGTGTTTTGAAAATAACCGAATTTTTATGGATAGGTGATGATTTATGAATGAACGCGCCGAAATTAACGAACTGTCTGCCCTGTTTCGCGCCCGGGTGCCATTGATTCTGATCGAAACACACGAGGAACCGCGTATTTTGAGGCTTCTGACACAGGCCGCCAGTCTGGAGAATCAATTGTTAATGAATTGGAGCATCGTCGACGGGCTGGGGCGTGCTGCGGGCAGCGGCGGCGGTTTTTCCGGCGGACTGCATGTTGTGCACTCGGGGGAGAGTCAGGGCAAAGGCATATACCAGACCAATGAGTTGATCGATTGCCTCAGACATATTGACAAATCTACGCAGAACGGCATTTATGTTTTGTGTGATGCGCATCCGGGGTTCAAGGATGCTGTTGCGGTGCGGTTGATACGCGAAATCGCGATGGATCACGCTAAATGTGCGCGCACACTGGTTTTTGTCAGTCCTACATTTGAGGAGGTGCCGACGGAGCTGTTGCGGCTGGCCGGGCATTTCAAGCCGCGACTGCCGACGCGTGAAGATATACGGTCGATTGTGATCAATGAAGCGCAACTCTATCAAACACAGAATGGTGATAAAGTCCGCGGCGACAAACGCACGGTTAACTTGCTGATCATGCATCTGCTGGGTCTGGAATTCGACGATGTTCGCCGCCTGGTGCGTCAGGCGCTGCGCGCCGATGGGGAAATTAATAAAGAAGATATCCGCCGCATCCTGGCGATAAAGCATAAAGCACTCGGTGGCGCTGGAGTGCTTGGTTTCGAGGAATCGACGGTTACCTTTGATGCGGTTGGCGGGCTAGCGCGATTAAAGCACTGGGCAGCATTGCGTCAAAAACCTTTCATTGATTTGCAGCATGTTTCGATTGACCGGCCTAAAGGAATGCTGCTGCTCGGCGTAATGGGCGGGGGGAAAAGTCTTGCAGCGCGCGCAATTGCCGGGGAATGGGGCGTGCCGCTGATGCGGCTGGATTTTGGTGCAATTTATAACAAGTTTTATGGCGAAAGTGAGCGGAATCTGAGAATCGCGCTGGAAGCCGCGGAAGGCATGGCGCCCTGTGTGTTGTGGATTGATGAGCTCGAGAAAGGTCTTGGCGGTGATGGCGGCGAGCAGGATGGCGGCGTGTCGCGGCGTGTACTGGGGACTTTCCTGACCTGGCTGTCTGAACGCAACAATGCGGCAAAACCGGTGTTCATTGTCGCAACAGCGAATGATATTTCAACACTGCCGCCGGAACTGATCCGGAAAGGCCGCTTTGATGAAATCTTTTTTGTCGATTTTCCGAATCCTGCGGCACGCGAGCAGATTTTTGCCATTCACCTGAAAAAGCGGGGATACGGTACCGAGCATTTTGATTTGGCCGAGCTTGCTGCGAAAGCGAGAAATTTTTCGGGTGCCGAAATTGAGCAGGCGATTATCGCATCCATTTTTGAATCGGCTGCGCGTGCGTCTCATGCCGGCAAAACTGAATTGACCCAAGCCGATATCATGCACGAACTGGAACGAACGCGGCCGTTGTCGGTGGTTATGGCGGAGCGCATCGGCAGATTGCGCGCTTGGGCGCACGATCGTGCCGTGCTGGCGGATGATAATGAAATGTGAAGATTAAAAAGCAAAGCCCCTCTTCAAGAGGGGCTTTGCTTGAAAAACTACCGGAGAAAGAATTATTTCTGCATTGTTTTTTTGAACATGCGGTCAATTTTTTCTGCGGTATCTCTTGACCGGTTGTTGGCTTCGTTCGCAATGCTGACAGCTTCGTTTGCTTTTGCATTGGCTGCAGCTGCGTCGGATTTGGCTGAAGATACATCAGAGCGCAGTTGATCGATTTGAGATTGTAAGTCTGCTCTGGTTTTGCTTAAATCATCCGTTGTTGCACAACCTGTTAAAACGATGAATGTTCCTGCTGTGACTGCCAATACCAAAGCACGTTTGATGTTTTTAACCATTATTTAAATCTCCTCTTTCTGAAATACTTTTGTTAAATTACATGTGGATTCCAACATTTATGCACTCACTCCTGATTTTTATCAGCAGCTAACGGAATATTAGCTGATTTATTCAGCAAAATAAATGGCTTCCATGCAGATTTTGCTATTCCTGCATATCCTGTGTGGTAATTTTATGTGGGTAATGCGATCATCCGGAAGGTTAATGGATTCTGACCCGGACGCCGGGTTTCAGCCATTTGCTTAACTGATCAATCTGTTCATTGGTTAAGGCAATGCAACCGTTGGTCCAATTAAACTGCTCGTGGATTGCAGGGTCGCCGCGACCGATACCATGAATGCCAATGTAACCGCCTAATTCGGTATTTTGTGGCGGTGTCCTGTCCCGATCAACGGCGTGCAGAATAGTGCGCCAGGTTTCTTCCGTAATGATGTTTTCTTCCAAGGCGCGTTGCGCGTTTTCCCGGTTAGGATAATCCAGTCCAAAGAAGCGATAGTAGCGGCTTTGCTCGTTAATCCAGCCGATTCGGAATGTGCCTAGCGGCGTCTTGTCGTCCAGCGTGCGCTTGTTCCAGGTTGTGCCATAGCGGCCCAGTGCGATATTCTCAAAAGTCTTTTTAACCTGATCACCGCGCATAACGGACAGTGTTTGCGCCGATGTATCGACATTGATCCATATTTCATCGGCTGAAACGCTTGCGGGCAATATCAAAACGAAAAATAGACTGATAAGCGTGTAAACGTTGCGGTATAGTTTAAACAGATGAGGCATGATCATTTTCCATTCTGCCGTGAAACAAATCGATGTAAAAAAGCGCGTATGATTATGTCATAATTTTCTGTAATCTTATGTTCTGCTTTATCAAGAGTCAAATTCATGTGTCTGGCCATACCCGCGCTTGTTGAACAGCTCAATGCCGATGACAGTGCTATCGTCAATCTGGGCGGCATCCGCAAAGCGATTTCACTGGCGCTGGTTGAAAATGTCGAGGCGGGCGACTATGTCATCGTGCATGCAGGTTATGCCTTGCAGAAGCTCGATCTCGCAGAAGCCGAGCACACCTTGCAGTTGTTTGAAACCATGTCGGCAGAAATCGATGCCAATGAAGATTGTGCTGATTGAGCATGAAGTAGGCATGAGGCGGCATGAAGTACATTGAACCCTTCCGTAACGGCGCGATGGCGCGGAAAATAGCGCGCAGGATAGCTGCTGAAACTGATCCGCATCGCGATTACTATCTGATGGAATTTTGCGGCGGACATACGCACGCCATCTCGCGCTATGGCATTCCCGGCTTGCTGCCCGGCAACATCCATATGATTCATGGCCCCGGCTGTCCGGTGTGCGTGCTGCCGATGGGGCGGCTGGAAAACATGATACAGCTGGCGCAAACCCCGGGATGTATTGTGTGCAGTTATGGCGACATGCTGCGCGTGCCGACAGCGCAAGGTGACAGTCTGCTGAAACAAAAAGCGCGCGGCGTGGATGTGCGGATGATCTATTCAGCCGCGGATGCACTGCAGATCGCACAGCAGAATCCGCAGCAACAGGTGGTTTTTCTGGCCATCGGCTTCGAAACCACTACGCCGCCGACGGCTGTCGTGATTAAACAGGCACAGATGCTGGGATTAACCAATTTTACTGTTTTCTGTAATCATGTCCTGACGCCATCGGCGATTTCCCATATTTTACAGTCGCCGGAAATACGTGAACTGGGGCTGGTGCGGCTGGATGGTTTCATCGGCCCGGCGCATGTTTCCACGATCATCGGCAGCAACCCATACGCTTATTTTGCCGAGGAATTCCAGAAACCGGTCGTGATCGCCGGGTTCGAGCCGCTGGATGTCATGCAGGCGATTTTAATGCTCATCCGGCAATTGAATACGGGGCGCGCCGAAGTGGAGAATGAATTTACCCGCGCGGTTCTGCCTGACGGCAATATCAAGGCGCAACGGCTGGTGGCGGAAGTGTTTGAATTGCGCCGGTCGTTTGAATGGCGCGGCCTGGGTGCAGTGCCGTACAGTGCGTTGCGCATCAAATCAGATTTTGCGGCATTTGACGCCGAGCGGCGTTTTACCTTGCCGGTTTTATCGGTAGCGGATCACAAGGCCTGCGAATGCGGCGCGATCTTACGCGGCGTCAAACATCCGCGCGATTGCAGTATTTTTGGCACGGCCTGCACGCCGGATAATCCCCTGGGTTCGTGCATGGTGTCGTCGGAAGGCGCATGCGCGGCGTATTATCGTTACGGGCGTTTCCGTGAACATGATAACGATGACACAGCAAGGATGCACTGATGCAGCAGGCAGGGAGAAGAAAGCCGGTTTATACGCGTAAGCTTGATTTCAGGCATGGCCGGGTGGAAATGGCGCATGGCAGCGGAGGGCGCGCCATGACGCAACTGGTTGACCAGCTTTTCATCGCGGCATTCGACAATGACTATCTGCGGCAGATGAACGACCAGGCTTGCTTTCCGGTCGGCAGCGGACGCATGGTGATGTCGACGGATTGTCATGTCGTCACGCCGCTGTTTTTTCCCGGCGGCGATATCGGCAGCCTTTCCGTGCATGGCACCGTTAATGATATTGTCATGTCAGGCGCCAGACCGCTGTATCTGTCAGCCGGTTTTATTCTCGAGGAAGGCTTGCCGCTGGCCGATCTCAAACGCATTGTGGAATCCATGGCCGCCGCCGCGCAGGCGATACCGGTTCCGGTGATCACCGGGGATACCAAAGTCGTCGAACAGGGCAGCGGGGACGGTGTTTTTATCACCACAACCGGCATCGGCGTGGTGCCGGAGGGCGTGCATATTTCATCGGAGCGGGCAAAACCGGGCGACAAAATACTGGTTTCCGGCACCATTGGCGACCACGGCATCGCCATCCTGCTGGCGCGTGAAGATTTTGCCTTTTACGGCACGCTCGAATCCGATACCGCGGCGCTGCATAATCTGGTCGCCGTGATGGTTCAAACAGCGCCGGATATACATGTGTTGCGCGATCCGACGCGGGGCGGCATCGCCGCCGCATTGAACGAGATTGCGCACCAATCCGGTGTCGGAATGATGCTGTATGAGCACCATATACCCGTGAAAGAACAAGTCAGCGCCGTCTGCGAGTTTCTCGGCTTCGATCCGCTCTACATGGCGAATGAAGGCAAGCTCATCGCCATTTGCGCGCCGCAGGACGCGGACCGGCTGCTGGACAAAATGCGCGCGCATCCGCTGGGACAAAATGCCGCCATGATCGGTGAAGTCATTGAAGATAGTCATTGCTTTGTGCAGATGGAAACCCGCTTTGGCGGCAGACGCGTGGTGGATTGGCTCAGCGGCGACCAGCTACCGCGTATCTGCTGAAATCCATATTCCGTTTTCCGTTGAGATACAAACGCGGTGAAAATCCTGTTTCTGACGCATAGTTTCAACAGCCTCACGCAACGCCTGTTCATCGAACTGTCAGCGCGCGGTCACACGGTTTCCATCGAATTTGACATCAACGACGCCGTCGCCATCCAGGCCACTGAACTGTTTCAACCGGAACTGATCATCGCGCCATTTCTGAAACGCGCGATTCCCGACACAATCTGGCGCAGGATTCCGTGTTTTATCGTTCACCCCGGTATCGTCGGTGACCGCGGGCCTGCCGCACTCGACTGGGCGATCATGCAGGAAAAAACGGAATGGGGCGTAACCGTTCTGCAGGCCAACGCGGAAATGGATGCCGGTGATATCTGGGCTGCGGAAACATTCGCCATGCCGCCCGTGCATTTGACGCGAAAAAGCAGCCTGTATCGCCACGAAGTGACCGAAGCGGCGGTCAGCGCGGTATTGCGCGCGATCGAACGGTTTTCCGCCGGACATTTCAGGCCGCAGCCGCTGGATTATTCGCGTGGCGACGTTCATGGCAGGCTGCATGCGCCGATGCGCCAGGCAGACCGCGCCATCGACTGGAAAACCGATGGTACCCGCACAGTGCTGAAAAAAATCAACGCAGCCGACGGATTTCCCGGCGTGCTCGATGAAATGTGCGGCGTACAGTGGTATCTGTTTGACGCGCACCCTGAAGCACAGCTGACCGGAACACCCGGAACGCTTATCGCCCGGCGGAATAACGCCATTTGTCGTGCAACAGTGGACGGCGCGGTATGGATCGGGCATTTGAAACACAAAACCCGGCAACCGGAAGATGCGCAGCCTTTTAAACTCGGCGCGACATACGCGTTGCAGCACTACGCCGAAACCATGCTCAGCGATGTACCCGAAATGGTTTGTGACGTCTTTGCGGCTTCGCATGCTGCCACTTATCGCGACATCTGGTTTGAACAGAAAAACGCAGTCGGTTACCTGCACTTCGCGTTTTATAACGGTGCGATGGACACCGGGCAATGCGAGCGGCTGCGGCAGGTCTATCTGCAGGCGGCGCAACGGGATATCAAGGTGATTGTGCTCATGGGCGGCGCGGATTTCTGGTCGAACGGCATCCATCTCAATCATATCGAAGCCGCTGAAAGCCCCGCCGATGAATCCTGGCGCAATATCAACGCGATGAACGACCTGGCGCAGGCCATCATGACTAACGAACGGCAGTTCAACATAGCCGCATTGCAGGCCAACGCGGGCGCGGGCGGCGTTTTTCTGGCGCTGGCGGCGGATAAGGTGTATGCCCGTGAAAGCGTCATCCTGAATCCGCATTACAAAAGCATGGGCAACCTGTACGGCTCGGAATACTGGACATATCGGCTGCCCAAACGCGTCGGCCGGGACCGGGCCATAGCACTCACGCAGAACCGCTTGCCGGTCAGCGCCAGCGCGGCGCAGGCAGCCGGATTGATCGACGCCAGCTTTGCACTGGATCGCGCCGCGTTTATCAAAAAGATCGATAATCTGGCCGAACAGCTCGCGGATGCGCCCGATTACGCCGCGCGCCTGCAACGGAAAATACAGCAACGCAGAGACGACGAGCGGGAAAAACCGCTGCATCGTTACCGCGATGAAGAACTGTATCAGATGCAACTCAATTTCTACGGCTTCGATCCCAGCTATCATGTCGCGCGCTACCATTTCGTGCACAAGCTGCCTCACGCCTGGACGCCATTGTATCTGGCGCGGCACAGGGCATTGTGCGGCGGTAAAAAAATGCCGGATAAATTAACAGGCGGCTGAAAATTATCTGCGTTGCTGCTGCGGCGTTAAAAGCAGGCGCAAAGTGCGTATTTATCACACCTAAACTCCGCTTCTCCACCTGTTTTTGACTTGCGCCGGTTGTCTCGATCACATGAATAACCTGCTCATGTGCCGTCCGGATTCGACAAGCTTTTCAATCATGACCTGATCTGACTTCTCTGCGTAAACTGGCGTCATGACTCAACGGCAACTTTATCTGGCGGCTTACGATATATCCAGCAACCGGCGTTTGCGCAAAGCGCTGCATGTGCTGCGCGGTTATGCATCGGGTGGGCAGAAATCGGTATTCGAGTGTTATCTGACGCATGCCGAAAAATCCTGTTTGCTGAAGAGCATCAGCACGATTATCGACCAGAATGAGGATCGATTCATTGTGCTGGAGTTGAGCGGGGGAAGCCATATTCATACACTTGGCAAAGCAGTGCTTCCTCAGGATGGTTCTTTTTATTATGTCGGGTGATTGATGAACTGTTTGTATCTTGACCGGAAGAATTTGGAAATCAGACTGGACGGTCAGGCATTGGCTTTGTATGAAGAGGGTGCAAGGAAAGGATCAGTACCGCTGCATTTGCTGGAACGCGTCGTCATGCGCGGTAATGTGCAACTGGAAAGCCGGGTGCTCGGTGCGTTATCGGCGCGGAATATCGGCCTGCTGGTACTTTCCGGGCGCAGTAGCGAGGCGACGGCCATGTTGGCGGGAAGACCCCATAACGAGAGTTCCCGTAGACTGGGACAATATCGCGTGAGCCTGGATGATGATTTGCGTACTCCGCTGGCGCACTGGCTGGTACTGGTAAAAGTGCGCGCGCAAAAACGCCTGCTGCGTGAAGCTTTGCCGGTGCGTGCGGATTTGCGGCATGCGCTGACTGTGGCAGTGCAGCGACTGGACAACATCATGAATCAATTGCGAGCAGATTCCAGCATACCGTCACTATCAAGTCTGCGCGGTTTCGAAGGCGCTGCCGCATCTGCTTATTTCAGCGGATTTACACAATTATTCGCGCCATCTTTGGATTTTACAGGACGAAAAAAACGCCCCGCGCCCGATCCTGTAAATGCATGCTTGTCGCTGGGCTATACGCTTTTGCATCATGATGCCGTGTACGCCTGCCATATCGCCGGACTGGACACGATGCTGGGTTTTTATCATGACATCAGTTTTGGACGGGAATCGCTGCCCTGCGATCTTATGGAGCCATTGCGTCCGCTGATCGACCGGTGGGTGTGGTGGTTGTTTCGTGATCGCATCCTGCGGATAGAACATTTTAGCGATGACAACGGACGTTGCTTGCTGAACAAAGTCGGGCGCAAGCATTTTTACGGCTTTTACGAAGCGAACAGTGGGCCTGCCAGACGCTTGCTGCGGCGATACAGTCATGCGCTGGCCAAACGTTTCCAGTTAATACATGGCGGCGAATGATGCGGCCGCTGTATATCGATGGCGCTCTCGGCTGCCGGGTAACATGGGATGATCCTGCCCTGCGGATAATTGTGCCGGATCGGGCGGATCAGTTGTTTCCACTGTCGCGGATTTCACGAGTAGTTTGCAAAGGCAGCGTGGAGTGGTCTATGCAGGCGTTACTGGCCTGCGCTGATGCGGGTATTCAATTGCTGTTTCTGGGAAAAGACGGTGAAATTCGCGCGCGCTGGCTGGGTCAAAGTGGCGAACGGCAGCGGCTGACTCAAAGATTGATCGATTTGTTGTCACGCACCGACGGGCCGGTGCTATATGCAAACTGGCTACTGTCAATGGAAAAACTGGCGGCGCGCAGTTGTGGGCGACGAATTGGCCTGTGCGATTGGCGCGAACGTCCTGCGTTGGAACTGCACCGACAGATCAGGCAAACACTGGGTCATCATGGCAGGCATCGCGCAGCATTAATCCAAAACATCCTCTATAGTGAGTTGCTGGTTTGGCTGCCGGAATGCGGTTTTGAACGGGACAATGAAATGTTGCTGTCGATGGAGCTTGATCTAGCGACTGATCTGAGCCGGTTGTTGCTTTGGGATTACTATATCGCGCTCCTGGAACCGGACGCGGCAGAACGCGGCGGAAATGCCTTGCAAGTCATGGCGGAATTGTTTCAGCAGCGTCAAGAACGCTGTTACAAGCTGTTTCGAAGCAGCATCAACAAACTACATCAATTTTTACTGGGAGTGAGCTGATGGCAGACAGTCAGGGCAATTTATATCTGATGGCATACGATATTGCGGATCCCAAACGCCTTGCACGGATTCATCGTCTATTGAAGCAACAAGGATTGCCCGTGCAATATTCAGTGTTCACAGTAGTTCTCAAGCGCAAGGCTTTGCTGCGTCTTCTGGAACGAATCAATGCACTGATCAATCAGCGCGAGGATGATGTGCGCTGTTACCGCCTGCCGGAAAATAGACCCGCCGAGATACTCGGTCAGCAATATTTTCCCGACGATGTCATGCTGTTTACCGGTGGCGTCAATCGCATGTTGACGCGGCATTGATATTCGCAGCGGCGGTTCTGTTTTGACAAACCCAGCGGTATTGAATATAAACAATCAAAGGTAGCGGCGCACGATATCTACCGACTTTGATTGATACATGAAAAAAAGAAAATGACAACAATCAATAACCCTTCCATTCCACTCAACAGCTATCGTTTTTACTTTGATACGGATCATCCGCTACGCCTGCCGGATTATCCCGGTTCTGCCTGGCGCGGTGCATTTGGCCATGCCTTGAAAAAGACAGTCTGCGTCGTGCGCAATACGCCTTGTCAGCAGTGTTTGTTGAAACAAGCTTGCGCTTACAGCTATATTTTCGAGACGCCGCCGCCAGCCGATACTGAAAAAATGCGCAAATACACCGCCACGCCGCATCCGTTTGTTCTTCGCTTTGCCGTAGCAAAATCCGCAACGCAGGAATTGAGTATTGATATGAACCTGTTTGGTCATGGCCAGCGTTTTTTTCCCTATATTATTCACGCCATGCACATGGCTGGACAGGATGGCGTCGGCGGAAACCGGCAGCCGTTCCGTTTGAACAGAGTCGACGCGATTGATTTTCAGGGTCAGCCTATCACGGTATATCAGGAAGCGGAATTACGCAGCCAGCCGCCGCTGCAAAGCCCGCCGTTACCTGAAATGCCGGAAAAAATCAATATTACTTTTCATTCGCCGGTGCGTATCAAGCAGGATAATAAAAATCTTGCCGCTGCTCATTTCAGCTTTGGCGCATTGTTTGGTTCCTTACTGCGGCGTATTTCAATGATCAGCTACTTTCACACCGACACGCCATTGGAAACCGATTTTGCCGGACTAACCGCCGCTGCTCGAAACTTTCAATTCAGCGCGCAGAATCTTCATTGGTACGACTGGACGCGCTATTCCTCCCGCCAGCAAACCGAAATGCAAATGGGCGGATTGCTCGGCACTGTCAGCCTGAACATGCAAGGCTTGGAAGATTTCTGGCCCTATCTCTGGCTCGGCCAGTGGACGCATGTCGGCAAGGGCACCAGCATGGGCATGGGTGCATACACGATCGAACCGGCAAGCTTGCCGGATGCTTAATCCACAAGGCAACAGCTATACTGACGCAATGAATGCGCAATCCATTTTATTGGCCGTTACCGGACTGACCCCGCAGGTCGTCACCGAAACCCTGTTCGCCCTGCATGATCAGGGCGAACAACTGCCGTCCGCTGTTCATATCCTGACCACGGCGGAAGGCTGCCAGCGCGCCAGACTGACGCTGATCAACGACGGCTGGCTGGCGCGTTTCTGCCGCGATTATCATCTGAAGCAACCGGATTTTACGGAAGCCAGTATTCATGTTCTGCGGCAAGCCAATGGCGAACCGTTGACCGATATTCGCACACAGGCTGACAATCAAGCCATGGCCGATGCCATTACCGAATGGATCAGGACTTTTACCGCCGACCCGCATACCGATTTACATGTATCGATTGCGGGCGGCCGAAAAACCATGGGTTTTTACGCGGGTTACGCCTTGTCACTGTACGGCCGCGCCAGAGACCGGCTCAGTCATGTACTGGTGTCGCCCGATTACGAATCGCACCCGCAGTTTTATTACCCGACGCCCTATTCGCACGTCATCTACGGCAATGACCCCAGCCGCAAGCCGCTGGATACGCAGAATGCGGAAGTCATGCTGGCCGACATCGCCTTCGTGCGCCTGCGGCATGGGCTCGATCAGGCTTTGCTGGAAGGTAAAGCCAGTTTCAGCCAGTCGGTGGCAGCCGCGCAACAGGCGCTTGGGCCGGCGCATCTGACCATCAACTTAAAAAACCGTCAGTTCATCGCGCACGGTAAAGCAGTCAGGCTTAGTCCCGCTGATTTGGCGTTTTATCTCTGGTTGTTGCAGCGGCAAACCGATGGACAACCATCGCCGCATTGCCCCAGCGACGGCGCGCCGGATGACATCTACGCCAGTCAGTTTTTACAACACTACCGCCGGATCAACGGCGAACTTGGCGGCGCCGACCGCACCATCGATACTTTGAAGGATGGTATGAGCAAAACCTTTTTCGAGCAGCGTAAATCCAGAATCAATAAAACGCTGACACAAACCCTGGTTTACGCCGCACAACCGTATTTGATAGCGCCGGAAGGGAAACGGCCGAGAACGCATTATCGGATCGCGCTGGAACGCAATCAAATTGAAATTCAACAGGAGACTATCGGATGAGTATGAGTTCTTTGCTGGAACAGTCCAGCCGCATCGCCCTGGCTGCTTTTTTGCATGATTTGGGAAAGTTTGCCGAGCGGGCAAGAATTTCCAACGATCAGGAGGTTATAGAGGCAAACAAGCATTTGTATTGCCCCAGACAGAAAAAATTTACTGACGACAAGAATGTTCGTTTTACTCATGTTCATGCAGCCTATACTGGTCTGGCAATGGATGTAATCGAAGACTATTTACCTGATTTGACGGGCACTGATTTCGCGCCTTTCGGTTCCTGGAAAACCAAAGATGCCGACGATTCGTTCATCAACGCTGCCGCAATGCACCATAAACCAGTAACTTTTCTGCAATGGATCATTGCCACAGCAGACCGGGTTGCGTCGGGATTTGATCGTGAGGAATTCGAACAATACAACCAGGCTGAAGAAGGCACGGTAACAGGGAAGAATCATTATACCGCCCGGCAGTTGACGCTATTTGAGCAAATCAACAAAGCCGGATTGGATAAGAGTGATTTTGTTTATCGCTACTCACTGAAACCTTTATCGCCTAGAAGTATCTTTCCTATCCCCAATACTATTTTCGCGGTTGACGAGACCGAGCGCGAAGGTAACGATAATCAAGCAGCACAGAAAGAATATCTGAACTTATGGCATGACTTTGCCCAAGCGTTGCAGAAAATACCGCAATCGCACCGCAATAACTGGTCACTCTGGCTGGATCATTTCGAAACGGTGTGGGGCGTTTATACCCATGCCATCCCATCCGCAACGGCATTCAATGTGCGTCCGGACGTTTCGCTGTACGATCATTCGCGAGTGACCGCCGCATTGGCGACTGCGCTATGGCGTTTTCACCACGAAAAAAACCAAACCGATGACAATGCCCGCAAGCAACTAAGCGATCAAGCGGAAAGTTGGCGAGAGAAAAAATTCCTGCTTGTACAAGGCGATTTCTTCGGTATTCAGGATTTTATCTTTGCCAGCGGCGGCGAAACCAGCAAGCGTGCAGCCAGGCTGTTGCGTGGTCGATCGTTTTACGTGTCGCTGCTGACTGAATGCGCTGCGCTCAAAATTCTGGATGTTCTGGATTTACCTTCCACCAGTCAGGTGATCAACGCAGCCGGTAAATTCATGATTGTCGCGCCGAATACTGATCAGACTAAAGCTAAATTACAGCAGGTGCAGAATGAACTCGATCAGTGGTTTCTGACGCATAGTTTTGGTCAGGCCGGTGTCGGTCTGGCCTGGACGGAAGCCTGCTGCAACGATTTTCGCCGCAAAACCGGTAATCAAGCGAACGAGAAAAGTCCTTACCGTCAATTGATCGACAGGCTGTTCGCGCAAATGGAAATCAAAAAATGCCAGCGTTTCGATCTCTGTAACAACGAACGGATCGTTTTCGATAGTTTTCTCGACAAATTCGAACACGGCGAGTGCAAAATCGATGGGCGCTCGCCAGCTAAAGTGCAAAAAGATGGCGAGTGGATCAGCAACTTAGCCAATGATCAAATCGATATTGGTTCATGGCTGGTCAAATCCAACAAACAACGCATCCTGATCACCCGCAAACCACTGCGGGAAGATAAGAAACTGAGTACCCTGAGTTTGACGATCTTTGGTTATGCACTCAGTTTCACCGACGATGAAAGCGCAAAAGGTGAATTCGGTGCTGAAGTCAGAAACGGCAATCTTTTGCGTGTTTGGGATTTTTCTTTGCCCAAATCAGCCGATCAAGCACTGTGGAATGGTTATGCCCGCCGCAATATCAACGCTTATGTGCCGATTGCATCGGCAACAGACTTGCTCGAAGAGCAATGGGACAAGTACATCGGCATCGAAGAGAAACTGGAACTTGGTGCAGCCAAAACTCTAAATCATCTGGCTTGTAAGGATCAGCAGCCCTATCCAGACAAAGAAGGCAAATGGATCGGCATCAGTGCGCTATCCACTCTGAAAGGCGATGTCGATAATCTGGGCAGCATCTTTGAATCCGGTCTCGGTGACGACGCCAGCTTCAGCAAGACCGCCACCTTGTCGCGTCAGCTTAATAACTTCTTTACCGTTTATCTACCCTGGTTATGCCAGCGCGATTATCCCGATACTTACACCGTATTCGCCGGTGGCGATGATTTCTTTCTGATCGGGCCGTGGCTATCGCAAATCAAACTAGCCGACGCCATGCGGCAAGCTTTTCAAGATTATGTGGCGTGCAATACCGAC
>JACKLU010000018.1 GCA_024235735.1 Burkholderiales bacterium
TATCCCGGTATTCTTTTTTTAACAACCTGCCAGGGAGATCCTTCGGCAGGGTCTGCATGATGGGCAGCCAATCTTTTTTCCAATTCCTGCTTGTGCCATGCCGGTATTTCGACTGCTTCAGGGATTTCCGCGATTGAATCCCAAATAGCTTCAACCAGTTGAATGCGCTGTTCTAACGGCATTTCAGCGATATCGGCTGCTGTGATTGGTTTCATACTCATCTCCTGATTGCCGATTTATAGCTTTCCTTCCATCCAACCCGCCACACTGTCCAGTGCCGCGGGCAGGCGATCCGGTTGCGTGCCGCCTGCCTGCGCCATGTCCGGCCTTCCGCCGCCTTTGCCGCCGATTTGCTGGGCGACGAAGTTGACGAGCTCGCCGGCTTTGATTCTGCTGGTGAGGTCGGCGCTGACGCCGGCGATCAGTGTGGCTTTGTCGGGCGCTTCCGCAGTGGCCAGCACGATCACGCAGGTGTTGAGTTTGTCTTTCAGCTGATCCAGTGTTTCGCGCAGCGATTTGGCATTGGCGCCTTCCAGGCGGGCGGTGAGCAGTTTGATGCCTTTGATATCGCGGGCCTGATCGGCCAGTCCCGCGCTCTGGTAACCGGCCAGTTTGGCTTTGAGTTGTTCCAGTTCTTTTTCGGTCTGTTTGACCGTGTCGATGATCTGCGCGATTTTTTGATGGATTTCCTGCGGGCTGGTTTTGAGGGTTTGCGCGATGGTTTGCAGCTGCGCTTCACGTTGCTGCACGTAATCGACGGCGGCCTTGCCGGTGACCGCTTCAACGCGGCGGATGCCGGCGGCAATGCCGGTTTCGCCGGTGATTTTGAAAAAACCGATCTGGCCGATTTGCGCCACATGCGTGCCGCCGCACAGTTCGGTGGAAAAATCGCCCATGCCGATGACGCGCACGACATCGGCGTATTTTTCGCCGAATAACGCCATCGCGCCCTGTTTGACGGCTTCGTCGTATTTCATGTGGCTGGCGCTGACCGGCCAGTTATTGCGGATTTGTTCGTTGACCAGTCGTTCGGTTTCGCGGATTTCGTCGGTGGTCAGCGGCGCATTGTGCGAAAAGTCGAAGCGCAGGCGGTTGGCGTCGACCAGCGAACCTTTCTGCGCGACATGCGCGCCGAGCACGTTGCGCAGTGCGGCGTGCAGCAGGTGCGTGGCGGAATGATTGTTGGCGATGCTGGCGCGCGCGACCGGATTGACCCGGGCCTGCACATGATCCTTGACGACCATGCGGCCGCTGCGCAGCAGACCTTTGTGGCCGAACACGTCGGCCTGGATTTTCTGCGTGTCGGTGACGGCGAACGTGCCGTTGGCGGCCATGAGTTCGCCGCTGTCGCCGACCTGGCCGCCGGATTCCGCGTAGAAGGGCGTGTGATTGAGCACGATGACGGCTTCGTCGCCGGCTTCGATGAAGTCGACGGGCGTGCCTGCCTTGTAGATCGCCAGGATTCTGC
The DNA here is from genome assembly GCA_024235735.1 of Burkholderiales bacterium. Taxonomy (GTDB): domain Bacteria; phylum Pseudomonadota; class Gammaproteobacteria; order Burkholderiales; family Nitrosomonadaceae; genus Nitrosomonas. The sequence goes on from JACKLU010000018.1 coordinate 1,469, forward strand.
CTTCGTGTTGCAATGCGTCATAACCATGAAAAACCGTGCGGTCGCCGTGGTAGGTCAGTCCCTCGGTCATGGTGAATTTGTTGGCTGCGCGCGCCTGTTCGCGCTGCCTGGTCATGGCCTTTTCAAAGCCGTCGTTGTCGACGCTGATGCCGCGTTCGCGGGCGATGTCGGCGGTCAGGTCGAGCGGGAAACCGAAGGTGTCGTACAGGCGGAACGCGGTTTCGCCGTCAAGGACTTTGACGTTTCCGGCAAGCGCGCCTTCCAGCACCTGCATGCCGTGCTCCAGCGTCTCGGCGAAGCGTTCTTCTTCCTGCTGCAGCATGCTGGCAACACGATCTTGGGCCGCGGGGAGTTCGGGGTAGGCCGCGCCCATGACCTGGCTCAGGTCGGCCACCAGCCGGTAGAAGAACGGTTCCTTCTGTCCCAGGCGGTAGCCGTGGCGGATGGCGCGGCGGATAATGCGCCGCAAGACATAGCCGCGGCCTTCGCTGCTCGGAATAACGCCGTCGGTGATCAGAAACGCGCAGGCGCGGATGTGGTCGGCGATGACCTTGAGTGAGTTGTCCGCCAGATGCTGCGCGCCGGTTTCGCGGGCGGCGGCCTTGATGAGATCCTGAAACAGGTCGATGTCGTAATTGCTGTGCACCTGTTGCATGACGGCGGAAATCCGCTCCAGTCCCATGCCGGTGTCGACCGAGGGTCTGGGCAGCGGATGCAGTTCGCCGCTGCTGTCACGGTTATACTGCATGAACACCAGGTTCCAGATTTCGATATAGCGGTCGCCATCCGCGTCGGCGGAGCCGGGCGGTCCACCCGCGACATCGGGGCCATGATCGTAAAAAATTTCGGAACACGGACCACACGGTCCGGTATCGCCCATCTGCCAGAAATTGTCCGTCGTGCCGATGCGGACAAAACGCGCCGGGTTCACGCCGACTTCGTTGAGCCAGATGTCGGCGGCTTCGTCGTCTTCGGCGTAGACGGTGACCCATAATCTGTCCTGAGGAATGCCGAGCGTGACCGTCAGAAACTCCCAGGCAAACTGGATGGCGTTGCGCTTGAAGTAGTCGCCGAAACTGAAATTACCGAGCATTTCAAAAAACGTGTGATGCCGCGCCGTGTAGCCGACATTTTCCAGGTCGTTGTGCTTGCCGCCGGCGCGCACGCAGCGCTGCGAACTGGCTGCGCGCACATAGCTGCGCTGATCCTGGCCGAGAAAAACATCCTTGAACTGCACCATCCCCGCGTTGGTAAACAACAGCGTCGGATCGTTTCCCGGTACCAGTGAAGTGGACGGAACGCGGGTGTGGCCGTGGGATTCAAAAAATTCGAGAAACTTTTGTCTGATTTCGCTGCTTTTCATGTTCGTAATGGTTTATTCGTATCGTTGTAATTCAATAACTCTGGTGCCGACAGCCTCGCCCTGAATGATCGCCAGATTTTCAATGCGCACCCGCACGGTGATTTCGATGCCCATGCGCGGTAATTCGGCGCCTGTCAGAATGGTGATTTTGCCGCTTTCGTCTTCGAGCGAATAGGCTTTTAAATCGATCAGCGGGATGCGTGTGGGTTCTTTGGTGACGCCTCTGAGATTGACTTCCCTGCCGTCAAACGCGGCGGCTGCGACATTGATTTCATGAATCGGTGTGATGATGTTGCCGCCTGCGGCGCAGCCGCCGTGCGTGAATGCAAAGAACATCAGCAGACCGATAATCAGTGTTCGTATGTTTTTCATGTTTCTTCCCTGTCAGCTTGTGACAGTATGGTGTTGATGGTATCCGATGAAAAGCCTCTGCTCATCATAAAGCGGATTTGTTTGCCGCGCGCTTTCAGGTCGACAGGCGGCGCGCCGAATTTTTTTTGCCAGATGCGCCATGCCGTTTCGAGATCGTTGTCTTTAAGGACAGGCAGGATGTCGGCAATGATATGTTCATCAACGCCTTTTGCTTTGAGCTCGCGAACGATGCGCTGGCTGCCGAGACGTTCGCGGCGTATCCGCGCCGTTTGTTCGGCAAAGCGTTCGGTGGATAAATAGCCGTCCCGTTCCAGCTGATCCAGCAGGTCAGATACCTGCTGCCGTGAATGCTCATGGACTGACAGCTTTTGTTCCAGCTCATAGCGCGAATATTCGCGCTTTGCCAGATACTGCAACGCACGGGTTTGCAGTGATGTTTTGCCGCCGGTCGTCATTGCGTGACTTGATTATTATTTGCTATCCGGATTGCCGGTATCGTTTTTGCCGGGGCTGACCTCAGGATTCCTGTTCTTGCTGCCCGCATCCACCAGACCAACCGCTGCGCGGATTTTCTTTTCAATTTCCTGCGCCATTTTTGGATGTTCTTTCAGATAGTCGCGGACGTTATCCTTGCCCTGGCCGATTTTTTCGCCATTGTAGGCGTACCAGGCGCCTGCCTTGTCGATCAGTTTATGCTGAACGCCGAGTTCAATAATTTCGCTTTCGCGGGAAATGCCTTCACCGTAAAGAATATCAAAGTCAGCCTGTTTGAAGGGCGGTGCTACTTTGTTTTTCACCACCTTGACGCGAGTTTCGCTGCCGATGGTCTCGTCACCTTTTTTGATCGCGCCGGTGCGTCGAATATCGAGGCGGACGGATGCGTAGAATTTGAGTGCGTTGCCGCCGGTTGTGGTTTCCGGATTGCCGAAAATGACGCCGATCTTCATGCGGATCTGGTTGATGAAGATCACCATGGTGTTGCTGCGCTTGATATTGGCGGTCAGTTTTCGCAGCGCCTGGGACATGAGGCGGGCCTGCAATCCCATTTGCGGATCGCCCATTTCACCTTCGATCTCGGCGCGTGGCGTCAACGCGGCGACGGAGTCGATGACCACGATATCGATTGAACCGGAACGCACCAGCATGTCAGCGATTTCGAGCGCCTGTTCGCCATTGTCCGGCTGCGAAATTAAAAGCTCCTGCACGTTGACGCCGATCTTCTGGGCATACTGGGGATCGAGCGCGTGCTCGGCGTCAATAAAGGCCGCAGTGCCGCCGAGTTTCTGCATTTCGGCGATAACCTGCAAAGTGAGCGTCGTTTTGCCGGAGGATTCCGGGCCGTAGATTTCAATGACACGCCCGCGCGGCAGCCCGCCGACGCCTAACGCGATATCGAGACTGAGCGATCCTGTGGAGACGACTTGTATATCATTGGCGACATCGTTGGCGCCCAGACGCATGATGGATCCCTTGCCGAACTGTTTTTCAATTTGAGCCAGTGCGTTGGCAAGTGCTTTGCTTCTGTTTTCGTCCATGGTTTTTCCTGTTAAGTGTCAGTAAATTATCGCACATGCACGCATGTGTCTGTAAGACGGGCTGCTCAGAAAATGCATTTTGCGCGAGTAAAAAAATCAGTAGAAATAAAAAAACAATACTCGAGTATCTTGCCAGCCTGCGATATAATCGCGACTTTGTCATCACGATCACGCAGCTATTTAATTTCGTCAGATAAAAAGTGAAAGAAACGATCCGCGTTATATTACTAGGCGGCCCCGGTGCTGGAAAAGGCACGCAGGCCAATTATATCAAGGAACATTTTGGTATTCCGCAAATTTCAACGGGCGATATGCTCCGCAATGCCGTCAAGGCTGGCACTGAATTGGGTAAGATGGCCAAGGAAATCATGGATTCCGGCGGGCTTGTCTCCGATGACATCATTATTAACCTGGTCAAGGAGCGCATTGCCGAGCAGGATTGCGCGCGCGGTTTTTTGTTTGATGGTTTCCCGCGCACAATCCCGCAGGCTGATGCGATGAAGACGGCTGGCGTGCAGATCGATTATGTCGTCGAAATTGACGTCGATGATAATGTCATCATTCAGCGCATGTCGGGGCGCAGAATTCATCCTGCTTCCGGACGGACCTATCATATCGATTTTAATCCGCCCAAGGTGGAAGGCATTGATGATGTTACCGGCGAGCCACTCATACAGCGCGATGACGACAAAGTTGAAACAGTCAAAAAGAGACTGGCGGTCTATCATGAACAGACTGAACCCCTGATCGATTATTATTCCAGGTGTGCTTCAGGTCATGCGGGCAACGCGCCGCGTTATATTAAAATCAATGGCGTTGGTACGGTTGAAGCCATTCGGGATCAGATACTTTCGGCCATTGCCGCGCCAAATTGATTGGCCAGCGAAAAGCGGATCGAAACATTGCAGGCTAAATAGGTGACAAAAATAAACGCTTTTCCTTACCGGAATGTTGCGCCTTCAGCTATCGGCTTTCAGGTATCAATGACAAAAATCCAGAGCAGCCGGCACGCATCTGCTGTTCTGGATTTTTGTTGTCCGGAATTTGTGCCTTAAAAATTTAATGAGTTGTAGCTTGGGCGCTATAACTTTTGTCATGTTTTGATCAATCAGGAGAGATAAAGTATGTCCATAAAAAATGCATTTTACGCCCAATCGGGCGGTGTTACGGCGGTTATTAATGCATCCGCCGCAGGTGTTATCGAAACCGCGCGTCAGCACCCGGACAAAATCGGCAATGTTTACGCCGGGCGCAATGGCATTATCGGCGCGCTGACTGAAGATTTGATTGACACCAGCGCGGATTCCGCGCAGGCCATTGCTGCGCTGCGCCATACGCCATCGGGTGGTTTTGGTTCATGCCGCTACAAGTTGAAAAGCATAGAACAAAACCGCCGGGAATATGAGCGATTGATTGAAGTCTTCAAGGCGCACAATATCGGCTATTTCTTTTATAACGGTGGTGGCGATTCCGCCGACACCTGTTTGAAGGTATCCCAGATTTCCGATACGCTGGGTTTCCCGATCCAGGCGATTCATGTGCCCAAGACGGTCGATAACGATCTGCCGATTACCGACTGTTGTCCGGGATTTGGTTCGGTCGCAAAATACATTGCGGTGTCAACGCGCGAAGCGAGTTTTGATGTGGCCAGCATGGCGAAAACGTCAACCAAGGTTTTCGTGCTGGAAGTCATGGGCCGTCATGCGGGCTGGATAGCGGCTGCGGGCGGTCTGGCATCAAGCAAGGACTGCGAAATTCCGATCGTTATTCTGTTTCCGGAAATCACTTTCGATAAGGCAAAATTTCTCGCAAAAGTCGATAGCTATGTCAAGCAGTATGGCTATTGCTCGGTTGTTGTGTCTGAGGGTGTCAAAGGCGAGGATGGCAACTTTCTGTCCGATCAGGGCCTGCGTGATGCATTTGGTCACGCGCAGCTGGGGGGTGTTGCGCCTGTTGTGGCCAATATCATCAAGGATGGTCTGGGCTTGAAATACCACTGGGGTGTGGCGGATTATCTGCAACGCGCGGCGCGCCATGTGGCTTCCAAAACCGATGTCGAGCAGGCTTACGCAATGGGCAAGGCGGCTGTCGAATACGCCATAGCCGGACATAATTCGGTGATGCCGACCATCGAGCGCCTGTCCAGCTCGCCTTACCGTTGGCAGGTCGGTATGGCGCAGTTATCAAATGTGGCCAACGTGGAGAAAATGATGCCGGCGGATTATATCAGTGAAGATGGTTTTGGTATCAGTGAAGCCTGTCGTGAATATCTGCTGCCGCTGATTGAAGGTGAGGACTATCCACCATATAAAAACGGTTTGCCTGATTATGTGCGTTTGAAAAATGTAGCGGTACAGAAGAAACTGGGCGCATTCGAAATCTGAAATACAGCAAAATTTTTGATGTATTTTCACAACAAGTGCATATAAAATATTCGCCTTTTGTTTTATGATTTTGGACAAGTGTTTAATTATGTGGAATTATTGGGCCGGTATTCTACATTTGATTTTATTTGGTCTGACTTTAACTGGAGTTTTTTATGTCTAACGGTTTGATTCTCGCAATTGGTAGTGCGATTCTTGCCCTGGTTTACAGTGGCATCTGGATCAAGGGTATTTTTGCCCAGCCTACCGGTAATTCTCGCATGCAGGAAATCGCTTCTGCTGTACAGGAAGGCGCATCGGCGTATCTTAATCGACAGTATACGACTATCGGTATTGTCGGTGCGGTACTGTTTCTGGCGATTTGGCTGGCACTGAGCTGGGATACCGCAGTCGGTTTTGCGCTGGGCGCCATTCTATCCGGTGCGGCTGGTTATCTGGGGATGACCGTGTCGGTTCATTCCAATGTGCGTACCGCGGAAGCGGCGCGCAACGGCTTGAATGAAGCATTGGCCATTGCATTTCGCGGGGGCGCGGTGACCGGCATGCTGGTCGTTGGTCTGGGGCTGCTGGGTGTTGCGGGTTACAGCGCATGGTTATTCAGTGGCGCGGAAACGGATGCAGCCGTCAGTGATGTGATTAAACCGCTGATTGGTTTTGCTTTTGGCGGGTCGCTCATTTCAATTTTTGCCCGTTTAGGCGGTGGTATTTTTACCAAAGGTGCTGACGTTGGTGCGGATCTGGTCGGTAAAGTCGAGGCGGGTATTCCCGAGGACGATCCACGCAATCCGGCGGTCATTGCCGATAACGTGGGCGATAACGTGGGCGACTGCGCAGGTATGGCGGCCGATCTCTTTGAAACCTATGCGGTGACGATCATCGCGACCATGCTACTGGGTGCGCTGCTGTTCGCGGATCATGGAATGAGTGCGGTGGTGTTCCCGTTAATGCTGGGTGCGGTTTCTATCGTTGCATCAATCATTGGCTGTTATTACGTCAAAATGCAGGAAGGCGGTACGATCATGAAAGCGCTTTACCGCGGATTGATTGTTGCCGGTGGTATTGCGCTGGTTGCGTATCTGCCAGTGACTGTATGGTTCATGGCGGATATGTCGCTCGAAGTATCAGGGGTTGAAGTGGCCGGCGGTGCGCTGGTGCTGCGCGTATTCCTGGCGGGCGCAATCGGTTTGCTGTTGACCGGTGCCATGGTGGTGATAACCGAATACTACACATCAACCGATTATCCGCCCGTGCAAAATATTGCGGAAGCTTCCACTACGGGGCATGCAACAAATATCATTGCCGGTCTGGGTGTTTCCATGCGTGCTACGGCAGCGCCGGTTCTGGCTGTTTGCTTAAGTATTCTGATGGCGTATGCGTTAGCTGGTCTGTACGGTATTGCGATCGCAGCTACTGCAATGTTGTCGATGACCGGTATCATCGTGGCGCTGGATGCGTATGGCCCAATTACCGATAATGCGGGTGGTATCGCGGAAATGGCTGAATTACCTGACTCTGTCCGCGCGGTCACCGATCCGCTGGACGCCGTAGGCAACACGACTAAAGCGGTAACCAAAGGTTATGCGATTGGCTCTGCTGGTCTAGCCGCGCTGGTACTGTTTGCGGATTATACGCACGGGCTGGAAGCTGCCGGCCATTCGCTGACATTTGATTTATCCAATCACATGGTGATCATCGGTTTGTTTATCGGTGGCATGATTCCATATCTGTTCGGCGCAATGTCGATGGAAGCTGTCGGTCGCGCGGCGGGCTCCGTGGTGGTTGAAGTGCGTCGCCAGTTCAAGGAGATTCCCGGTATTATGGACGGTTCGTCCAAGCCGGATTATTCACGTGCAGTGGATATGTTGACCAAGGCCGCGATTAAAGAGATGATGGTTCCATCACTTTTGCCGGTGCTGGTGCCGTTGCTGGTCGGTGTGCTGCTTGGCCCGCAAGCGCTGGGCGGTGTCTTGATGGGTTCCATCGTAACCGGTCTGTTTGTGGCGATCTCCATGACGGCAGGTGGCGGTGCCTGGGATAACGCCAAAAAGCATATTGAAGATGGCCATTTCGGTGGTAAAAACAGTGAAGCGCATAAAGCTTCCGTCACCGGCGATACTGTTGGCGATCCTTACAAGGATACCGCAGGTCCGGCAATTAATCCGCTGATCAAGATCATCAATATTGTGGCGCTGATGATTATTCCGTTGCTGTAACAGTACGTTGATTTAGAAGAAAAAAGCACACCGAGACGGTGTGCTTTTTTTATGGGTGTGACCCAGACAGAGCCGGTAATTCGGAATATGGAGGGGTGTCAGTTTCCGCGCAATTTGATGCCAAGCAGCTTGATTTTACGGTAAAGATGCGTCCGCTCGAGTCCCGCGCGTTCGGCAACGCGTGTCATGTTGCCGTTCTCTTCTTCAATCAGGCGCTCAAAATATGTTTTCTCGAACAAATCGCGTGCTTCTCGTAACGAGAGATCAAAAGGAATATCAGGCGCTGTTGATTTTGCGGCGGATTCGGGGAAAACCATGGCCTGTTGCACCATGTCAGCGGTAATTTCATCACCGGTGCAAGTCAACGCCAGAGACTGCACTACCCCGGTGAGTTGTGTCAGATTGCCAGGCCAATCGTAGTTGCGCAGATAATTCAGTGCGGCTGTACTGAATTTCAATACAGGGGAGACTTCCCCGGCTTCAGCGAAGCTTGTCAGAATCTGACTGGCCAATTCCGGAATATCTTCGCGGTGCGCACGCAAGGCGGGCACACCAATGCAAAGCCCGCTGAGTACATCGTATAATTTGGTAATATAATTGCCATTCGCGGCAAGTTCAGCCAAAGGCTGCGTGGTTGCGCAAACCAGCCGCACGTTGTATTTTTCCAGTTTGCTCAGTAAAAGTAATAATCCTTTCTGCGCCAGTTTGTTGATTTCACCGATATCGCTCAGGAACAATAAGCCATCGCGCGCCTTTTCCAGTAAATCCAGCGGTCTTTCAGCCAGTATAGTCAGCGTTTCCGGTTCTACCCAGGGTGTATTCGGGCGATGCAGAAAGCGTGCACAAATGTCCATTCCAACGCCGGGTTCACCCATGAGCAGCAAAGGCGTTTTCAAATTGGCGACCTTTTCGAGTTTTTTCTTGAGTTCGACAATCAGCGCGCCTTTGCCTAAACTGGAGAGTGACAATGTCGCTTGCTGCTTGTTTTGGCCGCCGCGCAAGGCCTTGCCGACCGTGGTCAGCAGTTTTTGCAGCGGAATAGGTTTTTCCAAGTAACCAAATGCGCCTATACGCGTTGCTTCAACCGCTGTGTCGATGGTGCCGTGTCCTGACATCATGATGACCGGCATGGTTAGCATACCGCTGCTGGCCCAGTCCTTGAGCAAGGTAATGCCGTCCGTATCCGGCATCCAGATATCCAGTAAAACCAGATCAGGTCGGGTTTGACTGCGCCATACGCGCGCCTGTTCGGCATTTTCCGCCAGTGCAACACGATAGCCTTCATCGTGCAAAATTTCAAACAATAATTCACGTATGCCGATTTCGTCGTCAACTACCAATATCGTGTTATTTGTCGTCATTTTGTTCTATCCTGAGTTTTTCAGCTAAGCGGCTTTGCTTTTTTCAATTGATGGCAGGGTGATGGTGATCTGAGCGCCCAGAGGCTTCAAATTCTGAATGGTTATCGTTCCTTCATGCTCTTCTACAATTTTTTTAACGATCGGTAACCCCAGTCCGGTACCCTTAGCTTTGGTTGTCACATAAGGCTCGAATACGCGTGAGCGGACTTCGTCCGGAAATCCGCAGCCGTTGTCCTTAATGGTTAACTTTATGCCATCTCGCGTTGTTTCTGTTTGAATTTCGATCATGGGTTCGTCAATTTCCACCAGAGCATCCTGTGCATTGAGTAACAGATTATGCAATACCTGACGCAATTGCGCTGAGTCGCCATGTATCGCGGGCAGATTGTTTTCCAGTATTCGCTTGATATGGACAGGGTGTATCCGATTGGTGGTACTTGTGGTTTCATAAAGCGTCAGAATTTCCTGTACCAGGTCGTTCATATTCAATGTGCGCTTCTCGAGCGCGGGAGCGCGTGCATATTGGCTGAATTCGTTAACCATGCGTTTTAATGCTTCGACCTGATTGACTATGGTTTCCGTGGAGCGACGCAGAATGGCGGCATCCTGTTCATTCAACTTGCTTGCCAGTTTATGTTCCATGCGTTCGGCGGAAAGTTGAATCGGTGTCAGCGGATTTTTAATCTCGTGCGCCAGACGCCGCGCTATCTCGCTCCATGCAACGGCGCGCTGTACTTGCAGAAGATTGGTGATATCATCAAATACCACAACGCCGCCGCCGCCGGATATTTCCGGCAGGCGCGTTCCGCGCAGCAGTAGAACCTGATTGTCGCCGTCATTGGAATGCGTTATCTGCCGTTGCCACATGCCGGTTTCCCCTGAATTAAAACCGTTGCGGGCTTCGGTCATCAGTGCTTCGATCTGGGGTTCATTTTCAATACAGCCGTCAATCACTGAACCATCCAGACTGATGAGCGGCGCCTGCAGAATTTTCTCCGCGCTTTGATTGGCTTTGATCAAATTCAACTGTTCATCAAAGACGAGTACACCGGATGAAAGATTGGCCAGTATGCTTTCCAGATGCGCGCGCGCGCTTTCGACTTCCTGTTGATTATGTTGTGCTGCCGCCCGGGCTTCTTCGAGTTGCTGCGTCATCAGATTGAAGGATTCTGTCAGAATGCCCAGTTCATCCCGGCTTTGAACGGAATGACGGCGACTATAATCGCCTTGTGCGACAGCGCGAGTACCTTCCGCCAGCATGCCCAGCGGGGCGCTTAAATTTTCGCTGAGATACGAAGCGGTTGCCAGGGCGGAAAAAAGCGACAGAAATAACGCCAGCGTCAGTGTTGCACTGTAGAGTCGCGTCAGTCCATGACGTGACAGTAAAAGTTCCTGATAATCCTGAAACCCTTCTTCAACTCTTTTGGCGTCTTTGGCGAGTTGTTCCGGAACGGCTTGCAGTAACTGTAAAATGCGTATGTCATCATTTAGACTCAGTACGTTAACCGGTGTCAATACACGCAGGTATAATCCCTTGCCTTCAAGCGATTCAATGGCGCTAAACGGTTTTTGCGCTCTGATGCGCCGCATGACAGAAGTGCTCGGTGCGGCCGGGAAAACCGTCAGACTGGTTTCGCTGGAAAAAGCGATAACCTTGCCGTCTTGATTGAAGAGCGTGGCTTCGTCAATTTGTGATTGCAGTAATAACTCGTTGAGTACAGCGACAGGTGAAACCGATGGGTCTGAAAGATTCAAGGCTGTTGCCTGTGCTTTTTTTTGCAGATCATCCAGTAAATTTTTCAGCATGGTTTGTCCGAGATTGATGCCGCCTTCCAGCGCCCGGTCGACTTTAACGTCGAACCAGGATTCGATGCTTTTGCCAAGAAACTGCACGGATACGGTATAAATCAGCGCGCCGGGCAGAATGGCCATAAGTGAGAAAATCAACAGCAGCCGCAACGCCAGTCTTGATCCGAACACGCCGGACTTGAGCCGGCGTCTGAAACGCCAGAGCAGAAAACCGACTACGACCATAAACAAAAGCACAAAAACAATGTTGATGAAAAGCAGAATTTTGTAGCGGTGTTCGAAAAAATCTGTGTTGGCGCCCGCCGTAGCCAGCAGGAACAGCATGATTGCGCCCAATCCTGTACAGATGATCAGTACATATTTCATGGTTGATACGAAAATTGGAAGGGGTGGCCTGGGGAAGGTAATTTCATGCGCCACTGCACACGCTCGGAACTTAAATTCCAAGCGCTCGAGCCAAGCGCCTCGACCTGAAACGGCTTGGGCATGCGCGTTAAATCCAGCCATAATCGTAATGTGGCATGGTAATCACTGGTTTCTGAGAGATCGGATAAAACGGTTACCTGCTGCCTGTGCAATCGTTGCAGCATCTGTAGCGCTTCTTTCAGTGTAAAGGAATATTTGGTGAAGGTGGGGTCGCTGAGTTGGTATTGCCGGGTGAGTGCGGAATATCGAAGGCCAATACGTGTTTTCAGGCGGGCGACTTCATTGTCCAGCCAGTACCAGCGTGGTTCAACCAGCGTGAATTTAGTGACAAAATAGAGCACAACACCCTTTTTCAAGGCTTGTTCCAATGTTGGATTCAGTGCGATTTCGGAATCAACACTTACAAAATAATCATTATCAATGACTTCCAGTTTGAATGTGTGAACCTGGATGCCGCCATTTGCCGATGCGCCTGCAGCAGAAAAACCAAGTGATACAATCGTGTAGATAAGTAAAAGCTGTATCAAACGATTTTGCTTCATGAGGAATCTAACACTTCTGCAGTAAGGCGTAAAAAAAACCATCATGGTACATGTCTGGCAATAGCTGTCCATCCGGTAGCATGGGGTCAGCGAGTGTTAACTGGCGTGCATCCGGATGTTGCTGCATAAATTGTGCAATTTGCAATTTGTTTTCTTCATGAAAAATTGAGCAGGTGACATACAGCAACTTACCATTTCTGGCCAAAATTTGCCACAACGCGCTCAGGATTGCGCGCTGGTGCGCAACAAATTTTTTCAGATCACTTTCGCGTCGCAACCACTTGATATCAGGGTGCCGGGCAACCACGCCTGAAGCCGAGCAAGGGACGTCGGCAAGGATGCGGTCAAATGGCTTGCCATTCCACCATGTATCCGGTGTTGCGGCATCGCCGCAGATAATTTGTGCCGCCTGTAATTGCAGACGAGAAAGATTCTGTCTGACCTGCGTAAGGCGATCTTCGTCATTGTCGAGGATGATCAGTGATATATCCGCCAGTTCCAGCAAATGGGTGCTTTTGCCGCCAGGCGCTGCGCAGGCGTCAAGCACATGCATGCCGGAATGCACATCAAGCAGCTCGGCCGCCCGTTGAGCGCCCGCATCCTGTACAGAAACCAGACCGTCATGAAAGCCGGGTAATTTGTCGATGCCGACAGGATTTTTCAACAGTAATGCTTCGGGCCAGATCGATTGTGCTTCCAAACCATGTGTGGCGAGCAGCTGTTGATACGCCGCCTTGCTGGTTTTGCGCTGATTGATGCGCAATGTCATCGGCGGATGTTTATTATCCGCTGTCAGAATTAGATCAAAATCATGAGGATACTGGTTGCGCAATTTATTGATCCACCATCGCGGATGAGAATAAAAACCAACTTCCTTTTCGGTGGCTTTGGCGATCAATGATTCTTTGTTGCGAATAAAGCCGCGTAAAACGGCATTGACCAATCCTTGAATCTTTTTATTGTTGCCCAGTGCGCGTGAGGCAGTGACAATCTGGTTGGTTACTGTGTAGGCTGGCGATTTGCTGTAGAGCAGCTGATACAATCCGATCAGTAACAAATAATAGATGTTGTTGTCGGGTGCTTTTTTTGTAAGCAGATGGGATAGAATTTCAGTGAGCTGGCCATAGTAGCGTAATACGCCGTAACTGAAATCCTGAATGGCGCCTTTTTGCTGTTGTGACAGCGCCGGATGCTTCTGCCAGCATTCCTGCAACAAACGGGTCAGATTGGCGCCACGCAGTACATCGCTGACGATACCGGCGGCGATGAGTTGAGTTTTAACCATGACTGTTAACAGTAGCACCGTTTGTGTCAAAGAAATCTCCCGCATGCAATTTGAATCCTGTCAGGAATTCTGCTGCGGATAATCGCTTGCCGCCGGATTTTTGTATTATTTCAAGCCGTATCGATCCTGTGCCGCAGGCGACGATGATGCCTTCGCGCTCGATGGCCATGATTTCTCCCGGACGGTCTGTATCTTGCGCTATGACACTGGCCTGCCAGATTTTGATGGTATGTCCTTGAAAAGTCGTGTAGGCGCCGGGTGCCGGGTTGTAAGCACGAATTGCCCGGTCAACCTGTGCGGCGGTTTGGTTCCAGTCAATCAGCGCTTCATCTTTGCTGATTTTTCCGGCATAGCAGGTCAGTGTTTCGTCCTGGGCTGTAGGTGTCAGCCGGTTTTGCTGCATCAGCGTCAGCGCTTTGATTATGGCGTGCGCCCCCAGCTGACAGAGTTTGTCATGCAGCGTCTGTGCCGTATCGTTGTGTGCAATGACGATCGATTCTTTCAGCAGCATGGGGCCCGTATCGAGCCCGGCGTCCATCTGCATGATGGTAATACCGGTTTCGCGATCACCGGCCAGAATGGCTCGTTGAATCGGCGCCGCGCCACGCCAGCGCGGCAATAAAGAGGCGTGTATGTTCAGACAGCCCAATCGCGGCAACGTTAAGATGCTTTCAGGCAAAATCAGGCCATAGGCGGCGACAATCATTAAATCGGCATTCGTTTCACGCAGCTGCTCGTGTATCACGTTATCTTTCAGCGACTGCGGCTGCAGCAGTTTCAGGCCGTGCGTCTGAGCTGAAAGTTTGACCGCACTGGCTGTTACTTTCATTCCTCTGCCTGCCGGACGATCAGGCTGAGTAAGCACTAGAACGATATCATGGCGTTGCTGGATTAATGCGTCCAATGCTGTTGCTGCAAAAACAGGCGTTCCTGCGAATATTATTTTCATTAAGCTGTTTGTTTCTTGTTCGATGGTGCTGCGGGTGAAGTAGCACGCGTTATATCGTATCAGCGGTGATTCTTTTGATGGGATGACCTACATTGTGCTGCGCTGTTTCTTTTTTAATTTTGCCAAAACACGCGATTGCTTGAAAGCTGACCAGTATTCGACAAAGACTTTGCCTTCGAGATGATCCATTTCATGCTGGATGCATATGGCCATCAGTCCTGATGCTTCCAGCGTAAAAGGCTTGCCCTCGGTATTCCATGCGCTGACAGTAACCGACTCAGCGCGTCTTACTTTGCCGTATATACCCGGTACGGACAGGCAACCTTCTTCATATTCGAGATCACCATTACGCGCGATAATCTCGGGGTTGATAAAGACATGCAGTTGATCGCGCGCTTCAGAAGTATCGATAACAATAATACGTTCATGCACATCGATTTGTGTTGCGGCAAGACCAATACCGGGTGCGGCGTACATGGTTTCTGCCATATCCTGAATCAATGCGCGCGTTCTGTCAGTTACCGCGGTGACCGGTACTGCGACAGTGTGCAGTCTTTCGTCCGGATATTGTAAGATTTTAAGAATAGCCATAAAAAAATGATTTAATTTAATAAACGGATATTTTATATAGATCGTATTATTGGCAAGCAATTCTGTGCACACTGAAATATTTTTTGTATCCGAGGTTACACATGCGTAAGCCTATTATATCGATAATCATCTGTCTAAGCCTGCTTTCCATCCGGCCTGTTTACGCCGTAGACGACAATCTGCTGAGGGCGGATGCGCCAGTACGCCATATCGTCGTCGAAGGTGACACATTATGGGGAATTGCCGCGCGATTTCTACACGATCCCTGGCGATGGTCTGAAGTTTGGGGGCTTAACCGTGACCAACTGAAAAATCCGCATCGGATATACCCGGGCGATGTGATTGTTTTGGAAAAAACGTTAAAGGGCGATCGATTACATCTGATTAAAGGCGGCGAAGACCGGCGTACCGTCAAATTGTCACCCAGTGTCAGAATTGAGTCGGTTGATTCAGGCGCCATCCCCAGTATACCGGCCTCAGTCATTGAACCGTTCCTGACTCAGCCGCTGGTGATTGAAAAGGACGGGCTATTGCACGCGCCCATCTTATTGGGGACAAGCGACAACCGGGTCGTTATGAGTACCGGGAACACAGTCTATGTGAGTAATATTCCTCGCGAACTGGGTAAGGCATGGCAGATTTTCAGGCCGGGAAAAGCATTGAAGGATCCTGATATGAATAATCAGGTTATCGGTTATGAAGCGGAATATCTGGGTAATGCAAGTATCGCTGCTTTTGGTGAAATCAGTACCGCGGTGATTACGCATTCGACGCAGGAAATTTTGAAAGGTGATCGACTGGTTCCCGCGCCTGGCTTTATCTTCAACAATTATGCGCCGCATGCCCCGGTTGTACCAATCAGCGGCCGTATCCTGTCTGTTTATGGTGGCGTAACCGAGATTGCCAAAGGGTCTATCATAACCTTGAACAAGGGCGCGCGAGACGGACTGGAAATGGGGAATGTACTTGCCATTCACCGCAAGAGCCAGACTCGAATGCCGGATGGGAAAATGATAGTATTGCCGGAAGAACGTTCAGGGCTGGTGTTTGTGTTCCGTGTATTTGATAAGGTATCTTATGCTTTGGTAGTGCAAAGCAAAGGCTCTATCCTGATTCAGGATGCAGTCAAAAATCCTTAGGGTCTGTTAAAAAATATCACTGAAGAGTACAGGCTGTAATAAAACTTAATAAGGTATTGATATCCAATTTGCGGTGTGAAAAATATAAGGGCATCTCTAAAAATCCAGATTTTGTCACAACACTTTGTTGCTCATTTTCTGTTTAAAACTTTGAATTTTTAGAGACGACCATAATGTGTTTTAACTGATTTATTCTTGCCGTATCCAGAAAAACGATAGTGTTCGTAGTTAGACAGTCATTGAAGAAATCCGCCTTTATCCTGGCATTTTTGATCAAGTGCGGCTAGAGTGATCTATGAATCATGCGATTGATGATACAAATATTGAATCCTGGCTGGAGCTTTGTCTGGTTAAAGGTGTTGGAGACGAATCCATCCGTCGGCTGCTGGTTGCATTTGGCAGTCCGGCGGCAATTTTATCGGCGTCTGAGATGGCGCTTGAGCGGATTGTCAGAAAATCCATAGGCAAGCATATCAAGCGTGGCGCTGAACCCGCGCGAATCAGTGCTGCTTTGAATTGGCTGAAAGATCCGGCAAATTCCATCGTTACGTTGGCGGAGTCTGATTATCCTGCACAATTGCTGAATATTCAGGATCCGCCACCTTTATTGTATTTCAAAGGAAATCGCGATTTGCTGGCTAAGCCTGCTTTGGCGATCGTCGGCAGTCGAAATGCCACGCCGCAAGGGTTATCCAACGCCGAAGCATTTGCTGAATCGGCGAGTAATGCGGGGTTTTGTATCATCAGCGGCATGGCGCTTGGTATAGATGCGGCCGCTCATGCCGGTGGTTTGCGCGGCTCCGCTGCGAGCATGGCGGTGGTTGGAACAGGTTTGGATATTGTCTATCCTGCAAAAAACCATCAGCTTGCGCACAAACTCGCAAAGAACGGCGCACTTATTTCTGAATTGCCGTTGGGAACACCCGCTATCGGCAGAAATTTTCCCAGAAGAAACCGCATCATCAGTGGCATGAGTCAGGGTTGTCTGGTGGTTGAAGCCGCCTTGCGCAGTGGTTCATTGATAACGGCAAAACAAGCGCTGGAACAGGGCCGTGAAGTCATGGCGATACCTGGCTCCATTCATTCACCATTATCGAAAGGCTGTCATTTATTAATCAAGGAAGGTGCTAAACTGGTTGAGAACATTCAGGACATTCTGGATGAATTAAATTACCCTGCCAGCCATCGGCGCCAGAAGAAAAACGATATACGAGAAAATATTGCCGGAGAGACAATGCAAGCCCAGATTCAGCAATTCTCCGCGGTTTTTCCGTCTGACGAAGGTGAACGGTTGCTGGAATGCCTGGGGCATGATGTGATTGATATTGATACTTTGTGTGTGCGAAGTGGCTTGACGGTTGAGTCGGTATCCGCCATGCTATTGACACTTGAACTTAACGGTTATGTTTCTTGTCTTCCAGGCAATTGCTATCAAAGGAATGTGCGATAAATGCAATAATCAGCAATCGGGAAAAAGAATTAGAAAAAATATTACATTGATGTATGTTCTAGATTAATACCGGTGGATTTGTTACAGATAGATGTAGATGTGAAATTTTCATTCGGAAGACGAAACAAGCATATATTACAGCGATTAAACACGACGATGTTCGAAATACTTTATTACTTGTTTGAGAATTATTTTGATTCAGGAAGCTATCCTGATTCTGCGACACTGACCCGTAAATTGGCCATGGCGGGATTTAACGATGAAGATATCCAT
Organism: Burkholderiales bacterium; assembly: GCA_024235735.1. Lineage (GTDB taxonomy): Bacteria > Pseudomonadota > Gammaproteobacteria > Burkholderiales > Nitrosomonadaceae > Nitrosomonas. Next base: position 19,161 of record JACKLU010000018.1, read on the forward strand.
CAAACATTGGACTGGTTGTCGGAATTGGCGCAGCAGGATAATGACAGTTATCCGGATTCACTCGCTGAAAGCAGGTCCATCCGCTGCTTCAGTTCAATTGAAATGGAAAAAATCGACACAGAAGGTCGAGGTTTTATTATTTTCCTGGAACAATCCAAAATTATTAATCCATTACAACGCGAGTTGCTGATAGACCGTGTAATCGGCTTGGACGAAGGTTCTTCAAGTCTGGAGAAAATCAAGCTTGTCGTTCTAACTGAGCTTTGGATGCATAATCAGTTGTCGGATGATGCCGTCTTGGAGAAGCTGCTGATTGTCAGTGATGCGCATCACTGGCATTAATTTCTTCTCCAATCAATCAATGCAGTAGCAACTTCCCAGGTATTAAATGTATTTGATATTTCAATGTACGCACTTATTTTTCCAAAAAAGTGCGCAGATGCCTTGTTGGCTAAAAAAACTGACCATGACTCGTTTTTGTGAGGATGACTATGAGTAAAACGTTGGTTATCGCTGAAAAGCCATCCGTGGCTGCTGACATTGCACGCGCGTTGGGCGGATTTGTCAAGCATACGGATTATTTTGAAAATGAGGACTATATTATTTCGTCTGCTGTGGGTCATCTTCTGGAGCTTGTTGTACCGGAAGAATACGAGGTTAAACGCGGCAAGTGGAGTTTTGCCAATCTGCCGGTTATTCCGCCTCATTTCGATTTGAATCCTATTGAAAAAACAGCGCCCCGACTAAAAGTGCTAACCAAACTTATAAAGCGCAAGGATGTTGAAGCCATTATTAATGCGTGTGACGCCGGACGTGAGGGTGAGTTGATTTTTTATTACATTATGCGTCATGTTCACAACAACAAGCCCATTAAGCGCTTATGGCTGCAATCCATGACGCCCGATGCGATTCGGGAAGGATTTGAAAAATTGCTGGACAATTCGGAGGTGCATTCACTGGCCGAAGCTGCAGTCAGTCGTTCCGAATCGGATTGGCTGGTTGGAATTAATGGTACACGCGCAATGACAGCCTTTAATTCCCTGGAAGGCGGTTTTCATAAAACAACGGTAGGACGTGTTCAGACACCGACGCTGGCAATTCTGATCGAGAGAGAAGAAAAGATCAAAAAATTCAAACCCAAGGACTATTGGGAGGTGGAGGGCGAATTTGTTGCTGAAAGCGGCGTCTACTACGGCAAGTGGTTTGACGAACAATTTAAGAAGGACAAGGCGGATAGTGAATTAAAAGCCGATCGGCTTTGGAATCGTGAGAAGGCAGAGTCAATACGGATGCAGTGTAAAGGTAAGCCGGGTATTGTCACTGACGATAGTAAACCTTCCAAAGAGACTTGTCCTCTACTCTATGATTTGACTGGCCTGCAACGTGACGCCAACAGCCGTTTTGGATTTACAGCCAAAACGACGCTTGCATTGGCGCAGGCTTTGTATGAAAAACATAAAGTACTGACTTATCCGCGAACGGATTCACGCGCCTTGCCGGAAGATTATCTGTTAACGGTCAAAGATACTTTGGCGGGATTTGAGGGCACTGAATACGCGGAGTTTGCGCGCAGAATCCTGGCGTCAGACTGGGTGAAGCCGAATAAACGTATTTTTAATAACGCCAAAATTTCGGATCACTTCGCCATTATTCCTACGATGTTGAGTCCAAAGAAATTGAATGAGGCCGAGGCTAAGCTCTATGATCTTGTGGTTAAACGATTTCTGGCTATCTTCTACCCTGCAGCCGAATTTCTGATAACGACGCGTATCACTCGCGTTGAAAATGAACCCTTTAAAACAGAGGGTAAGGTTATGATTAATCCGGGGTGGCAAGCTGTTTATGGTAAGTCACTTCAAGGCAAGGCGGAAGATGATGCGTCATTGGTCGCAGTCCAACCAGGTAAGTCCGTAGAAACGACCGAAGTTAAAATTATATCCAACCAGACCCGCCCACCCGCGCGATTCAATGAAGCAACACTGCTTTCGGCGATGGAAAGTGCTGGAAAACTCGTAGAAGATGAGGAGCTGCGTGCAGCGATGAGTGCCAAAGGGCTGGGCACCCCGGCAACGCGTGCGGCTATTATTGAAGGTTTGGTTACGGAAAATTATTTATTGAGAATAGGTCGTGAGCTGCACCCAACCGCCAAGGCTTTTTCGCTCATTACTTTATTACGTGGTCTCAGGATTCCGGAACTGATTTCCCCCGAGTTGACAGGAAACTGGGAGTTTCAGCTTAGGCAAATCGAGAAGGGTGAACTCAAGCGCGATGCTTTCATGGAAAAGATTGCCGAAATGACCCGACATATCGTTGAGCAGGCAAAAAGTCATCAGGGTGAAACAATTGAGGGTGATTTTGCTACACTCGAAACGCCTTGTCCCAAGTGTGGCGGGGTAGTGCGTGAAACGTATAAAAAATTCCGCTGCGAACAGTGCGATTTTTCCGTCTGGAAAATTCTGGCTGGGCGTCAGTTCGAAATTGATGAAATGGAAACACTGATCAAGCAACGCGAAGTTGGCCCGCTTCAAGGTTTTCGCAGCAAAATGGGGCGACTATTTAATGCGAATATCAAGCTTACGGATGATTTTGAAACCAAATTCGACTTTGGCAATGATGAGGAAGAGCAGTCTTCGGTTGATTTTTCCGACCAAACCGCATTGGGAAAATGTCCATTGTGTCAGCATGCCGTTTATGAACATGGGATGTTCTATGTCTGTGAAAAGGCGATAGGAAGTGCGCGTACCTGTAGTTTCAAAATGAGTAAGATTATTCTTGAGCGCCCGATTGAACCGGATCAGGTGGTAAAGTTGCTTGAAAAGGGAAGAACAGATTTGCTCAATAAGTTTATTTCTAAAAAGGGCAGACCTTTTTCAGCTTATCTGATCAGAAATGCGGAGGGTAAAATTGGATTCGAGTTTGAGCAGAAAAAAACCAGGAAAGAGACTGATTTGAGTGCAGGATCTGCAGCGAAGACCAGACGGATCAAAGCAAAATCAACCGATGAAAAAACGGAAGAAGCGACAAAATAGAAAAGCCTGAGTAAACGAGCGATTCTGATGTTACGGTGTAGTTATGTATCCGTATGAGAAATAACGAAACAGAAGCCCGGTTGATACGTGTGGAACTGGTCGTCGGGCCTCTGTTTATGAAAAATAAAAGTTTTTAGGTATAGAAGTTGATGACGTATTTAATTACGCCGCCTGAAGCCACGATAATCATGATCAGACCACCGATAATGGCGGTGCCTTCAACAATGATGGAAAAGAAAGCGCGTCCGGTGGTTTCAAATTCCTCCTCGCCAAGCTGATTTCTACGGTTTTGTCGACGGGTTCTGACCCATAGTTGTAGCCAGATGGCAACGGGGATGGCCAATAGAGAAAACATTAAGGCAATTTCTGCGTCTTCCATGTAAAACATGTCTAATCCTCTTTAAAAGTGTAATGATATTGGGCGTTATTGTTTTTCTTCTGTTATTCGTGCATGCGCAAGATAGCTTTTTCAGGGTATCTGGGCGTCATGCGCCGAAATTATCACGACTGTGAATACAGGGAAATTTATAATAGCAGAAGGATTCGTGCAATGGATTATTCATTCGGATAATCTTATTCGCAATCAAAGTTGGTCGCTTTTTCCCGGATTTCCAGCAAATAATTCCGCAAGCAGTGATCTGGTGCCAGTCTGAAGGAAGCTTTTTTGTGCTTATGCCATATTTTTCATGTTGTCAGTGTGCCATTGTTCGTGTCAACAATATTTTGTAGCTTGTTGTTCATTTGCGTTATTATCCATCCTTTTGGAAAGATGAGGTAGCATGAAATGGCTCGATCTGCCGGTTGTAAAAACGGCGTGCGGCACTGTTCGACTTCCCGGTTCTAAAAGTATATCCAACCGTATTCTGCTGCTTGCCGCCTTGGCGGAAGGTACAACGCATGTTCGTGATCTGCTGGCTTCGGATGATACCGCGCATATGCTGAAAGCATTAGAGATTCTGGGTGTCGAGATTAAACAGGCAGGTCTGAACAGCTATCTGATTTCTGGCGCCGGAGGTCGGTTTAAAGTAAAGAATGCCGAATTGTTTTTGGGTAATGCCGGTACGGCTTTTCGTCCCTTGGTTGCAGTGCTTGCGCTGATGCAGGGACATTATCGAATGTCCGGTGTGGCGCGAATGCACGAAAGACCTATCGGCGATCTGGTTGATGCCTTGCGTGGATTGGGTGCGCATATCAGTTATATGGGTAATCCGGGTTATCCGCCATTGGAGATCAAGCCTGCGATCATTCGACATGAATCCATTCATTTGACTGTAAAGGGAAATGTTTCAAGTCAATTTCTGACTGGACTGCTGATGGCGTTGCCAATTACCGGAAAAGAATCGGTGATTCAGGTTTCCGGTGCATTGATTTCACAGCCCTATGTGGCGTTGACGCTAGAGCAGATGAGACGTTTCGGTGTGACTGTCAAGCGAGAGGCATGGCATAAGTTTACTTTACCTGCGCATCAGTGCTATCGCAGTCCGGGCGAGATAATAGTAGAAGGAGATGCGTCTTCAGCGTCGTATTTTCTTGCTGCGGGCGCTATTGGCGGTGGTCCGGTTCGTGTGCTGGGGGTCGGGCGCGAGAGCGCGCAGGGTGACGTGTATTTTGCAGATGCTTTGGCGAAAATGGGCGCCCGAATCGAGATGGGGCCTGACTGGATTGAATCGAGTGGCGCGTGCGGAGAAAACGGGTTGTTGCGTGCGATCGATCTGGATTGTAATCATATTCCGGATGCGGCCATGACTTTGGCTGTGGTGGCGTTGTTTGCCGAAGGGGTGACGACGCTTAGGAACATTGCCAGCTGGCGACTAAAGGAAACAGACCGTCTTGCGGCGATGTCCAGCGAGCTGAGGAAATTAGGGGCATATGTGGAGGAAGGCAGTGATTATTTGCAAATCACGCCGCCGGAGCGTGGCTTGAAAGCGCATGTTGCAATAGATACTTATGATGATCATCGTATGGCTATGTGTTTTTCTCTGGTTGCTTTTGGTGCGCCTGTGCGTATTAATGATCCGGGTTGTGTGTCGAAGACTTTTCCTGATTTTTTTGACCAATTCCAACGTATTATGAATTCCTGAGAAATGGAATGTGAGAAAGTATAATCATGGCGCGTGGCGAGATTATTCCGGTAATAACAATTGATGGTCCTTCCGCATCCGGCAAGGGAACTGTTGCGCAGCAAGTGGCGAAAGAGCTTGGTTTCCATTATTTGGATAGCGGTGCGTTGTATCGATTGGTGGCGTTAAAATCCTTGCAGGAAGATGCTGATATTACTGATGAGGGTGCGCTGGTTGAAATTGCAGCTAATCTCGATGTGGTTTTTGAGAATAGCGATATTTATCTGGATGGCAAGCAGGTAACGGATGCTATCCGTACGGAGCAATGTGGTGCATTGGCTTCAAGACTGGCCTCCTGTCAAAGTATCAGAGAATCTCTGATGGCGCGTCAGCGCGCATTCCGTCAATTACCAGGATTAGTTACTGATGGGCGTGACATGGGTTCTGTAATCTTCCCTGATGCGGTGCTGAAGGTTTATTTAACGGCAAGTGCCGATGTGCGTGCGCAAAGGCGCTATAAGCAGTTGATAGAGAAAGGAATAAGTGCTAACATTGACGCCTTGCAGGAAGAGATATGCAAGCGTGATGAGCGCGATAGTAATCGTAAAGTGGCGCCTTTACAGAAATGCTTGGATGCGAGGTTGCTGGATACAACCTCGCTTTCTATTTTACAGGCTCGGAATTGCGTGCTGGAATGGTACAGAGCCGGCAATGCAACGGAAGAACGGATCTGAAACAGTCCCATCAAGTTTGAGTCTGTTCAGGTAATTTTTTAACTAACCTTCCTTCTTTTAAGAGGGAAAGATATCAGGTATTTTTTATAATGACTACTGCTTCTACTGTAACAAAGTCCTCAGAAAGTTTTGCCCAGCTGTTCGAAGAAAGTCTTGCGCGCCAGGAAATGCGCATTGGTGAAGTGATCACGGCCGAGGTTGTCCGTGTCGATTACAATATTGTCGTTGTCAATGCAGGATTGAAATCGGAAAGCTATATTCCTGTTGAAGAATTTAAGAATGACAGAGGTGAGATCGAAGTAAAGCCGGGCGATTTTGTTAGTGTAGCGATTGAGACACTTGAAGACGGTTATGGTGAGACGCGTTTGTCGCGCGATAAGGCCAAGCGTTTAACAGCATGGCATGATCTTGAAGAAGCTATGGAAAGTGGCGCAATCGTAACGGGTATGGTCAATGGTAAGGTTAAAGGCGGCCTTACTGCGATGATTAATGGTATTCGCGCATTCTTGCCTGGTTCGCTGGTTGATATCCGTCCGGTAAAGGACACCACGCCTTATGAAAATAAGGAAATGGAATTCAAGGTGATTAAGCTTGACCGCAAGCGCAATAATGTTGTGGTTTCGCGTCGTGCTGTTCTTGAAGAAACGCAAGGTGCAGATCGCCAGTCGCTATTGGCAAGTCTTGAAGAAGGTGCGGTGGTTCAAGGCATCGTTAAAAATATCACCGATTACGGTGCATTTGTTGATCTGGGCGGGATCGACGGCTTGCTGCATATTACCGATCTGGCTTGGCGGCGGGTCAAGCATCCTTCCGAAGTGGTCAATATCGGAGATGAGGTTACGGCTAAGGTGCTTAAGTTTGATCAGGAAAAGAATCGTGTTTCGCTGGGCCTGAAACAGCTGACAGAGGATCCCTGGGTGGGATTGTCGCGTCGCTATCCTCCACGCACCCGCTTATTCGGCAAGGTCACGAATCTTACCGACTACGGCGCATTCATTGAAATTGAACAGGGAATCGAGGGGCTTGTTCATGTGTCCGAGATGGATTGGACGAACAAAAATGTTTATCCATCAAAAGTAGTTCAGTTGGGTGACGAGGTCGAGGTAATGATTCTTGAGATTGACGAGGAGCGTCGTCGCATATCGTTGGGCATGAAACAATGTCAAGTGAATCCTTGGGAAGAATTTTCCATGAATCATGAGAAAGGTGACAAAGTTAAGGGGCAGATCAAATCCATTACTGATTTTGGCGTATTTATAGGATTGCCAGGAAATATTGATGGATTGGTGCATTTGTCTGACTTGTCATGGAGTCAGGCGGGTGAAGAAGCGGTATGTCATTATAAAAAAGGCGATGAAGTAGAAGCGGTTATTTTGTCTATTGATGTTGAGCGGGAAAGGATTTCTCTCGGTATTAAACAGCTGGAGGATGATCCTTTTAATCACTTTGTTGCCGAGCATGATAAGAATAGCATTGTTGAGGGAATAGTGAAGTCTATTGACGCCAAGGGTGCTGTAATAGCTTTGGCAGATGATATTGAGGGATATTTGCGTGCGTCTGAAATATCAAGGGATCGGGTTGAAGATATTCGTACGCACCTGAAAGAAGGTGAAAAGGTGGAAGCGATGATTATCAACGTTGATCGGAAGAATCGTGCGATCAATCTTTCGATCAAAGCTAAGGATAAATCAGACGAAACCACCGCAATGCAGAAAATTAAAGCGCCGGCAAATGCTGGCACAACCAGTCTGGGTGCGCTGCTAAAAGCAAAAATGGATAGTAAAAATACAGAGCAATAAGGAATTTTATTCATGACGAAATCAGAATTGATTTCCCGGCTGGCGGCACGTTTTCCGCAGCTCGTAGCAAAAGATGCAGAGCTTTCTGTTAAGATGATTATCGATGCAATGGCTAAAAGTCTTTCGAATGGACAGCGAATTGAAATTCGAGGTTTTGGCAGTTTTGATCTTAATTACAGACCTCCTAGAATTGGACGGAATCCCAAATCGGGCGAAAAAGTAAAAGTTCCGGCTAAATATGTGCCGCATTTTAAAGCAGGCAAGGAAATGAGGGAGCGTGTTGATTATAAAAAACAATGAAATCTTTTTATGCAGATAACACATGGTGAAACAGTGATTGGAGTGCCATAAGGTTATCTGCATAAAAGTTATACCATCTGATTGTGTATATAACCAGCTCTAAAGACTGATATATTCAGAATTATTGGGAAGACTGGATATTAGATGCTTAAGTGCTTTTAAGTGAGTGATGTGACTACGCAATTGTGGTAAGGACTTTTTATAAATCTTTTGAGCCTAATTTATCATGCAAGTAATAACCTGGTCGCTGCGCTTAATCATTTTTTTCTTTTTTGCAAGCTTTTCTGCAATGAATTCTGAAAATATCACTTTGTATTATTTTGAAGATCGGTTTATAGAAATACCGTTAAGTGTTGTTCTGTTGGTTTTCTTTGCGCTGGGTGTGTTTTTAACCATCCTTACGACATCACGATGTTCGGCTGCAAAAAGGTAGTGCATGATACGGCCCCTGTCTCTTAATAACTGCTGCGGGAATATAAGCATTGTTGAATGATGAAATGATTGCGCTGTAGAAGATGGCAATCATAAGCAAGCTTAAATAACCGTTTCGCGCAATTTTCATCACATTGAGCAAGTCAAAACAGCATCAAATAAAGATGCTGTAGTTTTTTTTGATTTTTTGAGATTGAGCGATGCGTTTATTGAAGTTGCTGGTGACTTCAATTTAAGTGGCAATGTTTGGTTTTCCCGGTGTTGTTGCTCGCAAGTAATGATGGAAGATATTATTTGTTAGTCAGGGCTGAAGTAAGCAAGCGGTTCTTCTTCATATAAAAAGACATATAAGTAAATTTTAGTAAAAAAAATAGATAGATATAAGGGAGTGCAAACAAATGGATACATTTAAGGATTTTGAAGAACCGATATTCAAGAATCTGACCAGCGCTGTGCGCGCGTTGGCAATGGATGCGGTGCAAAAAGCTAATTCTGGGCATCCCGGGATGCCAATGGGGATGGCGGAAATAGCCGAAGTGTTATGGATACACCATCTGCGGCACAATCCGAAAAATCCCAATTGGTTTGATCGTGATCGTTTTGTTTTGTCAAACGGGCATGGATCAATGCTGATTTACGCATTGCTGCACTTGACTGGATACGATTTGTCAATGGAAGATATCAAGCAGTTCAGGCAACTGCATTCGAAAACGCCTGGACATCCGGAATATGGATATACACCTGGCGTTGAAACGACCACAGGTCCATTGGGGCAGGGTATCACCAATGCGGTAGGTATGGCGCTAGCCGAGAAAGTATTAGCGACACAATTCAATCGTCCAGGTTTAGATATTGTTAATCACTATACTTACGTCTTTCTCGGAGATGGCTGCTTGATGGAGGGCATTTCTCACGAGGCTTGTTCGCTTGCGGGTACGCTGGGATTAGGTAAACTGATTTGTTTTTATGATGATAATGGTATCTCCATAGACGGCCATGTTGAGGGTTGGTTCACCGATGATACGCCTAAACGGTTTGAGGCTTATGGATGGCATGTGGTGCCGAACGTAAATGGACATGATCCGGTGGCCATTGAGGGCGCTATCGAAGCCGCAAAACGCGTTTATGATAAGCCGACCATGATTTGTTGCAAAACAGTTATTGGCATGGGTTCTCCAAATATGGCGAATACCCACGCAGTGCATGGCGCAGCGCTGGGCGATGCCGAAATAGCTGCAGCACGCCCGCATATCGGCTGGCACCATCCACCATTTGAAATTCCGGATGAAGTCTACAAAGCTTGGAGTGCCGTAGCCAAAGGACGGCAACTTGAAGATGAATGGAATCAGAAATTCACCGAATATACCAATAAATATCCGACTGAGGCGGCAGAATTTAAACGCCGCATGACAGGTGATTTGCCCCATAACTGGTCAAGTCATGTAGATGCCGTGATCAATGAAGTCAACGGCAAGGGGGAAACGATAGCAAGTCGCAAAGCCTCACAAAACGCCATTGAGGGCTTGGCGCCTGTGCTGCCGGAATTGATTGGCGGATCGGCTGATCTGGCAGGTTCAAATCTGACGTTATGGTCCGGATCAAAAGGTGTGAGCAGGGAGACCGGGGGTAACTATGTTTACTATGGTGTGCGGGAATTCGGCATGAGCGCAATCATGAACGGCATTTCCCTGCATGGCGGTCTAATTCCTTACGGTGCGACTTTCCTGATGTTCTCTGAATATGCTCGTAACGCGTTGCGTATGGCTGCGTTGATGAAAATACGCAATTTATTCGTATTCACGCACGACTCCATCGGTCTGGGAGAAGATGGACCAACACATCAACCTGTTGAACAGACGGCAACCTTGCGGTTGATACCCAATATGGATGTATGGCGTCCATGTGATACCGTTGAATCAACGGTTGCCTGGGCGCGTTCAATAGAGCGGAAAGAGGGGCCTTCCACATTGATTTTTAGCCGCCAGAATCTGCCTTTCCAGAAACGCGATGCAACGACAATCAAACTTATTGATAAAGGCGGTTATATTTTGTCTGAAGCGGATAACGGGCACCCGCAAGTCATTTTGATAGCGACCGGCTCCGAGGTTGGTCTGGCTATGCAGGCGCAAGCGGCGCTGGCGAAAGAGGGCATTAAATCCAGAGTCGTTTCCATGCCGTGTACCAGTATATTTGATCGTCAGGATAAGGCTTACCAGGAAAGTGTCCTGCCGCGTGGTGTACCGCGTGTGGCTATTGAAGCTGGCATTACTGATTACTGGCGTAAATATGTGGGTTTGGAGGGTGCCGTTGTTGGTATCGATACATTCGGTGAATCTGCGCCTGCGAATGTTTTATTCGAGCATTTCGGTTTTACAGTCGCAAACGTAGTTAAAGCGGCTAAACAAGTGCTTTAGAAATTTTTACAAGGCGGTTTCTGAACCTGTAGATGAAAGAATTTTTTTAAGGAGTATTAAGTATGACAATTAAAGTGGGGATAAATGGATTTGGCCGAATTGGACGCATGGTGTTTCGTTCTGCGGTACAGAATTTTCCGGATATAGAAGTTGTTGCAATTAATGATTTGCTGGAGCCGGATTATCTTGCCTATATGCTCAAACACGACTCTGTGCATGGGCGATTCCAGGGGGATGTTGCAATTGATGGCAATACGCTTGTTGTCAATGGAAAAAGAATTCGTCTGACGGCAATCAAAGATCCCGCCGAATTGAAGTGGAATGAAGTAGGCGCAGATGTCGTCGTAGAGTCAACCGGTTTATTCCTGACTCAGGATACCTGTGAAAAGCACCTGAAAGCAGGCGCCAAAAAAGTGATTATGTCAGCGCCTTCCAAAGACGATACACGGATGTTTGTTTATGGTGTGAACGATAAGACTTATGGTGGCGAAGCCATTGTTTCAAACGCATCCTGTACGACAAACTGTCTAGCGCCGGTCGCGAAAGTTCTGAATGATAAATTTGGTATAAGACGTGGCCTGATGACTACTGTACATGCGGCAACCGCAACTCAGAAAACAGTTGATGGCCCTTCTAATAAAGATTGGCGCGGTGGGCGAGGCATACTGGAGAATATTATTCCTTCTTCAACCGGTGCGGCAAAAGCAGTTGGTGTGGTTATTCCGGAATTGAATAAAAAATTGACCGGTATGGCATTTCGAGTGCCTACATCCGATGTGTCCGTTGTTGATCTGACTGTTGAGCTGAATAAGGATGTTTCATACGATGACATTTGTAAGGCTATGAAAGATGCATCGGAAGGTGAAATGAAAGGTGTTCTGGGATATACCGATCAGAAAGTTGTCTCCACCGATTTTCGTGGCGAGAGTTGTACATCGATATTTGATGCGGAAGCAGGTATGGCGCTTGACGGCAGTTTTGTAAAAGTAGTCGCTTGGTATGATAACGAATGGGGCTACTCTACCAAATTGCTGGAAATGGTGCGTGTTATTGCTGGTAAGTAATTAGAGTTATGATTTTTTAAATAAATACATAACATATTTTAGCAGTGATATGTGAATATTTTAGGCGTTCTCAGCGAGCAAAATTGTTTGCTGAAATCCGCTTTTGATTAATTTAGGATAAAGGGTAGCAGACTGCTATCCTTTATTCATTTTAAGACAATCTGGAGTTTACCGTGTCTGTTATAAAGCTTGTAGACCTTGATCTCAAGGGCAAACGTGTTTTCATCCGTGCCGATTTGAATGTGCCCGTGAAAGAAGGGAAAGTAACATCGGATGCACGCATTACGGCCTCAATGGCCACTATTAGTCATTGTCTGAATGCCGGCGCGAAGGTGATGGTGACATCACATCTTGGTCGCCCTGAAGAAGGCGAATGGTCAGAAGAAAACTCTTTGAAGCCGGTTGCGGATAATATCGCAGCGCGTTTAAACAAACCTGTAAGATTAATCAAAGACTGGATAAATGGCGGCTTTGATGTTGCTGAAAGCGAGCTGGTTGTTCTGGAAAATTGTCGAATCAACAAAGGTGAGAAGAAGAATCTGGAAGAAACCGCTAGAAAATACGCTGCTTTGTGCGATATTTTTGTCATGGATGCTTTTGGTACTGCACATCGTGCACAGGCTTCAACTTATGGTATTGCGCAATACGCGCCTGTGGCGTGTGCAGGTATCCTGCTGACGGAAGAACTGGATGCATTGACCAAAGCACTGAATAACCCAGCCAGACCTATGGTTGCAATTGTTGGTGGTTCGAAAGTTTCGACCAAGCTGACAGTGCTTGAATCACTATCGGATAAAGTCGATCAGCTTGTGGTGGGTGGTGGCATCGCAAATACTTTTATCAAGGCGACTGGAAAGAACATCGGTAAATCGCTGTGCGAAGATGATCTGATACCAACCGCAAAATCGCTGATGGAAAAAATGATTAAGCGTAATGCTTCCATTCCTGTTGCTGTAGATGTCGTGGTCGGCAAAAAATTTGATGCCAATGAACCGGCAGTACTGAAAGATGTCGATAAAGTAGCCGATGATGACATGATTTTCGATATCGGCCCGAAAAGCGCGCAGGAGTTGGCGGATATCATTATGAAAGCGGGCACGGTTGTCTGGAATGGTCCTGTTGGTGTTTTTGAGTTTGATCAATTCGGTGCGGGTACCGAAAAAATTGCACGCGCTATTGCTGAAACAAAAGCATTTACATTGGCGGGTGGTGGCGATACGATTGCAGCTATTCAGAAATATGAAATATACGATAAAGTATCGTATATTTCGACAGCGGGCGGTGCTTTTCTCGAATTCCTGGAAGGTAAAAAACTTCCCGCCGTGGAAATCCTGGAGTCCCGTGCTAAATAATATTGCCAGACTAATCTTACAAGCTAGATAGAAAAAATGATCCGTAGAACCAAGATTGTTGCCACACTCGGTCCGGCAAGCTGCGCAAATCCTAAAATCCTGGAAAATATGATTAGCGCCGGGGTGGACGTAGTACGGATCAATTTTTCGCATGGAACCCGAGAACAGCACTTGCAGCATGCTGAGATGACCCGATTAATCGCGCAATCGCTGGGGCGGACTGTAGGGGTATTGGCTGATTTGCAAGGGCCTAAGATACGTATCGGCAGATTTGAACAGGGCCGAATCAAGTTGAATGTTGGCGATAAATTTATACTGGATTCCGATTGTATGCTGGGCAATCAGGAAAGAGTCGGTCTGGATTACAAAGAATTACCTAATGACGTCGAAACTGACGCAACACTGATGCTGGATGATGGGCGTATAGTGTTGAAGGTCTCAACGGTAAGCAATAATCAGATTTTCTGTATTGTTGAACAGGGCGGGGTGCTGTCCAACAATAAAGGAATAAATCGCAAAGGCGGTGGATTGAGTGCGCCGGCATTGACCGGGAAAGATATAGAAGACATTAAAGTCGCGGCGGAAATGAATGCTGATTATCTGGCTGTTTCGTTTGTCAAATCAGGTGATGATGTCAGAAAGGCACGCGAAATGCTCTATGCGGCAGGCGGAAGAAGTCTGATTATGGCCAAGATAGAGCGATCAGAAGCCATTCTTGCTTTGGATGACATTATTGAAGCTTCCGATGCCATCATGGTGGCGCGCGGCGATCTCGCCATCGAAGTCGGTGATGCGGCAGTACCTGCATTACAAAAGAAAATGATACGTGCTGCACGCATGAACAATAAACTTGTTGTGACGGCGACACAAATGATGGAATCCATGATTACCAACCCGATTCCAACGCGCGCTGAAGTATCCGATGTGGCCAACGCGGTGCTTGACGGTACGGACGCAGTAATGTTGTCTGCGGAGTCAGCAGCGGGAGATTTTCCGGTAGAATCCGTTGCGGCAATGGCAAGAGTCTGCCTTGAAGCCGAAAAAGAATATCTGGTGAATGTAGATCGGCGACAACCGATCAATCATCCCGCTACGATTGAGGAAGCGATCGCGCGCGCTACAATGTTTACCGCAACGGGTTTGAAAATCCGGGCGATTGCGGCCTTGACACAAAGCGGTGAGACCGCCTTGTTGATGTCGCGCCGGAGTTCAAAGGTACCGATTGTTGCGTTGAGTCCTCATGAAAGCACGCGACGGAAGGTGACGCTTTTCAGGGGAGTATATCCGGTCGAGTTTGGTAAAGATTTGAATGATCCGGAAGTCATTCTTCAACTTGCTGAAGATGAGTTGCTTAGCAGAGGCATTGTGCGTAATGGAGATATTATGATAATGACCATTGGAGAGCCTGTTGGAAAAACGGGGGGTACAAACACCATGAAAATAATTCGCGTGGGAGAATGCAGAACAGCTGAAGGTTCTGACAATGCACAAAATAATTAATATATCTAGGAGGCTGTCGGACATAAGACTAATCTACTGCGTCAGTGGGATAACGGCGCATGCTTCCTCAATTTTTCGTTACATAAGCTTGCTATGCGCCTCAAAATTAAGAAAATCCGCGCTCGCTCTCCCACACGGCTCGCTACGGTTGCTTAAGTCCGGCAGACTCTTGGGATGATTCGGTCGGCGAAAATTGAATAAATTGATGTTCGGAGAATAAACAAATTAAATCAATCTTTATAGGAGAAATATATGGCACTGGTATCATTAAGACAATTATTGGATCATGCAGCTGAAAACGGTTATGGATTGCCAGCATTTAATGTAAATAATCTGGAGCAGATTCATGCCATTATGCAGGCAGCGGATGAATGCGATAGTCCAGTAATTATGCAGGGTTCCGCAGGCGCTAGAAAGTATGCGGGAGAACCTTTTTTGCGGCATTTAATCGCCGCCGCCGTAGAAGCTTATCCTCACATTCCTATCGTGATGCATCAGGATCATGGCGCATCTCCGTCCGTATGCGTGAATGCTATTCGCAGCGGTTTTTCGAGTGTTATGATGGATGGTTCGTTGGAAGCCGATGCGAAAACACCCGCGTCATATGAATATAATGTTCAAGTTACGGCTGAAGTTGTCAAGATTGCGCATTCTGTTGGTGTTTCTGTCGAAGGCGAACTCGGCTGCCTGGGCTCTCTTGAGTCAGGCATGGGTGAAGCGGAAGATGGTCACGGCGCTGAGGGTAAGCTTTCGCATGACCAGTTGTTAACCGATCCAGAGGAAGCGGCTGACTTTGTTAAGAAAACAGGAGTTGATGCACTGGCGATAGCTATTGGTACTTCGCACGGCGCATATAAATTTACGCGCAAACCGACGGGTGATATTCTGGCGATTAATCGGATCAAGGAAATTCACCAACGTATTCCCAATACGCATTTGGTCATGCATGGCTCCAGTTCCGTGCCACAGGAATGGTTGGACATCATCCGTCAATATGGCGGTGAAATGAAAGAAACCTATGGCGTCCCGGTTGAAGAAATTCAGGAAGGTATCAAAAATGGCGTACGCAAAGTTAATATTGATACTGACATCCGTTTGGCTATGACAGGTGCAATTCGCCGTCATATGGCGCAGGACAAGAGTAATTTTGATCCACGTAAGTTTCTCCAGGTGGCTACAGTGGCGGCAAAAGATATTTGTAAAGCGCGCTTTGAAGCATTTGGATGCGCTGGCCAAGCCGGTAAAATCAAACCAATTAAACTGGATGACATGGCAGTGCGGTATACGAAAGGCGAGCTGAATCCTGTTATAAAATAAATGAGTGTCAATATAATGTAATCAAGCGAGAGGAATTGTTTTGAGATCCGTTGGCGTGAATGTGCCTTTACACGAGAGTTTTCCACAATTCCTCTTTCTCCTCATTCTGCAAGCAAGTCAAATCCCCGCATCGCTTTACTTGTGTTTTCCGGTATAAGTTCAAAAGGGCAGTATTCTTGTAACATTAGACCGAATTCCATCAACTGTTGACTGCTTCCCGCCTTGAGTTCCAGCTCGATTTCACAGATTAAAGTTGTTTTGTTGTTGGCCATGATTTTTCCTGTATCCAAACAGAATTCAAGTCTGAATTTTTCAGATGGTTCGAGCAGGTATGTCGTTCGATGAAAGTCGGTAACAAAGACGGGTTGCAGCGAATCTCTGAGTTTTTTCTCAGAAAAGAAAATCATTAAATCCTGATCCCGGATTTGATCGAATTCCGGTTTTTCGGTGGTTATTGGAAATTCCCATTCATGATGGTGATGCAGGCCATTCTGAGCAGTACCTTTACATTTAATTGTTTGCAACCATTGATCGCCTATTTTGCGGGTTCGTAAGGCGATGCGATGGTTGCGGAGAATGAGGTCGGGCGTGTCAAAGTAGACGCTGAAGATATCCTGTTCTAATGGCGCTGCGATACTGGAATCTTTAAGTAACGGCAGTTCTTTGATGGCCGCTATAAATTGAGGGGGGAAGCGCAGCTTGAGCTCAATTTCCGTAGGCATGTTGCTGAAGAGTGGTTTCCGTTAGTCTTCCCGCGGTACATAACCGACCGGATTTTCGGCGCCCTGGCCAAAAAAATGCGCCTCCAATTGTTCAGCGAGATACTGGCGTGCTTTTGAATCAGATAAATTGAGACGATTTTCGTTAATGAGCATGGTTTGGAGTGTGACCCATTCATGCCAGGCTTCTTTTGAAACATTTTCCAAAATACGCTTTCCTAATTCACCCGGATAAGGTTGAAAGTCAAGGCCTTCCGCTTCACGTCCAAGTTTAATGCAATGTACAGTTTTTGCCATTTATCCTCCAAAGTAGAGTCTGATCAAAAACCTGCGATTATGGCGCTTTCCTCAGGTTGCGTAAATATTCTGAAGGATTCTTTTAAAAATTTAATCCTGTTACAGGCAAGACGGTAGAGCAGAAATTAGCGTGCCATCGTTTTGATGAATACCTTTGAACGGCGTTTGTAGTTATATAAATCCTGCTTAAGTTTTGGCAGATCGGAAAGTGACGCTTCTGAGAAACCGTGCTCTATAAACCAATGCGTGGCGTGTGTAGTTAAAATAAAGAGTTTTTCATTGCCCTGGGCGGTGGCGCGTTCTTCTATCGTTTTAAGAAGTCGATTGCCGTGACCCTGGTTGCGATAGGAGGGATGTACAGCCAGACAGGCCAGTTCGCACATTCTTTCCTGTGGAAAAGGATAAAGCGCGGCGCATCCGATAATTATGCCGTCGTGCTCAAATACGATGAAACGGTCGATTTCAATTTCGAGCAACTCTCGGTTTCTTCTGACAAGAATACCCTCTGCTTCGAGTGGCTCAATAAGCTGAAGAATCGTGCCAACGTCTTCAATGCCAGCTTTTCTAAGTGTTTCCAGAGGTTCGCGTGACACCATGCAGCCAATGCCATAATGCGTGAAAAGTTCTCGAAGAATAGCACCATCCATATGCCGGCTGATGAGATGTGTACGCATGACTTTGCCTTCACATGCGCTGATGGCGCACGCGAGTTTCTGGCGAATTTCATTATTCAAGCGAGATGTATCGTTTTTAGCTTGCTGAAGCAGTAATTTGGTTTGTGCGACTGTCAATTCACGAGGCAGGCGGGTTGTATTTTCCGTGGAGGTGCTGATCTCTTCAAATCTGTTAAGGAGGAAAATAAGTTTATCTGCGCTCAGCGCAATGGCGGTTTCTGTGGCCACGCCTTCCATTGTGAGGTTAAAAATTTCACCGGTTGGTGAATAGCCCAATGGTGGCATTAAGACCACATTGTTTTGATCCAGACAGGTTTGAATTGCGCGAGTGTTGATTTTGCGTACTTTTCCGGTCAGCAGATAGTCAACGCCATTGATGATACCAAAAGGGCAGGCAGTGATGAAATTGCCGCTAGCAACATGGATATCCGCATTCGCCATCGGAGAATTGGGTAGTCCCATGGATAATAACGCTTCAATCTCGGAATGAACCCGGCCTATGGTTTCTTTAACAAAGTTTAAGGTGGATGTATCGGTAATGTTGGAATTCAGTGCCGCACATTTCTCCGGGTGACTTTCACTGAGACGCTGGTGTATTTGTGGATGGGCATCATAGACCAGGATCAAACGCACACCCAGACTGGCTAGCAAGTTTATGTCATGGATAAAACTGACAAATTTTTCATCGGCGACCATTTCTCCGCCAATGCCGAATACAAATGTTTTTCCTCGGAAAGCATTTACATAAGGGGCTACGGAACGAAACCAGGCAACAAAATCAGTGTTTAAATTCATGGAACAAACAATGCAGTAAATTATTAAAACGAGTTATTCAGCAGTATTAATGAGTTGAATTCTAAAAATCTCCCCAGTACGCCTGTAGCGCAGCGATTGTGGCTAAAGCCGCAGTCTCTGTGCGCATTATCCGCCGGCCTGCGCGTAGGGTGGTGAATCCTGCCTGCTGTAAAATTATGTCTTCATCAGCGGTCCAGCCACCTTCGGGGCCGACTGCGAGTGTCAGTTGCGTGTCTGCCGGAGGAGGAGCGAAATTTTTCAGACTGTGGCTGCCGTTGATAGATAACATAAAATCGCGATGTTGCAGCGTATCGCTTTTTCTTGCGCTTAGCCAGTCAATCAACGAGTGCGGCAGCGCTATTATCGGTATCCGGTTTCGGCCGCACTGTTCGCAAGCGGAAATAATTACTTTCTGCCAGTGTTCCAGTCGTTTTGCTGCGCGCTCTTCAGATAGGCGAACAATGCTTCGGGTAGTTATAATCGGTTGAATGCGGGTTACTCCCAGTTCAACTGATTTTTGTATGATCCAGTCCATTCGATCGTTGGCGCACAACGCCTGAGTGAGCGTGATAATAAGTGGTGATTCACGTTCAATGCCATCAAATCGATCTGCGATAAGCGTCGTCGACGTTTTTCGTATGCTTGTTATGTGTGCCTGAAATTCACCGCCCCTGCCATTGAACACAATAACTGGGTCGCCAATTTTCAGTCTTAGTACCCTGCTCGCATGATGTCCGGCGGCAAGATTGAGTTCAATGGCTTGACCGACAAAAATATCGTCGGCATGATAAAAACGGGGAAACATGTCTTGATCAGGGGTGATAGCAAAGTAGGTATGTCGACTCGTGCTAATATAACATGTTTGGGTTTTTAAACTATCGACATGGAAATGATGTCAAACGCTTTTTTGGTGGAATGGCTAGCTGGATAAGCATGAGCCAGGATAAAAGAACCTGGTTTTAAATGAATTAAATATAATAAGGAGACAAAGGATAATGGCGAGTTTGGAAACACCCGTTTGCGATTTTGGTTGGAAAGCGGTTGACTTTGATTTATTGGGCGTTGACGGTAAACGCTATAATCTGGCTTCAGCAAAAGGGGAAAATGGGTTGTTGGTCATGTTCATTTGCAATCATTGTCCTTACGTTAAGGCGATACAGGATCGCCTTATTCGCGACGTCAACGAATTAAAACAGCATGGCGTTAATGCGATTGCAATTATGTCTAATGATCCGAATGATTATCCCGAGGATTCTTTTGATAACATGATTCGCATCGCCAGGGAATGGGCTTATCCTTTCCCGTATGTGTGGGACGAGACTCAGGAGGTTGCAAAAGCCTATGGGGCAGTATGTACGCCTGATTTCTTCGGATTTAATAGCAGATTAGAACTTCACTATCGTGGGCGTCTGGACGCTTCTCGCAAGGAAGCCGCGCCGCCGGATGTGCGTCGTGATTTATTCGAAGGTATGCTTGAGGTTGCGATGACAGGCAAAGGTCCTAAAGATCAGACGCCAAGTATCGGGTGCTCAATCAAGTGGCGTTCGGAATAAACGTGTTGAATGAAGTTATAACAGCGGTAAAGCGGGTTGCTGAATATGAGATCATGCCACGTTTTTTACAGGTTGCCCGCCAGATAAAAGCAGATGGGAGTACGTTTACCGAGGCTGACCTGATGGCGCAGGGTGCCCTGATAGAAGCGCTTCAGAAGATCCGCCCGGGACCTGTTCTGGGTGAAGAAATGTCCTGGCAAAAGCAAGAGGCGCAATGGACTGAAGGATATGATGGATTATGGAGCGTCGATCCAATCGATGGCACATCCAATTTTCTCAATGGGATACCTTATTTTGCCATTTCGGTGGCATGGATGGAGCAAGGTAAAAGCGTATTGGGTGTTATTTATAATCCGGTCTCGGGTGAAATGTTCTATGCGGAGAAAGGGCGAGGTGCTTTTTTGAATGGTAAGCGGCTGCCGATAAAATACAATGCTTCGGTTTTAACGAATGCAGTGGCCAATGTGGATTTAAAAAGACTGCATAGAAAGTTGGCAGCGCAGGTTGCTGCCGATCCGCCGTATGCTTCTCAGCGGAATTATGGTGCGTGTACTTTGGAATGGTGCTATACGGCAGCAGGATATTTTGATCTTTATCTCCATGGTGGACAGAAACCATGGGATTATGCAGCGGGCAGCCTGATTCTACAGGAAGCTGGTGGCTATATGTCGGGGTTTGATCATGATGATTACTGGGCAGGCTCACCTTGGCGCCGTTCGGTAATTGCCGCGTTGGATGGGAACTTATTTGTACAGTGGCGTGATTGGGTGCGATCCCATCAGTAAATTTATCAGATTCTTGAAAAGTGTAAATGCCCTATGTGAGTGGTTGATCTGGATCTTTAAATAAGTTTCAGCAGGTTGCGCTGAGTTATTGAGCAAGTGCTTTTGTCATTGTAGACCCACGATGACGATAATGTAAGTCAAGATGAATTTTTGATATAATTGCAGGTTTTCAGTTTTTTATTCTTTTCACTCCGTTTTACATTGGAATTTTTAAAAATATGTCTAAGACAAAATCAGTCAAAATTAACGACGCAGAAGTTAAAAAGTCAGTATCGGGCGCGGAGGAAAACAATAAAAATATAAAAGATCCTGCCAAGTCTTCTCGGAGTAAAACCAAAGATACGGCACAATCAACTGATGATGCTGTGACTGCACAAAGTGAAAAACAAAAAACCAAGCAGGCGAAATCTCGCGCCAGCAAAAAAACAAAAAGCGCAGTTGAACAATTGACTAACATTGAATCAGCCGCTGCTGTAACGTTACCCGAAAGCAACGCTTCGGCTCAGGACATGGAAGCCAGGCGCATGCGCCTGAAAAGGCTGATTGTGCTGGGCAAGGAACGCGGTTATTTAACATACGCGGAAATCAATGATCATCTGCCGGATGATATGCTGGATGCTGAACAGATTGAAGGTATCATCAGCATGATCAATGATATGGGCATTTCCGTGCATGATGAAGCGCCTGATGCTGAGACATTGTTAATGTCAGATTCGGCTACAACAGTTGCAGACGAGGATGTTGCAGAGGAAGCGGAGGCGGCATTATCTTCGGTCGATTCAGAGTTTGGGCGCACCACAGATCCTGTTCGTATGTATATGCGTGAAATGGGGTCAGTTGGTCTGTTGACCCGCGAAAGTGAAATCGAAATTGCTAAACGTATCGAGGGCGGGTTACGTCATATGATTCAGGCTATTTCTGCTTGCCCGCCCATTATCGCTGAAATTATAAAAATGGCATCGGATGTCGAGAACGACAATCTTCGCATAGATGAAGTGGTCGATGGTTTGGTTGACTCGGATGATCAGGACATATTGAATGCGGATATGGCGGGTGAATCACTTGATTCCGACTTGGATTCCGGCGATCTTGATGACGACGATGATGACGATGATGCGGAAGATAATGGTTCTATAGTCAGTGCAGATCTGATGAAGCTTAAAGAAGATGCATTAATCCATTTTGCTGCTGTTCGTGATATTTTTGCTGAAATGCAAATTGTATTGAGTAATGAAGGTCCTGGTGGCGGTAATTATCAGGAATTACAGGAAAAAATCTCCAACGAACTCATGTGCATGCGTTTTTCAGCAAAAACAGTAGAAAAACTATGTGACATGCAGCGTGCATTAGTTCAGGATGTGCGTCAGTATGAACGCAGAATTATGGAGTTATGTGTGACAAGAGCCAAAATGCCGCGGAATTATTTTATCAAGACATTTCCTGGAAATGAAACAGACTTTGACTGGATCGCAAAGGAGATTGCATCGGCAAAAGCTTACAGTCAAACGCTCGAACATTTCAAGCCTGAAATTATTGAGCAGCAGCAAAAATTACATAATCTCAAGGAGGCCATTGGCATTTCAATTAAAGACTTGAGAGAAATTAATCGGAAGATGTCGACAGGTGAAGCAAAAGCACGCCGGGCAAAACGGGAAATGACCGAAGCTAATTTGCGCCTTGTCATCTCTATCGCTAAAAAATATACGAACCGCGGATTACAGTTTCTTGACTTGATACAGGAAGGCAATATCGGTTTGATGAAGGCGGTTGACAAATTCGAGTATCGCAGAGGATACAAATTTTCAACCTATGCAACCTGGTGGATACGGCAAGCGATAACACGTTCTATTGCTGATCAGGCCCGCACTATCCGGATACCCGTGCATATGATTGAGACCATTAATAAAATGAATCGCATATCGCGCCAAATACTTCAGGAAACCGGACAAGAGCCAGAGCCTGCTGTACTTGCTGAGAAAATGGAAATGCCTGAAGAGAAAATTCGGAAAATTCTCAAAATTTCCAAAGAACCGATCTCCATGGAAACTCCGATAGGAGACGACGAGGATTCACATCTTGGTGACTTTATAGAAGATTCTGCTACAATGGCGCCTGCCGATGCTGCGGTTTATGCCAGTCTAAGGGGGGTAACAAAAGATATACTCGATTCTTTGACGCCGCGAGAAGCAAAAGTTCTGCGTATGCGATTTGGTATTGAGATGAATACCGATCATACGCTTGAGGAGGTTGGAAAGCAGTTTGATGTGACTCGCGAGCGTATACGGCAGATCGAAGCCAAAGCATTGCGGAAGCTACGTCATCCTGCGCGCTCTGAGAGGCTTCGCAGTTTTCTGGACACTGGCAATTGACGAGAAATAAAATAAAATAGGGTCTGTAGCTCAGTTGGTTAGAGCAGGGGACTCATAATCCCTTGGTCGTTGGTTCGAGTCCAACCAGACCCACCATAAAATCAAGAGGTTAGAGGTTTTCTCTAGCCTCTTTTTTCTTAGGGTGTGCCAGATTTGTGCCAATAAAGACATTGGAAACGAGTTCGGCATGTTCCAAAAGCTGTGGTTTTGACAGGTGGGCATACCGTCTGACCATTTCTTCTGACTCCCAGCCGCCGAGTTCCTGTAGTACATTCATCGGTGCGCCCTGCTGGGCTAACCAGCTTGCCCAGGTATGACGCAAATCGTGCCAGCGGAAATTTTCTATTCCGGCTCGTTTTAAAGCATTTCTCCAAGCACTGGTATTTGCCCATGAAATTGAGCGCCCTTTGTACGTGAATACCCTGCTTGGATGTTTGCCAATCTGGCGGTATAAAACAGCTAGAGCTATTGAATTTAGCGGGACATGGATTGCCTTTCTTGTTTTTGCCTGATCAGGGTGAATCCATGCGGCCTTGCGTTCAAGATCAACTTGGCTCCACTCTAAGTTCAAAACATTGGACTGCCTTAGTCCGGTTGTCAGAGCAAAGATCACCATATCTTGCTGATGTGCAGGTAGTTCGTTGAGAAGCACCCTGACCTGCTCTGGTGTAAGCCAGCGCACCCGACGTTTAGGTTCAGGAAATAATCTAATCTTAGGAACCTTATCGATCCATTCCCAGTCGTAGCATGCCTTGCGAAGAATTGCACGTATTAATGCCAGATGCCGATTCGCCGTTGAAGGGCTGGTTTCTTTGGCTTTAGTGTATGCAATATGATCTATCAGCATGCGATCAATCTCATTCAATAGTTTGTTGCGTAAAAATTGCTGTAACCACCGCAATTTTTCTTTGTCACGTTCGTGCGTAGCTTTGTGTTGAGTTTCTAACAAAAACTTGCACGCCGCTTCATCCCAAGTGCGCTTTTGCTTATTGCCCAGTCTTTGAACCAGCCAAAATTCCGCTTTCAGCTTGTCGTGGAATTCCTGCGCCTGGGTTTTGTCTTCTGTTGCAGCAGAGCATCTAATGCGCTCGCCGCTTGGTGCGGTGAATCGAATCCACCACGTTTTACCGCGTTTAAAGAGTGACATAATTTTTTCTCCTCATGTCCCACTTGCAACGCTTGCCGGGTACAAGCATATAACGAGCGGATATGATCGGCAAGGTCATCTTCAATAAATGCCCAGCGCTTTCCTAATTTGGCGCCGGGAATAATTCCGGCTTTAGCGCGACGGCGCACTTCTTCGGGGTGCAGTTTTAGAAACTGTGCCGCTTCGGTGAGGTTTAAGGTTTTCATAAGCTATTCAACCTTTTAATAAAAGCTATAACAGCATGAATACAACAATTACCACTGAAACCAGAACCAGAATGGCAGCCAGTAAATTCATGATGGCCGCCTGTCTAGAAATTCTTGTTAACTCACGGATTTCATGATTGATTGTGATTCTGATTATTTCGCTGACCTGTTGCATGCCGTTATCGGTCAACTGGTCATTGTTTTTGCTGAAATGGCTTTGCTGCGCATTAATCAGCACATTAGCCTTTTTGCTAGCGAATGTTTGCCATTGACTGAAATTTTCCTGCAGAATCGCTTCGTATTTGTTCAGTAATTCAGCTTGCGCTTTTTCATTCTGTTCCAGCAATACTTCATTCAGTGTATGCATCATCAATACCGGATCATCTTTCGTCAGAACAATGCCGTGTTCTGATGCAATCCGTTTGATCAATGCATCCAGCTTGTCGTTGTTCATGACAAAATCGCAGCCACGTTTTCCAGATTGGTAAACAACTGTCTGCGTATAATGGTTAACCGCTGGCGAACCATCACCGGTAGCGCGCTGTTTTTGAGCGCTTCGTCGAACGTGAATTTCGATTGCAGGATTTCGCTCAAGTCCTTACCGAAGGTTTCAGGTTTGTAGTGCGGGATTCTAATGATGGCCGATACGCGTGCTTTGTTGTCGATATACGCCTTCATTTCCTCAAACTGCTTTCCGTTCATGGTGATCTCACCCCAATAAGGATTAAGCCAGACAACAAACAATGCTTCTTTCGGAAACTGTTTCACGAGGTGTACAAAACCATTGAGCGTATCGAGTAATGCCTGGCTGCCGGTAATCACCGTATGAACAACCAGTTCATGCCCCATATCCAGCAACAATGCCGGAATCTGATTGCTGATCAGGTAATGTGACATCGGCACGAAAGTGCTGGCACCGTTATCTATAATGACATCGGTTTCCGTATTGGCGATGAGTTCTATCAAATCGTCAAACTTCCTGGGATCAATTTCATCATTGTTCATCACATTAATCTGCTTAACATTGAGTTTTTTAAAACCAAAGAATGTAGCATTGACCGGATCGGTATCGATGCACAAAGGATTTTTACCTTTGGCGATCCTATGCTGTGCCAGTGTTGATGAGATAAACGATTTACCAACGCCACCCTTGCCTTGCAGTATCATATGTATTTTGGCCATTAGATAAGCTCCTCTTTTTCAGTTGCAGAATTAAAACGAAATCCTTCCTGATCAGTGACTGCAGTTTTGGTAGATGATTTGTGTTGTTTTTGTTTTCTATCATCAGTGATATGCCGGTTCACCAATGTTCTGAACCACTGATACGAACATTTGATCTTCCCCTCGTCATATAACGTGTCCCATACCTGGTACACCGTCCAGCCATCCTGTAATGCCTGTTCGATATCCGGCTTTAATGCGATAAACACCGGCAAAAACTGTTTGCCGGTGTTTTTGTTCTTGTCTGTAAATAGCGCGACACGTTCAGATAAGGTTTTGGTCATCACAATGTTCTCCGTATCAAATTATTCTTTGGCGGAAATGATTTTTTGTTTGTTTTTTATTTTTTTCTAAAAAAACTTCCTTCCCAATTTCAAAGTTTCATTCACTTGCAATGGCGTTGCTTTCAGTTTCATTTTGTTTCAATGTGTTTCTTTTCCTTTTTTATCCTTTCTTTTTGTTTCAAAAACACTTTCTTTTAGTTGAAAGAAGCTTCTTGCAAGTGTTTTTAAAGGTGTTTAAATTATAATATAACGAAAATAAACTGTTTGCAAACTTATAATATAGTGGTAGTATATTTTAAAAAACTAACACAACAGGGCAAGATATGTGGAGATGGCCATCTCCACGCAAACTTTATTCGCAAATACTTTGCTCAACGTTGGTCTTGCTCTACGAGGTAAGGAGAAATGACAGTTTTGGAGCGCCAAATAAATGGTGAAAAACAGAAGTCTGCAAATCAAAATAAAGAAACAAAGTACGCAAAATGCGCAGTGCGCACGAAACGTATCAAGCGCGATAAGCGCCTCAGAGTTCCAGTGTTGCCGGAGGAAGAAATGATGATCAAAACAAAAGCCAGTGAAGCCGGATTAACGATAGCCGAGTATCTGCGCAATCTAGGTCTCGGTTATACCGTACCCAGTGTGATCGATAACCAGCAGGTAGATACCCTGCTTAAAATCAACGCCGACCTGGGACGGCTTGGCGGATTGATTAAACTGTGGCTCACCAATGACCGGCGCACGAAATATATCGGCAAATCACAGTTGCATATGACTCTGGATACGATACGGGAAACACAAAGCGCAATGCTCAGTGAAATCATTAAACTCAGGAAGTGATATTCGGAATAACCAAACTACTTAAGCCGCTTAAACAACATGATCGCTAAAATCATACCCATCAAATCGCTACGCAAAAGCAACTTCTCTGCTTTGGTGAAGTATCTGACCGATCCGCAAGGCAAAAGCGAACGTATCGGTAAACTTGCAGTTACCAACTGCTATACCGATGAAATGACAGCAGCACTGCTGGAAATTCAGAACACGCAGGAAATGAACAACCGTGCTAAGTCCGATAAAACCTGTCATTTGGTGTTGAGCTTCCCTGAAGGTGAACGGCTATCCAATGCGCAACTAAATGAGATAGAAGAACGGTTCTGTGAAGCACTGGGATTTCATGAGCATCAGCGTATCAGTGTCGTGCATGACGATACCGATAATCTGCATATCCATATCGCGATCAACAAGATTCATCCACGCAAACTGACGATTCACAATCCTTACTACGACTATAAGAAAGTTGCGACACTGTGTGAGCAGATCGAACAGGAATACGGACTGACTCAGGTCAATCACGAAACCCGGATTGATAAAACAGAGCGAATCATCCAGGACATCGAATCCAAAGCCGGTGTCGAGAGCTTATTGGGCTGGATTCGGCGTGAATGCCTTGATGACATCAAGCGCGCTGACAACTGGCAGGATTTGCATCAGATTCTGCAAAACCATGGCTTGGAAATTAAAGAACGTGGCAACGGACTGGTGTTTGCCTCCA
>JACKLU010000019.1 GCA_024235735.1 Burkholderiales bacterium
CGGCAGCGAGAAATCTTGAGCGTTTATTAATGCCCCCAAAACCCAGGATTCCTCACGTTGCTCGGAATGACAAAGTACGCTGAATAGTTACCCTGTTTTTAAGCTATTCCTTGATTGATGCGCCTCCTCGCGGTCGGCACATCCTACCGGGCTATAACACGTCCTACACGAATTCAACAAATAATTTATCTTGCTGCGTTTGTTGAATTATGATAGAACATTTATGTTTATTTGGAACTGTATAGCAAAATATCACTCGCAAATAAATGTCAA
The DNA here is from genome assembly GCA_024235735.1 of Burkholderiales bacterium. Classification (GTDB taxonomy): domain Bacteria; phylum Pseudomonadota; class Gammaproteobacteria; order Burkholderiales; family Nitrosomonadaceae; genus Nitrosomonas. The sequence goes on from JACKLU010000019.1 coordinate 274, forward strand.
TTTATTGTTTTTCTAATGGAGGTACATGATGAAAATCAAGATCTTAACCATGGTGATTGCAAACGCGTTGTTGTTTTTTTCTTTGAGTTTTCTTGCGCTTCAAGCGTGGGGGATGTCGGATGACCAAAATGATACTTTACTTCCGACAGATGAAATTTTTGATCGTGGCCCGGCTTCACCTGAAGCCCCACCACCACCACCACCTACAGGAGGTGGCTAAATAATATTTCCATATATATCGAGGGATTGGCCTTTAAAAGTCAAGGTAATTTTTTAAAAATGTGGATTGTTATTAAACGCCTGTTAATAAAGCTTTCTAAGGCCTTTTAATTTTTTAATACCGTTTAATGTTACGTAAAAGATCACAAAAAATAAATAAAGATCACGTTGATCGTATTTTCGGCCTTGAAATAGATAGAAAAACAAATGTTCTCTCTCTTGCTGCTTTTCTGCTTTCAGTCTTAGGTGTTGGTGGCCAGATATACTTTTTTCTAAGAGGCCCTATTGTTTCTTTGCAACCTATAGAACAAATTACTTTTTATAGCTCACGATATGCAAATGATATAAAATATTTAAAGCTTGCGGCTAATATGGTTTATGTCAACACTGGATTTCCGGGCTATAACGATGCAATTAAGAAGGAAACCGCTGTTCTGCATTTAAGTGGAAAATCTTATACTTTTACTTGGAAAAAATACATCCATTCTGACAGTAAAGGATCCGAGTTTATAGAAAATGTAGTATCTGATGCACACCCAGTTGTAATTAATGCCGGATCAGTTGAAACACATGAAACTTCATTTTCATCACTTAGTTCAGCTAACAACTATGGTAATTTTATTGAATTTAATTTGTTCCAGCAGATTGCAGTAGCGGAAAATGAAATGTTAGTTGTTATTAATTATGAAACATTTTCTGGAAAAAAAGACTTTGTAACATGCACTGTATCTATAGATGATTCTTTCCGAGCGTATATAAAACATGAATGGATTTCACCAAGGTGTGCTGAATAAGGCGCGATAGAGTCAAGTTTGTGGGTGAAATCCCATTACCCCGACTCTATTCATCACACTATTTCATCACCCGATAATTCGCCACCAGCTTGAATCCATCGCACGGTGCAACGCCGATCAAGTCATCCGCCGCATTGGTGGTTTCGACAAGTGCAGCAGGGTGCCATTAAGCGTAGCGCAATGCACCGATAGCCGTTGAAGAACGGCTAAACACGGTGGATGACGTTTCACTCATCCACCCTACCCGCCTACTCACCTATCCAACACTACTTCATCACCCGGTAATCCGCCACCAGTCTGAATTCGCGGCCCGGCGCGACGCCTATCACGTCATCCGCCGCGTTGGTGGTTTCGACGCAGATAAAGCGCTGATAGTCGGCGTCTTCGAGGTCGGCCATTTCCCGGGCGATTTTTTCCCAGGGATTCCACACCACGGCGGTTTTGTTGCCTTGCGACAGGATCTGGATGCAGCGGTCAAGCGCTTTGTCGTCGATGATCAGCGTGTTGCCGACATTCCGGTAAATGCGGTCGACTTCGGCGGCGATGGCGACTTCGCCGGTCTGTTTTTTTTCCGCACTGTTGTCGGTCTTGTCGATATAGCTGCAATCCTGCAAGCCGAGCACGCGGGTCTGCGAAATGTCGCCGACTTTGAAATAGGTATGGAAGCCCTGCGTGATGCCGAAGGTTTCCGCGCCGGTGTTGCGTGTGATCAGGGCGAGGTTGAGCGAATCGCCGATGACAATTTCCTGCGTGAGGTTGAAAGCCTGCGGCCAGATGGCACGGGTTTCCGTGGTATCGGTCAGACCGAGCGTCACACGGATATCGCCGTTTGACAGGGCTTCCGTACCGGTGACATTCCACGGACGGTTGCGCACAAAGCCGTGTCCGGGGCGGCCTTTGCCTTCCGGATCGGGGCCGAACCACGGCCAGCAGATGGGCGCGCCGCCTTTGATCGCCTTGCCGTCCTGATAATAGGCTTTGCTGCTTAAGAACAGGATGTCTTCCTCGCCCGCCGGCTGGTACGAGAGCACCTGTCCGGCGTGGGTGGAAATCAGCGCGCCGGCTTTGGGCGTACTGACCCGGATCATGGTCAATCCGCCACCACCTTCGATAAATTCAACTTTTCCCGCGATGCCGTATTCGGCGTTGAGTTGTGCAAGTGTCATGTTTTTTCCTGTCAGTTTATTTTTTTGGGTTTGTTTATGAATTGATAGTAGGTATGATTTTACCGGCCGCCAGTTTAGCACGCGCGCGGGCTTCGTCGGTATTGCCGCCGTTGGCGAGCGCCACGCCCATGCGCCGGCGTTTGAATGCTTCCGGTTTGCCGAACAGGCGGATATCGCTTTGCGGCACGCGCAGCGCGTCCTGCACGCCTTTGAAGGTGATGCCCTTCGCGTCCATACCGCCGTAAATCACGGCGCTGGCGCCGGGTGCGCGCAGGGTGACATCGACCGGCAGGCCGAGAATGGCGCGCGCGTGCAGCTCGAATTCGCTCTGAATCTGGCTGCACAGCGTCACCATGCCGGTGTCGTGCGGGCGCGGACTGACTTCGCTGAACCAGACGTCGTCACCTTTGATGAACAGCTCCACGCCGAAAATACCGAGACCGCCGAGATCGTCGGTAATCCGTCTGGCAAACTCGCGCGCGCGTTGCAGCGCGGTGGGCGACATGGCCTGCGGCTGCCAGCTTTCGACATAGTCGCCGTGCACCTGCACATGCCCGATCGGTTCGCAGAAATGCGTATCTATTTCGCCGTCCGCGTTTTTCGCGCGCACGGTCAGTTGCGTGATTTCATAGTCGAACTGGATCACGCCTTCGACAATCACCCGCCCCTGATCGACGCGCCCGCCGCTTGCGGCATAGTGCCATGCGGCTTCGACTTCGGCCGCGCAATCCACCTTTGACTGGCCTTTGCCCGATGACGACATGACGGGTTTGACGATGCAGGGATAGCCGATGCGTTTATCGATTGCGCTTCTGAGTTCATCCAGGCTATCGGCGAACACATACGGCGAGGTGGGCAGTTGCAGCGTCTCCGCGGCCAGGCGGCGGATGCCTTCGCGGTTCATCGTCAGTTGCGCGGCGCGTGCGGTCGGGATGACAGTCGCCAGTCCTTCGCGTTCGATCTGCACGAGCATGCCGGTGGCAATGGCTTCGATTTCCGGTACGACGATATGCGGTTTTTCCCGTTCGATCAGCGCGCGCAGTGCCTGACCGTCGGCCATGTTGATGACATGTGCGCGATGCGCGACCTGATGTCCCGGCGCATTCGCGTAGCGGTCCACGGCGATGGTTTCCACGCCAAGCCGCTGCAACGCGATAATGACTTCCTTGCCCAGCTCGCCGCTACCCAGCAGCATGACCTTGATCGCCCCCGGACTCAGCGGCGTGCCCAGTATTAATTCCTGATTCATTTTAATTACTTCCTCACGGTTTTTTTGATTGTTGTTGTTCAAGCGCCCATTGCACATGTTCGCGCACCATTGCGGACGGATCAGCGAGCCGCGCGCGCAGCGCTGTCACGATTTCCTCCGCATACGGCGCGTTGCCCAGTCCGACGGCGATGTTGCGCAGCCATTGCTGATAACCGATACGCCGGATCGGGCTGCCCGCAAGCCGGGTCTCGAACTCTTCCGTGCTCCAGCGGAACAGTTCAACCAGCGTGACGTCATCCAGGCCGTGACGCACATGGAAATCGGGCTCTTCCGTGACCTGCGCGAACTTATTCCACGGGCAGACCAGCTGACAATCGTCGCAACCGTAGATACGGTTGCCGATCAATGGCCGCAATGGTTCGGGAATGCTGCTTTTCAGTTCGATGGTCAGATAGGAAATGCAGCGGCGCGCATCGACTTCAAACGGCGCGACAATGGCCTGTGTCGGACAGACATCGATGCATTTGGTGCAGCTGCCGCAGAAGCTCCCTTTTGTACCGATGGGTTCATCGACCGGCAGCAGCAGATCGGTGTAGATTTCACCGAGAAAGAAATACGAACCGGCTTCGCGCGACAGCAACAAGGTATGCTTGCCGCGCCAGCCCAGTCCGGCCTTCTGCGCCCATTCGACTTCCATCACCGGCGCGCTGTCGGAAAAAACGCGGTAGTTAAACGCGCCGACAGCGGCCTGGACTTTGTCGGCCAGTTTCTGCATGCGCGCGCGCAGCACCTTGTGATAGTCGCGCCCGAGGGCATACCGCGAAATGAACGCCTTTTCACCCTGGTTGATCACCGGCCAGCTGTCCGCCGCTTTCGGCGGAGAATAATTCATGCGCACCGAAATAACACGCTGCGCGCCAGGCACCAGTTCATAGGGCCTGGCGCGTTTGACGCCATGTTTGGCCATATAATCCATTTCACCGTGATATGCTTTATCGAGCCATTGGAACATGCCGGATTCCGCTGCCGACATGTCCGCACAGGCATCGGCGATACGGACATCCTGAAATCCGAGCGCCCTGCCCCAGGCTTTGATTTCCAGAGCCAGGCCGGCGCTGTCAATTGCCTGGCTATCATCATTATTACAGGAGGTATTTTCTTGCGCAGTACGCATCATTCAGGTTCCGGCCTAACTTTTTTTCTTGCCAATGAAGCAGATACACTGGCTCTGGGTAAAAAAATCGCGGCTGTTCTACAGCCCGGACTGGTCGTTTTTCTCAACGGCAATCTTGGCGCCGGAAAAACGACACTGGTGCGCGGTATTTTACACGGACTCGGCCACCGGCAGGCAGTCAAAAGTCCCACCTATAATTTAGTTGAAATCTATAATTTTTCTAGGTTATACTTGTATCACTTTGATTTTTATCGTTTCAATGACCCTTATGAATGGGAAGAAGCAGGCTTTCGGGAATACTTCAACGCACACTCGATTTGCCTGATTGAATGGCCGGAAAAAGCGTCAGGGCTTTTGCCCGAAGCGGATATGACAATCAACTTTCAGATTCTTGAATCCGGCCGCAACGTTACAATTTTCGCTGACACCGTGACAGGGGAGCAATGTCTACAGCAATGGCCGAAACAAGAAGCAATATAACCGCACTATTCAACAGCGTCATTACAGTACGTGCTGCTGCCGCACGCCGTATGACGTATTGGACAGCGCTGCTGGTTTGTCTGTTATGCGTACTGCCATTTCATAGCAACACCGCAACAGCTTCCGCCGGTACAGCCATCTCCGCAGCACACGTCGGACTGACCGAGGACTCTACGCGCATCACCCTGGAATCTCGCGAACCGATCCAGCACACATTAAGCGTGCTGAATAATCCGGGCCGCATCGTTGTCGATCTGACCAATATCCCGCTCAATGACGCCATCAAATCACTGCCCGGAAAAATCAGTCCGGCTGACCCTCACATCGAACGTATTCGCTATGGCCGATTTCAGCCGCATGTCATTCGCGTGGTGCTGGATCTCAAGACCAATGTTGTGCCGCGCACATCCACCGTAGAACCGAAAAACGGTCATGGTCATCAGTTGATACTGGATATTTATCGCCCGGATAAAGCGGTTGTTATCGAAAATGATCACAGGCATCATCGTAAAGCGCCGCCTGCCGTCCGTAAAGCAGTCAATGAAGCCGATGCGCTCGATCATCTGGTAGCCACGCTGATTCATCACAAACCATCAGCACTGCCTCCCGTGCCGCCGAAACCATCGCCATCGCGTCCGCAACAGCAGCAATCAGAACAGCCTCCACAAGCGCAGCCAATGCAGCAAACGCAACAGGTGCAGCAACCACAGCAGCCGCCTCTACCACCGCAACAAGCAGAACAGCCGCCAGGTGATGAACCGGTCCGCGTCGCGCAGAATTATCCAGAAAGCTATGCGGCGGCGCAGTTGCGCAAGCCTGCGCAATCTCAATCGAGCCCCCAGACTCAGACGCCTGCGGCGCAAAGAATGATCACCATTGCCATCGATCCCGGACACGGCGGCCACGACCCGGGTGCAATCGCTAAAAATGGCAAAGGCACGAAGGAAAAGGACATTACGCTGGCCATTTCCAGAAAACTTAAATCGATCATTGATAAAGAACCCAACATGCGGGCCATCCTGACCCGCAATGGCGACTATTATCTGAATCTTAACCAACGTCAGGCCATAGCGCGCAAGCATAAGGCCGACCTGTTCGTCTCCATACATGCCGACGGCAGTGAAAAGGTGCATCCACGCGGTTCTTCGGTCTATACGCTGTCCGAACATGGCGCCACATCGACAACCGCAAACTGGCTCGCCAAACAGGCCAATCAATCGGGCAACCATCTGATCGGTGGTGTCGATATCGCGAGCAAGTCGGGCGATATGCGGGAAATCATCCTCGATTTGTCGATGAGCGCCACGATTAATGATAGCGTCAAGCTGGCGGAGTTAGTGTTGCAGGAAATCGGACGGATTAACCAGTTGCATAAAAAGACGGTCGAGCAGGCCGGTTTTGTCGTGCTGAAATCACCCGATATTCCTTCCATTCTGGTTGAAACCGCATTTATCACCAATCCGCATGAAGAACAGAAACTGATCGACAAAACCTATCAAAACAAAATGGCCAATGCAATTTTTTCCGGCATCCGAAATTATTTCGCTACCAATCCCGCGTTATCTCGCACCGAAATGGCGCAGGCCCGGTGATCTCCGCGAATGTGCCCGGTCTTTCCTATACAATTCCATTAACAGCCTGCTAATTATTTGTAGTCACCGGCTTAATTGATATACAGTATGCGTAGTATGTCTATGCGCGCACGTCTATATAGCCTATAGCGCCGCAACCGCGACAGGATTTTTTCCATCATTTCATCACCCGATTCATCAAAACAAAACCCGGAAAACGATCGCACCACCCGATGAATAAACATAAATCAGTGCGCGACTGGTATCAGCTCGTCGATGACGGAACTGTGCAACGTCTCATTCTGACCGGCAATCTGACCTTGGCCGCGCTGGATAACAATTTCCGCCAATTGTCCGGCGAACTTTCCCGGCATGCCCAAAATACCCGGATTCTCTGGGACTTGAGCGACATCCGGCGCATGGACACCGCGGGTATTGTTCTGTTATGGAAAGTCTGGGGTGAGAAACGGCCAGACGCGTTAATCCTGCGTCCAGAGCATGAAAAAATGCTCAAGCGCATCGAGAATCTGCCTAAAGCAGCACTCGGACTCAAAAGAGGAAACCCGTTCTGGCCGATACACGCCATCGGCGATCAATTCCTGTTGTTATGGGCAAATCTGTCCGGCATGATCAGGATGGTTGGCCAGCTCGCACTGGACAGTCTGTTTTTTCTGCGCCACCCTGCCCTGATTCCGTGGCGCGAAATTTCCGCCAATTTATACCGCACTGGCGCGCAGGCTCTGGGGATAACCGCGCTGGTCGGATTTCTGATCGGAATCGTATTGAGCTATCTCTCTTCCGAACAATTGCAGATGTTCGGCGCCGATATTTTTATCGTCAATATTCTCGGCATCAGCATTATCCGTGAGCTCGGGCCGCTGCTGGCCGCCATTCTGGTGGCCGGCCGCTCGGGTTCCTCGATGACCGCGCAACTCGGGGTCATGCGCGTCACACAGGAACTCGACGCACTCACTGTGATGGGCATACCGCATAGTCAACGCCTGATTTTTCCCAAAATCATCGGTCTGGGACTGGCCATGCCACTCCTGGTGCTCTGGACCAGCGCCATCGCCCTGACCGGCGGCATGGTCGCGGCTGAAATTCAGCTCGGTCTCAGTTATCATTATTTTGTGCATACACTGCCCGAATCGGTACCGATCGGAAATTTATGGCTTGGCCTGGGCAAAGGCGTAGTCTGCGGCATGGCCATCGCGCTGATTGCCTGTCATTTTGGTCTGAGAATTAAACCGAACACGGAAAGCCTCGGCGAAGGCACAACGACATCGGTCGTCACCTCGATTACAATTGTCATCATCATCGACGCGATTTTTGCGATCGCTTTTTCGGATGTCGGAATTGTCAGATAAGTTAATGAATGATGCGCCCTGCATTATCGAAATCGAGGATCTACAAACCCGGTTTGGCCAGCATATCGTTCACCAGGATCTAAGCCTGGATGTTAGGCAGGGAGAAATACTCACGCTTATCGGTGGCTCAGGCAGCGGCAAAACAACGCTGTTGCGACAGATGCTGGGTCTTGAAACACCGACGGCCGGGACGGTCAAAATTTTTGGCAGCTCGCGCTATAATGGCAATCTTGCGTTGAATAAAAGCATTCGCAGCCGTACCGGCGTGTTATTTCAGCAAGGCGCACTGTTCAGCGCCTTAACGGTCTATGACAATGTGGCGCTACCATTGCGTGAATTGCGCATACTTGATGAAAAAACAATTCATGATCTGGTGATGGTCAAGTTGAACATGGTCGCCATCGAACCGGAGCACGCGCACAAAATGCCGGCTAATTTGTCCGGCGGCATGATCAAGCGCGTATCACTGGCGCGCGCGCTGGCGCTGGATCCGGAATTATTGTTTCTGGACGAACCCACTGCCGGTCTCGATCCGGAATTGAGCGAAAGTTTTGTGCAGCTGATTCTGGATATGCGCCGTGAACTCGGGTTAACCATCGTGATGGTGACACATGATATTGACACGCTGGCCGCGCTATCGGATCGCATCGCAGTTCTGGCCGACCGACGAGTTATCGCGGCAGGTGCGTTGGAGGAAATATACCGTTACCCTCACCCTTTCATTACAAACTTTTTCAAAACGATGCACAAAAAACATCAACTCAACGATAACAGGAAATAATCATGGAAAACCGGGCGCATGCCCTCATGGCAGGTCTTTTCGTCATATTTCTGGGCGCCGCTGCGCTCGTTGTCGCCAAATGGTTTAAAGGCGACACGATAGACTATCATCATTATCGGGTAATCACTTCAGATTCGGTTACTGGCTTGAATTTGCAGGCATCCGTATATTACCGCGGCGTCAACATCGGCAAAGTCAATCGTATTTACTTCAATCCCGAAAACGGGCAGCAGATTGTCATCGATATCGCGATAGATGGCAACATCAAATTGCCTGAAAACAGCTACGCGCAACTGGGTTATCAGGGCATCACCGGGCTGGCTTATGTACAACTTAGAAATGACACACCGGTTTCCCCGGAAACACTCTCCGAAGGCGCCCATATTCCGATGCGGCCCTCGCTGCTCGATGAAGTTACCGGTTACGGGCAGAATATTCTCAATAATGTGAATGAACTGGTTATTCAATTGCACCAACTGCTCAATGAGGACAATCAGACACAGATTTCAAGCATTCTGAGGAATATTGAAAAAATGACACGAAACTTTGACGGCATTGCGGATAATCTGCAACCCGGACTGGAATCATTTACGCAACTGACCCGGGAAGCAAGCAGTCTGGTCGGGCATCTGGACGATTTACTCGCTGAAATCAATCAATCCATGCAAAAAATGAATCAACAAGGCGGCATTATCGACAATCTCACGACGACAACACAGGAAATGGCAACGACCATTCCGGAATTACGCAAAGTGAGTAATGGCCTGATCCGTAACTCGCAAAGCCTGGACCGGATTCTGAACCAGCTGGAAGATAATCCGCAAATGCTGTTATTCGGACGCCCGCCATCACCGCCCGGCCCCGGTGAAGCTGGTTTTGTCGCGCCCTCAGGAAGAAACCAATGAAAAAATTCGTTTTTATTTTTGGACTATTGCTGCTGACCGGATGTACGATGATCCCCAGACCCGATCCATCGACTGCAACCTACAATTTCACTGTCCTGACGCCATCAGCAGAGCAGCCCGAACAACAATACGTTAAAAACGGGAAAAAAATTCTCGTTCCCCAGGTTACAGCGCCCTTATGGCTGGACAATCCGGCCATACACTATCGTCTCGCCTATCATAACGCGGCGCAGTCCTACACTTACGCCAACAGCCGCTGGTCCTCCCCACCCGCATTTCTGCTGACACAACAAATCAAGCAAAAAATCGCCGCCGGTACGCATCATCTGGTCATCAAGGACAGCAGCGTCGCTACCACAGACTACGAGTTACACATTGAAATCGAAGAGTTTTCACAAATTTTCGATACGCTGACGAACAGTTATGTCGCCATACGTTTTCGCGCCAGCCTCGTCAACAATGCCCATCGGCTGGTGGATCAGAAAATTTTCAGCACAACTCATGCTGCGGCAACAGCTGACGCTGCCGGTGCTGTCAGTGGTTTTACTATCGCCAGCAATCAGCTGATAAACGAGCTGATTGAGTGGTTGAACGGCACAATCAATCATCTTTAGCAGGTCATTGAAAAACATTGAACACAGACAACCGTTTCACCCCTACTCGCTTTATAATGCCATATTGACAAAGCGGACAATTTTTTCCACTGAATAGATCATGTTAATATCCCAAGTTTGGCAATTTAAAGGAGCGTTCCTGTGCGTTTGCTGATGCGATCACTGTTTATCCCTGCGGTTGCGATGCTTGCATTGGCTTTATTGGCGGCCTGCGGCAATAAAGGCCCGCTTTATATACCCGAGACGGAAACGCCGGTGATGTCAACGATGACGCCGACAACACCTCCCGCAGCCGCTACCATGAAAGATGAAAACGAAAAATGAATGATTTTCCCCAATTTGAATATCAACAGGATACGCTTTACGCCGAATCGGTATCACTAGAAACTATTGCAAAGGAATATGGTACGCCCTGCTATGTTTATTCAAGAGCTGCCCTGACAGCCACCTATCATGAATTTGAACGCGCGTTTGCGAATGACGATTATTTAATTTGCTATGCCGTAAAAGCCAATTCCAATCTTGCCGTACTGAACCTGCTCGCACGACTTGGCAGCGGGTTTGATATCGTTTCCGGCGGGGAATTGCAAAGAGTCATTAAAGCTGGCGGCGATCCCGGCAAAATTGTGTTTTCCGGGGTCGGAAAAATGGCAGATGAGATGCGTATGGCTCTGGCTGCGGATATCCTGTGTTTCAACGTGGAATCGATAGCCGAACTGCAATTACTCAACCAGATCGCCGCAGCGATGAACAAAACCGCGCCGGTAAGTCTGCGGGTCAACCCCGATGTCGACGCCAGAACGCATCCTTATATTTCAACCGGATTGAAAGAAAACAAATTCGGCATTCCTATTGAGGAAGCCGAACATATTTATCTATCGACAGATATTTTTCCGCATATTCAGTTTATTGGTGTGGACTGCCATATTGGTTCGCAATTGACCGAACTGGATCCATTCGTACAAGCTGGTGAAAAACTGGTCAGCCTGTTGCACCGACTGCGCGCGCACAATCAGCAGATCACCCACCTGGATCTCGGTGGCGGGCTGGGGATACGCTACACCAACGAGGCGCTGCCTTCGATACACGATTATGTTGCCGCACTGCGTCAAACGTTGGGGCAGCTCAAACTGCGCCTGCTGATTGAACCCGGCCGTTCGCTGATCGGCAATGCCGGCCTGCTACTGACGCGCACCGCCTATATCAAACACACACCGGATCGCCATTTTGCCATCGTCGATGCAGCCATGAACGATCTGATGCGACCCTCTCTCTACAAAGCCTATCACCAGATCCTGCCGGTTATCAAAAGAAGAGGCGATTTATGTAATTATCAGATTGTCGGCCCAGTCTGCGAAACGGGGGATTTTCTCGGCCATGACCGCAAGCTTATTCTTGAAGGTGGCGACCTGCTCGCCGTCATGTCCGCAGGCGCGTACGGCATGAGTATGAGTTCCAATTACAATACCCGTCCCCGCGCAGCCGAAATCATGGTGGATGGCGACACCGTCCACTTGATCCGGGCGCGCGAAACCATTGATCATTTGACCGCATCAGAAGCCATTTTGCAAACATAACCGCCTATCAATACCGAACAATCCAAAAGTATCTCTGAAAAATCCGGATTAACGAGCATCCACTGCATGGATTCCTTGTTTATTTCGTTTCGTCACTGCACTTCGTGACGCGTTCAGTCTGAAACTTTGATATTTCAGAGACGCCCTAAAATCTGTTCCAATTCGGGGGCGGAAAATATTAATATGTACGCTTCGTGTTCAATGGATCCATCATGACCAATCAATCGCCCAGTTTAGCTGATACCCGATATCAGGATGAAATTCTTAACGGCGTATCACGGACGTTTGCATTGACCATTCCGCAGTTACCCGCAGCACTCAGGCAGGTGATCGGCAATGCGTATTTGTTGTGCCGGATTACCGATACGATTGAAGACGATAACGCATTGACCATCGATCAAACACGTCAATTATCCGATATGTTCTCTGAAGTGGTCTGCGGCAACATTGCTGCAGAGCAATTCGCCGATGTGCTCTATCCATTGCTTTCCGACCACACTATTCCGGCTGAGCACGATTTAATCAAAAACACACCCGCGGTTATCCGCGTCACCCATAGCTTTAATACCACGCAGCGCAAGGCGCTCGAACGTTGCGTACGCATCATGAGCGGCGGAATGGCGGACTTTCAGGACACCGAAACCCTGGACGGTCTCAAGGATTTACCGGCCATGAATCTGTACTGTTATTACGTTGCCGGTGTTGTCGGCGAGATGCTGACCGAATTGTTCTGCGACTATTCCACGGAAATTAACCGTTACAAGCCCGAATTGATGAAACTGGCGGTTTCCTTCGGGCAAGGCCTGCAAATGACGAATATACTCAAGGACATCTGGGAAGACCGTAAACGCGGCGCCTGCTGGCTGCCGCAGGATATTTTCCTGAAGCATGGATTCGTTCTCAAGGATCTGCGCCCCGATTATTCCGATACGCGATTTGAAGACGGTCTTGGCGATCTCATTGGCATCGCAAAAAAACACCTCGACAATGCATTGACATATACCTGCATGATCCCGCCGCATGAAAAAGGTATACGCCGATTTTGCCTGTGGGCGCTCGGCATGGCCGTATTGACATTGAATAAAATCAATAATCACCGGGATTTCAAAGAAAGCGCACAGGTCAAAATCTCCCGGCGCGCGGTCAAGGCAACCGTGTTTACCACCAGCCTCTTTGCGGGCAACAACAGTGTCCTGAAGCAATTGTTCAACATGGCGTCGCGCAAACTTCCGGAAACCACCGTACCTGATGAATGGCTGTTAAATCGCTGAAATCACACGCATTATTCAATACAATAACAGATACCCCGCCATGAAATCACTAGTTACAGGAGCAACGGGTTTTTTAGGTTCAGCAGTCATGCTTTGTCTGTTGCAAGCAGGGCATGAGGTGCGGCTTTTAATCAGGTCCAACAGCGACCGACGCAATATCGACAATCTCCCGGTTGAAATTGCCGAAGGCGATCTGCGCGATCATTGCTCGCTGGAAAGAGCGGTCGAGGGCTGTGATTATCTTTTCCATGTGGCCGCGGATTACCGCCTGTGGGTGCCTGATCCTCAAACCATGTACGATATCAATGTGCAGGGTACCAAAGCATTGATCATCGCCGCCGCCAATGCCGGACTGAAGCGCATTGTTTATACCAGCAGCGTCGCGGCGCTGGGACTGGCTGCCAACGGCGCGCCAGCTGACGAAGAAACACCGGTCACGCTGGATCAGATTCAGGGTCACTATAAACGCTCCAAATACATTGCCGAACAAATGGTCAGCGACTTGATCCGCCAGCACCAGCTACCCGTGGTTATCGTTAATCCATCCACACCGATCGGCCCGCGCGATATCCGCCCTACACCAACCGGCCGTATCGTGCTGGATACTTTGCATGACAGAATGCCTGCTTATGTGAATACCGGCCTGAATATCGCACATGTCGACGATATCGCCTATGGCCACCTGCTGGCTTGCCAGCAGGGTAAAACCGGCGAGCGTTATATTCTCGGCGGCGATAATATGTCGCTGCTGGAAGTCCTGGAAACCCTCGACGACATCATCGGCCAGCGCAAAAAACGCATCAATCTGCCGACGGATCTTATGCTTCCCGTCGCCTGGGTGATGGAGCAGATCGCCGCTGTCACGCACAAGGAACCCCGCGCCACGCTGGACAGCATCCGCATGGCAAAAAAAATGATGTTCTTTACCAGTGACAAGGCCATCAGAACACTCGGTTACTCATTCCGCCCGGCGCGATACGCACTTGAGGATGCTGTGCGATGGTATCGGCATAACGGATACTGCAACTAACCGCAGGGAAGGAACTTAGCTCCGGAACAGTTATCTTATCACCATGCGAATTATCTGTTTCATTATCACCCTGACATTTTTGTTTCCGGTCAATGGTTTTACCCACGAATTGCCGGATCTGGGTGATGTTTCCCAGGCTACGATCACACCCCGCGAGGAACGGCAGATCGGTCTGCAGATCATGCGGCAGATTCGCGCCGATCCGAGTTATCTGGACGATCCAGAGATTGCCGCTTACCTCAACAGCCTGGGTCATAAACTGATTAATCACACCACCGAAGCCAGTCCCGGTCAACTATTCGAGTTCTTCGCTCTGCAGGATTCAACAATCAACGCGTTTGCCCTGCCTGGCGGCTTCATGGGATTTAACAGCGGTTTGATCATCGCCGCGCAAAGCGAATCAGAACTTGCCGCCGTCATGGCGCACGAAATTGCGCATGTTACGCAGAAACACCTCGCGCGCATGATTTCGGGACAGAAATATACGATGATCGCCTCACTTGCCGCGCTTGCCCTCGCGATTCTGGCATCCCGTTCGAATCCGCAGGCGGGTCAGGCGATTATGGCCGCTTCCCAGGCCGGCGCGATTCAATCGCAGTTGAATTTCACGCGCAGGCACGAGAAGGAAGCTGATCGCGTCGGATTGAATATTCTCGTTGCGGCAGGTTTTGATCCGCAAGGTATGTCGGCTTTTTTTGATCGCTTGCAAAAGGCCAGTCGTTTTTATGAAAATGGCGCACCATCTTACTTACGCACGCACCCGATCACCTACGAGCGTATTGCCGATATCCAGAACAGGACCCAGGAAATAACCTATCGTCAGGTACCGGACAGCATTAATTTTCAACTGGTGCGCGCAAAACTGCGTGCACTGCAAGGCAAATCCAGCGACGCGGTCAGTCAGTTCAAAGCTCGTCTGAATGACAGGCGCTATAGTAATGAAGCGGTCGAGCGCTACGGCTACATTCTGGCGTTACTGCGCGACAAAAAAAACAAGGAAGCCGATGAGCAACTGACTGTGTTATACAGCTTGATCGACCAGGATGGAACAAGCGACACGCGTCTTGACAATCATCTGCTTGGAAAAACCATCAAAATCGAACGTAAAGGCCTGCAAGCCGGTGCCATGATTGAAACACTGGCGGCTTCAGTAAAACTGGCCAACGGCCGGATCGATGATGCATTCAACATCTACCGCAGCGCACTCCGTATTTATCCGCAGCATAAAGCGCTTATTCATGGTTACGTTAACGCACTGTTGCAGAACCGGCAGTTAGACAACGCACTGGAAGTCATCAACCGTGAATTGCAGTTTCATTCCGATGACATAACGCTTTATCAGCTGCAAGCGCGCGCCTATGCGGCGCAGGACAATAGCATGCTCAAACACCGCGCGCAAGCCGAGGCCTATTTCCGCCAGGGATTTTATGACGCTGCGATCGAACAACTGCAAATTGCATTAAGACATGACAGTGGCGATTTTTATCAGATGTCATCCATCGAAGCGCGTCTGCGCCAAATGCAGCTGTTCGCTGAAGAACTGAAAGAAGACTGAGGGGCATCTCTAAAAATTCAAAGTTTTAAACAAAACGAGGCGCGAGTAAAAAATGTTGACGCAGCATATTATTGATATGTAAGGAAATATTTTTTACGAGCAACAAAGTGTTGTGACAAAATCTGGATTTTTAGAGATGTCCTGAAACAAAATCAAGCGGCCGGAACGTGCAGAATAAACGTTGCTGGCCCGGCATTGGTCAATGTAACCTGCATATCCGCGCCGAATTGTCCATATTGCGTACCTGGGTAGACTTTTTCAGCGGCAGTTTGCAGATAGGCGAACCATTCGCGGCCTTTTTCCGGTGATGCCGATCCTGTAAAACTGGGTCGATTTCCCGTGCTGGTGTCGGCTGCCAGCGTAAACTGCGGAATCAGCAATAATCCTCCGTTTATCGCACGCAAACTCATGTTCATACGTCCGTTTTCATCCGGAAAAATGCGGTAATTCAATATACGCTCCAGCAACCGGTCTGCTGCTCTGGCTGTGTCATCTTTTTCAACTGCGACCAGCGCCATGATTCCGCCGCCAATCGCGCCAATTTCCCGATTACCAACGGTAACGCTCGCCGCGCTGACACGCTGTATGACGCTAATCATCCTAGCTCAACGGGTTGAAACCGGCGCAGGCGGTTTGCAATAAAACCGGGATGGAAATTCTTCACTGCGCCGCCGATTACGAATGACATCGCCGCCTTCACCGACACAGGCCGCTACCGATTGATCAAGACTGGGAAAATAATCATTTGCGCCGGGTTGTGCGGATGTTGGCGCTACTCTTGCGCGGATTCTGGCGCAAATTTCAGGCTCATCGGATCTGATTGTGTCACTTTCCATAGCGGGCAACGGGCATAACCGGCACGGATCACCAGGGCAAAGACAACCTTCGCAACCAGCCTGAACCGGCATGGCCAGTAAAATCAACCAAAATCCGGCAATCGGCAAAAGCAGATAACCGAAATAATGCACTATTTTTCTATATTGACAGATAAACTGTTTCATTACTGTATGATGCTCCAATTCATTTTGTTGGGTTAAAGTCCTAATTGTCTCTTCATTGGCGACAAAGTGCAAAAAACATCGCTTCATTCTTGACGTGAATATCGAATACACGGATGATGCATGCAATACGCCAATAGTTTGGGTATGAATGATTAGCCACGAATCAACGAAGGAATCCGGATGAAAGTTTTTTTGATCGCAGTTTTATTCAGCCTATGTATTCCCGTATCCCATGCCGAAATCGGCGCATCGCTTCAACAATTGCAGAATCGCGCTAATGCGGCGTACGAACAGATGATGCAGGCCAGAAGAGAAGCCGACAATTTGCAAAAAGACGTCGCTTTTGCGGAAAAACAACTACAGGCCGCCAAGGAACGACTAGCCGAGCGTGAAAAAAATCTCGAAACGACGCGACAGAAATCGGTTGAGGCCGCTCGCAGACTGGAACGCGCGTCAAACCAGTGGAAGGAAGCTTCCGATATTCTGGAACGCGAATGGCAACAGTCCGGAAGATACTGAGAATAGCCGGACAGTCTGTCATGTTTTCTCCGGTGAAAGGCGCAGAAACATTTTGACGTGCGGAATACCTGCTTCCATAAATTCACTGCCTGTTTCCTGAAATCCAAATCTTGCATAAAACGTTTTTGCGGCGACTTGCGCGTTGAGTTTGATTTTATCCATGCCATCCTGTCCGGCCTTATCAATGAGACAGCGCAGCATGGCGCTACCTATCCCTTCGCCGCGCCATTCTTTCAGAACCGCCATGCGGCCGATATGACCATCAGGTAGAAGCCTCGCAGTACCCACCGGATTTCCATCCGGCAAAGTGGTCGCAAGCACATGAACACTGACCGGATCATTCTCGTCCCATTCCAGCGCTTCGGGCACCTGCTGCTCGAGTATAAAAACCGTTTCCCGCACGGCGCGCAGTGATGCGCTACTGTTTCGCCACTTGACGAGCGCCACCTGGAATCTATCCGTTGTCATTTCGCAAAAAACTGGTTGAGATTGATAGTCTTATTCGGTAAAAAAATTTAACCACGGACATTCCGCCGCGATATCTGCTACTATGGTCATCAGTAACACATTCTGATTAGAGATGCCCTTTACAAAAACAAGCGCATTTGCAGTCTAATTACTGTATCACAGTCTCTATGACCGCGAGGGGATGCAAATGAAATTTACTTCGCTCACGCAACGTTTCGCCGTCTGGTTCACGCTGGTTTCCTTACTGCCAATCGTGCTCATTGGCAACAGCTTTCTGCATACTTTTGAAAACGAGATAGAAAAAACGGTCATCGGAAATTTATCCGCGATTGCGGATAAAAAGGTCGAGCAGATCGAAACCTATCTCAAAGAACGCTTGCTCGATGCCCACTTACTGAATGATACATCCGCAACACGCGAAGCCATGCTTCAGTTCCCCAAGGTATTTGAAACGCATGGCGTTGATTCGGAAGCCTACCGCCAACTCGATGCGCAGTACCGTGATCATTTTGGACGTTTTGTCACGGACGCCAGTTATTACGATATCTTCCTGATTTCGGTAAAAGGCGATATTGTTTACACGCAAGCGCATGAATCCGATTTCGCCACCAATCTGTTCACCGGTCGCTACAGCCATACCGGTTTGAGTCAGGTCATGCGCCATGCGTTAGAACATCGCGAAAGTTCAATCTCGGATTTTGAATTTTATGGACCTTCATATGGCGCTATCGCCGCATTCATCGGCTTGCCCGTTATCATTGACAAACAAATAGTCGGCGTACTGGCATTGCAATTTTACAGCGAGCATGTGTTTGAAGTGCTGTCCAACAATACCGGCCTGGGTAAAACCGGTGAAACTGTGGTTGCACGGCTTGAGGATGAAAATACCGCTCTCATCATGGCGCCATTGAGCACAGACCCCGATGCCGCATTGAAACGTAAAATTCCGCTGAATATGCCTTATTCAATCGCGTTACAGAATGCGCTTTCCGGAAAGTCCGGCGAAGCCATTATGAAGGATTTTCACGATAATGAAGTTGTCGCCGTCTGGCGATACCTACCCAGAATGAACTGGGGCATTGTCGTCAAAAAGGATGTTGATGAGGCTTTTGCCAATGTCATTCAGATTAAACGCTATAGCCTGATCATTCTGGGCGTTACTTTGCTGGGTGTTATTTTCGGCGCGTTTTTGTTTAACCGTCGTGTTGTTGTACCGCTGAAGCAACTGAATCGCGGTGCGCTGGAAATCGCAGCGGGCAATCTCCATCAGCGCGTTTCAATCGCCGGCTGGAATGAAATGCGGCAGCTGGGACACACGTTCAACATCATGGTCGAACGTCTGAATGCCAGCAATCAGGAACGCAGAAACGCAGAGCAGAATTTACGTCAGCTCAATCAGGAACTGGAGCATCGGGTGTCAGCCCGCACTGCTGATTTACAGCATGCCAACGCAGCTCTGGCCATCAAGGAAGAAGAAACGCGCTCTGTTGTGGAGCATATGGTGGACTGCGTGGTAACAACCGATCAGATTGGCCTCATTCTCTCCGCAAACCCGGTCATGGAAAAACTGTTCGGCTATACGCCTGAAGAAATTATTGGAAAAAACATTGCCATTCTGGTGCCCGAACCTGATCGTTCTCAGCATGTATATTATATGGAGCGGTATTGCAAAACAGGACATGGCCAGCAATATGTCGGGCGCCCTTATCTCAAAGGCTCGCATGGCATAGGACAAGGCCGGGAAGTGGAAGCTGTTCATAAAAACGGTGAACTGATCCCGGTATATCTGGCTGTCAGCGAATATTTTGTCGGCGAGGAACGGCATTTTACCGGCGTTATGCGCGATATGCGCGAGCATGTGCGTATCATGCAGGATCTGGAACAGGCCAGAAATGATGCGGAAACCGCCAACAGAGCGAAGTCTGCATTTCTGGCCGCAATGAGTCATGAAATCCGCACGCCGATGAATGGCGTCATCGGCATGATAGACGTACTCCGGCAAACCAGTCTGAGCGGCTATCAGATGGAAATGGCCAATCTGATACGCGACTCGGCGTATGCCCTGCTGGCTATTATTGAAGACATTCTGGATTTTTCCAAGATTGAAGCCGGAAAACTGGAAATCGAAAAAATTCCCATGCCGCTGGCCAGCGTCGTTGAAAATGCCTGCGGCATGCTTGCGCATCTCGCGCAGAGCAAAAATGTGGAATTGACTTTGTTTATTGACCCGTCCATTCCTGAAAATGTACTCGGTGATCCGTTACGAATCCGGCAGGTGCTGGTGAACATTATCAACAACGCCATCAAATTTTCCAGCAAGCAGGAAAAGCCAGGCAAAGTCTCAGTGCGGGTTATGCTGACCGAATCCGAACCTGAAAAAATTGTCGTTACGTTTCAGGTCACCGATAACGGTATTGGGATGGACAAGGAAACATTGGACAAGCTTTTCCAGTCTTTTTCCCAGGGAGACCCGTCAACCACGCGCCGCTTTGGCGGAACCGGACTTGGATTGGCCATCTCGCATCATCTGGCGGAATTAATGGATGCGGAAATCACGGTACAAAGCCGGCCAACTCAAGGCTCCACATTTGTCATTCAAATGCCCTTCCAACCATTGCCCGACGCCGGAGAAGCCAAATACAAAGCAACAGAACTGTCAGGCCTGTGCTGTCTGATTTTCGGTAATCATGATGGATTAGGCAATGACCTCGCGGTTTATTTAAAAAGCGCGGGGGCATCGATTGAGCAAATACCTGATTTAACCGCGGCCCTTCACTACATAAAAAAACTGAAGGCCGGTTTATGGCTGATCGTTATCGATGCTGGAAATCAGGAACCGCCTATAGCGGAGTTGCGCATGGCTTTCAGCGAGCGATCTGAAGTACTCGGCGCGCGTCTGGAACCTCATTTTATTATCATTAAGCGCGGCCGCCGCAAACAGGCGCGCGTCGAAGATATCGATATTGTCACACTGGACGGCGACGTAATGTACCGTCAATCCCTGTTGAGGGCAATGGCACTGGCGGCTGGAAGGGCCGAGCCCGAAGAAACCAGTGTGCCGCCACCTGACGTCCATGCAACAAGGCCACCCGCCATGTCACGTGAAGAAGCTTTGCAGCAGAGCAAGCTGATTCTTGTCGCGGAAGATAATGAAATCAATCAGAAAGTCATCCGGCAGCAATTGACCCTGCTTGGTTATGCCGCCGACATCGCCAATGACGGACGTGAAGCATTAGGGCGCTGGCAGAATTGTCAGTATGCACTGGTATTGACAGATTTGCATATGCCGGAAATTGATGGTTTTGAATTGACAAAAACTATTCGTGAACTTGAATCGGAAAATTGCCACACTCCCATTGTCGCCTTGACCGCCAACGCGCTTAAAGGCGAACGGGAACACTGTTTGAATGCCGGCATGGATGATTATCTCAGTAAACCCGTTCAGCTTGAGGACCTGCGCCTGATGCTGGAGAAATACATGGCGCGAAGTCAGCCGGATTCAGAAGAAAGGACCCAATCCGGACAAGAGGCAAAGGCTAATTCATCAGCCGCATTTCCCACGCAAGCAGAGGATCAAGCGAATGAAGCGCCCGTGAATGTGCATATCCTCGAAGAATTTGTAGGCAATGACCCGGAGATCATTAAAGACATGCTGCATGAGTACCGGCTCAGCGCTAAACAGACAGCAGCAGAATTGCGAGCGGCATTGCAAAACAACCAATTGACGACTGTGGGTTTAATCGCGCATAAGCTTAAATCGTCATCACGCTCAGTTGGCGCACTAAAACTTGGCGATATTTGCGCTGAAATGGAGCAAGCCGGCAAGCATAACGACAGAAACACGCTTAACAGTTTGCTCATTCAGTTTGACAAAGCGCTTAAAGCAGTTGAAACCTATCTTGACTCGCTTTGAATCAGCGTGTTGGCGATAACGCTGTAAATATTCTGCCACAAATATTTACGGGATCTGATTGAATGGTCTGCCGTGATAAAAATTGTGAATGTTACCGGCAATCTGATCCAGCAAGCGTTGGCGCGATTCTCTGCTGGCCCAGGCGACATGTGGCGTAATAATTAAATTGGCATGCGGGTATCGAAGCAACAAGTTTTCATGATCCGGCGGTTCCTTTTGCAAAACATCCAGACCTGCGCCGGCAATCCGGCCATCGAACAAAGCCTGCAACAAATCGGCTTCATTGACGATTGCGCCGCGCGCAGTATTGATCAGATAAGCTGTTGGGCGCATTAATTCAAATTCTCTCCGGCCGATCATGCCATGCGTTTCTTCCAGCAGCGGACAGTGCAAGGAAATAAAGTCGGATTGCCGAAGAACATCATCAAACGGCATTCGTCCTATCCGTGCCGACGACAATCCTTTATGTTCCGCAATGCAGACACGCATCCCGAACGCTCTGGCCACATCGGTGACAGCTTTTCCGAGTTCGCCATAACCGATAATACCTAACACCTTACCTGACAATTCTTCAATACCGAAATCCAGTGGACAGAAATGCCGGCTGGCCTGCCAGCGGCCTTGCTTGACCAGCTGCCGGTAATCCTCGAAACGGCAGGTCAGATTCAACATCAGCATAAAGACATGTTGTACGACCGACGGCGTTGCGTAGCCACGCACATTACACACCGGAATCCCACGCTCGGCAGCTGCCTTGAGATCAATATTATTGTAGCCGGTCGCCGCTATGCAAATTAACTTCAACCGCCTCGTTGCAGCAATGATTTCGCGATTTAATGAAAATTTATTGCAGACTACCACTTCCGCACCCTGGATACGCCCCAACACCTGATCAGCATCCGTTTCGTCATAATATTGCCACGGCGAAACAGCCTGTTCAAGCGCCGTACAATCCATATCACCACGGGTAACAGAAGCAAAATCAAGGAAAACAGCGCGCATAGGTGAAAATCCTTAGATTTAATGCCATAGGGATTGGATTGCTATTTCAAGTACTTTAGAAACCAGTCAACCGCATGCTGGGCGGCTTTCTCCAGCGCACCGGTCTCTTCGAATAAATGTGTTGCACCGGGCACCAAGGTAAGTGTTTTGGTACATTGCAATACGGCAAAAGCCTGCTGATTCAATTCAATAACACCATAATCCGCGCCACCGACAATCAACAGCGTAGGCGCAGTAACCTGATGCAATGCAGCATTGCCGGCCAGATCTGGTCTGCCGCCGCGCGATACCACTGCGGCTATTTCCTTACCCTGTTTTGCAGCCGCCTGTAACGCTGCAGCCGCTCCCGTACTGGCGCCGAAATAGCCCAGAGACGCCTCCGAAACTTCCGGTTTATTCTGCAGCCAGTGCGTGGCAGCGAGCAAACGCCGCGTTAGCAAACCGATATCGAATCGCAAGGCGTAATCCAGGTCTTCTTCACGCGTCAGCAGATCGAATAAAAGCGTACCAATGTCATTGCGTTGCAGAGCCTCGGCGACAAACAGATTACGAGGACTTAGCCGGCTGCTGCCGCTGCCATGCGCGAACAATACAATGCCGTTTCCCGAGGATGGCAGAAACAGTTCGCCTTCCAGTGTTACCGAATCGGCAGGAATATGAACCCTACTCATCAGCGCACCCTATAAAAAGCACTAAAGCAATAATAATACGAAAATGGCACTATAAAAACCAGGAATCTTTAGCACCAATATAAAAAAAACCGCTTCCGTGCAAGATAATTTGTACGGAAGCGGTGTAACTGAAATCAGCAAATTTCGAATCGAACTTATTGCTTAACCGGTGGAACAGATAGCAACAATTCGTTTAAACGTTTGACAAATACCGCGGGATCTTCCGGGTGGCCACCTTCAGCCAGCAGTGCCTGATCAAACAGAATATGACTCCAGTCTTCAAAGTGCGCCTCCTCCGTTTTCAAACGCTGCACCATCGGGTGATGGGGGTTAATTTCCAGAATCGGTTTGGTCGGTGTGACTTTCTGCCCGGCCTGTTTCAACAGGCGCTCCAGATTTCCGCTCATGTCGTAGGTATCTGCAACCAGACAGGCCGGCGACTCGGTCAGTCGCAGCGTAACGCGTACATCCTTTACTTTGTCGGCAAGCGCTTTTTTCATTTTATCAATGAGATCCTGATGCTCGGTGCTCTCTTTCTGATGCGCTTCCTTTTCCGCTTCGTCTTCAAGACTACCCAGATCCAGACCGCCTTTCGCGACAGATTGCAATGACTTTCCTTCAAATTCCGTCAGGTGGCTGACCAGCCATTCATCAACCCGATCTGCCAACAACAGAACTTCGATGCCTTTTTTACGAAAAACCTCGAGGTGTGGACTGCTTCTTGCTGCTTTGAGGTTGTCGGCCGTAATGAAATAAATTTTCTCCTGGCCTTCTTTCATGCGACCAATGTAATCGGCAAGCGAGACAGTAGGTTCATCGACATCACAGGTCGTGGTGATAAAGCGCAGCAATCTGGCGATGCGTTCACGATTGGCAAAGTCTTCGCCCACGCCTTCCTTGAGTACCTGACCGAATTCTTTGTAAAAGGTCTTGAATTTTTCTTTACCGGAATCAGAATCATCCTTGGCAAGATCCTCGATCAACCCTAGAATCTTCTTGATCGAGCCTGACCGGATTGTGTCGATATCTTTCGACTCCTGCAAAATTTCCCGTGAAACATTCAGTGGCAGACTGTTTGAATCAATCACACCACGCACAAAACGAAGATAACTGGGCATCAGCTTTTCAGTATCGTCCATGATAAACACACGCTGCACATAGAGCTTGATGCCGTGGCGGTGCTCGCGATCAAACAGATCGAAAGGCGCGCGTGAAGGAATGTAAAGCAGCTGCGTATATTCCTGGCGGCCTTCGACACGCGCATGAACATACGTCAGCGGCGGTTCATAATCATGCGCGACGTGTTTGTAGAATTCGTGATATTGTTCTTCGGTTATTTCATTTTTGGGGCGCGCCCACAACGCATTCGCCTGATTGATGGTCTCATCTTCATCTGTAATTTTGTTTTTCTTTTCTTCGTCGGACCATTCTTCCTTTTTCATCAGAATGGGCAACGTGATGTGATCCGAGTATTTACGAATGATATTACGCAAGCGGTAGCCATTGAGAAGATCGTTTTCTTCTTCGCGCAAATGCAGAATAATGTCCGTACCGCGTGATTCCTTTGTGACCGTTTCCAGTGTATAGTCACCTTCGCCGCTGGATTCCCAACAGACGCCATGCTCCGCAGTCAGTCCAGCTCGACGGGTAATCAGCGTGACTTTGTCGGCAACAATAAAAGCAGAATAAAAGCCGACGCCAAATTGCCCTATAAGATGCGCATCTTTCGCCTGATCTCCAGTCAGTGAGTTAAAAAATTCGCGCGTGCCCGACTTTGCGATCGTACCGATATGATCTATGACTTCCTGTCTTGACATGCCAATGCCATTATCCGCGACAGTGATCGTTCTAGCTTCACTGTCGTAGCTGATTCTGATTTTCAGATCAGGATCATCTTCAAATAAAGCAGCGTCGGCAAGACCTTCGAAACGCAATTTATCCGCAGCGTCTGATGCATTGGAAATCAGTTCGCGCAGAAAAATTTCCTTATTGCTGTATAAGGAATGAATCATCAACTTTAACAGCTGCTTAGCCTCAGTCTGGAAGCTTAAGTGTTCTTTTTTTGTATCAGCTTGCACGGTTCTCTCCTTAAATTTAACAAATGGATAATTTGGGGATAAATTTCAGAAACTCAATACGGGCAATCTGTTGATACGTGAAGATCAACTAGAAAATGGCAGTGGCAAATTAAGAAAGCATTTTCAAGATTATCAGTAAGCTCATTAATGCCATTTCGGGTTTTCGGCTTTCTGATGATGAGGATTCAAATCTGCAAAAAACAAGCATGTTTTTTGCAGATTTATTGTGTTTTACATTGAGTTTTGAATAGCGTAAAGGCTTAGGCCCATGAGTGACTGGGGAAATATGCCCAACAATAAAACCGCCAGACCATTAACACTGATCAATAATTTGACATCACTTCTAACCGTAATGGGCTCATCTGTCTCAGGCGCATCAAAATACATTAATTTGACAATTCTTAGATAATAAAAAGCACCGATTAGCGAGAATATCACCGCAGCAACTGCAATCCATACAAATCCGGCGTTAACAACAGCTTGTAATACGGCCAGTTTTGCGTAAAATCCGACCATCGGCGGTATACCCGCCAAGGAAAACATCAGTATCATGGTCAGAAAAGCGTACCATGCGTTTCGTTTGCTCAGTCCTTTAAAATCACTGATCTCTTCAGCTTCAAAGCCATTACGGCACAAAATCATGATCAAAGCAAAAATACCGAGCGTCATCAACACATAGGTAATCACATAAAACAAGGCGGAACTGTAGCCATTCCAATCGGCACTGATGAATCCCAGAATCACGAACCCCATATGCGATATGGTCGAGTAGGCCAACATGCGTTTAATGTTGGTTTGCGCAATCGCTGCGATATTGCCCACAGTCAGGGATAATACCGCCAGTATGACAAGCATCCCCTGCCAGTCGGCGACCAGATCACCTAACCCATCGATCAACAGGCGCATTACAAATGCGAAAGCGGCCAGCTTCGGCGCGGAACCAATAAATAGTGTAATCGCGGTAGGCGCACCTTGATAGACATCAGGCGCCCACATATGAAATGGTGCTGCACTGAGTTTAAACGCTATCCCAGCGACAATAAATACCAAACCGACAACAAGCACCTCATGATTGCTTACACCGCCCGTGATAACCTCAGCTACTTTATGGACATGGAGCGAACCGGTCGCACCATAAACCATGGACATGCCGTACAGCAGGAAACCGGAAGCCAATGCGCCCAGCACAAAAAACTTCATTGCCGCCTCGGTTGCCATCAGTGAATCACGCCGCAATGCAACCAGCGCGTATAATGACAGCGACAACAACTCCAGTCCGATATACAGTGTCAGAAAGTGGCTGGCGGATATCATGACCATCATACCCAGCGTCGCAAACAGGACTAAACAAAAAAATTCTCCGGTCAAGATACCGCGATCCCGTACATACGTATGAGAATAAATCAACACAGCCGCGACTGTCGCAAACACCATCAGCTTAAGAATATCCGCCATGGCATCGTCAACAAACATACCCGAGAAAGTCAGTGTTGCCTCTTCAGAAAAGGTAACAAAAGTTAACAAAGCACACCCAATCAACGCCGCCTGCGTCAATCCATAGGTTATGTAGCGTCTTTTTTCACCTGCCGCCAGATCGACCAGCATAACCAGACATACCATCAAAAGTATAAAAATTTCAGAGTAGGCCGGTGAAAAATCGGGGGATAAAAAATTCATTAATCGTTCATCCTCATATCGAGAAATTATTATTCTGGAATTGCTTTACAACTTGCTGTTAGCAACGTGCTCGAGCAAGTTATCGACAGTCGCATGCATCACTTCAGTCAACGGGAATGGATAAACGCCCAACCATAATACTGCGAGCGCTAAAATCGCCAGTATCATGAATTCACGCTTTGAAATATCCTGTAATTCCTCAACCGCAGGGCTGGCTATGGCGCCAAAAATGACACGCTTGTACATCCACAGTGTATAAGCTGCGCCAAAAATCAACGTTGTAGCCGCCAGAAATGCGTACCAAAAATTGATCTTAACAGCACCCATGATCACCATAAATTCACCCACAAAACCGCTGGTACCGGGTAATCCCGCATTGGCCATCGCAAACAACATAAAAAAAGCCGCAAAAACAGGCATTTTGTTGACTACACCGCCATAGTCGGCAATCTGGCGAGAATGCAGTCTGTCATATAACACACCTACACATAGAAACATGGCACCAGATATAAAGCCGTGCGAAATCATCTGAACCATGGCGCCTTCAATGCCATAGGCATTGAACAGAAAGAAACCCAATGTAACAAACCCCATATGGGCGATAGACGAATAAGCGATTAACTTTTTCATATCAGCCTGCATGAGCGCAATCAGGCCGATATATACAACGGCTATCAGAGACAGCACAATCATCATTTCCGCGAGATAATGACTCGCATCCGGCGTAATCGGTAGTGAGAAGCGCAGGAAACCATATCCGCCGAGCTTAAGCATAATCGCGGCCAGGACTACCGAACCGCCGGTAGGCGCTTCAACGTGCGCATCTGGCAACCATGTATGCACCGGCCACATCGGCACCTTGACCGCAAACGCCAGAAGAAAAGCGATAAAAATCAGGATCTGTACATCCAGCGGAATCGGCAATTGATGATAATCGGCTATGGAAAAGCTGCCCCCTGACGATTGGTACAGGTAAATGAAGGCAATTAGCATTAAGAGCGATCCCATCAATGTGTACAGGAAAAATTTAATTGCTGCATACACTCTGTTGGGTCCACCCCAGATGCCAATAATCAGGAACATCGGTATCAATGAGGCTTCCCAGAATACATAAAAAAGAACGGCGTCCAATGCAGCAAAAACGCCATTGACTATTCCGGACATCATCATGAATGCGCCCATATACTGAGATACGCGCTCCTGAATGACTTGCCAGCCCGCAACGACCACAAAAGGTGTAATAAAGCAGTTCAATAAAATCAGCGGCATGGAAATACCATCCACACCGAGATGATAGTTGACATTAAAACGTTCGAACCATGCGTGCTCTTCGACAAACTGCATTGCGCTGGTTGAAGGATCAAACCCGGTATATAACGGGATTGCCACCAGAAAACCTAATATTGATCCTGCTAATGCTACCCAGCGTGCAAGCTGTGCATTGCGATCTCCACCAGTAGCAAAAACGACTATACCAAACACTATTGGCAGCCAGATAATCAAACTTAAAAGTGGAATTCCAAACAACATGCTTAATCCGATCTAATTGTTAGAGTTTATTTGTTACGCGTAAAAGATTAATGCGGTATAGTGCACTGGCGGATAATTCTCAGTAGAGCCATAAGGTGAGGATTGCAAAAATGCCTACGATCATCGTAAATGCGTAGTGATAGATATATCCAGTCTGGAATCGTTTAACCACTGTAGCAAACCATCCCACAAAACGCGCTGTCCCGTTGACGATCAAACCATCGATCAGTTTGATATCGCCAAACTTCCATAATAGCGTCCCAAGTTTTCTGGTTCCACCGGCAAACAGCCACGAATACAATTCATCGATATAGTATTTCCTGTCAAGGACTGTATAGATGGGTGCAAAGATGGACTTGATCTTGGCGGGAATATCCGTTTTCACCGTATAGAGATACCAGGCAGTAAAAATGCCTGCTATAGATAACCAGAATGGCGCTGTCGACAGTGCGTGTATCATCATCCCGCCAACCCCGGTAAATTCCGCACCAAGTTTCTCAATCGCGGCATGCTCCGGCAACACATGTATGACATTATTGAAATAATCGCCAAATACAATAGGACCAATAAACCAGCCTGCACCGATAGTGGGTATCGCCAAAATAACCAGAGGTAATGTAACTACCCATGGCGACTCATGCAAG
This sequence comes from Burkholderiales bacterium, assembly GCA_024235735.1. Lineage (GTDB taxonomy): Bacteria > Pseudomonadota > Gammaproteobacteria > Burkholderiales > Nitrosomonadaceae > Nitrosomonas. Next base: position 29,491 of record JACKLU010000019.1, read on the forward strand.
TGCGACTTTGTATGCTCGTCCATGCGCGGTTGTCCATGAAATGTCATGAACAGCAACCTGAATGTATACAATGCTGTTACAAATACTGTCGCCAGAACACAAAAATAAGCAAAATTCACAAAAGGAATATCCGCCAATCCGACGGCTTCTATAATCGCATCTTTGGAAAAGAATCCGGAAAAACCGGGAACACCTGCGCTGGCCAGTGCAGCGATAAACATTGTCCAGTAAGTTATGGGCATATATTTCTTCAACCCCCCCATTTTCTCCATGTTTTGCTCATGGTGCATGGCAATAATCACCGATCCGGCACCCAAGAACAGCACGGCTTTGAAGAATGCGTGAGTCATCAAGTGAAAAATTGCAGCAGAATAAGCGGAAGCTCCGAGTGCTACCGTCATATAGCCGAGTTGCGACAAAGTTGAATACGCGACGACGCGCTTGATGTCAGTTTGTACGACCGCAACCAGCGCCATGAATAGCGTTGTGATGCCGCCGATAACCAGTATCGTTGAAAGCGCGACATCGGACAGTTCAAATAATGGTGACATGCGCGCCACCATGAAAATACCGGCGGTAACCATAGTTGCGGCATGTATCAGGGCCGAAATCGGCGTCGGACCTTCCATTGAGTCCGGCAGCCAAACATGCAGCGGAAACTGAGCCGACTTACCCATTGCACCAATAAACAATAAAATACAAATTACCGTCATCAACATCCATGGTGAGCCAGGTATTAATTCTATGGTTTGTTCAGCAACTTCAGGGGCCTGAGAAAATACAGATGCATAATCAAGTGAACCGAAATACATCAATACCAGCGCGATGCCCAGCAAAAAACCGAAATCCCCCACCCGGTTAACCAGAAAGGCTTTGAGATTGGCATAAATGGCTGTCGGTCGTGTATACCAGAATCCAATCAACAGGTAAGACACCAGTCCCACGGCTTCCCAACCAAAGAACAGTTGTAAAAAGTTGTTCGACATGACCAGCATCATCATGGAAAATGTGAACAACGATATGTAACTGAAGAAACGCTGATAACCTGGATCGCCCTGCATATAACCAATGGTATAGATATGCACCATCAGTGAAACCAGACTGACGACGACCATCATGGTCGCAGAAAGCTGATCAATCAGAAATCCGATTTCAAAACTTGTATTACCCGTTACAAGCCATGTATAAACTGATCCGTTAAAAACATTTCCGCCCAGAACATCTTTAAAAATAATCAAGGAAGCAATGAATGAAACGAAAATCAGTGAAATAGTAACTCGATGGCTCCAGGTAGTGCCGATATAGCGACCAAATAATCCTGCAACGATGGCGCCTACTAACGGTGCGATCGGCACCAGTAAATAAAGTGTCTGCATCTCTATCAGTTGTTAATATCTGTTATATGTTTTTGTAGGCCGAAATGTATCGCCACATTAATTAACCTTTTAATCTATCCAGGTCATCAACATTAATCGTCCGTAAATTGCGGAACAGCACGACAAGAATTGCGAGACCGATCGCCGCTTCTGCCGCGGCAACGGTTAAAATGAAAAATACGAATATTTGCCCCGATATATCCTGAAGATAGTGAGAAAAAGCAACAAAGTTTATATTGACTGCCAGAAGCATGAGTTCAATCGACATCAGTATGATAATAAGATTTTTCCGATTAAGAAAAATACCAACGATACCAATAGCGAATAAAATCGCGCCTAACACCAAATAATGCGATAACGATACCAAGCTCTACACCTCTTTTATTAATTCATGCCACATACAATTATTCTTTTTTTTCTGCAGCCATGGAAACAATTCGCAATCTGTCTTCTTTTCTTACACTAACTTGTTTGGCCACATCAAGCGATTTCTTATCTTCACGATGTCGCAGCGTCAGCGCAATAGCCGCAACCATTGCGACGAGCAGGAGTACTGCCGCTAATTCAAATGCATAGACATATTCCGTATAAAGAACACGCCCTAACTCTTTGGTATTACTATAATCAGCGGGTTTTGGATCAGGCGCGGGCATTTCTTCAAGGCCAAAATAGGAACCTGACATAATCAGCGTGATTTCAGCAACAATGATTAATGCGATTAATCCACCGACTGGAAACCATCTCCAGAAACCTTCTCGTAATTGCGCCAGATTGATATCGAGCATCATCACAACGAATAAAAACAGCACCATAACTGCGCCGACATAGACAAGCACCAGCGTTATAGCAAGAAACTCCGCCTCCAGCAGAAGCCACAAACCGGCGCAGGTGATAAATGACAGAACCAGCAGTAATGCAGAATAAACTGGATTACGGGATGTCACGACACCTAAAGCTGAAACAATAAGAACTGTCGAAAAAACGTAAAAAATTATATCCTGAAAATTCATTGGTATTTACCGGCAAGGATCAACGATATCGCGCATCTGCTTCCCTATCTTTGGCAATTTGTTCTTCGTAGCGATCACCAATAGCGAGTAGCATTTCTTTGGTGTAAATCAAATCACCCCTTTTTTCACCGTGGTATTCAAGTATGCGTGTTTCGACAATTGAATCAACCGGACAGGATTCTTCACAAAAACCACAGAATATACATTTGGCAAGATCGATATCATAACGCGTAGTTCTTCTTGTGCCATCTTCACGCTGTTCGGAGTCTATGGTAATCGCCATTGCGGGACATACGGCTTCGCACAACTTGCAAGCTATACAGCGTTCTTCACCGTTAGGATACCGTCGAAGTGCGTGCAATCCACGGAACCGTGGGGACTGCGGTGTTTTTTCTTCGGGATAATGTACGGTTATTTTGGGTTTGAACATGTACCGCCCGGTAACCATCATCCCCTTCCACAACTCAAGTAATAGAAAAGTACTAAAAAATTTCTTGATTCGATTCATAATACATACTCTTTTAGAACCATAGATTGTACGGAAAATCATTCCTTACAGATTCAGGCAATTGCATGATCAGACCTAATACAACAATCCAAATCAGCGTAATCGGAATAAACACTTTCCAGCCTAACCGCATAATCTGGTCATAGCGGTACCTCGGGAATGTCGCGCGAAACCAGAGGAAAAAGAATAAAAGGAATGCGATTTTAAGTAATAGCCATATAAATCCAGGCACCATATTAAATAGCGCGATATCCAGTGGCGGCAGCCATCCGCCTAAAAACATGATCGCAGTTAACGTGGCAACCAGTATCATGTTGGCATATTCCGCCAGGAAAAAAACAGTAAATGCCATTCCGGAATAATCGACATGGAACCCGGCGACGATTTCTGACTCACCTTCCGCGACGTCAAACGGCGCACGATTTGTTTCTGCAACACCCGAGATAAAATACACCAGAAACATGGGAAACAACGGAATCAAATACCAATTCAGCATGCTGCCTCCCTGCTGTCCGTTCACAATATCACCCAGATTCAAGCTCTGAGACATCATGAGAACACATACCAGAGCAAAACCCATCGCGAGCTCATATGAAACAACCTGCGCCGCAGATCGCATCGCACCTAAAAACGCATATTTAGAATTTGATGCCCAACCGGCTATGATCACGCCATAAATACCCATTGACGTCATTGCCAGAATATACAGCAATCCGGCATTGATATCCGCCAACACGAGTTCGGCGGAGAACGGCACAACTGCCCAAGCAGCCAATGCGGGCATGATTGTCAGAATTGGCGCCAGAATAAAAAGGAACTTGTTCGCCCCCGTAGGAATTACTATTTCCTTCATTAACGCTTTAACCGCATCTGCAATTGGCTGCCCCCAGCCTCGCAACCAGGGTATGCCAAAAAACGTAACTCGATTAGGACCTACTCGTATCTGCATGTAGGCTATGATTTTGCGTTCGGCAAAAGTCAGATAGGCAACGCCGAGCAACAATGGTACGGCGATAGCGATAATATAAGCCAGATTTTTCACAAGCGTGAACAGCATGATCCCCCATTCCAGGCCGAAAAACTGTTCAAATAATTGTTGTATCGATTCCATCAATTAATTCCAATTCCGTACTTCACAGTTTTTCTACCGATATTTCCCCGAACATCGCCCCCAAGGAAAATGTTTTGGGATGTGCGCAAGGTATGCGTACACAATTATCCGGAAGTTTCTCGTCACAGGCCGCTTCAAGCTGTATGGCTGATCCAGCCTGTGTCACCTTGATCTGATCACCTGCGCTGATTCCCAATTGCTCCATCAGTTTTTTCGGCATCCACGCGTATATCGACATGCCATCTCTAGTCTGCTGTAAGGATTGTGCACGACGAACTATTGTATCCGCCTGATATATAGGGACTTCACCAATACGCTGAATCGCATGATTTTCTTTCGATTTGAGATTGATATTCATATCTGCAAGACGATTATTCAAATACTTGTCGATTTTCATATCCTGCGGGAACACTTTTTCGCGTACTGCTTCCGGCGTATCAAAGTCAAAGGCGTTAAGTTTTAGCATACTGCCCAAAACACGTAATACTTTCCACCCTGGCCGCGCATCTCCCAACGGCGCGACTACGCCATTAAAGCTTTGCACACGACCTTCAGCATTTACAAATGTGCCTGATGTTTCAGTAAATGGCGTAATAGGCAACATGACATCGGCATAGTCCGCTACGTTACCCTTATAGGCTGTAAGAGAAACAACAAAATCCGTTGACTGAAGCGTTTTTAACGCTTGGCGCGGGTCATAGGTATCGAATTCAGGCTCAACATTCAACAAAACAAATGCGCGACATTTAGGATCCGAAGCGCCGCTTAACATTTGCGCTGCGCTTAATCCAGTCACTTCATCAGAATAGAGGCTGACAACTGACGATATGCTCGACAAATCCGGTATAGCACCTGCTATATATCCGCCGACACTATTCGCCGCTTCCCCCAGTATACCGATACTTGCGCCCGTAATTTCTGCGAGTGCGAGCGCAAGCCTGTGAATCTGTGCATAACTTGGATGATGCTGAGCTAAATTCCCCAGGTAAATCGCAGCCGGCGAATTATCTATCAAACTTTTCGCTATCAGTGCAGCGTTTTCCATGTCGCTCTGAAGCGAATCAAATATTTGAATCAATGATTCGGGTGCGCTCACTTCTTTCTGCTTGAACGCATATTTAAGGACTGAAGCCAATGTTCTGGCTATCTCATCTGGCGCAACTATCGCTTTGTTGTCTAATTTCACCAGCAGATCATCATCAAACGGATTGATTACGTTGAGTTGTGTACCCTTTTTTACTGCCTGTCTGATGCGTTGTGCAATGAGCGGATGATCCTTGCGTAACGTGCTGCCTATTATCAAAATCGATTTCTGTTCAGATATATCTGCAACACGGGTTCCCAGCCATGGCACACCACATAGCGACTGATCAGCCGTAAAATCCGACTGGCGCAGACGATGATCAACATTACCGCTTCCGAGGCCTCGCATTAATTTCTGCAACAAAAACAATTCTTCGGTAGTACAGTGCGCCGAGCCTAATGCGCCGAGACTTCCAGAACCATATTGATCCTTGGTCTCTAAAAGTTTAGTCGCAGTAAATTCCAGCGCTTCCTGCCAGGTGCATGACTGCCACTGACCATCGTGTTTGATCATTGGCTGGGTCAGACGATCTTCCGAATTCAACCCTTCATAAGAGAACCGGTCCTTATCCGACAACCAGCATTCGTTCAATTCCTCATTATCACGCGGCAAAACCCGCATTACGCGGTCATGTTTTACCTGAACAATTAGATTTGAACCCAACCCGCAGTGCGGACTGACTGATTTCCTGCGTGATAATTCCCAAGTGCGCGCAGAGTAGCGAAAAGGCTTACTTACCAATGCACCTACAGGACAAAGATCAATCACATTACCGGATATTTCGGAATCGACTGTTTTACCGACAAAAGACAGAATTTCAGAATGCTCGCCACGTCCAGCCATACCGAGTTCCATAATTCCGGCAATCTCCTGTCCGAATCTCACGCAGCGTGTACAGTGAATACACCGCGTCATATCGGTTGAGATCAATGGCCCCAGGTTCTTATTGACAACGACACGCTTGGCTTCCTGGTAACGGGAGCCACTCGAACCATATCCAACGGCAAGATCCTGTAATTGACATTCCCCACCCTGATCACAAATTGGACAATCCAGCGGGTGATTTATCAAAAGAAACTCCATTACACCTTTTTGCGCCGTAACAGCTTGTTTAGAGTGGGTGTACACCTTCATACCTTCCATAACAGGCGTTGCGCAGGCTGGCAAAGGTTTAGGCGCCTTTTCTACCTGCACCAAACACATGCGGCAGTTTGCTGCTATGGATAACTTTTTGTGGTAGCAAAAATGAGGAATATAGATCCCGACCTCTTTGGCGCCATCCATAATAGTGCCACCTTTCGGTACCGAGACTTGTTTACCGTCGATTTCAATATTGACCATCAGCTAAAATTCTTGTTATTTAAAAAGCGCAAGTGCTTACTGAATAATTTTCAGTTCATCTTAATGCGTGCAAATCAAAATAATATCATCTAAACCATACATTTCTTGTGTTCAATATGATATGCAAATTCATCTCTAAAATGCTGAATCATTGCGCGCACCGGCATCGCAGCCGCATCACCCAGTGCACAAATCGTTCTGCCTTGGATGTTGTCTGCAATATCATCCAGCAAATCAAGATCCTCCTGGCGTCCCTTACCGTGTTCTATGCGATGGATAATGCGATAAAGCCAGCCAGTACCTTCCCGACATGGGGTGCATTGACCGCACGACTCTTCAAAATAAAAATAGGAAAGACGCTCTAATGCTCTGACCATACATGTCGTTTCATCCATAATAATGACCGCACCTGAACCAAGCATGGACCCCGCCTTGGCTATGGAATCATAGTCCATATCAGTCTGCATCATGATATCACCAGGCAAAACTGGCATGGATGATCCTCCCGGAATACAGCCTTTCAGCTTGCGTCCTCCACGCATGCCACCAGCCAGCTCCAGCAGCTCTGCAAACGGCGTGCCTAACGGAATTTCATAATTTCCCGGCTTATTCACATGGCCTGAAACTGAAAAAATCTTGGTTCCACCATTATTTGGCCTGCCAAGATTCAGATAAGATTCACCACCATTACGTATTATCCACGGGACAGAAGCAAAAGTCTCTGTATTATTGATCGTTGTTGGCTTTCCATAAAGACCATAATTAGCCGGAAATGGCGGCTTGAAACGCGGTTGCCCCTTTTTGCCTTCAATCGATTCAAGCAACGCCGTTTCTTCACCACAAATATAGGCACCATAGCCATGATGGTTGTATAGTTGGAAGCTAAATTCGGTGCCGAGTATTTTTTCACCAAGATATCCTGCGGTGCGTGCTTCTTCGACCGCCTCCTCCATACGTTCGTAAGTTTCCCAAATCTCTCCATGGATATAATTATAGCCCGCTTTCGCACCCATCGCATAAGCTGCAATAATCATACCTTCTATTAGCAGATGAGGATTGTAGCGGAGAATGTCACGATCTTTAAATGTTCCGGGCTCGCCTTCATCAGAATTACAGACAATGTATTTATCACCCTGATAATCCTTGGGCATAAAGCTCCATTTCAAGCCAGTGGGAAATCCAGCACCACCTCGTCCGCGTAACGCAGACTTTTTAACCTCTTCGATAATTTCTTCCGGTGTAATTCTTTTTTGAAGTATTTTTTTTAGCGCAGCGTAGCCTTCCCGGGCTTCATAGCTTTTAATTCGCCAATTGTTGGGATCCTTCGGATCAACGCCATTTAACAGTGTTAGCGGATATTCTTTCATTTTTTCATATCCCCTAGCATTTCATCTATTTTCTCATTGGACATGAAACTGAACATGCGCCGATTGTTGACCAACATTACCGGTGCATCTCCACAGGCCCCCATGCACTCGCCTTCTTTCAAGGTAAATTTTCCATCAGCGGTTGTCTGATTAAAATCTATACCCAGCCTCTGTTTCAGATAATTTGCGGCATCATTCCCACCGGATAGAGCACAGGGTAAATTTGTACAAACGGTGATTTTATATTGCCCTACCGGTTCGAGGTTATACATGTTATAGAAAGTCGCCACTTCATATACTGCAATTGGCGGCATGTTCAGATATTCAGCGACAAAATTCATCGTCTCATTTGCCAGCCAGCCTTTTTCATCCTGCGCGATCGCAAGGGCAGACATCACGGCTGATTGTTTCTGATCCTCGGGATACTTCGCTATCTCGTGATCTATTTTTTTTAAGGATTCAGCACTTAACATATCAATTATCTATCAATTTCACCAAATACGATATCTTGCGTACCGATGATTGCAACCACGTCAGCAATCATGTGGCCTCGCGACATTTCATCCAGAGCGGCGAGGTGCGCAAATCCAGGAGCGCGAATCTTCAGACGATAAGGCTTATTTGCACCATTCGATATTAAATAGATACCAAATTCACCTTTTGGATGCTCCACACCGACATACGTTTCACCCGGAGGGACATGCATGCCTTCAGAAAACAGTTTGAAATGATGGATCATTTCTTCCATATTTTGTTTCATGCTCAGTCGTGACGGTGGTGCAACCTTATGATTATCTGTTATAACCGGCCCTGGATTTTGTCGTAACCAATCCACGCATTGTTTAATTATCCGGTTAGATTGGCGGAATTCTTCCATGCGCACCAAATAACGGTCGTAGCAATCACCATTTACGCCCACTGGTATGTCAAAATCCAATTTATCGTAAACTTCATATGGTTGTTTTTTACGCAAATCCCACTCCACTCCAGATCCACGCAACATAGGCCCTGTAAAACCTAGTGCTTTAGCTCTTTCCGGACTTACCACTCCCACATCAACCAATCTTTGTTTCCAGATTCGATTATCTGTTAATAATGTTTCATATTCATCAACATACTTCGGGAATCTCTCGGTAAAATCTTCAATAAAATCAAGTAATGATCCCTCGCGATTTATATTTCTGACCTGCGTCTGCTTTTCGTTATGAATTTTTGATGACTGATACTGCGGCATTGTATCCGGCAGATCGCGGTAAACACCGCCAGGACGGTAATACGCTGCATGCATTCGCGCTCCAGACACAGCTTCGTAGCAATCCATGAGATCTTCTCGCTCACGGAATGCATAAAGAAACATGGTCATTGCACCTACATCCAACGCATGCGCGCCTATCCAAAGCAAGTGATTCAATATCCGCGTAATTTCATCAAACATAACCCGGATGTACTGCGCCCTGACAGGCACTTCTATCTGCAAGAGCTTTTCGATGGCCATAACATAGGCATGCTCGTTGACCATCATGGAAACATAATCCAAACGATCCATATAAGGAACTGACTGCAAGAAAGTTTTATTTTCCGCAAGTTTCTCAGTTGCCCGATGTAACAATCCAATATGCGGATCAGCACGCTTGACTACTTCGCCATCCAATTCCAGAACCAAGCGCAATACACCATGCGCTGCAGGATGCTGTGGTCCGAAATTCATGGTGTAATTTCTTATTTCTGCCATGTTTTTATAAAAAATTCAGTTACTCTTCAGATAAGCGGCTAACGTAATATTCAATGGCTATCGCCATAATTCTCTTCGCGAATCACATGCGGAGTTATTTCACGCGGCTCTATTGTTACAGGCTGATAGATAACACGTTTTTGATCTTCATCGTATCGCATCTCAACATAACCAGACAGCGGAAAATCTTTCCGAAACGGGTTACCCACAAACCCATAGTCAGTCAGCAAACGCCTTAAATCAGTATGACCTGGAAAAACAATTCCATACAGATCAAACGCCTCACGCTCAAACCAATCGGCTGCCGGCCAGATGTCAACTACAGAATTTATTATTGGAAACTCGCTGTCTTCGGCAAATACTTTTACTCGCAGTCTTTGATTCAAATCGACTGATAGCAAATGATAAACAACTGCGTATCTCCTCCCTTCGGGTTGGCCAATCGCTGTTTTGTCATCACCATAGGTTAAATAATCAACACCACATAAGTCTATCAGTGTATCAAAACGGAAGTTTTCATGATCACGCAGCATTTCACATACAGCACTGATATCTTTGGCCAGAACTACCAGTGTTAACTCATCGGAGAAATGATGCAAACTGACCAACCGCTCCGACAAAGCTTCTTTAAGCTCATTTCCCAAATTCTTCAGATGTATGCTATTCATAAAAGATACTACCTTGCTATCGTATTGGTACGATTGATTTTATTTTGTAATTGTATAATCCCGTACAGCAACGCTTCAGCCGTTGGCGGACAACCTGGGACATAAATATCAACAGGCACAATTCGATCACACCCACGTACAACGGAATAGGAGTAGTGGTAATAACCGCCACCGTTCGCGCAAGACCCCATAGAAATGACCCAGCGTGGCTCGGCCATTTGATCGTATACTTTTCTCAGTGCAGGAGCCATTTTATTGCATAGTGTGCCAGCCACAATCATGACGTCCGACTGTCGCGGACTAGGACGGAATACAATACCAAAACGATCAAGATCATAGCGGGAAGCCCCTGTCTGCATCATCTCCACAGCGCAACACGCCAAACCGAACGTCATTGGCCACATCGAACCTGTACGTCCCCAATTAATTACCGAATCCAATTTCGTTGTGATGAATCCTTTTTCTAAGACGCCTTCTATACTCATTGCTTTAATCCCACTCCAATGCGCCGCGCACCCACTCATAAACAAAACCGACAACCAGGATGCCAAGAAATACCATCATTGAAACAAATCCAAACAAACCGATTTCATCAAGCACAATTGCCCAAGGAAAAAGAAAAGCGATTTCCAAATCAAACAAAATAAACAAAATCGCAACCAAATAATAGCGTACGTCGAATTTCATCCGTGCATCTTCAAATGCATCGAAACCACATTCGTAAGCAGACAATTTTTCTTTATCAGGCCGGTTAGGCGCCATAAGCCAACCACCTAGCATACAGCCTGCGCCAACAACAAAGCCGACAATCAGAAACAAAAGAATAGGAAAATAATTTTCAATCATAGGTGCATTCTACTTTAAAACCTATTAATGATTTAGCGATATTCATATCACTATTTTTACAAAAAGAATTATTCTGGTGCCGACGGCGAGACTCGAACTCGCACAGCTTTCGCCACCGCCCCCTCAAGACGGCGTGTCTACCAATTCCACCACGTCGGCCGCGAATTACTAACTCCACTAATTCCGATACTGGTGATTCTGATTCCAAATTTTCTAATTAGGAATCTGATTCACTCTTAACGCACCATCATCATTGAAATCAGGAATTTTATTGTCACCTGTGTCAGTCACAGTTGGTTGTGACGTTTCTTCAGCTGCGCCTTCTATTGTATCCTCTATAAGACTCATTACACCAAGATTCTCTGTTCGATTCATGGATAAATAAGTCAGGCTCATGCTGGATATAAAAAACATTGCAGCAACCATACCAGTCGTTCGACTCAAAAAAGTTGCAGAACCAGACGCTCCAAACAAGCTTCCTGCTGATCCACTGCCAAACGCAGCGCCCATATCAGCGCCCTTACCATGTTGCAATAAAACTAGCACAATAAGAACCACTGCTAATATAACGTGTACAGACCAAACCAAGGTTTCCAACGTGTAACTCCAATAAATTAACTTTTAATTGCACTACAAATAGCAACAAAATCTTCTGCGACAAGCGAAGCGCCACCAATCAAACCGCCATCTATATCCGGCATCACAAAGAGTTCCATTGCGTTATTTGCTTTGACACTACCACCATACAGGATAGATAACTCCTCTGAGATTCCTTTATCTTGTGAAGCAATGCCCTTTCGAATGAATTGATGTATGTCCTGTGCTTGCTGAGGTGTAGCTGTTTTCCCCGTTCCAATCGCCCATACCGGTTCATAGGCAATTACCGCTTTCGCCAATGATTCGATACCGGTCAGTGCAATCACAGCTTTCAATTGCTCATCGATAACCTGTTCCGTAATGTCTGAATCACGTTGCTCCAGCGTCTCACCAACACAAAGAATCGGAATCAAACCGGCACGTTGAGCTGCTGCATATTTCTCAGCTACAATCTGGCTGGTTTCTCCAAACAGCATTCTTCTTTCAGAATGCCCGACAATAACATATCTGCAGCCAAAGTCGTTAAGCATATCAGCCGACACTTCTCCCGTATAGGCGCCTTTTTCATACTGACTTATATTTTGCGCTCCCCAATTTATGTATGTGCCCTGAAGTGCGGCTTGAACTGACGCAAGATAAGGAAAAGGTACGCAAACGGCATATCCGGTATTATTTCCAGGCTTCGGCATATTTGTAATCAATGCCTCAAGCAATGCAGCATTGTCTTCCAAGTTTCCGTGCATTTTCCAGTTACCGGCCACGAGCTTGTTTCGCATTCTCATTTCCTTGTTTTCTCAAAAGGGGCGATGCTACCCTTGATTAATAAAGTAGTCAATCTTCTTGGATTTGCGAATTTCTTGTTTAGGCTTTGCCAAAATAAATTAAAAAAAGTTATCCGTTTACTTTCAAGAACAAATATTGGCAAATTTTAAATAACTGACTGACTGGACTCCTGCTCATCAATTGCGTTTTGATATAGATTTTTCCGTGTCGAATCAACCAAACCGCCCTGTAATATAATCCTCAGTTTGTTTGTGCTTAGGTTTTATAAAAATTGTATCGGTTTCGTCAAATTCGATTAATTCACCGAGATACATATAGGCTGTAAAATCGGACACTCTGGCGGCCTGTTGCATGTTATGCGTCACGATTAAAATTGTAACTTTATCCTTCAAGTCGGCGATTAGTTCTTCAATACTAGCCGTTGCAATAGGGTCCAGCGCTGATGTTGGCTCGTCAAATAGGAGAATTTCAGGATCTGTCGCTAGCGCACGTGCAATACATAATCTCTGTTGCTGCCCACCAGAAAGATTAAACGCCAGATCATTCATTCGATCTTTAACTTCATCCCATAATGCAGAATTTCGCAAAGCATTTTCTACTTTTTCGTCAAGAACAGCCCTTTGCCTAATCCCTCTGACGCGCAATCCGTAAGCTACATTTTCATAAATCGATTTCGGAAATGGATTTGGTTTCTGAAAAACCATGCTGATGCGCATGCGCACTTCAATCGGATCAACCTTATGTGACAAGATATTCACCTGATCCGGGTGTAGAATAATTTCTCCATCATACCGATTTCCAGGATAAAGATCGTGCATTCGATTGAAGCACCGCAGGAAAGTCGACTTGCCGCAGCCAGAAGGCCCAATAAGCGCCGTAATTTTATTTGCATGCAATGCCATATCGATATTTTTAAGCGCATGAAATGCGCCATAATAAAAATTCAAAGCTCTAACATGCGATTTATATTGATTTAATTCTGCACTAGTTTGCATTTTCTACCACTTGATATTTTTGCGCATGCGATAGCGCAAATAAATCGCTAATCCATTCATTGTTAATGTCATTACTACCAAAACAAGTCCTGCCGCCGCTGCATTCAATTGAAATGCTTCTTCAGGACGCGAAACCCAGTTAAACATCTGTATTGGCATAACGGTGAAGGGTGCTGTTAGCCATTCAAATGAAATATATGGAAATACTTCTGTGATCGGTGACGGCGGCAAAAATGCAATGAAGGTCAGTGCACCAATTGTAATAATAGGCGCAGTCTCGCCAATCGCACGCGCAAGTCCGATTATTATACCGGTCAATATACCTGCTGATGAGTAAGGCAACAAATGGTCATATACTGTTTGCCACTTGGTCGCACCCAGCGCATATGCGCCTTCACGTATAGCAACAGGGATAGACCTAATTGCTTCTCGTGTTGCCACAATCACCACTGGCAATATCAATAATGCCAATGCCAAGCCAGCCGACAATATACTTTGACCAAGTCCTAATTGATATACAAATAATCCCAGTGCTAGCAAGCCGTATATAATCGAAGGCACGCCCGCAAGATTGGTTACATTGATTTCAAGAATCTCTGTAAATATGTTTTTGGGCGCATATTCTTCTAAATAAACACCCGCACCCACTCCAAGCGGCACTGCGGTGGCGGCAGTAACTAGCATAACCAGCGTCGTGCCAACCCAGGCTGACAAAATTCCTGCCGATTCAGGGCGACGAGATGGAAATGAAGTAAAAAAATCCCAGGATAATCTGGGCATACCATCAATCAGCATTTGCGCAAACAACGCTATAAACGTCAATATGGCAATCATTAGCGCAATAATGCCGGTAATCATAAAAAGAAGATCCCAACGCTTATGCAGTCCGATTATTCTTCTCAGTTCATTCAGCTCGTCTGTTTTGTTCATTATTGAATTATCAATAAATTTCACGGTAACGCTTGCGCAATACATGACCGATGATATTAAAAACAAGCGTCATCAATAACAAAGTCAGACCTGCAGCAAAAATCGTTTGATAACCTATACTACCGTGAGGTAAATCCCCTAGACTCACTTGTACAATATAAGCAGTAATCGTTGCTGCTGGCTCCATTGGATTCCATGTAAGATTAGGCTGCATCCCCGCAGCAATTGCCACAACCATGGTTTCTCCGACCGCACGTGATATTCCGAGAATGTACGCTGCAGCTATACCGGAGAATGCCGCCGGCATTACGACACGAATCGCAGTCTGAAATCTTGTTGCACCCATAGCATACGACCCTTCCCGTAAATGCATCGGTACGGCGCGCATGGCATCCTCCGTCATCGAACTGACGTAGGGAATAATCATAATACCCATCACCAAGCCTGCCGACAATAAACTGAATCCAGGTAATGTTGGAAATATCATCTGTAATAAAGGCGTTACGAATAGCAATGCAAAATAGCCATAAACAACAGTAGGTATTCCACCTAGTAATTCCAAAAATGGCTTTGCAATCTCTCGTACCGAGAATGGAGCAAATTCCGAAAGGTATATAGCAATTATCGTTCCCAACGGCAACGCCACAAGTAACGCAACCGCTGAGCTGACAACTGTGCCTGCGATCAATGGCAGAATTCCGTAGTGCGCATCATCAAACAGTGGTGTCCACTGTGTGTCTGTTAAAAAATCCCACAATGAAACATGTTGAAAAAAAACGAATGATTCTTTCACGAGCATCACGACTATTGACAGCATGATGACAACAGAAAGTGCTGCAGACAAAAACAAAACTGACTCTATGAAACGTTCACGTAGATTACGTCGATAGCTATAACTCAGTCTACCAGCATAATTTTTATTTTTATCAACTTTGTCTGACACTGAGAAAATTTTTATATATTTAGTGGATACCGCTTAATAACAAAACTTTTTATGTGAAAACGCTTTAATAATCGCTTATCACTGTATTTTATGACTATGCTTCATATCCCATACCGTTTTTTGATATGTCTGCGATATATATTGCACACAGTTCTTTTATAAAAAAGTTTGTATGTGCAATTCTGGTACTTTTATACAGCACCAGAACTGCATACATTTCACACCGAAAACTACTTTAGCAGTGAGAACAAAAAGACTTAATCA
>JACKLU010000020.1 GCA_024235735.1 Burkholderiales bacterium
CCGGAAATATCCTTCTCTGATACTGTCGCAGCGACGACCCAGAAGAGGGTTTTCTGCAAGTAAACCGAATTTTTTATCCAGATCGTTTAAATAATTCCGGCGTTGATCTTTGCCCCATTTGCGTTGCGTGTAACGGCCAATCTTGCGTATATCGTCCCGCGCTTCTTTTGAAACCTTAAAGCGCATTATTCTCCACTATCAAGCTCACGCTGTATGGCCTCAATGTTGTAGTCCTCGGCAATACCGCTTTCCTCACCTTTGATAAGGGCAGCGCGTAGTGCCTCCAGTCTGGTTTCCTCCTGTTCCAGAAGTCTGAGTCCTGCGCGCACGGCATCACTTGCTGAAGCATAGCGCCCCGCCTTGACCCGTTCATCAACGAAAGTCTCAAAATGATCGCCAAGCGAAACACTGGTATTTTTGGCCATTTTCTAACCTTTCCAAAATATTGTCTTTCTATAATTTACCAAAGATTGGTATACATGCCAAGGAAATAATCTAAGAGAGACCTTCGCACGGTTACTACGCGGCACGATAATGGCGTTAAAAATTTGTGAAAAATGCTCATTTACCCTGCGTAAACTCCGCTTTTTCACAAATTTTTGCCTTATTCTCGCACCGCTCATGACACCGTGCAAAGGTCTCTAAGCGGGATAATTGGCGCGGCAATCTATCCGGGGTTACGCTTGCGCTCAGTGTCGCCAATATTGAGGTGCCCAGATTTGAATGAAGGGGGTGGCGTTTTTATGCGTGAGGTTGCGGGGAATGTGGCAATGCCCCGGAATGCGGGTGCGCCGGGAAAAAGCGGTAGGTCAGGTTGAGTTGCGCGTAACCCGATATTGTGGTGTAACATGAAAGCCCGATTACGCAAGGCTAATCGGGCCTACGCGGTGTAGTGATCGTATATGATCTGACTGAAAAAATATGGCTGATTATCGACGTGCTTTCATGCCGGGAGGCACCTGGTTTTTTACGGTGAATTTGTTGCGGCGGCGGCATAATGATTTGCTTGTTCGCGAAATTGGTTTGTTGCGTGAAACAGTGAGGCGAGTGCGCGCGCGTTATCCGTTTCGAATCGACGCGTGGGTGGTTTTGCCGGAGCATATGCATTGCGTGTGGACGTTGCCGCCCGGTGATGCGGATTTCAGTACACGGTGGCGTTTGATCAAAAGTACATTTTCTCGGGCATTACCCAAAACCGAGTACCGTTCCAATGTCCGCAAAATGGCCGGGGAGCGTGGTATATGGCAGCGGCGTTATTGGGAACATTTGATACGTGATGATCGTGATTACCGGCATCATGTGGATTACGTGCATGTCAATCCGTTCAAGCATGGTTATGTCAGGCGTGTGGCGGATTGGCCGTATTCCACATTTCATCATTATGTCGCGAAAGGTGTTTACCCCATGGATTGGTGTGGTGATGCCGATGCGACAGTGAATGGTGATGCGTGAGATGAACAAACGGCGGTAGTTGGGGCAGGTCGGGTTGAGCGAAGCGTAACCCGACATTATGGTGTGACACGAAAGCCCGATTACGCAAAGCTAATCGGGCCTACGCGGGCTTTTCAGATTCGACTGTGTGTTGGCGCATCGCTTTGTTGTGTATTTATTAGCCGGCATTTGCGGTAAACAAATTCAGGGTCTAAATCTATTCCTGTATCCCATTCGACGGTATCAAAGGCTACCCGCACCCGATTGAAGGCAGCGCGATCCTTTAGCCGTTGAAAAACACCAAAATCCAGAAATGGCTTCATATCCAAAGTGCCGTGCTCGCCGTTATCGAAGTCGATAGAGAGCGTGTAATCTTCAGCAGGTGCAACATGCTTTACTGATGGATACATGATTCAATCTCCTATTGAAGCGGTTGGATTCTGAACGGTTCTTCGCCATTCATCACCAAATGCCAGTTAGCCATCAATTCATCCTGATGCAGTTCTGTCCACGCCAGAACAAGTTTTGTCTGTTTTCCGGGTAAATTGCCTGCAATTATTTCGGCTGTGGGAATATTCACTGTTGCCTTGCATTCGCTGTAATACACATGAAAATGCGGAGGCGGATGTTCGCCCGGTGCAAAATACATTCGGATAATAATACCGTAGAACATTGAGATTGTCGGCATGATAGTAATGTTAAACCAGTTAAAACAATGTGATATAGCGATGTCTGGTTACGATTGATGAAAATCGCCAGGATGATGCAGTATGCGGTGTAACCGGCATATTAAGCGAATTTCCGGATAGTATTAAAACACGAAAGCGCAGGGAATGTGAAAATCTCAGCCGGTAGTAGTCGGTGTAGGCCGTGATTAGCGAAGCGTAATCCGGCATGCAAACGGAAACCCGGGAGTTAGGATGTGGGATGTCGGGAACGTGGGGAACCAAAAAACACGAAAGCCCGATTACGCAAAGCTAATCGGGCCTACGCGGGCTGAATGTTACGCGGGGAATGGGTGGAGCCGGGAAAGAAAAAGCCCGATTACGTGAAGGTAATCGGGCATGCGTGGTACGCGGTAAGTCACCCGGTTCAACCGCCGGATGCGGCGTATCGGCGAAGTCGAAACCGCATGTCCGGTGGTGTGGGAGAGGTGATAGGAGCAATCCCATCACCCCGACCCGGTCGCGGATTTTTATATGATTAGCAAATTGGGCCAGCTGCGCGTGTGCGGCATGTGCTGTTCGCATTTACTGTCCATATTATAGGCCTTCCTATAGCTGCAGCTTGGCCATCGAGTTGATATGTTTCGCCATTTAAACCTTGTACTGCTGTTGCAATCATAGTTACATTGGCAGTAAGTAGTCCATTACCAGCGACAGCACCAGAGTTTGCAGCGAGAAATCCATCGGCATTAGCAGTAACTGCGGGTACTCCAAGATTTCCATTTGTACAATTAGTCAGGTCAGATTGCTCTTGGAAGCAGACTTCTAAAGCTAGTTTGTAAGGTGCAACTGCTGATGTAACCTCAG
This sequence comes from Burkholderiales bacterium, assembly GCA_024235735.1. GTDB lineage: Bacteria > Pseudomonadota > Gammaproteobacteria > Burkholderiales > Nitrosomonadaceae > Nitrosomonas. The sequence goes on from JACKLU010000020.1 coordinate 2,964, forward strand.
AAAAGCGAGCTTTTACCGTATATGTTTGATAAGCCGGCACTGCGATCGCTGCCAGAATACCGATAATCGCAACGACGATCATTAATTCGATTAATGTGAAACCCTTTTGTGCTTTTTGCATGTTTAGTCTCCTAAAAGTTAGTCTATGACACACCGGGTGTGTGTATTTATCTGTAAGCATAAATCGTGCCAGTTTTTAAAATTTCAGCATAAAGATCGATAAATTTTTCTGCGCGGCTGCATTGTTAATCGCTGAAAACTTCGTCCCACAGGCGGATGACCGCCGTGCGGCCGTCTTGCAGGTGCTGTTTTTCCACTGCGGTCAATGTCAGCGCCGCATGCTCCGCGTGGTGTTCTCCCGACAGTTCGCTGTCGCTGTTGAGGCGCTGGCGGTGCTGGATACGCCGGTATTCACGGTAGGCGATGCGACAATTTTCGGCACTTTGTGCCGTAATCAGTCCTAATTCCGCCGCCAGCTTCAGCAGTGCGATGTTGCCGATATTGCCGGTCAATTCCGGATGCCGGTGTGCGAATCCCAGAACCAGATATTGTACGATGAATTCAACGTCAATAATGCCGCCGCGGTCGTGCTTGATGTTAAACCGGGCGGTTGAACCCGAATCCGGGCTGGGGTGTGCGCCGCGCATTTTTTCACGCATGGCGAGGATGTCCTGTTTGAGTTTGCTTAAATCGCGCGGCTGGCAGAGGATTTCTTTTCGTGTGGACTCGAACGCCTGTCCCGCGGTGGGGTCGCCTGCGACAAATCGCGCGCGGGTCAGCGCCTGATGCTCCCACACCCAGGCCTGACTGCGCTGATATTGTGCAAAAGCTTCGATGGAGTGCACCAGCAGTCCGCTGTTGCCATTCGGGCGCAATCGCAGATCGGTGGCGTACAGCAATCCCGCCGAGGTATGGCTGTTCAGCCACACGTTGATGCTTTGCGCGAGCCGGGTGTAGTTTTCTGGCGCATCGGGATGAGCGTCGTCATAGAGAAAGATAATATCCAGATCGGAAGCGTAGCCCAATTCCTTGCCGCCCAGCTTGCCATAACCGATGATGGCCAGTTGCGGTTTGTCGCGGTGTTGTTTCCGCAGCCCGTTCCAGGCCAGATCGAGAACGGTTTCCAGAATCAGATCCGCCAGCGCGGTCAGGTGGTCGCTCAGCGTTTCGAGCTGCATCGCGCCTTCAAGGTCGCTGACCAGCAGTTGAAAGACCTGTGCGTGCTGAAAGTGACGCAAATGGTCCATTTGCCACCCGGTCACGTCACTTTTCGGTTTGTTGACGTGATTGAGCTGATCGATCAGTTCATTCCTGAATGCGCTCCAGTCGGGTAGGGGGTTGGGTTCCTGATGCCGCAGCAGCTCGTCGAGCAGGATGGGATGCCGGCCCAGATAGTCACTGGCCCATTGGCTGATGCTGATCAGTTTTGCGACGCGCGGTAATGTGTCGGGGTGTTCCAGCAGCAGTGTCAGATAGGATGCCGGTGTGAATTTCTCCGGACTGATGATTTCCAGTAATTTCAGCATGCGCTCAAGTGTTATTTCAACCGGTGGGAAGCGGGCAATGACCTCGATCAGCACGGGCATGAGCAGGTTGATTTTTTGCTGGCTGGATTGCGGTAATTGATGAAAAAAGTGGCTTTGGTAGAACTGTTGCAGCCGGCCGGAGATTTTTGCGGGCTCGGCGAAACCCAGTGTGCTGAGCTGCGATGCCGCCGCTTCTGTTTTAGCCGCATCGTCGGTTTGTGGCTGCCAGAGCTGCGACAGCACATCGTGCGCGGGTGATTTTTTGGGCGCTGCAAGAATGAATTCAAAGTGATGCGTGACATTCATGCGGTGTACATCCAGATGCTGCATGAAACTGCTGTAATCCTCGAAACCCATGGCAGTGGCGATGCGTTGCCGGTCATCCGGATTGCCGGGCAGTGTCTGGGTTTGCTGGTCATCCAGGTATTGTAGGCGATGTTCCAGCTTGCGCAGGAAATGATAGGCGTCGACCAGCTCGGTGACTGTCTGGTGCGGCAGTTGCTGTTTTTTCCGCAGTCGCTGCAAAACTTCCAGTGTTGGCCGGACGCACAGATCGATATCCCGTCCGCCGCGTATCAGCTGAAACACTTGCGTGACGAACTCGATTTCACGGATGCCGCCCGGGCCCAGTTTGATATTGTCATGCATTTCGCGCCGCTCCACTTCTTTTCTCAGTTGCGTATGCAGGCGGCGCATCGCTTCATAGGCATCGAAATCCAGATATTTGCGAAACACAAACGGCCTGACAATCTGGTCCATCAGGCGGGATTCGTCTTCGGTATCGGACAATCCGGCGACAACACGGCCTTTGATCCAGGCGTGGCGCTCCCATTCGCGCCCTTGGGTTTTGAAGTAGTCGTCGAGCATGTCAAAGCTGATGGCGAGCGGACTGTTTTCGCCGTGCGGCCGCAATCGCATATCGACCCTGAAAACATAACCGTCAACGGTGTAGTCACTGAGACAGGCGATCAGTTTGCGGCCAAGGCGCGCGAAGAATTCATGGTTGGAAACTGTTTTTGTTCCGCTGGTTTCACCATCTTCCGGATAAACAAAAATCAGATCAATGTCGGAAGAAGCATTGAGCTCGCGTCCACCCAGTTTGCCCATGGCGACCACCAGCAAAGGTTGCTTCCGGCTGCTGGCCTTGCTTACCGGAATACCGAAACGACCGGGCTCGGCAAGCCAGTGATAATGATGCTGCAGGGCAAAATGGATACTGATTTCGGCGAGATCGGTCATGGTGCACATGACCTCGGCAAGGTCGGCGAGTCCGCCAATATCCCGGGTGATGAGCCGCAACATGACGTGCTTGCGTAATAAGCGGAGCGCGCGGTTGAGATCGGCTTCATCTTTAATGGCTGGTCGGTGGTGCTGGAGGAAGTTTTCCATCTCATCGCGCTGAAACGGTTCTTCCAGATTGTTGAGTAAAATGGCTTTGTCCGCCGGATTTCCGTTTAACATCCGCTGCATGTAGCGGCTGAAAACCAAGGCTTTTTCAAGCACCGTCTGTGTTGTAGCGTCGATTGTGTTGTTCATCAGCGGGTCGGGATAGTCGTGAGCGATCAAGTTTTGTGTTGACGGCGATTGAATAAACAGATAATGATCATTGAAAATAGAATCAAGCCAGCGTTAAATGTTAGAATGCTCGATTTGAATGATTGTTCGCCTGACATGAAATGACCGGGGATGGCGAGGGGGCGAAAAGGCTGAAAAGTCTTTTTTGGAACGCATATTTTTGCATCACGTTCAGTATTGGTATTGGAACGGATTATAGTATAGCTAAACGAGTTTGAAGATGCCTAAGATGGTTGAAGGAAATGATGAGCGCTGTTTTTGTGTGGCGGCCATACAGATGGCGTCCGGACCGACAGTAGACGCCAATCTGGAAGAGGCTGCGCGTCACATTGAAGAAGCGGTTTCCCAACAGGCCAGGCTTGTCGTACTGCCGGAGTATTTTTGTCTCATGGGCATGAAGGATACGGATAAGCTGGCCGCTATGGAACAACCCGGAAATGGTCCGATTCAGACTTTTCTCAGTGAAACAGCGAAACGCCTCGGCATCTGGCTGGTTGGCGGATCGGTTCCGCTGACATCCCCTGATCCGGACAGGGTTTATAACAGTTGTCTGGTATACTCGGATACCGGTGAACAAATCGCGCGCTATGACAAGATTCATTTGTTCGGACTCAGTATGGAGCATGAAAGCTACGCCGAGGAGAAAACGATCAGGGCGGGCGACACTGTTGTTACATTCGATTCCCCTTTCGGACGCATCGGACTTTCCATTTGCTATGATCTGCGTTTTCCCGAGTTGTACCGCAAAATGGATGGTGTAGACATTATACTTGCACCGGCGGCATTTACCGCCGTAACCGGAAAGGCGCACTGGGAGGTTCTGGTTCGTGCTCGCGCGATCGAGAATCAGGCCTATGTCATTGCGCCGGCGCAGGGCGGCTATCATGTCAATGGACGTGAAACGCATGGCGACAGCATGATTGTCGATCCATGGGGTGTTGTATTAAAGCGTCTGCCGCGTGGCGCTGGAGCGGTTGTCGCCGAGATTGACCCAAAGTATCTGAAGCGTGTGCGCGCCAGTCTTCCGGCTTTAAAACATCGCCGGTTGTAATGCTTTCGATAAAACAGGCTATGAAATGCTAGCGCATATTTTTTGGTAACCAGCCAATTGTTTTCCGGTTTTTAATGAAATTCGACATAACATCTGATCATGACTACAGAATCCCGCTATCAGGCAATTGATAATGCTGATTATTATAAAATAGCTGATCGTTGTCTGCTCTCACCCTATAATATCGATCCTTCAGGATTGCAGCAGGTGCTGGATCAAATTCTGGCGCATGAAATCGACTATGCGGATATGTATTTCCAGTACAACCGCTCGGAAGGCTGGATGCTTGAGGAAGGTATCGTCAAATCGGGTAGCTTTAATATCGAGCAAGGTGTTGGCGTGCGCGCGATTAGTGGCGATAAGACAGCTTTTGCCTATTCGGACGATATCAGCATGACCGCGCTGGAAGCCGCTGCAAAAGCAACCCGTGCCATTTCAAGTCAGGGCGGTAGCCGATCTGTTCAGGTGGCTGCAAACGCGCGGATTCAAGAAATGCCATTGCTTTATTTACCTGAAGATCCCATAACAAGTCTGCGGGATACCGAGAAAGTGCTGTTATTGGAAAAGCTTGAGCGCTATGCGCGTCAGCTTGATTCGCGTGTGACGCAGGTAATGGCGTCACTGGCGGGAGAATATGAGGTGATTCTGGTCATGCGCAGTGATGGCATGCTGGCAGCCGATGTCAGGCCGCTTGTGCGCGTATCGGTGCAAGTCCTCGTGGAGGAAAACAGACGCCGTGAGCAGGGCGTTGCGGGCGGTGGCGGACGGTTTGACTATGCTTATTTTACCGAAGATATTCTGCGTGAATATGCAGCTAAAGCTGTGCAGCAGGCAGTGACTAATCTGGGTGCGCGTCCGGCGCCCGCCGGGGCGATGACGGTTGTACTCGGTAATGGCTGGCCGGGCATTTTATTGCATGAAGCGATTGGACATGGTCTGGAAGGTGATTTTAACCGCAAGGGTAGCTCGGCGTTTTCCGGGCGGGTAGGCCAGCGCGTGGCGGCGCCGGGTGTTACTGTTGTCGATGACGGTACGCTGGCCAGGCGACGGGGTTCCCTGAATATTGACGATGAGGGGAATCCAACGCAATGCACGACGCTTATAGAGGATGGCATTCTAAAAGGCTATATGCAGGACAGCCTGAATGCGCGCCTGATGAATGTACCCCTGACCGGAAATGGACGGCGTGAATCGTTTGCGCATATCCCCATGCCGCGCATGACCAATACCTATATGCTGAATGGCGACAAGGATCCCGCCGAAATTATCGCGTCGGTTAAGAACGGACTCTATGCGGCAAATTTTGGAGGCGGACAGGTTGATATTACTAATGGTAAATTTGTTTTTTCGGCTGCTGAAGCCTATCGGATAGAAAATGGTAAGATTACTTATCCGGTCAAGGGCGCGACTTTGATTGGCAACGGGCCGGATGTGCTGACGCGTGTCTCGATGATCGGCAATGATATGGCGCTGGATCCCGGAGTGGGTACATGCGGAAAAGACGGACAAAGTGTGCCGGTAGGCGTGGGGCAACCTACCCTGCGTGTTGAAGAATTGACCGTCGGCGGCACGGGAGACGCTTGAACAGGGTAAGAGCGTTCAGGTAAGTGTTGAATGGATTGATATGACCGCGCAGGATGCCTTTGCATCGCTTCGCTGTCACGAGCAGGTTATTATTTACAAGCGGATAACGATTAATTATTTTTAAATTTGGGATGCAGACAGCATGAGTGTGGAATTAACCGGCGCGGAAATAACGATACGTTGCTTACAGGAAGAGGGCGTTGAATGTATTTTTGGTTATCCCGGCGGCGCGGTGCTTTTTATATATGACGAATTGTTCAAACAGGACAAAGTCAGGCATATTCTGGTCAGGCATGAGCAGGCCGCGGTTCACGCGGCGGATGGGTATGCGCGCTCCAGTAACAAGGTGGGCGTGGCGCTCGTTACATCGGGTCCTGGTGTTACCAATGCCGTTACCGGTATCGCTACGGCCTATATGGATTCGATACCGCTGGTTATTATCAGCGGGCAGGTACCTACGAATGCGATAGGACTGGATGCTTTTCAGGAAGTGGATACAGTTGGCATAACCCGACCCTGTGTAAAACATAATTTTCTGGTCAGTGATATCAGCGAGCTGGCTGTAACGATGAAAAAAGCTTTTTATATCGCATCCACAGGCCGTCCAGGCCCTGTTCTTGTTGATATTCCCAAAGATGTGACACAACAGAAAGCCGTGTTTGATTATCCGGATAAATTGTCAATGCGTTCGTACAATCCGGTGGTAAAAGGCAATGCCAAACAAATTAAAAAAGCGGTTGATTTGATTCTCGGCGCGAAGAGGCCGGTTGTTTATACCGGGGGCGGTGTTATTCTCAGTGATGCGGCCAAGTTGCTGACTGATTTGACTAAAATGCTCAATTATCCCTGCACCAACACATTGATGGGATTGGGTGGCTTTCCGGCTACGGACAAACAGTTTATCGGCATGCTGGGCATGCACGGTACGTATGAAGCCAATATGGCCATGCAGTATTGTGATGTGTTGATTGCAGTGGGGGCGCGATTTGATGACCGGGTAATCGGTAATCCCAAGCATTTTTCCAATGAAAACCGGAAGATTATTCATATTGATATTGATCCGTCTTCAATTTCAAAACGCGTCAAGGTGGATATTCCCATTGTCGGTAATGTGCCCGATGTTTTGAAAGAATTGATCAGATTGCTGAAAGATACGGAAGGAGAGCCTGATCAGAATGCGCTGCGCGAGTGGTGGAATCAGATTGACTTGTGGCGCGCGCGCGATTGTCTGAAGTATGACAGGGCGAGCAGCATTATCAAGCCGCAAATGGTTGTTGAGAAGCTGTATGAAGTGACCAAGGGCGATGCATTCATTACTTCGGACGTGGGTCAGCATCAGATGTGGGCTGCGCAGTTTTATAAGTTTGACAAGCCGCGACGCTGGATCAATTCGGGTGGATTGGGCACCATGGGGTTTGGTATGCCTGCCGCGATGGGCGTGCAGCTTGCCAATCCCAGGGCAAAAGTCGCCTGTGTTACAGGCGAAGCCAGCATACAGATGTGTATTCAGGAACTGTCGACGTGTAAGCAATATAAATTACCGCTGAAGATTGTTAATTTAAATAATCGCTATATGGGTATGGTCAGGCAATGGCAGGAATTCTTTCACGGCAATCGGTACTCGGAATCCTATATGGATGCGCTGCCTGATTTCATCAAGCTTGCGGAGAGCTATGGCCATGTGGGTATGAAAATCGAACAGCCTGAGGATATCGAGGGTGCGTTGAAAGAGGCGTTTAAACTGAAAGACCGGTTGGTATTTCTCGATTTCATGACTGACCAGACAGAAAATGTTTTTCCCATGGTGCCTGGTGGTAAAGGTCTTTCCGAAATGATTCTGGTATAAATCAAATGCGACATATTATTTCATTGTTGATGGAAAACGAGGCGGGTGCTTTGTCTCGTGTGGCCGGTTTGTTCTCGGCGCGTGGTTACAATATCGAATCGCTATCCGTTGCACCGACAGAAGATCCTACGTTATCACGAATGACTTTAGTGACAACGGGTTCGGACGAAGTGATCGAACAGGTTACCAAGCAATTAAACAAGCTGATTGAAGTTGTGAAAGTGATAGACCTGATTGACGGTAACCACATTGAACGTGAGCTGATGCTGGTCAAGATAAAGGCGATAGGCGCAGATCGAGATGAGATTAAGCGTCTGGTGGATATTTTTCGGGGTTCTATTATCGATGTGACCGACAGGTCTTATACGATAGAACTGACAGGAACAAGCTCAAAACTGGATGCGTTCCTGGAAAATATTGAAAGCAGCGCCGTATTGGAGACGGTTAGAACAGGAGCGTCAGGCATCGGGCGCGGGGATTGGGTTTTAAGGGTATAATATTTTACAAGAATTCAGAACTTGAGTTTCGGGAGTGGGAAAGACGCGTTTCTTTCCGTTTCAAATTGCGTATAAAGGAAAATAATGAAAGTTTATTATGATAAAGATGCAGATTTGTCACTGATTAAAGGGAAAAAAGTAACCATTGTCGGTTATGGTTCACAGGGACATGCCCATGCCAATAATCTGAGTGAATCCGGCGTTCAGGTGACTGTTGGTTTACGCAAGGGCGGTGCATCTTGGAGCAAGGCCGAGAAGGCCGGCTTGAACGTCAAGGAAGTCGCCGAGTCTGTCAAGGATGCGGATCTCGTCATGGTGCTTCTGCCGGATGAACAGATTGCGACGGTCTATATCAATGAGATCGAGCCTGGTTTGAAACCGGGCGCAGCCTTAGCCTTTGCCCATGGTTTCAATATTCATTATGGTCAGGTGTCGCCGCGTGCAGATCTTGATGTCATCATGATTGCGCCCAAAGGGCCGGGGCATCTGGTGCGTTCTACTTTCCTCCAGGGTGGTGGCGTACCGACGCTGATCGCTGTTCATCAGGATAAATCGGGCAGAGCGCGTGATGTGGCGTTATCGTACGCAGCCGCCAATGGCGGGACACGTGGTGGCGTGATCGAAACCAGTTTCCGTGAAGAGACCGAAACCGATTTGTTTGGTGAGCAGGTTGTGCTGTGCGGGGGACTGACCGCGCTGATTCAGGCCGGATTCGAAACATTGGTGGAGGCGGGTTATGCGCCTGAGATGGCTTATTTTGAATGTCTGCATGAAGTCAAACTGATTGTGGATTTGATTTATGAAGGCGGCATTGCCAATATGCGCTATTCGATTTCGAATAATGCCGAATATGGTGATGTTTCCCGTGGGCCGCGCATTATTACCGATGAGACACGCGTCGAAATGCGTAAGGTTTTAAAAGAAATACAAACCGGTGAATATGCACGGGAATTTATACTGGAGAATCAGGCGGGTGCGCCAGTGTTGAAATCAAGTCGCCGTCTTGCATCCGAACACGCGATCGAACAGGTTGGTGCTCAGTTGCGCGGCATGATGCCTTGGATCAGTAAAAATAAACTGGTTGATCAAGGCAAAAATTAATGCACAATCCGGTGATTGCTTTAGTGTTGTTGAATTTCTGATTCTGTTAAATATTTTTTTATGACTAACTATCCGCACCCTCTAATTGCAAAAGAAGGTTGGCCTTTCATCGCGATTGCGTTTTCAGTGGCCCTACTGGTTCATTATTTTGCCGGTTTCTTCTGGGCACTGTTTTTCTGGATCGTTGCGGTCTTTGTTTTGCAGTTTTTTCGCGACCCGCCGCGTGAAGTACCCATGATGTCGAATGCCGTTTTATCGCCGGCAGACGGCAGGATTGTCGCCGTCGAAAAGGTAGAAGATCCCTATTTGAAACGGGAAGCGATTAAAGTCAGTGTTTTTATGAATGTATTTAATGTGCATTCCAATCGAAGCCCGATTGATGGTGAAGTACGTGATAAATGGTATTTTCCAGGTAAATTTGTGAATGCGGATTTACCGAAAGCATCATTGGAAAATGAGCGTAATGCTTTATGGATCAAAGCGGATAATGGTGAAGATGTTACTTGCGTGCAGGTCGCCGGACTCATTGCTAAACGCATACTTTGTCATGCGTTGCCGGGAGATCATCTTTCACGCGGCCAGCGGTTTGGTTTTATCCGCTTTGGTTCACGTGTCGATGTCTATCTTCCGCCGGGGACTAAAATCAATGTCAATATCGGTGATAAAGTGCACGCAACGACAACAGTACTTGCTGAGTTCAGAGAATTGCAATAACGATGGAGTGCGTGCTAAAAAAGCGCTGCTGGTCCGACAATGTATTTTTCGATTGCACCCGATCATTTAATCTGAATATCTGTGGTGCAGGCCTGATTTCCAGTATGAGAGAAAGCTATTGCAGAATATTAATCACCGGCTTCATCATATTCATTAACATTGTTTATGCCTGATACACATCCAGAACCTGCGACACAGCCTGATGCGCCAGCCAATCAATTTCGTTTGCGCCGTCGTGGAATCTATTTGCTGCCGAATTTGTTTACAACTGCGGCATTATTCGCCGGGTTTTATGCGATTATTCAAGCGATAAATGCTAATTTTGAATATGCTGCAATTGCCATACTGATTGCCATGGTGCTGGATGGTCTGGATGGGCGAGTCGCACGGATGACGGATACGCAGAGCGAATTCGGTGCTGAATACGACAGTATGTCCGATATGGTGTCATTTGGTGTGGCGCCTGCGTTGATTATGTATGAATGGGCGCTGCGAGATATGGATCAATGGGGATGGATCGCGGCATTCATCTATTGTGCCTGTGCCGCGCTACGGTTGGCGCGTTTTAATACTAACATTGATGTCATCGACAAGCGGTTTTTTCAAGGATTACCCAGTCCTGCCGCGGCTGCTTTAATCGCAGGATTGATATGGGTTGCACTGGACTTCAATGTGGCAGGAAATGACATCAAGTGGCTGGCTTTGATTGTTACACTTTTTGCTGGTTTGACTATGGTCAGCAATATTCCATTTTATAGCGGCAAGGAAATCAATTTGCGTAGAAGAGTGCCGTTTGTGACAATTTTATTACTGGTTCTGTTCTTTTTTGTACTGATTCCAAGCCATCCTCCCGTAGTACTGTTCTGTATTTTTGCAGGATATGCTTCTTCCGGCTATTTCATAAAATTCTGGCGATTCTTCAAGAATCGAAAGAAAAGTGAAACCATTGCTTCCGAGTAGAATCGAACCAAATCTGTTGCATAAACAAAAAAAAATAATTATATTCTCGCGGTATGAGTAATGTTTCCTGGATCACGCCGTTTCATCTTTACGCGCTATTGTCTCAGGCGGGACGACTGCTGCGCCGCGCGCGCACAGTATAAGATCGTATCATCCAATTTATTTTCTTAATTAAATCCGATTTACGGATTTTGTCACGATTTAATTTTCTTCCAGATGTGGAGAGTATAAATGCAGGAACATTTGATTATTTTTGATACGACCTTGCGCGATGGTGAGCAAAGTCCCGGTGCATCTATGACGAAAGAAGAAAAACTTCGCATCGCTTGGCAGCTGGAACGGATGGGCGTTGATGTGATTGAGGCAGGATTTCCCGCTGCTTCTAATGGTGATTTTGAAGCTGTCAGGGCTGTTGCCGAATCAGTTAAGGACAGTATAGTCTGCGGTCTTGCGCGTGCAATTGAGTCCGATATCAGACGGGCCGGTGAAGCACTCAAGGGAACAGGTGCTGCACGCATTCATACATTTATAGCGACGTCGCCTATTCACATGAAGAATAAATTACGCATGTCACCTGAGCAGGTTATTGAGCAGGCGGTTAAAGCGGTTAAATGGGCAGGTGAATATACGAATGATATAGATTTTTCTCCGGAAGATGCCGGACGCTCCGAGATAGACTTTTTATGCCGCATTCTCGAAAAAGTTATTGACGCGGGCGCTACTACGATCAATATTCCCGATACGGTTGGATACACCATGCCGGAGCAGTTTGGTAATTTGATTCGTATCCTTCGTGAGCGTATTCCCAATTCAGATAAAGTCGTATTTTCAGTGCATTGTCATAATGATTTGGGGTTGGCGGTAGCGAATTCGCTTTCAGCAGTTATCAATGGCGCGCGACAAGTGGAATGCACGATTAATGGGCTTGGTGAGAGAGCAGGTAACGCGTCTCTTGAAGAAGTGGTCATGGCTGTACGAACCAGGCAGGATTATTTTCCCTGCGATACAAAAATTGACACAAGACAGATTGTTCCTGCCAGTAAGCTTGTGTCTGGAATAACTGGTTTTCCGGTACAGCCGAACAAGGCAATCGTGGGTGCGAATGCGTTTGCGCATGAATCGGGTATTCATCAGGATGGCGTACTGAAGCATCGGGAGACTTACGAAATAATGCGCGCGGAAGATGTGGGTTGGGGCGCAAATAAATTATTGCTGGGAAAACATTCCGGGCGCAATGCTTTTCGGAGTCGGTTGAAAGAACTGGGTATTGAGTTTGAATCGGAAGAAATGCTCAATAACATGTTTTTGCGGTTTAAAGAACTGGCGGACAAAAAACATGAAATTTTTGATGAAGATTTGCATGCGCTGGTCTCCGATGAAGCTCTGGTGCTTCAGGAAAGGTATCGTTTATTGTCGCTCGTCATTCATTGTGAGACGGGAGAAATTCCGTATGCGAGGCTGGTGATCTCCGATGATGGTAATGAATTGCATGCTGAATCAGAAGGCAGCGGACCTGTCGACGCCACTTTTCGTGCAATCGAGAAATTGCTGACAAGTAACGCTGAATTGCAGCTATTTTCTGTAAATAATATAACAAGCGGTACGGATGCTCAGGGTGAAGTAACCGTACGCCTGCAGAAATCCGGTCGCATCGTCAACGGCCATGGCGCGGATACGGATATTGTTGTGGCATCGGCAAAAGCTTATTTAAGTGCATTGAATAAGCTGCATAGCAAATTGGAGAGGGAGCATCCGCAAGTTTAATGGTGCAATTTATCAGGTTGATATTGTGGAAAATAAATCGCTGTGGCATTGGAATTGCGGCTGGCTTTGCTTTGTTGTTGCTTGCATCGCAAGCAGGCGCATTCCAGTTTAAGGATACGCAAGGTAAGACGCATACACTGGCTGATTATCAGGGACGCTGGGTTGTTGTCAATTTTTGGGCAACCTGGTGTCCCCCATGTCTGGAAGAAATTCCTGATTTAATATCACTTTATGAGAACCGGAAAGATGTCATGGTGATCGGTGTCGCAATGGAATTTTCTGATCCGCAGGTCGTAATGAAGTTTGTGGAGGCGATGTCAATCAGTTATCCGACAATACTGGGCAGCAGACAGATCGCATCGCAACTGGATGATATTTCGATGTTGCCGAGCACTTACTTTTTTGACCCGGATGGCCGGCCGGCTGCACGGAAACTGGGTATTGTGACACGGGAAAGTATCGAGGCATTCATCGATTCCAGGTAGTGTGATAATAAATCGAGCGACTTTATGCGGTACTATTTGAGTAATGCCAGACTCCAAACCATAAATTGAATACCATTTGTGGATAAGAGGACTGTCCTAGGCTGCCGTTATAGCGTCCCAGTGCACGAAAATAATCACCATTTTCTTTATCCAGATAGTGCCTCAGAATCATGCAGCCGTAGCGTAAATTGACGCGTAGATGAAACAGATTATGTTTATGATCCCCTATGGTTTCTACCCAGAACGGCATGATTTGCATGTAACCGCGTGCGCCAGCATGTGAAATGGCATATTTCTTGAAACCACTTTCAACCTGAATGATGCTGAGTATGAGCTGCGGATCGAGTCCGGCGCGCTTGGCCTCATAATAGACTGTACGCAAAAAAGCTTCACGTTCGTATTGATCCGGTTTAAATCGTTTGAGCCGTTCGCCCATGACAGATAACCAGTCGTCGTCTGTAGTCAGGCTGACGTATTGTTGATAGGTAACAGCCTCGTCATTAATTACGGTATATGAAAAGGTATGCGCGCTGAAGATAATTTTTTCATAGTGCAATGTGTTGGCCTGCGCTGTGAATGCATGCGATAAAACGATAAAGAGTAAAATCAATTTGTACATAATTTTTTTAGCATAAACGAAACTATTTCATGCAAAGAAACTGTCTGTGCATCTTGGTCGGCGCGACCTTTGTATTCCACGTTTGCTTGCAGTAATCCGCGATCGCTGATGACGATCCGATGCGGTATGCCAATTAGCTCCGTATCGGCAAACATGATTCCCGGGCGTTCATTGCGGTCATCCAGAAGAACTTCAATATGATTGCTGAGGAACAGCTTATAAAGCTTCTCGGCTTCTCTGCTGACCTGATCGCTTTTGTGCATTCCGATTGGAATAATGGCCAGTTGAAACGGCGCCATGCTTTCTGGAAAAATAATGCCGCGCTGATCATGATTTTGCTCTATTGCGGCGGCAACGATGCGGGAAATACCGATGCCATAGCATCCCATTTCAAAGTTTTGTAATTGCCCTGCAGCACTTAGATAGTTTGCCTTCATGTGCTGCGAATATTTTGTATGTAATTTAAATATGTGCCCGACTTCAATGCCGCGGCAGATTTCAAGCGTGCCTTTGCCATCTGGTGAAAGATCGCCCGAACAGACATTGCGAATATCAAAAACATGTTCGGGTATTTTGATGTCGCGGCCAAGATTAGCATTGATGTAATGAAATCCGGCGTCGTTTGCACCGCAGGCAAAATTGCGCATTTCCATGACGGCGGAGTCGGCTACGATGTCCAATTCTAATCCTACCGGCCCTATAAATCCTGGAATAGTACCGGTAGCATTCAAAATGGTTTCTTCGCTGGCCATTTCGAAGTCAGCCAAAAATGAAATCTTTCTGACTTTGAGTTCGTTCAGTTGATGATCTCCGCGCAGTAACAGCAAATAAGACTTGCCGCTGGCTGTTACGGCCAGCGTTTTGACAGTTCTCGATAAAGGAATGCCGAGAAATTCCGCGACATCAGTACAGGATTTTTGATCGGGTGTTGCTATTTTTTGTATTTCTTTGAACGGTTCTTGCTGCGAGACGTCCGCAGGAAGGCGTGATGTTGCCAGTTCAATGTTGGCGGCATAATCCGAATGTGGGCAGAATGCGATGGCATCTTCACCAGAATCAGCCAGAACATGAAATTCGTGTGAACCGCTGCCGCCGATTGCGCCGGTATCTGCAGAAACTGCGCGGTATTTTAAGCCCAGCCGTGTAAAAATGCGGCTGTACGTCTGGAACATCAGTTGATACGTTTCTTCCAGACTATCCATGTCGGTATGAAAAGAATAGGCATCTTTCATCAGAAATTCGCGGGCACGCATGACGCCGAAGCGTGGACGGATTTCATCACGGAATTTTGTCTGAATCTGATAGAAATTAAGTGGTAACTGCCGGTAACTGCTTATTTCGCGGCGCGCAATATCAGTTATGACTTCCTCGTGCGTCGGACCAAAACAAAAGTCATGCGCATGGCGATCTTTTATCTTCAACATTTGCGGCCCAAAGACATCCCAGCGACCCGATTCCTGCCATAGTTCAGCGGGCTGTATGGCGGGCATGAGTAATTCTATGGCGCCGCTGTTATTCATTTCTTCGCGGACAACATACTCTACTTTTCGCAACACCCTTAAACCAAGCGGCATCCAGGTATATAATCCGCTGCCAAGACGTTTGATAAGGCCTGCGCGCAGCATCAGGTTATGGCTGATCAGTTCTGCTTCAGCGGGAGCTTCTTTAAGTGTCGAAATAAAAAATTGCGAGACACGCATGCTGGGTTCCATCAGTGAATAAAGAAGGGTAGCAATTCTACCTTGAAATCTTGGCTCAAGTATGGTTAAGTCTCACAGGAAAGAATTAAAATTGAAAATAATGCGTATTAAAATTCGGATTTGGAAAGTGCTGGTTCAGTCGGTTATGTTAATGACACTTCAATTCTGTAAAAAAGTATGAAAAAATCTACATTTCAATGGGTCAAATGGATTTTTTAACATGATTGACCGTAATGGATATCGTCCAAACGTTGGTATTATCCTGTTGAATTCGAGGAATGAAGTTTTTTGGGGTAAAAGGATCAGGCAAAATTCCTGGCAATTTCCTCAGGGCGGGATAAAATCGGGAGAAAGCCCGGAGCAAGCCATGTATCGGGAGCTAACCGAGGAAATTGGCTTGCTTCCGAATCATGTTAAGATTGTTGGACGCACACGCGACTGGTTGCGATATGAAGTTCCGGAAAAGTGGATTAGACGTGAATGGCGAGGGAACTATAAAGGGCAGAAACAAATCTGGTACTTACTACGTTTGATTGGCCGGGACAGCGATGTATCCTTGCGTAAAAGTGCGCACCCTGAGTTTGATGCCTGGCGGTGGAACCATTATTGGGTAGAGTTGGAAACAGTCGTTGAATTCAAACGCAAGGTATATAAACAGGCGTTAACAGAGCTATCAAGTTTATTGCATGATATTCCGGACAAGGTTGTGCAGAAATAACTGTAAAATGCTTGCTTGGTCATGCGCACAGAAGGGAAAGTCAGGCATCGTGACGGGTGAAACGATCGGCGTTAATATGTGTATTCCTTATATATTAAAGTAAAGTGGCAATTGTTTAAGTCCGGAACCATAGGGCTCCTTATTAGAGAATTCCTATTTATAGGATGTTTGTTTCATCAGGCGTAATCGGCTGCGCCATTAACAGCCGTTTTTTTAGGGAGAATGTTGATGATGGTACGTACTCTGGTGATATCGTTGCTATCGATTGGCGCGCTTGTCACCTCGATCAATGTGTCAGCCAATGAAAATGAACCGATACAGCCTATCAAAGCTGTTAAGCCAAAAAATCCTGAATTGGTGGAACTCGGTAAAATGCTGTTTTTTGATCCGCGTTTGTCCAAATCAGGCTGGATATCCTGTAATTCCTGTCACAACCTGAGCATGGGGGGTACTGACAATATTCCAACATCTATCGGACATGCTTGGCAACAGGGTCCAATTAATGCGCCAACGGTATTGAATGCAACAATGAATCTGGCGCAATTCTGGGATGGCCGTGCTAAAGACTTGAAAGAGCAGGCGGGCGGGCCGATTGCAAATCCTGGAGAAATGGCGTCTACACATGAACTTGCTGTAAGTATCGTTAATTCTATTCCACAATATCGGGCTAAATTCGAAAAGGCATTTGGCTCGGATAAAGTGGATATTGATCGTGTTACTACCGCTATCGCCGCGTTTGAAGATACGCTGGTTACACCGGGGTCACGTTTCGATAAATGGTTGGAAGGCGATAAAGAGGCGCTGAATAAACAGGAGCTGGAAGGGTATCAATTATTCAAGAGCAGCGGGTGTACGGGGTGTCATAACGGTCCGGCTGTAGGGGGCGCGCTTTATCAAAAATTTGGCGTGCACCATCCTTATAAAACGGATAGCAAAATCGAAGGCCGTAAAGCGGTGACTGGCAAAGACACTGATTTGAATGTGTTTAAAGTGCCAACGCTACGCAATATTGAATTAACCTATCCGTATTTCCACGATGGTGCAGTATGGACATTGGAAGAAGCGGTAAAGACAATGGGTAAATTGCAGCTTGATCGTGATTTCAATAAAAAAGAAATTGACAGTATTGTTGCATTTCTGAAAACACTGACAGGCGAGCAACCGGATATCAAATTACCGATACTGCCACCTTCCAACAATGACACACCAAGACCGCAACCATTTTAGAGTTGACTTCTGGCTTGTCATATGAAAGAAAGCTGCTGTCAATAGAAACTATCCGGATCATCTTCAGGTGATTGATCCGGATAGTTTGATGATTTTAATCGTCATACGAGCAGATTCACAAAAATATCAGGTCGAATACTGGATTTGATTTTTAAAATCAAGTAGAGTCATTACTCCTATAACCAATAATTAGAACAGGGAGCTACGCATGGGTACCAAGGGACAGTTGCTGCAAGATCCATTTCTAAACATATTGCGCAAGGAACACATTCCGGTTTCAATTTATTTAGTCAATGGAATCAAATTACAAGGGCATATCGATTCGTTTGATCAATACGTTGTGCTGCTAAAAAATTCGGTAACGCAAATGGTATATAAGCATGCAATATCAACAGTGGTGCCTTCAAAAGCAGTTACGATACCGTTTGAGAATCCAGAAGCGCGTGACACTTAATGTCTGAAACATCGAGGCCTCATAGCGCTCAAAAATCCAGCAAAGCAATTCTGGTAAGCTTGGATTTGAATGAAGGGCAATATTCGGAGCGCTTGAAAGAACTTCAACTGCTGGCAGCAAGTGATCAAATTGATGTGATGGCAGTCATTGAAGGGAAAAGGTCGCATCCCGATCCCAAGATGTATGTGGGTAGCGGAAAAGCTGATGAGATCGCCAAATTGCTGGTAGATACCGGGAGTGATATGGTGATTTTTAATCACGAACTTACACCGGCGCAGCAGCGTAATTTGATGCAATTTTTGAATGTGCCCGTTATTGACCGTACCAGTCTGATATTGGATATTTTTGCGCAACGTGCTAAAAGCCATGAAGGAAAGCTACAGGTCGAGTTAGCACAGCTGGAGCATTTGGCAACGCGTCTGGTGCGCGGCTGGACGCATTTGGAGCGGCAAAAGGGCGGTATAGGCTTACGCGGTCCTGGTGAAACACAGCTGGAAACGGATCGACGGTTGTTAAAAAAACGCGTGAAGTTGCTCAAAGAAAAACTGCTCAGCTTGCAATGTCAGCGTAAAGTACAGCGTCGCTCAAGACAGCGCTCCCGTATTTTGTCAGTTTCTATCGTTGGTTACACCAATGCGGGAAAATCGACATTGTTTAATCGATTGACAAGAGCGGATGCTTATGCAGCGGATCGATTATTTGCAACGCTGGACACAACAACAAGGAAGCTGTATCTGCCAGATTGCGGATCGGTCGTGGTTTCGGATACCGTAGGTTTTATACAGGAATTGCCGCATACGCTCATTGCGGCTTTTCGTGCCACACTTGAAGAAACTGTTCAGGCTGATTTGTTGCTTCACGTCGTTGATGCACATAGTCCGAATCGGGATGAGCAGATAGCCGAAGTCAACAGGATACTGGTAGAAATTGGCGCTGGGAATGTCCCCCAGATACTGATCTTAAATAAGATTGATCTGAGCGATATATCGGATCGGGGAGCGGGTATTGTGCGGAATGAGTATGGTAGAATAGTGCGCATACGGTTAAGCGCAAAAACAGGCGAAGGTTTGGAGTTTATAAGGCAAGCCTTGACTGAGGCTGTTTCAAAAGGACCTGAACCGTTGGACGGGATGTCGATCGAATTCGACGAAACGAAGCGTAATAGTGCTACGGTGTAAGTTATATTTTGAACAAATAAAACAGGAAGAATTATGGGTTTAAATGATCCTCAATGGGGAAAAAATAAAGGCGACTCCGGGCCGCCCGATCTGGATGAAGTGTTGCGTAATGTCAATAAGAAAATCAACACTATTTTTGGCGCGAAGGAAGGCAAAGGTGGCAATGACGGCGGAGGTCCTCGCAATAAGGAGCCAAGACAATACAGCAGTGGCAGTATTGTCGCCATACTTGTTTTGTTACTGGTTGTATGGATTGGTAGCGGCTTTTATATTGTCAACGAAGGTCATCGTGGTGTCGTGCTGAGGTTTGGCGCGTATGTTGATACGACGCCAGCCGGTTTGCGTTGGCACATGCCTTATCCGATTGAGCAAGTGGAAATTGTGAATGTCAGTCAGGTGCGCACCGTTGAAATCGGTTATCGTAATAACGTTCGCAGTAAAGTATTGAGAGAAGCGTTAATGCTGACGGATGACGAGAATATCATCGACATCCAGTTTGCCGTGCAGTATATCCTGAATAATCCGGAAAATTTTCTGTTCAATAATCGGGATCCTGATGATGCGGCATTGCAGGCTGCGGAAACAGCGATCAGGCAGATTATTGGCAAGAGCAAGATGGATTATGTTCTCTATGAAGGCCGGGAGCAGGTTGCATCTGCTGCAACAGTTCTGATGCAGGAGATTTTGGATCGCTACCAGATTGGTATTTCAATCAGCAGAGTAACCATGCAGAACGCTCAACCGCCTGAGCAGGTTCAGGCTGCATTTGATGATGCGGTTAAAGCTGGACAGGATAGAGAGCGTCAAAAGAATGAAGGCCAGGCTTATGCAAATGATGTGATTCCAAGAGCAAGAGGTAATGCTGCACGTCTGATCGAAGAATCGCAAGGCTACAAGGAACGTGTTATCGCGAGCGCGGAAGGTGATGCAAGTCGTTTCAGCCAGATCCTTGAGGAATACAGCAAGGCGCCCGGTGTTACGCGCGAGCGCTTATATCTTGATATGATGCAGCAAGTATTGTCCAGCACAAGCAAAATCATGGTAGATCAGCAAAGTGGAAGTAATTTACTGTACTTGCCCCTGGATAAATTAATTGGTGGGAGCGGGTCGAGTCCCATGCCACAAGCAACACAGATGCAATCGCCGGTGATTCAGGAAGTAATGCCGGATAGCAATATGCGTACGCGAGACACATTCCGCGGACGCGAAAGGGAGATGAGATAAATGAAAAGTTTAACATCCATTTTGATGGGAGTCGTCGTAGTTGGTTTTTTTCTGGCTACAACAGCAATCTATATTGTAGATGAAAGACAGCAGGCGATTTTGTTTCAGTTAGGTGAAGTTGTTGATGTAAAAACCGAGCCTGGTTTATATTTCAAAATCCCTATCGCGCAGAATGTGCGCTATTTCGAGAAGCGAATTCTTACAATGGATTCTGATGAACCTGAACGCTTCATTACGTCAGAGAAAAAGAATGTACTTGTGGATTTGTTTGTAAAATGGCGTATTGTCGATGTGCGGCAATACTTTATCAGTGTACGGGGTGATGAGAATCTGGCGCAGATAAGGCTGGCTCAAACGATTAATTCAAGCTTGCGTGATGAGTTTGGTAATCGCACCGTGCATGATGTTGTATCCGGTGAGCGGGATGTCATCATGGAAATCATGCGCCAAAGGGCGGATTCGGATGCACGGACCATTGGTGTTGAAGTCATCGACGTACGTTTGAAACGTGTTGACTTGCCGCAGGAGGTCAGTGAATCTGTTTACCGCAGGATGGAGGCTGAGCGTAAGCGCGTGGCGAATGAATTGCGTTCGACTGGTGCCGCAGAGTCGGAGAAGATCCGTGCGGACGCGGATCGGCAGCGTGAGGTGATTTTGGCTGAGGCTTACCGTGAAGCGCAAAAGACAATGGGTGAGGGTGATAAACAAGCCGCTGCAACTTATGCAGAAGCTTTCAAAGGGGATCCTGAATTCTACTCATTCTGGCGGAGTATGGATGCTTACAAAAATGCATTCAGACACAAGAGTGATATGCTGGTTCTGGAACCTTCGTCAGATTTCTTCAAATATCTGAAAAATCCGGCAAGCAATTAGCAATTGATTTTTGCGCATCTGTCGGCATATGTCTCGGGTGCGCAGAAATTAAATATCAAAACTGATATTTAATTTCTTCTCTATATTAATGAATTAGATCGGGAAATCTGTTACATGACCTTTCAATACGCTCCCAAGCGTATCAAAAGATTATTTTCTTTGCCGGACATGTTTAGTAGAGTTCTGTGAAAGTAATCTACACAGGAGAAGGAAAAGCAAGATGCTGGATACTTTTCTAATGGCATTTGCATTAATGTTGATTATCGAAGGTGTTCTTCCTTTTTTATCTCCCCAGGCATGGCGTGAAGCATTTAAGAAATTGACCGAGCTTGATGATGGTCAGATACGCTTTATAGGTTTGACTTCCATGCTGATCGGCTTGGCGTTGTTTCTCATATTCAGTTAATTTTTCATTAATCCCTTCATAAACCCGTCAGAACATGTTGCTTGACTGCCATGCGTAATTGGTTGCTGCCCGAATATATTGAGGATATTCTTCCCGCCGAGGCATATCATATCGAGATGCTGCGCCGCAGCATGATTGATTTGCTGACGGTGCATGGTTATTGTCTTGTTTCTCCACCACTGCTTGAATTCGTCGAGTCACTCTTATCCGGAAGCGGTAGCGATATGGATCTGCAAATGTTTAAAGTGATTGATCAATTGAGTGGGCGCATGATGGGATTGCGTGCTGATATGACACCTCAGGTAGCGAGAATCGATGCGCATTTGCTGAATTGTGAAGGGATAACAAGACTTTGTTATGCGAATAGCGTGTTACATAGCGTGCCAACCAGCCTGACCCAAACGCGAGAACCTTTGCAGGTTGGCGCTGAGCTTTACGGTCATGAAGGACTGGAAAGCGATCTTGAAATTCAGCAGTTGATGATTCTTTGCCTGGCAAAATCCGGTTTGAGTAAACTCCATGTTGATTTGGGGCATGTTGCTGTTTTTAGAGGAATCATAAAAAACGCGCATATTTCTCAGGAAATGGAAGCAGAGCTATTCGCTATTTTGCAGAATAAGGATATGGCGGCATTACGCACACTGTGCACGGGATTAAAAAAGAATACAAGTGAGGCATTGTTGTTATTGCCGGAGCTCTACGGTGACAAAGCGGTTTTACAAATCGCAAAAGAGAAACTACCACCGCATAAAGAGATTGTTCTGGCTCTGAATCAATTGGAGAAAGCAGGTGATGCTTTATACCCGCTGGTTGACACGCTGGCTTTTGATTTGTCCGATTTGCGTGGTTACCACTATCATACCGGCATGGTTTTTGCGGCCTATTCTGATGGTTGTTCGAACGCGATAGCGCTAGGTGGGCGTTATGATGAAATTGGAAAAGCTTTTGGAAGAGCCAGACCGGCGACCGGCTTTAGCCTGGATCTGCGCGAATTGTCCAGATTGGTTGAGAAAAAATCTTATCCGATGGGAATCTCTGCACCGTATCAGAAAAAAAACAAAGCACTGGATAGTGCAATAGCGCAATTGCGCAGTGCCGGTCATATTGTCATTGTGGAATTGCCGGAACAAACGCAAAAAACGCTGAATTGTGATAGACAACTGGTGCAGCGTAGTGGTGAATGGGTTGTCGAGAAAATTTAGCTTTTGGACGGCAAAGGAATAGACGAGATTAGAGTGATGACAAAAAATGTTGTGGTGATCGGCACGCAATGGGGCGATGAAGGCAAGGGAAAAGTTGTAGACTGGCTGACAGACCATGCGCAAGGCGTGGTTCGTTTTCAGGGTGGACATAATGCCGGCCACACGCTGGTGATCGGCGATAAAAAAACGATACTCCACTTAATACCGTCAGGTATTCTGCGTGGCGATGTAACCTGTTATATCGGGAACGGTGTCGTTATTTCACCCGAAGCACTGCTCAAGGAAATTGGCATGCTCGAGGAGATGGGCATCAATGTGACGGCGCGATTGCGCATCAGCGAAGCTTGTCCGTTGATATTGCCCTGTCATGTGGCGCTGGACCAGGCGCGAGAAACCGCTCGCGGTGCGGGTAAAATAGGCACCACCGGGCGTGGTATAGGGCCGGCCTATGAGGATAAAGCCGCCCGAAGAGCTATAAGACTACAGGATTTGTTTCACAGAGACAGGTTCGCTGCTAAACTGGGAGAAATGCTGGATTATCATAATTTTGTTTTAAAAAATTATTTTAATGCACCCGTTATTGATTTTCAGAAAACGCTCGATGAAGCGATTCTACAGTCCGAACGCATAAAACCCATGATTGCCGATGTACCGCAACTGTTATTCAATGCCAATAAAGCCGGTGATAATCTGCTGTTTGAAGGCGCGCAAGGCGCATTGCTGGATATCGACCATGGCACTTATCCGTTTGTGACATCAAGTAACTGTATTGCTGGCGCCGCAGGGACAGGGAGTGGTGTCGGCCCGCAAATGTTGCAGTATATTCTGGGAATTACAAAAGCCTATACCACCCGCGTCGGCTCCGGCCCTTTCCCAACCGAACTGGAAGATGAAATCGGCAGTTATCTGGCGACGCGCGGCCATGAATTCGGGTCAACGACCGGACGCCCGCGACGTTGCGGATGGTTTGATGCGGTTGCCATGAAACGATCCATACAAATCAATGGCGTAACCGGGTTTTGCATTACCAAGCTTGATGTGCTTGATGGTGTCGAAACACTGAATATCGGTATCGGTTATAAACTCGCGAATGGCGATTATTCGGAAGTACTGCCGGTTGGCGCCGAGGATCTGAATCTCTGCGAACCGGTTTATGAAGAAATTCCAGGTTGGTCTGAAAATACAGCGGGTATTAGAGAATTTCACCGGTTGCCCGCAGCGGCCCGGAATTATTTAAAACGTATTGAAGAAATTTGTGAAACACCGATTGATATGATTTCGACCGGACCGGACCGGGATGATACCATTGTATTGCGTCATCCTTTTGAATAAAAAGCCTGTATTGATCCGACTGGCTTTGAAATAAGGTGAAACGCTTTAGATTAAATGATATTTTACTGATCAATCTTTTCTTAAAAGAGCCAGAAACAGATGAATAATCTCAAACTTTCGGATGTGTCGGTGGATACTTGGGTTCAAGGCGGTCCTGTTGATTTGAATAGCTTGTCGGGTTCTGTTGTCCTGATCGAAGTGTTTCAGGTCAACTGTCCGGGTTGTTTTCTTTATGCTTTGCCTGCTGCCATTCAGCTGTATGACAAATATCACGGTCAGGGCCTGGAGGTTATCGCTCTGGCGACTGCGTTTGAAGATTATGATAAGAACACACTGGACAATTTAAAATTGCTGGTGAATGCCGGTGAAGTGATCGGTGAGACCTACAAGGCGCTGAGCCAGCGTGGAGTACTGATCGATGCTGGCAAGCTGCCCTGGAAGATTCCTTTCGCAGTGGCTATGGATCGCGTCGTGGCGGATAACGAACCGGTGACGGATGAACGTGTGTTGGCTTACTCGCGCACGCTGTTAGCGCAATTTGACCGATTGCCGGAAGAGCAGCAGCAATCGATACTGCATCAGGTACGCACGTTTATGGAGCAAAAGATCATGAAAGCAGAAACTTTCGAGCGTTTTGCACTGCAAGGTACGCCATCCGCACTGATTTTTGACAGAAAGGGCGAATTACAAAATGCCTCTTTTGGACAGATTGATTATAAAGACCGCCTCATCGAACAACTACTCGCCGAGTCCTAAAACCTGGTCCGCTGATACGCAGCTAGTGAACAAGCTGTATGCTTCTGAATTTCTGTTTTTAGTGCCTGACACCTCAAATAGCACTCCGCGAACAGATCAATTGCTTTCTCTCGATCAATGATCGTGCAAACTGTCATCTTGCAGCTGTTTTAAACATTGCTGATTTAAAGCGGCTTCATTGCCGCTCCCCGCGGAGCACTCTGCTGCAATAAAAAGGTTCCGGGTATCTGATTTGAATGCCTGGCTGGATATTTCGGGGTTACGCTCCATTCAGAATAATACCGATTGGGCAATAACTCGGATAACTGTCGATGGAAAAATACTTCGCGCATTACATGCAAATGTTAAAGGACTGGCGTGCAGGCATACTGCCGCCGGTATTTTTTACCGCTGCTGCGCTCAGTGTTGCGTTTATCTTTTTTGCCGGAATCTGGAGTCAGACTGCCGCGCGATGGTTCGGCAGCGCGCTTTCTGCAATAACGCATTATTTTGACTGGTTCTATATTGCCATCACGGCAGCGCTGGTCGTCTGTGCGGTCTGGCTGCTGTTCAGCCGCTATGGTCGCCTGCGGCTTGGCAAGCCGAATGATCATCCGCAGTTCTCATACGCCGCCTGGCTGGCCATGCTGTTTGCCGCAGGCATGGGCATGGGGCTGGTGTTCTGGGGCGTGGCGGAACCGCTTTATCATTATCACGAACCGCCAACGGCTGATCCTCTCAGCCGCGAAGCCGTCGCAGAAGCCATGCGCTTCAGTTTCTTCCATTGGGGATTGCATCCCTGGGCGATTTACGTCGTCTTTGGATTGTCTATCGGGCTGCTGCATTACCGGCATGATTTGCCGCTGGCGCCACGGACATTGTTGTACCCGCTTTTTGGCGCGCGCGTGCATGGCTGGCTGGGGCATGCAACCGATGCATTCTGTACCGTCGGCACACTGCTTGGCGTAGCCACCTCGCTCGGGCTGGGCGCAATGCAGATCAACGCGGGGCTGAGTCAACTAGCCGCTGTAGATTATTCAACTTCGGTGCAGGTATGGATTATTACGCTGATTACCGCGGCGGCCACTTTTTCCACGGTCAGCGGCGTGTCAAAAGGAATCCGTTACCTGAGCATTCTGAATTGTTTCCTGATGGGACTATTCCTGGTTTTTGTGTTTCTCGCCGGACCAACCCGCTATCAGATCATTGCTTTTTTCTCGACGCTTGCCGACTATGCGCAGAAATTCGTGCCCACCAGTATGTGGCTGGACAGTCGACCGGATAGCGATTGGCAATCGCAATGGACATTATTCTTCTGGGGATGGTGGTTCTCATGGGCGCCCTTCGTTGGCATTTTTGTCGCGCGCATATCCAGAGGACGCACTATCCGGGAATTTGTCGGATGTGTATTGCTCATTCCGTCACTCGTCAACTTCGTGTGGTTTGCCGTGTTCGGCGGCACAGGTCTTTATATCGAGAAACAGTATGGCAGCATGGCGGAGCCAATCATGGACAATGTCGCCCTGTCGCTGCACATTCTGCTGGATCACTTGCCCTGGGCGTCGATGATGCAATGGGCTGGCATTGTGCTGGCGGTTATTTTTTTTATTACGTCCTCTGATTCCGGTTCGTTTGTCGACGACATGATCACAACCGGCGGCAATCCAAATCCGCCGGTTGCCAACCGGATTTTCTGGGGTATTTCGGAAGGCGCGGCGGCCGCTGTGCTGTTGCTTGCCGGCGGACTCCAGGCGCTTCAGGCGGTATCCATTTCAGCGGGATTGCCGCACAGTATTCTGCTGGTGCTGGGTTGTATCGGACTGATCAAAGTGTTGCGCAGTGAACTGCTGAAATAATCGATATTGCCAATAGCCAGACATCCGCCATGTTCGAAAAATCAATTTCCCGCTGGATCGACCATTGCCGCAAGATGATATGTTTAGTGTATTGCGAATTGCCTGATGCCTGACAACGCGCACTCAGCCCCGTTGCCATTCAACAGAAGCGTTCAGTGGGATATTTTTTGCCATGTAATCGATAATTTCGGTGACATTGGTGTGAGCTGGCGGCTTGCGCGCCAGTTGCAGCATGATTACCGGCAAACGGTAAGATTGTGGGTGGATGATCTGTACAGCCTGACGCGCATCGCTCCGCAGATCAAACCCGATCTGCCGCGACAGTTTTTCCGGAACATTGAAATCCGCCACTGGCTGTCGCCTTTTCCGGCGTGTGCGCCGGGCGATGTGGTTGTGGAAATGTTTGCATGCACGCTGCCGGACGCTTATGTCATGGCAGTGACTCGCAAATCGCGCGCGCCTGTGTGGATTAACCTGGAATACCTGAGCGCCGAAGACTGGGTACCGGCATACCACGGGCTGCGTTCGCCGCATCCGCGCCTGCCGCTGACAAAAACATTCTTTTTCCCCGGTTTCGTTTCCGGCACCGGCGGGCTGCTACGGGAAAATGACCTTATCCGGCATAGAACTGATTTCGATGATCAAAAAGCGCGGCAATTCTGGCAATCCATCGGCGTGCCCGAGCGTGCACCGCGGGAATGCCGTGTATCGCTGTTCTGCTATGAACATGCGCCGCTGAAGGAACTGATCGCCATCTGGATGCAATCACCAATGCCGATTTTCCTGATCGTGCCGCAAGGCCGGATCGCAGATCAGGTGACCGCCATATTGAACACCCGATCGGTGCATTCCGGTGAGGTGATCACAGCGGGGCGGTTGTCGGTCAAAATTATCCCCTTTCTGGAGCAGACGCAGTATGACACCTTGCTCTGGGCCTGCGATCTGAATTTCGTACGCGGAGAAGATTCATTCGTGCGGGCGCAATGGGCGGGAAAACCGTTTGTCTGGCACATTTATCCGCAGTCGGAACAGGCGCATTGGAAGAAACTCGATGCTTTTCTGCAGCTATATACGAAACAAATGCCGGAAAATGTGGTCTATGCCTTACGAAAATTCTGGCACGGCTGGAATGGCATGACGGAAATCGGCGCATCGACATGGCAGGATTACCGCGATTGCTTTGCGGCGTTGGAGTCGTACAATGCGGTCTGGCGGCAGACGCTGGCGGCGCAGCATGATCTGGCGTTCAATCTGGTGCAGTTTGCCGGAAATCAGCTATAATTCCCGTTTTTTTGAAACCCCGCCGCGCACGAAACCAATGGCGCAATGTCTTGTTTATAACTATTATTCGCAGGAAAAACTATGAAAACCGCAATGGAACTACGCTCAGGAAATGTTGTGATGGTAGGAAATGATCCTATGGTCGTACAAAAGGCTGAGTTCACAAAATCCGGACGTAACGCATCTGTGGTCAAGATGAAGCTGAAAAGCCTGTTTTCCGATTCAACCACGGAATCCGTCTATAAAGCGGATGAAAAATTCGACGTGGTCGTGCTGGATCGTCAGGACTGCACCTACAGCTACTACGCCGATCCGCTCTATGTGTTCATGGACGCCGATTATAACCAGGTCGAAGTGGAGGCGGACAACATGCAGGATGTCCTGAACTATCTTATCGACGGTATGGAAGATGTCTGCCAGGTCACTTTTTACAATGGCAAGGCCATATCGGTCGAACTGCCATCAACCATCGTGCGCGAGGTCGAATACACCGAACCCGCGGTGCGCGGCGACACCACCGGCAAAGTCATGAAACCGGCGCGCCTGCAGGGCACGGGCTTTGAAATTCCAGTGCCCGCCTTCGTGGAAATCGGCGACCGCATCGAAATCGATCCGCATAACAACGAATTCAGAAAACGCGTCTAAGTAATCCGGCGGATACGCACACAACAAGAGGAAGCATCCTGCTTCCTCTGTCGGTTTGGCAGCGTGATCGTGCGTTTGTCAGATCATCGCATTCAGCAAAGCAAGTCTTCTTTTCCTGCATGCTTTACCATTTCATTTTGCACCCCGATTTCGCCTGCGTTCGGGTTTGGACGTAGCCGCGTTTGCTGCGCGGGACGCCCGGATGCGGTCGAGCAATACGCTGGCGGGTTCGTCGTCGGGGTTTTGCGGCACCAGCTCGCCGCGGAACGCTTTGGCGAGAATCGCGGGTGTCAGCTTATCAATCCGCGCGCGGGCGGCGTGGTAGCGGGCTTCGATGCGGTCGGCGTAGGCGAACATTTCTTCGACGCGGCGGACGATTTCGGTTTGTTCTTCAAATGATGGAAGGTTGATAGGTAACTCACTCAACATAGATTTATTGATCGATGCGAGGTTTGTCGTTTGTTTGCCGCTTCTCAGGAAGTAATTCAATCCTCTATAGTTACCCCACCATGAAATATATTTAGGTTGATTTTTCTTGTCATAAAGGCGTGCACGAAAGACGTGGTTCTGGAAGGAGCATTGTTCAATTTGACCTTCCCAAATCCATCCACGGCCTAGCTTGTCGATATCACCACCTTCATTGAAAAGAATATCCCCTGGCTCAAGCAATAACGCATTTAGTTTAGAGACGGGTATCCGAATAATTTTTATGTCACCTAGATCGAGATATCCTCTTTGGACATTTGCAACTCTCAAATAAGGTACTTCTTCATCATTTAGCGATTGTTTTTTTGAATCTTTGGTGACACCACCCTGAATATGTGCAATTTCGGCTAGTCTTACAGTCTTCCAGGGTTTGTCGTTACCTGTTTCATTTCGCCATTCCTCCGTCAATTTCCCCGAAGTTGCGGCGGCGAGGACGGACTGGCGGAAGCGTTTGAGGATAACTGGAATATGGTCGAGGCGTTCGCGGCAGGCATCGATTCGCGCAAGAATGCTGTCGAGTTTGTCGGCGATGCGTTTTTGTTCGTTGAGCGGTGCAAGTACGATGTCCTGATTGTATGCGTCCATGCGATTCAAGCCGGGAATCGCGGTAGCTTTGTTAAGTTCGCCGAGATTTAATATCTTGAGTTGATAGAACCAGTAACGAGGGAAATTATCAGGAAATTTATCGATGTAGTAGGTGGTATCAATCGGAAAACATGGCAGTTCAGATAAGTGAATTTCACCGACACTTCCTTTTCGTCCAATAATGATAGTGATTGCGTTAGTCAGTGCTTCATTGTGATAACCGACTATTCCATTTGAACCATAAACAGGAAATCCTGAACCACTACGCATTCGATCTGGTAAAGCTTTGCCATACTTGAATTCAATAAGCTGACCTAATTTTGTAATACACCAGCCATTGGGCAATTCGCTCATTCAATGACCTCATCCACCGTTTCCCCCAATTCCTCCAAGATCCCCTGTAATTCGAGCAATGCGCCTTGCAATTCGTCAATCGCTTCCTGCGCGAGCAGCGCCGGTTCCGGCAGGTCATCATGGTCAGTGGCGCTGTCGTCCTTGAGCCAGGCGATGTCGAGGCTGTCGCCGCGTCCGGCGATGTGTTCGCGGGTGAAGGCGCGGCATCGGGCGGTTTCTGGATTCCCGCCTTCGCGGGAATGACGATGTTCGTTGTTGTCGCCGGAAGGATCGGGGCCGAAGAAGTCTTCGAATCCGGCGAAGTGGTCGCGCGTCAGTTGCGTGCGCTTGCCGAATTGCGGCATGTTGGCGCGCAGGTCGTAAATCCACACTTCCTGGGTGTTGGCTTTGTCGCTGTGACCGCGCGTGAAGAACAGCACGTTGGTTTTGACGCCTTGCGCGTAAAAAATGCCGGTCGGCAGGCGCAGGATGGTGTGCAGGTTGCATTTGTCCATCAGGTCGCGGCGGATTTGCGTGCCGACGTTGCTTTCAAACAATACGTTGTCCGGCATCACCACGGCGGCGCGCCCGCCGGGGGCCAGTCCGCGGTAGATATGCTGCAAAAAGCAGAACTGTTTGTTGCTGGTCGGAAAGGTGAAATCGGTGCGGCTTGGCAGGCCGCCGCCTTTTTTGGTGCCGAACGGCGGATTGGTCAGAATCAGCGTCGCTTTCGGCAGCGCTTCGCCTTCCGCGCCGAGCGTGTCGCCGTAATGAATGCCCGCGCCGCCTTCGAACGAATCCAGCCCGTGCAGCATCAGGTTCATCAACGCCAGCCGATGCGTGTCCTGCACATGTTCCATGCCGTAGAACGTGCGGTGGCGGTATTTGCGCTGCTGCTCCTCGGTCCATTCGTCGAAGTTGCCATGCTGGCGGATGTAATTGTTGGCGACGATCAGAAAGCCGCCCGTTCCCGCCGCCGGGTCTTGAATAAAGTCCGCGATATCCGGCTTCATTACCGCGACCATCGCTTCGATCAGCGGCCGCGGCGTAAAGTACTGGCCCGCGCCGGATTTTTTCTCGTTGGCGTTTTTCTCCAGCAAGCCTTCGTACAAATCGCCGAGGTCTTCGCGGTGCACGCTGTACCAGTCGAGCTTGTCGATTTCCGACACCAGCGCGGACAGCGTGACCGGTTTGCGGATGAAACTGCTGGCATTGGCGAAAATTTCCTGCACCAGTGGCGTGCCGTGACTGCCCAGGTGAATCAGCAGCATTTTGTAGAATTCCAGCCGGTCGGGCGCGGCCTTCGATTCCAGATCGCTCCAGCGCTGGCCATCGGGCAGCTGATCCTCGATGCCGGTTTCCTTGGCCATTTTGAGGAACAGGAGATAGGTCAGTTCGGTCACGTACTGGTGATAGGTGACGCCGTCATCCTTGAGGATGTTGCACAGGTTCCATAATCTGGAAACGATATCGGAGGTTGCTGTCATATTCCTGGATTATTATTGTTGATGGTTTTGCGTTTGCCACAGCGCATCGTTGAAGGTGTCCAGCACCTGCTGCAATTCGCCATTGAACACTTTGTCGAGCCGGTCAAAACCGCCGCCTTCGCGCTTGAACAGCAGATCGGGATCGTCCAGCGCGGCGCGGTCGACCAGCAGATTGGCCTTGGTCTGGCTGGCGATACGCTTGAGCCAGTCGCGTTGCGGCGTGCTCCACGGCTTGCTCGCCAGCACGTGCCGCAGCGCCTGGTCGACGCGTTCATCGAACGGCATCAACGCATCGCCGATGGCGGCCTGGCGGATGAAGCCGACGATGCGCGCGGCAATGTCCTGATTGGTCATTTCGCGCCACGCGGTGGTGAGGTTGGCTTCGGTAAATCCGGCTTTGTCGAGTTCCAGCATCAGTTCGCGCAACTGCTTGCGCGTCAGCTCGCGCGGCCGCGTCTTGACCGCCAACAGCGCCGGAATGTCGTTGCTGTGGCTTTGCACAAAAGCGGCGAATGCGTTCAGGTAATCTTCGGGTTTCGTGCCCTGACCGTAGCCGCGTTCCGTGTTTTTCAGTTTATCCTCGTGCTCGGAAATCAGTATGGGCCGGGCTGCGTTTTCGTTCGCGCGGTCGAGAATTTCAGCCAGACCGGGGTTGGCGGTGAACCATGCCGCCACGTCGTTTACCGGCAGCGCTTTGAGCGATTGGATGAAAGCCGTCAGCGGCATGCCCGCGCGCGTTTCAAAATCCCGGGCGTTTTGTTCCGACAGGTGGCGCTTTTTGCGTTGCAGTTTGGCGAGCAGTTGATCGCGCACCCATTGTCGCGATTCGTCGTCTTTGACGGTGGCCAATTCCTGCGCCAATTGCGCGAAGCTGATGCTCGGATTGACTACCACCGGTTGCATCGCGGTCATGTCGTGCAGGGAGGCAAAAATCCGCACCGCATCAAATACTCGGAAGGTTTCCTTGCCGATATCGTCGCACAACCGCGTGGCGCGCCCCAGCATCTGGTCGAACAGAATGCGGCTGTTGACGCGGCGTAAAAACACCAGATTGCAGATTTCCGGCACGTCGATGCCGGTGGTCAGCAAATCGACGGTGACAGCAACGTTGGGATACTGCTCGTTCTTGAAGCGGCGGATCAGTTGCAGCGGTTTGTCCGCCGCGCCGGTGATCTTGATCACGGCGTCATCGTCGACGCTGCCGTAACGTCCGGCAAAAGCTTGCTTGAGCAAATCGACCACCAGGTCGGCGTGCGCGTCGGTGGCGCAAAAGATCAGCGTTTTTTGCCGCGACAGAGGATCGAGTTCCTGTGCCAGATAATCGCAGGCCACGCGGTTGAACGATTCGGTGATGACCTTGCGGTTGAAATCCTCGATGTCGAGTTTGATTGCGTCCGGCGTTTTGAACAATTCGATCTGGTTATAGCGGCCGTTGAAAACCTTGATGTCTTCTCCGGCTTTCCAGGTGATGCCTTGCGTGGAAAGCACGGTTTCGATCTGGATCGGCGGTTCGTAATCGACCAGAAAACCGTCGATCACCGCTTCGCGATAGCTGTAACTGTATACCGGCAAACCGAAGATTTGCGTGGTGTGCAGCGCCGGCGTCGCGGTCAAACCGATTTTGACGGCGTCGAAATAATCCAGCACGCGGCGGTATTTGGAGATGTAGTCGTCAAAACCGCGGAAGGTCATTTCGGTTTCGGACAATTCTCGGTCCAGCAGATAACCGCGATGGCATTCGTCGACCGCGATGCAATCATACTGGTCGACGCTCGGCGGTGTTGCATCTTCGGCGGCGAACAGCAGCCGTTGCACCATGCCTTGCACGGTGGCGATATGCACCGCGGTGTCGCCGTCCGGTATTTGTTCGTCCAGTTCCTTGATGCCAAACGTTTCCGCAAACGATTGCAGATTTTCCATGCGCGTGTCTTTGAACGCGTTGACCGCTTGCACGCCCAAGGCGGAACGATCCACCAGAAACAGAATGCGGCGGAAGCGCTTGACCTTGAGCAGGCGGTAAATCAGCGCGATGCAGGTTTTGGTTTTGCCGGTGCCGGTCGCCATCGCCAGCAGCATGTCGCGTTGCCCGGCTTCGATGCTTTTTTCGATGGCGCGAATCGCTTCCTGTTGGTAATAGCGCAACGGAAAGCCGTAATTGAACGGCGTTTGAGCCAGCTGCTCATGCGCCCGGGATTCGTCGCGCTTCGTCAGCGTGATTAGACCTTCGGGCGTATACCAGCCATCGAGTGGATGCCCCAGATTGTCTGATCGGCGCAGATCGCAAAACCAGATACCGCTTTTGGTAGCGAGCTGACGCAGAAACGGGCGGCCATTCGACGAAAAAGCGAAGGGAATACGGTAAGCGCCCGCATCGCCCCAGTTTTCTGACGGTAATTCGGTTTCAGTGCTGGGCTTGAACGTGCGGCTGTAGCGTTTGGCTTGTTGCAATGCGCCCGAGACATCGATGTTCCTGCGTTTGGCCTCGATCACCGCCACCGGTGTCAAGCCGGTGAACAGCACATAATCGGCCGGGCCGGTTTCGGTCGGCCATTCGGCGATGGCGCGGTTGCGATTTTTTTCAGGCCGCGCGCCTTTTCCAAACGTCAACATTCCGGAATCGGCTTCCCAACCGGCCTGGCGCAATTGGTGATCAATGAGCTTGCGGGTGTCGGCTTCGTCCAGTTGCACGGCTTCGGCAGCCGAATTGGCCGCGGGGGCGATATTGGCGAGCGTTTCTTTCGGTTGCGCTGCTGCGGTTTGCTGCTGTTCAAGGATATTTTTCTCAAGTTCATGCCTGGCTTGTTCGGCTTCGGCAGCCATCTGCGCCCAGAATGCTTGTTCATCCTTGGCTTCGCGCAGATTGGATTCGGTAATGCTCAATTTTTCCGTGACGCTGGCGTGCGACATTTGATAGTCATTGACCAGCTTTTTCAGGCGCTCCAATTCGGCGTGCAATTCGCCGCTTTCATTTTGAGGCGGGGAGGGCGGCATGAAGGGGCCGGATTTGAATCCGGCGTCCTTGAACGTGCGATGAAACCAGAGGCCGATTTGCCATGCGAGTTTCAGCGCGGACAGGGCGCTGCGATGATCACCGGATAGCGAGTGGTTAGCGGCATTACCGCTGCGCCGCACTTCATTGAACATTTGATACACTTCGCGCGGCAATACCCCGTTATCCTGCAAACGCCGCAGCAAGTCGTATTGCGTTTCTTCCGCGGAAATGAACAATCCCGTTCGCGCAGCCAGCAACTGCGCCAGCGATTCCGTCAGTTGGCGCAATTTCAG
>JACKLU010000021.1 GCA_024235735.1 Burkholderiales bacterium
CCCAGTTGAGTGAAATAGAAGAACGGTTTTGTGAAGCACTGGGGTTTCGTGAACATCAGCGTATCAGTGTCGTGCATGATGACACGGATCATCAGCATCTCCATATTGCGATCAACAAGATTCATCCACGCAAACTGACGATCCACAATCCCTATTACGATTACAAAAAGGTTGCCACCCTATGTGAACAGATCGAGCAGGAATTCGGACTGACCCAGGTCAATCATGAAACCAAGCTAGACAAATCTTCGCGCATCATCCAGGACATCGAAGCCAAAGCGGGTATCGAGAGCCTGCTTGGCTGGATTCGGCGCGAATGCCTCGATGACATCAAGCGGGCTGACACTTGGCAGGTTTTGCACCAACTGCTGCAAAACAATGGCCTGGCGATCAAGGAACGTGGCAATGGTCTGGTGTTTGTTTCCAGCCATGGCGTGGCCGTAAAAGCCAGTTACGTCGATCGGTCCTTATCGAAACCGAATCTGGTCAAGCGGTTGGGTGCCTTTGAAGCGGCAACGCATACGGTACAAACGATGTCTGCCCAATCCAAACAGTATCAACCCAGACCGCTACAGAACAACATCGACACCTCCAGGCTTTTTGAGCGTTACCAGCAGCAACAAACCAATGCAGCTTCATGGCGTAAAGAACAATGGCTCACATTGCGGGAACAACGCGACCGGTTAATCGAGCGTGTCAAGAAGGATGCGAAACGCAAGCGCAGCATCATCAAGCAGGTACAAGCCGGCCAGCTGGTCAAGAAAACCCTATATGCAACGGTCAGTGGACAATTCAAAGCAACACTGGATGAGATCAAGCACGAATACCGTGCAGCCTACGCGCAATTGAAAACCAGCCAGCGCAGAATGTCATGGCTCGACTGGCTGACTGCAGAAGCCAAAAATGGCAATGCTGAAGCCCTTTTAGCGCTGCGTTCCAGAAGTAAAAAAGGCAGCAGAATGCAAGGTAATCACATATCCGGCTATCCCTATAAAAACAATCAATCCATAAACGATAGCGTTGAGGCTGTCACCAAAGACGGCACGGTATTCTACAGGATAGGCAACACGGCTATACGCGATGACGGAAAGCGATTGTTTGTTTCTCCCAATGTTTTGAATGAATCTTTGGCTGACGTGCTACAGGTTGCCATCGACAAGTACGGCAATCACCTGTCAGTCAATGGTTCGGATGATTTCAGAAAATCCATTGTACAGGCTGCCGTACAAAACAGCCTCTATGTCACCTTTGATGACAAAGCATTGGAACACTACCGTCAGCAGTTGCTGAAACAACAGACTATATCGCAGACCCAGCGTTTTACCGAGATTCAGGCAAAAGCCAATGCAACTAAAGTCAGGAGGAATTCGTTATGACCCGGCCTCATCGCCCCAGTGATCACCAGACAACTTCCCGGGATAAAACCGTTATCCGCATACTGGCATTCATTTGTCTGATCGGTGGGTTTCAGGTTGCAACGCAATATTTTGCACACCAGTTCGATTATCAGCCGCAGTTGGGTGCGCATTTCCATCAATTCTATGCCCCTTGGTCGATTCTGGTCTGGAGTACTCAGTGGTATGACAAACATCCGGTTATCTTCGATCTGGCGGCAGGTTACGGCATCCTGTTTTCCAGTGTCGGGCTGATACTGGTGTTGATCGTCAAGATGATGTTCGCGAATTCTTCACGGGCGAATCGCAATCTGTATGGCTCAGCCAGGTGGGCGGATAGAAAAGACATCGAAGCCGCAGGGTTGCTTTCCTTTGGAAAGAGCAAAGGGGGTGAAGCGGTTTATGTTGGCGCTTGGTGTGACAAATCCGGAAAGACGCATTATCTGAAGCACAGCGGCCCGGAACATGTGCTGTGTTTTGCACCGACTCGTTCCGGAAAAGGTGTGAGTCTGGTGATTCCAACCTTGCTGTCGTGGACACAAAGCACTGTCATTACCGATATCAAAGGCGAACTCTGGGCGCTGACTGCCGGGTGGCGCAAACAACATGCCAACAACAACGTACTTCGATTCGATCCGGCATCCACCGCAAGCTGTCACTGGAATCCGCTCGATGAAATCACCATTGGCAACGGTGCCGAAGTGGCCGACGTGCAGAATCTCGTGAATCTGATCGTCGATCCTGACGGCAAAGGACTGGAAACCCACTGGCAGAAGACCGCGCATGCTTTGCTGGTAGGACTCATTCTGCATGTGCTGTATCAATCCGAGCGTGACGGCACACCGGCCACGTTACCGGCTGTCGATGCGATGTTATCCGATCCCGACCGCGATATCCGTGAACTCTGGATGGAGATGATCATGCCGGAGAATGGTGGCACACATCCGGTGATTGCAGCCGCTGCCCGCGACATGCTGGATCGGCCCGAGGAAGAAGCGGGTAGTGTGTTATCGACCGCCAAATCCTATCTGGCTTTGTATCGTGATCCGATTGTGGCAAGCAATATCAGCGATTCGGATTTTTATATCCGCGATCTGATGCACCATGTTACCTCAGTCAGTCTCTACATTGTTTCACACCCGAACGACAAATCACGCCTGCGGCCGTTGATCCGCATTCTGATCAACATGATCGTTCGCAAGCTCGCTAGTCAGATGGTCTTCCGCAATGGTGAACCGGTTACGCATTACCAGCACCGGCTGCTGTTGATGCTCGATGAGTTTCCAAGTCTCGGCAAACTTGAAATCTTCCAGGAATCCCTCGCCTTTATTGCCGGTTATGGCATCAAAGCCTATCTCATCTGCCAGGATATCAACCAGCTTAAAAGCCGTGAAGCGGGTTACGGTCATGACGAGGCGATTACCTCGAACTGTCATATCCAGACCGCATTCGCACCCAATCGCATCGAAACGGCAGAACACTTATCCAAGCTCACCGGCCAGACCACCGTGATCAAGGAACAGATCACCACGAGCGGACGAAGATCATCGATGATGCATGGCCATGTCACCCGCACGCTGCAGGAGACGCAACGCGCATTACTGACACCGGATGAATGCATGCGTCTGCCGGGCGCCACAAAAGATGCGAGCGGCAGAATTACAAAACCGGGTGACATGATCATCTATGTAGCCGGATACCCTGCCATTTATGGCGTACAGCCGCTGTACTTCCAGGATGAAGTATTTGCTGCGCGCGCAAAAATCGATCCGCCGCTGTCAAGCGACCGGCTCACAGCCCATTCCGAATGGGATGGGTTGAAATGAGCAGGCCGATCAAGATGATGACGACACTTGTGCTGACACTCAGCATCGGTCTGTTTGTGTTGAGTATCCTGTTCCGGATTGGCGGCATCTATATCAACACCACCCCCAGCTTGCCGGTGGGTTTATACCGGGTGGTCGATGAACCTGTTACAAAAGGAACGTACGTTGCTTTCTGTCCGCCGCAACGCGATGTGTTTGATTGGGCTTTAGCCCGAGGCTATATCCATCCGGGGGCTTGTTCTGGCGGTTACGGTCAACTGCTCAAACGTGTGTATGCGGTTGCCGGTGATACGGTTCTGATCGATCGGTCCGGCATTACGGTCAATGGTGAATTATTACCGAACAGTGCACCGATCCACACCGACGCCTATGGTGCCACATTGCCGCAATACCGGCTCAATGCGGTACTCGGTGAATCTGAATTCTTGCTGCTATCCGATCTCAATCCTCACTCATTTGATGCCCGTTACTTTGGTGTCATCGAACGCGCACAGATCGTGCATGTGGTGCGTCCTATTTTTACCTTCAATCTTCAAAAGGAGTGTTTGCCATGAATAATCCTGCAGATGATGAAACAAATCCGGAAATGATTCCGGCTATCCCTGATCCCGGTCTGAACGACCGGGAAATGCGGCGTCAGGTGATAGCGTTAAAACTCTTCGATGCACAAACACCGGGGTTTCAGGCTGAATTCGATCCCGATGAAGCGGAATTGCTGGGTGCATTCAGGGAGGAGGCTTTGAGTGAAACCGATGCACTGGACAGCAGTATCGATCAATCGGGATCAGCTGAGGGAGGGCACTGATATGGACGCCTCCAGAAAAGCCTACCATGAACAGGTCGCTGAGAGTCTGATCGCACAATTGAAGCAAGGCACGGCGCCGTGGCAAAAGCCGTGGCAGCCGGGTGATCCGCTGTTGTCGTTTCCGCATAATCCGACCACCCAAAAACGCTACCGGGGCATCAATGTGCTGTATCTGATGAGTAAAGGGTATACCGATCCGCGTTGGCTGACCTATAAACAGGCCGCCGCTATGGGCGCACAGGTGCGCAAAGGCACAAAAAGTACCTGGATTCAATACTGGAAATTTACCGATGAACGCATCAAGCAGGATGATAAGGGCAATCCAATGCACGATGGTAACGGTAAACCCCTCAAGGAAATAGTGAAGCTGGAACGCCCTCGTGTGTTTTATGCCTCGGTATTCAATGCCGAACAGATCGACAACCTGCCGGAACTGGTTATCGATCCACCAGCCTGGGACCCGATCGAGCGTGCCGAACAGATACTGCAGGCACCCAACGCCGCAATTGAACACGGTGAATATGACCGGGCTTTCTACCGGCCGCTTACGGACCGGATACACCTGCCGCACAGGCACCAGTTCCAAACGCCGGATCGTTACTACGCCACAGCCTTGCATGAACTCGGCCACTGGACAGGTCATGCATCGCGTTTGAATCGTGATCTGGCGCACCCGTTCGGTAGCGAAGGTTATGCCAAGGAAGAACTGCGTGCCGAGATTGCAAGTATGCTGCTCGGGCACGAACTCGGTATCGGTCACGATCCCGGTCAGCATGTGGCTTATGTCGCTTCATGGATCAAGGCACTCGAAGAAGACCCATTGGAAATATTCCGCGCTGCAGCCGATGCGGAAAAAATCCAGGACTATGTAATGGCATTTGCCAGGCAGCAGGAATTGGTTGAACAGGAGGCTATCAAAATGAATGAGATCAAACAAAACATCGCAACGTATACCGCCAATCTCACACCCGATCTGGCAACAGTGGCACAGCACAACAACCGGCAACTGCAAAAACTCATCGAGCACCTGCTAACACAAGAACAGAATGCCCTGTTTCTGGTCGCCGATGCACTGAAATTTTGCAGAAACTTAAGTATCGACAATCTGGAATTTGAAGAAACGTCACAGGACAAGCTGGGTTTTACCATCCCCGCCGACTGGAACGGGCGTGTGCAGATTCAGGGCAATGTAATTGAGGCGACTGAGAGTAATAGCGACACCGGTTCCGATCATGTAATCCCGGCAAAAGAATTAGGCGTTGATCCTGAATTATGGGGTATTTACGCACAGCGCAATGATCAGACATGGGTCTGGATGGTGGATTTCGATGTGGAACAACACGCAATCGATGCAGCGGAAAAACTCTCGCTGATCGAGGCGATGGCCGAGCGCAGCGAATATGAAAAGAGCGTGAAATTTGCCCGCATTGATGAATTGCGTGTTCGTAACAATCCGCGCAGTACCGAGGAAGAAATTGACGCAGCCAAAGAACAGCGTAAACACGCTGAAGCACTGGCCATGCAAAACGATGCAGACTTCAACAAAAGGAGGCAAAACATGGAAACCGACCAAACGATCGATGCCCATCAAAATCAACACCAGAATACTGGAAAAGAAAGTGATCATACATCACATACATCGCGCCAATACCTGGCTGTACCGTATAGCGAAAAAGACCAGGCCAAAGCAGCAGGTGCGTGTTGGGATAAAGCTGCCAAAGCTTGGTATGTGGGTGAAAATGCCGATATCCGTGCGTTACAACGTTGGCTGCCAGAAAATGTTATCGCACAACAGAATCCCGCCATTGATGTGCAAGCCGAGTTCGCTACGATACTTCGTGATAATGGTTGTATCGTGGAGGACAATCATCCAATCATGGATGGACTGTCACACCGCATCAAGGTGGAAGGTGACCGACCCGGTGAGAAATCCGGTTTTTATGTGGTGCATATGGACGGCCACCCTGCGGGTTATTTTAATAACCACCGCACGAAAGTCGAGATACGTTGGAGGGCCAAAGGCTATACGCTGACCGAAGCACAAAAGGCTGCCTTTGCCGCACAGGTTGCAATCAAACAGCAGGAGCGCAAAGCCGAACAACAGGCGCAGCATGTCAAAGTCGCACAAGCCATCAAGGAGCTGTTGGTTATTGCCTTGCCTGCCAATGGTGACCATCCTTATTTGCAGGACAAAAACGCAAGACCAGGTAGTTTAAAAGTGGTACCACAAAATACTGATGGTTT
Source organism: Burkholderiales bacterium (assembly GCA_024235735.1). GTDB lineage: Bacteria > Pseudomonadota > Gammaproteobacteria > Burkholderiales > Nitrosomonadaceae > Nitrosomonas. The sequence continues at coordinate 6,270 of JACKLU010000021.1, forward strand.
GCCGCAAGATTCCATCATCAAAATCTGCAGTGACCGGCAGGAAATCAAAGCCGTTCGAGAACAACATCCCGACAGCCTCGTGTTTGTCGCGGGCGATCTGCTGCTGCCGATTTATGATGCAAATGGAGACATCTGGAGTGCACAGACGATACAACCGAACGGCACCAAGCTCTTTGCGGCGGGCAGTCAGAAAGAAGGTCACTTCCATGTGGTTGACGGTAACAACCAGGAACTGGTGGGACTTACGGAACTGGACAAAGCAAAAACCATCATTATTGCCGAAGGTTACTCCACCGCCGATACCATAGCACAGGCCATAAACGGTCCGGTTGTCGCGGCATTTGATTCGGGTAATCTCATACCGGTTGCAAAACTATTGCATGAAAAGTATCTGGATAAGCCTATTGTTATCGCGGGTGATGACGATCAGCACCTGGTCGCGCTGAACGGTAAAAACATCGGCAGGGACAAAGCGCAGGAAGCAGCTAGACTCGTTAATGGTTTCGCGGTCTTTCCAGTCTTCGCCACCAATGAACAGGCATCAAAGAAACTCAGTGACTTTAACGATCTGGCCAACAAAAGTGCGCTGGGAATGGAAGCCGTCAAACGGCAGGTAGGCGCCGCAATCAAGAAAGTGATTCAGCAAAACACGATTCAAAAACACCCGACCCAAACCCAATCCGAAAGCCAAAACCGGCATCAGGTCGGCACAAAAGCTAAAACACAAAAACAGGCAATGGTTTAATACGGACAGGAGAATCAGTCATGCGTGATAATCTACAAACAACTCCTGTAAATCCATCCAGACCAGATGCAGGTGATCTCTATGACAACATTGAAATACGTCCCAATACTACCGAAGCACAAAAAGAAACTGGTAGATGCGCCTACATCGAACTGCTCGAGTCTCAGGCTCGATGGGCAGGTGGCACGATACTGGGTTGTCATTTCCCGAAAGACTTCAAAGAGCAAGGGGGAGCCACGCTCTTAGATCGGCAAATCAAATCCGCCCATGAACTTGCTGTGATGGCGCAGATTCTTCGCGATCCGCGCTTTGAAACACTGCGGATATTTTATACGCGAAGAAACCGCATCATTCATCACACAGCCATCAGTTCCCGACTGCCCGGATCGGTGTATCTGGAACAGATCAACGGTAGCGATCATCATCTGGGTGATTGGGTGAACAATACCCGATTTCGCGTACAGGCCGATGGCTACTGGCTGCTGCATAATCACCCCAGCGGTAACGCAGCCGCATCCCGCCAGGATGAACAATTGACCGCACAACTGGCTTCGCTTGTGCCGGGATTTAAAGGTCATGTCATTATCAACACCAATCAGTACAGCGTTATCGACTCAAAACTCAAGGTCAACTTCATCAACTGGATGGGCGGTCAGGCTGGAGGATACCAGGGCGATGCTTACAAACAACATGATTGTTTGCTGGAAAACATTGCCACGCCGGATGATCTGGCAAGAATCGGCATGGCGCTGAAGCACAAAGATCAATACTTTAGCTTGATTGGCACCCATGCCACAGGTGCTGTTCAGTCGATCAGTGAATTGCCGATCTCACTGCTGGAACGTTCACCCAAAATACTGTTGGCAAGATTGCAGAGATTTACAAGAAACGCCGGTGTGAGTTCGGTATTTGCCATCACGCCCGACAAGCACTTCAATCACCCGGTATTATTGAAAGCTTGTGAAGTTGGGGTTTTACGTGATGTTGTCGGTGTCGATAACAATACCGATAATGGCGATTACCGCTCTCTCAGAAAAGAAGGGGTCATTGCAACCGGCCCCGATCTTGAAATCAGCGCCCTATACAGAAAATTCCGGGCATTGATTACGGAAGATGACAGCCTGCAAGACCTTAAAAACAAAACAAACATGACAATACCAGAAAGCCGCCGGGGGCGCAGTCGCTAGAAAAGAATGAAGCAAAAAAACAATGTGTTGACAGACAAAGCACATACCGCGTTACCGCTTCGATCGGGCGATAGAGCGCATGAGGGGGAATATCGTATACGAACGTTTAACTGCTGGACGCGATTGGTAGCAATGATTTATGCGCAGATAGCGCAACGTGTTTCGTTTCGCGACCTGCAAACGGCTTTCAGTAGCCATGCAACTTGCCACTGTCACCTGGGAATGACACTGATTCGCCGTTTAACACTGGCAGATCCATACACTACGTGTGCTTGGTTTCTTCCACGAAATTATGTTTTGGTTGATCCATAGGCTTCAATCTGACCTGCCATATTCTAGTAGTCTAGTGGAATCATGCGGTTGGTCCAGCGATACTAGATTTTAATCTTCATCATTATGCTCGAGCAAAAATTCTGAAGTGTAAAAGGATTACGCATGTAAAGAAGATCAAGCTTGGGCTGTCAATGACCTTAGGCCGAGCCAATCCATGCCAACTTCGCTTTTTATTAATAGCTGAGATGCAATTTGCGGGACAGTTAAAGAGAATAAAATGATTGCTTGCCTCATAAAAAAGGAGTAATAATACAAAAAAGTATTAATTAGTAGTTAATAAGCATAATCCTAAAAATAAGCTATGGAATGAATTAATTCAATTTAGTGTTGTTAACTATTTAAGGTCGATTTTTTTAAGGCTATCATGATTGCACATGCTTTGACGATTGTTTTAAATGAATTAAATAAGCACTTGGTTGATAATTATGCATCTGACCCGTCTCAGGTTGTGTTGGGTAATCTGGCTGAGGGGTTAGTAACAGCATCAAGCGATTCAGGGAATGCTGGGGTATCGAGAGACAAGTTATGTCTGTCTGTGGTAAATATCAAAGAAGAAAAAACCTTAAAAAATGTACCCAACCACGTGCGTAATGACACGACCCTTAGTGTTACTTATGAGAATCCCCCCGTTTTCCTGAATTTCCAGATTTTACTGACAGCCACGCATTTGAATTACACCCATGCTTTACTCATGCTGTCGAGAGCGATCCAGTTCTTTCAATTTAAAAATGTATTTACTCAGGATAATGTTGTTCCAATCTCTATTCAGAAAGATTGGCCCACAAACACGCTGGATCGGTTAGAGTCTTTCAAACTAATCTTCGATCTATATTCCCCGACGATGGAGGAAGTCAATCATCTATGGGGCACACTCGGAGGAAAGCAATATCCATTTGTATTGTATACATTGCGAATGCTTGATCTGAAATTCCATGCAATTCAGAGCGAGAGCGGGCTCATCACCGAAGTTGTCACCGATTTCTATCACAAAGATACGAAGGCGGGCTGAGAAATGGCCGAACGGATTGGCAGTGGATATAAACGGCTATTTGAAATTAGATTGCTTCACCATTACTGGCTGGATGAGGGGAAGACTGTCTTCGATCATCTATTGTCGCAGGAACGGGATAAACGTTTGCTGTCATACGATATGCGATCATTTCTTGAGATAACGCCGACTGCTACAACGGAAAAAGCATTCAATGGTTTGGGATGCATCTACAAAAACACGGCTTTGGGGTGTATGGTAGCTGTAGCGGATAGTGCCGTTATTCCTGATGACGCGATGTTCGAATTCATGATCACGGTGAAAAGCGCAGCTTTTTACAATTACACCGCACTGACGCTGCGATCTCAGAAAATTTATGAGCTATACCATCAGGCTGAAGACAGAATTTACCGGTATAAGGAAAATGTGCCTGTCTTATCGAATCTAACCGGGGTATCCAGAGGAACGGGCTCCACTAAAGCACTCTTTCTGTCCAAAGAATTTCCTCGATTCCCAATTGATGACAAGGTGGAATCGCTTGGTATATCAGGAGGAGCTTTACTGCAATTGACTGGCGATAGTCCTGGTGCAAATACTGAGCCAATAAGTGCTCAAGTAACTGATTTCCCGGTTTTTATCCATCAAAGGGACGTACCAGGCATCGTGCCTCCGGCCGGATTCGGTAGGGTGCCTTCCCAAGGGCTGCAGTTGTCAAGTGACATAGACGATAAGGTATACGCATTCATTCGCTTATCGGCAAGAAGAGCAGATGATGAGGATTTCAGTTTTATTGACAGTGGTGGCGATGCAAAAAGATCGAATCCAGTTTTTCAGGTTCGCTTCAAAAACCGTTTGACGTTCTGGCAATACCTGAATAAAAGAACCGGTGCGATAATTAATATCGAACCCAAGCCCCTTCCATTAACCTATTTTGGAAACGCAGGTACGAAACAAAAGCCCTCAGAAGGGCTGGTGAAAGCGGTAAAAAGCGGTGACAAAATAACTCAGCTTGTGTCGGAAATCTTTGAATGACTAATTCGGTGTAAAGAATACATAAGGAGCGAAAACTATGGCAGCGGTATATAAAACACCAGGAGTTTATGTCGAGGAAATTCCCAAGTTTCCCCCCTCGATTGCACCAGTAGAGACTGCGATTCCGGCATTTATTGGTTACACGTCTATAGCTGATAACCGGGCAATCGGCGATCTGCTATTAAAACCGACTCGAATCTCCTCCATGGTTGAGTATGAGAAATACTTTGGGGAAGCGCAGCCCGAAACAGGCATTGATGTTGCTATAAAGCAAGTAACTGTGAATGGTGTAACTACTGTGACGGAAGCTGTGGCGAGACTTGACGAGTCTGTTCGCTCAAAGCATATCATGTACTACGCTCTCCAAATGTTCTTTGCCAATGGCGGAGGTCCTTGCTATATCGTTTCAGTGGGCGCATACAAGACAGGAAGCGGTTCGTTGGTAGAAACAGAATTAGACAAAGGTTTGAAAATTCTAGCCAAAGAAGACGAGCCGACACTGATCATTTTCCCGGAGGCACAAAATCTTTCAATTGCCGATTTCAAAACCTTGCATGACGCTGCTCTCAAGCAGTGCGAAGATTTGAAAGACAGGTTCGTGATTATGGACATACATGGTGGTGTGGACGAAGAAGACGATAATCATGGTGGTGTGGACGAAGAAGACGATAATATTTCTCTATCTGATCCAGATGCCAATCTGCTTACGGCCATCAAAAACTTCAGAACAAACGGGATTGGCACAAATAATCTGAAATATGGAGCAGCCTATGGCCCCAATATTGAAACAGTTCTGGATTTTGCTTTTGATGAGGGAGAGGTTGATGTAACAATAACCACAGATGGCACAGCAGCTCCAGTTGTTAAGCTGGATACTCTGAGAATAAGCAAAAACAGTATTTATGAACAGGCGAAAGCCGCAATTCGGGACATGCCATGCAAAATGCCTCCTGCATCGGCCATAGCCGGCATTTATGCTGCGGTGGACAACAGTAGGGGGGTTTGGAAAGCACCAGCCAACGTCAGCGTGAATGCGGTCACGCAACCAACTATTAAGTTTTCCAATATTGAACAGGATCAAATGAATGTAGATGTGACGGGGGGCAAATCTGTCAACGCGATTCGACCTTTCATCGGCAAAGGCACTCTTGTTTGGGGTGCCAGAACCCTTGCCGGCAACGATAATGAGTGGCGTTACATCAATGTTCGTCGATTCTTTAATTTCGTAGAAGAATCAACAAAGAAAGCAACTGAACAATTCGTTTTTGAGCCGAATGACGCCAATACCTGGGTGAAAATCCAGGCGATGATTGAAAACTTCTTGACTACCCTATGGCGGCAAGGGGCGTTGCAAGGTATCAAACCTGAACATGCGTTTTATGTCGCGGTTGGCTTGGGCAAAACCATGACGCCGCTCGATATACTCGAAGGCCGGATGATTGTTGAAATCGGTATGGCAGCAGTGCGCCCGGCCGAATTCATCATACTCAAGTTTTCGCATAAAATGGCTGAATCTTGATCAATCTTGAATGCTGACACCACTCATTAAATCAACCGAAAAGGATCTCTATCATGGCACAAGAATATCCCATTCCCCGCTTTCATTTCCAGGTCGACTGGGGTGGGGCAAAAATTAGTTTTACCGAGGTGACTGGCTTGGTGATGGAAAGAGAAAAGATCGAATATCGGCATAGCGACAGCAAAGATTTCAATAAAATCAGCATGCCAGGAATGGTGAAGAACAGCAACATCACTTTAAAGCGCGGCAAGTTCGAAGGTGATTTTGACTTTAACACCTGGCTGGAGGAGATCGCTAACGAACGTGTGGAAAACCGACGTGACTTGGTGATTCGTCTACTCAATGAAAAGCATGTGCCGGTGGCTGCATGGTCAGCAGCCAGATGCTTTCCGGTCAAGATCACAGCACCCGATCTTAAATCAGACGCCAACGAGATTGCGGTTGAAAGCATCGAGATTGCGCATGAAGGCCTGAAACTGATGAAAGTCTAGTAGGAATCGGCTGATGATCGATTACTACCCTCCATTAGGGTTTTATTACAAGGTGGAATTCAGCATCAGCAAGAATAAAAATGATGTGCGCTTTCAGTCGATGTCTGGATTGTCGGTTGAATATGACATGGAGGAGTATAAGGAAGGGGGAGAAAACCGCTTTACTCATAAGCTGCCCATGCGTACCAAATTTACTGATATGGTGTTAAGACGCGGGTTGTTAACGGATTCCGAGGTGATCAAATGGTTTCTCAATGCTTTCCGGGATCGAGAGTTTGTACCGGCAGACATTAACGTTATCCTGATGAACGAAAAAAGCGATCATTTGCGTGTCTGGAAAGTGGCGCATGCCATTCCCAAAAAATGGTCGATCAGCGATCTGAACGCAAACGAGAGCGCTGTTATCATCGAAACACTGGAATTATCCTATCGTTATTTTACGATTCAATGATAAACATAAAATCCTAATGAGGAAACGCTAGTTCAGCCATGCCCATCGAGATCAAGGAATTGCATATTCGTGTGTCGGTCAATGTACCGCAAGGCGGGCAAATGGCCGAAAGCAAGGCAACTACTGCTGGTTTCGCTAACTTGAAGCGCGACGGTGAAATCGATGCCATCGTGGCAGAATGCGTGGAACAAGTACTCGATATACTTAGAAACAAAAGAGATCGCTGATGATAGAAAGCGGAAGATTAGAGAAAATACTGATTCTGGCCTTTGATGATAGTGAAAAGGTTGAAAGTGGTGGTAAAGCGGAAGCAAATGACAGCTTTGAAGCATTGATCAACCCGGAAACCTATACATTGGAGTACAAGGTCAAAACGGATGAAGAGCAAGGGCAGGGAACGAGCGGGGCACAATCCAGATTCGAGTACACCATGCCGGAAGAACTCACCTTTGAGTTTTTGTTCGATAACACCGGCATCATCGATGGGATAGCCAAAAAGGAAGGTATTTTTGACGATGTGAATCATTTCCGAAAGATACTGACTGAGTATCAGGGAGAATCGCATGAACCCTATCATCTCAAGTTGGTATGGGGAAATCTGATCTTTAAAGGCAGAGCAGTCGAGCTCAGTATCACCTATAAACTCTTCAATCCGGATGGACAACCGATTCGTGCTGTTGCGAGAGCCAAATTCAAGGGCAGCATTGAAGAAAAGAAACGTGCCGCGAAAGAAAATAGAAGCTCACCCGATTTGACTCACGTGCGCAAGGTAAAAGCAGGGGATACTCTGCCGCTGATGTGTTACCGCATTTATGGGAATCCCAAATATTATCTTGAAGTGGCCGAGGTAAATGGCCTGAGTAACTTCCGGTCTCTGATACCTGGAACCGACCTTGTTTTTCCACCCCTTGAGAAAACAAACAAACAATCGTGAGCGACGGATCTACTATTCCAACACCTGCAACACCCGATGTATGCACGGTTGCGGTACTGGTAGAGGGGACGGAAATCTCAGGAGAATTTCATGTTTTGTCTGTTTCAGTTACGCGAGAAATAAATCGTATCCCGGCCGCGACGATTCAAATAAGGGATGGAGAGGCATCCCGATCCACTTTTGCAGTTAGCGATACGGATCATTTCATACCTGGCAGGAAAATCGAAATCCATTTGGGTTATCGTTCACAAAACGAGTCGGTGTTCAAAGGAATCATCGTTAAGCACAGTATCAAAATACGCAAAGACGGTAGCCTGCTTATTGTGGAATGCCGCGATGAGGCAGTGAAAATGACCAGTGGTAGAAATAATCGCTACTTTACAGATAAGAAAGATAGCGACATTATGGAGGAACTCATTGGGGGATATCAGTTGCAAAAAGAGGTGAGAGCTACCACACCTGATTTGAAGGAGATCGTGCAATACGATGCGACCGATTGGGATTTCCTGTTATGCCGTGCCGAAGCCAATGGACATGTGGTGATGGTTGAAGACGGGAAAATAGTGGTAGACCAGCCAGCGACAGGACAAGAATCGGTTGTGACTGTCAGATACGGTGCAACATTGCTGGAATTGGATGCTGAAATAGATGCCCGCTGGCAAAGTAAAAGTATCAAAGCAAGTAGTTGGAATGCGACCGATCAGGAACTGATTGAAGTGGAAGCACGTGAGCCTTCCACTACCGACAGCGGCAACCTTTCGCCCGATGATCTGGCTGGAGTCATCAGTGATAATGCTCATGAGATCAAGCATGGCGGCAAACTGAGTGAGCCTGAGCTGCAAGCCTGGGCTGATGGCCGACTAATGAAGGAACGATTGGCAAAGGTGAGGGGGAGGGTGAGGTTCCAAGGTTTTGCCGGTGTATTGCCTGGGAAGATCATTGACGTTGCTGGTATTGGCGAACGTTTTACAGGAAAAATGTATGTATCCGGTGTGCGGCATGTGGTCGTGAAAGGTAATTGGGTGACTGATGTGCAGCTTGGATTAAACCCTGAATTATATGCAGAGACCTACGATCTTAGACCGTTGCCCGCATCTGGCCTGCTTCCTGCAGTCAGTGGCTTGCAGATCGGGGTGACGACTGCCCTGGAGAACGATCCCGATGGAGAAGACCGCATCAAAGTGCGATTGCCATTGATCAACCCATCGGAAGAAGGCATCTGGGCGCGTGTCGCCACCTTGGATGCTGGCAGAGAACGTGGTACGTTTTTCCGACCTGAGATCGGTGACGAGGTGGTAGTGGGTTTCCTCAACGATGACCCGCGTCATCCCATTGTCATTGGAATGTGTCACAGCAGTGCCAAACCTGCGCCTGAACCAGCCAGGGACGATAATCACCGAAAAGGTTACGTCAGCCGAGAAAAAATGCAATTTATTTTCGATGATGAGAAGAAAATCATAACGTTCGAAACGCCTGGAGGTAACAAAATGAGACTTTCCGAGGAAGATAAGGGGGTCGTTATCGAGGACCAGAATGGCAACAAAATCACGCTCGACGACAAGGGCATCAAGATTGAAAGTGTCAAAGAATTAACCCTGAAAGCAGCGCAGGATATCAAAATTGAAGGGATGAATATCGACATGACAGCACAAACTGCATTTAAGGCAGCCGGGAATGGCAGTGCAGAGGTTTCCAGTGCCAGCACCACGATAAAAGGGAGCGCCACGACGGTGATTCAAGGGGGTATCGTTCAAATTAATTAAATTCTACTCCTCATACTGCAAGATTTGGTTTTTATAATCCCTCATCCAGCCTTCTCTCAGCAGAGGGAGAAGGTATCGATGTCAAATTTTGAAGTGTGACGAATATCCATTAAAGGGACTTAATCCATGCTTCCAGCAGCCCGCGTTACCGATATGATTGTCAGCACTGCAACATCGGGTGCTCCGACTCCCATCATTCCTCCTGCTGAGCCAACTGTCCTGATAGCAGGACTCCCGGCAGCCCGTTTGAGTGATACCTGTGGCGCAGACGCCATTGTAAAAGGCTCTGCGACCGTATTGATCGGTGGAATGCCAGCTGCCAGGGTTGGGGATCTGACCGCTGCAGGGGGCGCAATCATGCCGCCCGGTGCGCCGACAGTATTGATTGGAGGATAGTGTTTAATGAATCGTGTTTTTCTAGGCCGTGGCTGGACTTTTCCGCCTACATTCCGGCGAAATCCAGCAAATATTGAGATGCTTGAGGAGGAGGCCGATATCGTATCGAGTCTCGAAATACTACTGACTACTGCACCAGGCGAACGGGTGATGCTGCCACAATACGGCTGCAATCTGGAAGAACTGGTTTTTGAAACGCTGGATACGCGAATGAAGACGCTTATGGCTGATAAAGTGGAATCGGCTATTCTTTACCATGAGCCGCGCATTGAATTGGAACGTGTACGCTTGGATGAAAGCCGGGAAGTGGAAGGCGTGATTTTGATAGAAATCAACTACCGGGTTAAATCCACCAATTCACGCTTCAATTTTGTCTTTCCTTACTATAAGTTGGAGGGGACGGATATCAATCTCACTACGAACGTTAATCTTTTACCCGATAATTTCTAACGATGGTGCAGCCGACTGATTGTTCACAGAATACGGATCCACTCAAACTTGTGCGAGAGGGCGCGAGCCAGGATCAGCGCCTTTCGCTGGCGCTCGATCCCGCGTATGCGCCTGTGGACGAGCGTACTCCAGCCCATCGGATGGTATTCGCTCAAGCTTTTTCAGCGTTCTTGAAATACTATGAAGTAAACAACGTTGCAGTGGGTGACTGGAGGCCATTTTTCAGCGAGGATGTGTCCGCTCGGCTAGCCGTAGCAGCTGTGCAGGATGTGGAGTTTTACAAAGCCAACATAAAAGCATCCTTCGATTTTCTGAATAATAACGAGAATAAAAATAAGGAGCCAGAATTAAAAAAAATTCTAGGCTATCTGTTCAGTTATCTTGGAACATTGGCCAGACAGTTGGATGAGTTAAAAGATGGATTACCAACAGAGATTTCGCTCAAAGGAGTATTGCAGAATCTGATCCAGAGCCAATTAGCGCCCGTATTTCGGCGGATGATTGCCTATTATAAAGCTGATATGATTCTCTCCCCTCTGCATCCGCTTGTGGCAGACACGTCTCCCAATTCTAATATCGTAATTCTGGGTAGCACGCCGGTTACTTTCAGCAACATTTATGAAAACGGCTTATCCAAAGACTGGATAACGGATGACTCTGCTGACTGGAAAGTTTACGTTACTGCTATTCCAGAGGATAAGTCGGTTTACGGTTCTGGCGTAACTGTTTTCGAGCGGATCAATCATATAGCCACCCATAATCTCTTTAAGGCGATATTCGATCAATTTCTGAAAAATTACGCGCGTGTAGTGAATGATGGAAAGCTGGCCTTGGAAAAGACGTTCACGAACTGGGATCGACACGAGCCGCATTATGCCTTATTTCTAGCTTTCTTGCGCCTGTTTGAGTATGCACGCACAGAAGCCAATACCCTGACTCAGCGGCACCTGGATTTTTATTATCGCGAAATCCTGCGGCTAAAAGAAAAATCTGCCAGACCAGGACATGCCCATCTGCTGGTGGAATTAGCCAAACATGTTCCAACCCATTTACTGGAGGCAGGTGAGCTGTTCAAAGCAGGGAAGGACGATCTTGGTCGTGAGGCGTTCTTTGCCAATGATCGCGATTTAGTGGTCAACCAGGCAAAAGTGGCAGCTTTGAAAACGGTTTACCGGCATGGCAATGAAACGGTGAAGGGCGCAGTCCCGACCGACAGGCACTTTGGCCGTCTGTTTGCTTCTCCGGTAGCTAATTCGGATGATGGGTTAGGGGCGGAACTGACTGCTGTGGATCAATCGTGGCATCCTTTCTACAACAGAATTTATCAGGATGGCACGCTTTCAGAGATAAACATGTCGGAAGCAGAGGTGGGATTCGCTATTGCCTCGCATTACTTGTGGATGGCGGAAGGGAAACGTGAGATAACGGCTGAAATCAGCGTGTCCGGCTATGCTATCAATCCTTTTTCCAAAAATACAATTACCTGCCTATTGACTTCGGAAAAAGGATGGATCAAAAAAGCACCCATTTCATTTGCTCCGATTTCACCAAATAAAGATAAATTTGAGCTAAAAATCGAGGTGGGCGGTGGCGATGCGCCTATCACACCCTACCTGGCGAAGACACATGGCTATGCGTTTGAAACGGATTTACCAGTATTACTGATCAAATTAAAACACGATACAGCCAGCAAATATGCTTATTCTATTTTTCAGGATATTGTCGTTACGAGCATAAAGCTGAAAGTTGCAGTTGAAAATTTAAAAACGCTGGCTGTATCCAACGATTTCGGCCCGGTAGATACCTCCAAGCCATTTCAGCCTTATGGAGCATCACCGCGAGCCAATAATGCATTAATCATCGGCTCGAAAGAGATTTTCCAAAAAAAACTCGAGGAGGCGTCAATTGAAGTAAAGTGGTTAAGCTCTCCCAAACCTTATCCACCTGCTGGTGCAGTAAATGTCAATATCGATCTCCTGAAAGCGGGGCAGTGGCTTTCTTCGAACATTACTTCTATTGGAGTAGGTGAAACCGGATATAACTTATCAAGCAAGTTTAATGATACGGTGGTGGCCGAGCCGGATATAACGCCCAATGAATTCTATAATACGGCTTCACGGCATGGATTTATCCGGCTTAAATTGAACAAGAATTTCGGACAAGACGAATATCAAGCACATCTACTTAGATATCTGCGAGAAGAAGCGACGGCTACTGATTTGAAGAAACTCCCGGTAGGGTCGCCTTTTGTTATCGACTGGTTGTCGTCTAAACGGACTACTGATCCTGGAACTCCTCCAGTAGGACCAACCATGGCTGAGCTTTGGATGAATTACACCGCATCACAAACAATAACCCTGGACAGTTTGAAAGATCCAGATGCATTTGACAGACGCAAAGCGCAGTTTTTCCACCTCGCACCCTTTGGCCAAGCCGAGCAGCACCCGAAACTCAGCTCAGCAAATAAGATTTTTCTTTTTCCCCAGTTCGATTTCAGGCGCGAGGGTCATAACTATGAAAGTGAAGCCGAATTTTATATCGGTATCACTGGTCTCAAACCTCCCCAAAACCTCTCCCTGCTTTTTCAAGTAATCGATGGTACTGCTGCTCCGCTTGTTGAAAAACCGGATTCGCATATTCACTGGAGCTATCTGCGAGCCAATGAATGGGTCTCATTTTCGGAGAACGAAGTGGAAGATCTAACCGGGGGATTGATTAATTCCGGCATCATTACCTTTGCCATGCCTCGTGAAGCTTCGGATGTCAATACGCTGTTACCGCCTGGCATGTACTGGATTCGAGCAGCAGTTGCTGCCAAAAGTGAGGCCGTCTGCCGGTTGGTTTTGGTAGCAGCTCAGGCCTTGCGGGCCACTTTTACGGATAAAGACAACGACCCGGCTTTTTCCGCTAAAGCTCTGGCAGAGGGCACCATTACAAAACTCGATCAACCCACAGCAGCTATTAAAAAGATCTCCCAGCCTTTTGTGACTTTCGGTGGACAGGAGATGGAGCTTCCTGCTGCCTTTTATACGCGGGTCAGTGAGCGCTTGCGCCATAAGGATCGTGCGATAGCTTTGTGGGATTATGAACGATTAGTACTTGAAACTTTTCCACAAATATATCGGGTTAAATGCTTGAACCATACGCAGTACGAGCCCAACGAGAGCGGAACCGGTATATACAGGGAACTCGCACCCGGTCATGTGACCATTGTCACCATCCCCAATCAGCGATTTCATGAACAGCGCGACCCATTGCGGCCCTATACAAGCCTGGGACTTCTGGAACAGATCAATGTATTCTTGCTCAAGCATGCACCTTGCTTTGTCAAACTGCACGTCAGAAACCCCAAGATTGAAGAAGTGAGTGTGGCATTTAACGTACGATTACGCGATGGGTCAGATGAATTATTTCACGTCAATAAATTGAAAGAAGCCATTACCCGCTTTTTATCACCTTGGGCGTTTTCGGACGGGGGGAGCCCAACTTTCGGCGGAAAAATCTATCAGGCAGTACTGCTCAATTTTATCGAAGAGCAGCCCTATGTCGATTATGTGACGGATTTTCAACTTTTCCATTATGTCGTGGAAAATGGTATTACGAAGAAAATTCTTAAAACAGAAGTAGAAGGCACGACAGCCGTGTCCATCCTGGTTTCCGCACCTGCCAATAAACATGTGATTACGGTTATCGGTGCTTCCGAAGCGCAAACGTTGCGTGAAAACTGTTCGTGTGCCCCATGAACAAGGTATCTCCTACCTTACCGAAAAACCCCTTGCTGAAACCCGCCGAGGATTACTATCGCCTTCGCCGGGAAGGAATCGGTTTCATCGAACAGATGGGCAGCCGCTCGTGGACGGACTATAACACTCACGATCCGGGCGTTACCATCCTGGAAGTGCTTTGCTATGCCATTACGGACCTCGCCTATCGAACAGGATGGGATATCAAGGATATTCTGACACCTGCTCAACCGTCAGATGATCCCCATCAGCCCTTCCCCAATCAGCCTTTTTTTACCGCACGGGAAATCTTGACGGTCAACCCCTGGACACCGGATGATTTTCGTCGCTTGCTCATCGATCTTGATTGGGTGCGTAATGCCTGGATAATTTGCAAGAAATGCGCTTGTGATGTGCCCTATTACGCATGGTGTGAACAAGGGCAATTGCAGTTATCCTATCAAAAACCTGTAAACCAAACGTTACAGCCTAAAAAAGTTGAACCACTTGGTTTGTACGAGATATTGCTGGAACTTGAAAATGACCCGGAATTGGGGAATCTGAATGATCGTAAAATCGAGCATACCTATCACAAATTCGATAATGACGGTATTCCCCATCCGGTGACGCTGGAGCTTAGATTTCCCGAATGGAAGCTTGGGAATTGGGATGAGTGGCAATGGTTTCTGGAAAGTGCCGATGCTTTTGCAGGCCGGAATGGTGCTTCCTTCAAGTTGGAACTCTTGAAACTGAACCGTGATAAAACGGTTAATACATTTATAGATGATGTTGAATTACGTCGTTATTGGCGCAATGTCTTTTATGTCAGTTTTGAAATCACGCTTTCAGTGCCATCTCTAGATGATGATGAAGAAGCAACAACCAGAATCATTACGATCGAAAATGCAGCATTACGCATTTTTGGCGACAATTTCGCCAGAAGTAAAACGGCCGTCGAGGACGACTTGAGATCGATCCTGGAAGATGCAACGTCTGCCGGTTTTATTCAACGTTGCCGTAATAAATTGCTCAAAATCAAACAGGCTGTCGCTGATGCCAAAGACTCACTCCACAGTCATCGCAACCTGGACGAGGATTATTGCCGTGTGCAGATCGTAAAAGTGGAAGATATTGCCGTCTGTGCAGATGTAGAAGTCGCAC
The DNA here is from genome assembly GCA_024235735.1 of Burkholderiales bacterium. Lineage (GTDB taxonomy): Bacteria > Pseudomonadota > Gammaproteobacteria > Burkholderiales > Nitrosomonadaceae > Nitrosomonas. The sequence goes on from JACKLU010000021.1 coordinate 21,442, forward strand.
CGGACGCGGATATCGAACGTATTCAGGCGCACATCTGGTTCGAGATCGAGCAGTACTTCAATCCCCCCGTGCCGTTTTACACCTTGCAAGAACTAATGGATGCGGGAATTCCTGTAGAAGAAATTTTCAATGGCCCTGCGTTGAGTAACGGATTCATCAAAACTGAAGACTTGCAATCGGCCGAATTGAAAACGGCACTGCGTGTATCGGATATTCTCAACCGGCTGATGGATATCGAGGGGGTGGTCGCAGTTAACAATCTACTGCTTTCCAAATACGATGCTGACGGCCAACCTATCGATGGCGCAGAGGCTTGGCAGCTTTTTGTCAGCCCTTTGCACCAGCCGCGCCTTTATCATAACTTGTCGCGTTTTCTGTTTTATAAAAATGGCCTGCCATTTCTACCGAGAATGGATGAAGCCTACGATACGCTCACCCAATTGCGGGGAGTGGCCGAGCGCCCGAAAATAAAAAATGCCCAAATGGATTTACCGATCCCTGCGGGAACTTTTCGCAATCTCGAAGAATATTTTCCCCTGCAACATAGCTTTCCGTTGACATACGGCATCGGTATGGAGGGACTGCCGTCTCACGCAACTCCCCTGCGCCGGGCACAGGCCAAGCAGCTAAAAGCCTATCTCATGGTATTCGAACAGCTATTGGGTAATGCTTTCGCGCAGGTGGCGCACAGCGCGGAATTGTTTTCACTCGATCCTGCCGTCCGGCGCACCTATTTTGTGCGGGAATTCACCCACGAGATCATCCAAGGATACGATGAGATTATGGATGGATTAAGCCAGGCGGAATTGGAGGCATTGGCAGAAACGCAACCGGAGTTTCTCGAGCGCCGCAATCGTTTTCTCGATCATATCATGGCCCGTTTCGGGGAACAATTCAGCGAATATTCGTTACTGCTTACGAACTTGCAGGGCAAGCAAGTAGCGCTTGGCCGATTGATCGAAGATAAAATCGCCTTCCTGAATGCCTATCCACGCATCAGTCACGACCGAGGCAAGGCACTCAATTACCGGAAAAATCCTTGTTCCTCGGACAATATCGCCGGCCTCAAGAAGCGTATCAGTCTCCTGCTGGGTTATCCTGATCTGACTTTTTCCTGGGAAGTAAGTGAATCAGAATCGGAAACAGAAACAGAAACAAAACTGTACATCATCAAGTACCGATTGGCAGATCGAAACGAAACGAACTGGTTGGAAGGAAGCCTCGTCGTTTCTTCGGACAGTGCGCAGACTGCCACACATAAAGCCTACCGGGAAATCACGGTGCAAATGACGCAAATGGATGCTTATGAAATAGTAGATAAAACCGAAACTTTCCACTTGAAACTCAAAGATAATCACGGTGACCCGCTGGGACAGCATCCGGTGTTATTTCAAACGAGGACGGCAGCCCAGGTAGTTCGAGGCGAGTTATTGAGCTGGAGCAGCAATGAGCGTGCTATCGTTGTGGAACATCTATTGCTGCGTCCAAAATTTCCTGGGGATGCGCTTTATCCGGTCTGTAAGGAAGGTGCATGCAATACCTGCGGTGATGAAGATCCTTATTCTTTCCGCCTGACTTTCGTCATGCCGGGTTGGACAGCGCCCTACAATCTCAATATGGAGATGCGCAACTTTGCCGATCGCACCATCGGGCGAGAGACCCCCTCGCATCTGCTCGCAAAAATATGCTGGGTTGGTAACGATGGCTTTATCGAGAATCCTTGTGAACCCGTTATCAGCGAGCTGGCGGATTTATTGATGGCAGAGGGACGGACTATCGATGGAGGAAGCTTCAGTGAGTCCGAGGCATGTGATTGTGCCTATGCCATTTATACTTTTTTCAGCAACGCATTCAATGAATGGTACGAAGGTAAAGTCTTGGATTATATTCACCCTGATGCCCTGCAAGCGGCTTTGGAAAATGAATTCAGACCGAAAGAATCAGCTGAAATTACCTGTACGAGAGATTTGATTAGTGATTTATGGGATGAAATCCAGACAATAATGGTTGAATACTTTCATCATGTCGCACGTTACGGCTGGCAGTTCGAGCGCTTTGCGCAAGCCTGGTGCAAGTGGCTGGAGGCTAATGCGGCTTTTGACTGGACAGAAGAGCGGTTACAGGAGCGCATAGAAGCTATTCTGAGGGATAACCTGGAAACTGTTCCTGTTGCCGGAGTATCCTCGCAGGTGGCATTGTGTCAATGCGCAACTTACATTTTAACCCAGTACGGCATGGCCTTTTATCAATGGATGGAAGCGAATTTCAAAGCGGGCAATGCTTTTGATGAGGGCTTCACTTCATTTGTCCCCAGTCCTATAGAGCTGTGTGACAACTTTATTTTTAAAGAGAACACGGCAACAAAGATAGAAGCCCTACTCAATGAACGTTACGAAGCCTACAAAGAAGTTTCGTATCGTCTTTGGGTGGTCGTACACCTGCTCGCTGACCTACGCAACACGTATCCGGGCGCGACCCTGCATGATTGTGACGACGGCAGCGATCTGAACCCTGTACGGTTGGGCCGCACGGCTTTGGGCAATTACACGCTCCGGAAAACCTTGCCGCCATAAATCCGGACATAATTTTGAGCTTTTTTGTAAAGGTGATTCCGCCATGAAACCTGTAAAAGATAACTATCCCGTTTTCGAAGCCAACCAGGTCCTCACCAATATCCATCTGAATGATATTTTCAGCTACCTGGACGAACAGGAACGCCTGACGCGGGCTAACTTGATCGGTATTGGTATCGTTTGTGGACTGGAGATACGCCACGAAATCGCTGGGGGTGGCGTAACCGTCGTCCACATTACCAAGGGGTGTGGCATAACCTCGGAAGGCTACCTCATCGTGGAACCGGAAGACGTGCCGCTGGTATCCTACCGGCCCTACACGCTGCCGGCTGATCTGGAATACCCACCTTTCAAAGATCTGACACTGTGGGAGATGTTTCCAGCGGAGGAACTCGGCACAACTTCGCTGAACGATCCTTCAGATTTTCTGAATGATAAAGTGGTGGTGTTTTTTCTGGAATTGAAAAAGGAGAAACTCCGTAATTGCAGTCCCATCAATTGTGATGATAAAGGCGCTCAAGTCACGGCGACAGTGAGGCGTCTGCTGATCAAGAGAGATGCTTTGAATTATGTCATCACAGAAGCTAACCAATTGGGAGCCAATCTCACCTTTGCCGACCTCGAAGTGGCCATGCTGGCTCGGCTGAATTTGCCTGATTTGCGTTTGCCGCGTCTCGGGATTCCAAATAGAGATTTGGCCACTTCTAATGATGTATTTGCAGCATTTTTGTCAGTTTTTCAAGTCGATGATCTGGTATCTAAAACAGGCGAGGCGCTTAGGATCGCTTATCATGCTTTTAGACCAGTAGTGGAGGAGGAATATCCGTCTGATCCGTTTACACCTGTTTTTGAGGGAAAATTTGGTTTTTTAACAACGGCCCCAAAAGAAACGTCTCAGGTTCGTTTTTTACAGTATTACTACGACTTCTTTGACGATCTCATCAAAGCTTATGATGAATTTCGCTGGAAAGGGGTAGAGCTGATGTGCGTTTGCTGTCCCCCGGAAGGGCTGTTTCCACGCCATCTCATGTTGGGCGAATTGTACCCGGAGACGGCGACCAGCCCTGGTGTCTACCGACATTCTTTTCTGGCTTCATCAGGTATCGGAGGGTGTGACGAGCGCATCAAGGATCTGAAGCTCCTGTTCCAGCGCCTCGTGGAGATGATTATCCAGTTTACTGATGCTCCTCCTATTCGCCAAAATGCTCTTGAAGCTCGAACAGATACACAAATCCGTATTACACCCAGCCAACTGGGCGATGTGCCGTTGGGCAACAAAGCTATTCCCTATTATTACCAGCAAAATGGCAGCCCTCCCTTATATCATCTCTGGAACGCCGAAAAACACCGCCGGAATCGCGTGAATCAAAATTTAAGTTATCGTGCAGACGAATACCAGGACCCTGCTGCACCACCGTTCACCACTGATGCACTGCGCTACGACCTGGAACCCTACAATTTTCTACGCATAGAAGGACATCTGGGCAAGAACTACCTGAGCGTGCTGCATAAACTGATCTCGCTGAAAACGCAATACCGGCTACCGATTGAAATCATTGCGCTACGCACCGGGGTATTCGATGAAACGATACCGGTCAATCTCGATAAGGAGAAATGCCGGTTTCAGGATTTGGAAGCGTTATACGATGCCCTTAGAGAAGAGCTCCGGTGCTTCTTAGCTAAGGAGCTGGAATTTTTTTATAATTTACCTATTAGGGAGGTTGACGATTCAGATACAGCGGAACGGCCTAGTGTCCCGGTATTGAGAAAATACAGAACTGATTTTCTCGTTAGGTCTGATCGGCTAGGAGCTCTGTTTGAGAGTCAATATAAGCATCAGATTTTTTCTGATGAATTACTGAATTTTGTATCAAATATAACGAATACTGCTTTTTTTCGCATAATTTTCCGCATAGTCAAATTAGACGAAACACTATCAGAAAGCCTTGCGGATATTGATTTTAATAATATTGCTAGGCGATATCGTGATTTAGAAGAAGCGGTCCGCCAATTGGAAGCGGCTCGTAAGACATACTTTGATAAGTTGGAAGATAAGGCTAATATTATTCTTCAAGCTGAAGAAATAGACGATCGCCTTGAAGCCATTCTATTCAATTGCCGCTTGGATGCTTTTCAGTCGATTTATACCGAATACCAGCGTCGCCTCACTGAGGCCAAACAAAAGCAGTTCCTTAGTTTCTTTTTACAAAAAACCCCCGGTATTCAGCACAAAGCAGGCGTTCCATTGGGGGGTACATTTATCATCGTTTATCATGACAATCCTGAACCCATACAAAATCCTAATTCTTCATTTAATCTAGGTAACCTGAATTTATTTGGAAATCTGCTTATTCCTAATTTAGGCCGCTTTGCAAATAACCCAGTTAATCCTGCTGCTTTTGAAGATGCACTTACTCGAATCAGTGCTAACCGTACATTGGCCGATGACCCGGATATCCAGCTGGTGCTTGGAAATTTTATCAAGCAGTTACCAAATCAGGGCATTTTCATATCTCTCGCGGATAATGAAGCAAGCAATATAATTAACCAAACGGTCAATGGATTGACGGATGGTATGGTGATTGCCGATTTCTTTCTCCCTTACCTGTGCTGTTCAGATTGTTCACCCGTTCAGTATGTTTTACCTGCGCCCCCACCTCCGAATGAACCTTGCGATTTGCCTTGTAATGGACAATCACGACGTTGCGCTTATCGTTTGTGGATTCAGCCTCAGTCGCTAACTAATAAAGATGATATGTTTTATGATCAAAACAAAAAAATAATTTTTAGTTTTAACAATAAAGAATACCAGAGTGAATCTAATCTATTGTCTGTAGATGATAAATTTACGTATCCCAATAGTGACAATATTAGTGGCCTCATAACCCGATTAAATAGCTTTGTCAATAAAACATTAGAAGGTGACAAATTAGGAAGAAATCGACTTGAAATTACTTATGAGCCTAATTCTTCAAATGATCCATTTGGTATTCTTTGGATAGAACATTTTGTATGCGATTCATTCAGCATTGAAATTCCTTTTAGATTTAAATCTCGCGGAAATAATAATGTCTTTTTATTCAGTGCGATATATACATATACCTATGCACCGATTACAGATACTGAACCACCGTTTAATGGAGTCAAGTTCAAAAGCTACAATAATCAAAGTGGAAAAGAAGAAGATGAATGGATGATACCTGCATTTAGCTGTAGTGAACGCAATCAGTGCAGTAATAGTAAATACACGAATCTCTGCGTAGATCCCTCTCTCAAACTAGAAATTGGAATTGAGACAATTAAAGGAACTAGCTATTTGTTTAAGGGTAATGTGATTGATCCAAATGAAGCTGATAAAGTGATTGTTTGGGTATGGGATTTCATCAACGCTCAGTCACACAAACCCTTTTATGTGAGTGACAATCCAAATGGACCATCAGTACCAACAAATGTATGGGATCCAAAAATAATCAGGCTTACAGCCATTACAAAGAATGGGTGCGTTGGAACTGCTAATTGGTTTTTGAAACTATGACCCACATCATCCGGCAGCAATACCTCCATATCGAAGTGAACGGCACAGAATCCGATGGGCTGGCTTTGCAACGCAAACTGTCGGATTTATGCCAGCATGGGTTGGCGTATGCCATCGAACAGGTTCTGGACCGTTATGCGCCGCCGGATGGGCATCATGTCACTATCGAGCGGCTGGAAATCGATGCCGGTAACCTGACACTCGAACGTTTGGAGCACGATCTGGTGGAATCGGTTACGCAGGCTATCGAAAGCTCGTTACGGGAGAATTTCGAGTCAACCTCGTTGCTCGACCCCCCCTCAGCCATCCTTTCAGGCATCGTCAAACATCAAACTGCCCAACAGTCGATCCAGGCAGCATTTATTTATTTTTTGGAAACCGGCAGTTTGCCCTGGTCATTTCACTTGCCTGCTGGCACGTCTTTGGAACAAACCGTACTCGATGCCTGGCAGGATGCAGCGAAATCTGGCTCAGATTTAAGCGCCGTCAAGGAGACTATGCGTCGCATGCTGGTTTCTCCAATCATACGGAGGCGATTGGTTTATCAGTTTTCTCCCTGGTTTCTGGGGTCCCTGTTGGCCTTGCTTTCACCTGAAGGTAAAAAAACAATGGAGGGGATTCTGCAGACATTGCGTTTTTCTGAACAATCACATAAAGCTGTCAAGCATTTTGAGCGGAATCTGTGGGAGAGGGCTTTCTCTCATCTTGCCGTGCAGGGTGGCCTGACCTCAACCACTCTCATTGGTGAAACCTGGAAGTCGTTGCCCCTAGCTGCACAGCACCCTGATCTGGGCAGATGGCTGGAAAGTGCATGGCCTAGTGTTACCCTCGATGAATCTGCCAGTCTGGCGGATAGGGAAGTCACCCACCCCAATTTTTCCGTAACAGGGATTCCAGACACAAGTGAGCATCCCGACGCAGCCGAAGGGATTTATATCGAGAATGCGGGCATCATTTTGTTGCATCCTTTCTTGCCCCGGTTATTCGAAGCGTTGGGTATTGCTGACCAGGATAAGTTACTGCAACCCGAGCGCGCGCTTTGCCTGCTGCATTTTCTGGCTACCGGCCAATCGGTTGCACCGGAATACGAATTGGTGCTGCCAAAAATCCTGTGCGATATGCCGTTGCCAACACCGGTCGATTGTTGTATTGAGCTGAGCGATGCTGAAAAAGAAGAAGCGACCGCGCTGCTCGAAGCGGTTATCCGTCATTGGGAAGTGTTGCGCAATACTTCCCCGGATGGCTTGAGAGGCACATTTCTGATCCGATCCGGTAAGGTTTCCTTGCGTGACGATGGCGATTGGCTGTTGCAGGTCGAAACGAAAAGCTTCGATATGCTCATGGACGCTTTGCCCTGGGGTATTTCCATCGTAAAACTCCCCTGGATGCGCCGCACGCTTTGGGTGGAGTGGGTGTAGAGCGTGTAAATTTGGTTGCTGCCTGGGCGTGATCATGTCAAAAAGCTTGCGCATTATTGCGTTATCGCTCTTATAATGAGGCGCACAGGGTGCGGTTTTCCAGAAAATTGCGCACCTTCCTGTCCGGATTCCAGCCCGTCATTTATCTAAAAGGGTGATTGCTGAGTAAACAATGAAAGCGACAGCGAAGAAATCCTCCACTACCTCTGCGACTGCAACCCGGGCAGCGAGTCAGCCTTTTTTTGCCAAGGCAGGAGGAGGCAGTTTCTTTGTACCAGCCAACGGAGCCACTGCCTCAGTCATCCAGATGAAAATGGCGGTCAACAAACCTGGCGATAAATTCGAGCAGGAAGCCGACAGGATGGCGGATAAAGTGATGCGGATGCCTACCCCCGCATCGCCTGAAAAAGAAGAAAAACTGCAAAGACAACCCGAAGACAAATTACAGAAAAAAGAAGAAGAAAAACTCCAGAAAGCGCCTGCTAGCGAAGATAAGCTGCAGCGCAAAGGGAGCGATGGCACGCCGTCAGTAGGCGCAAATGTCCAATCGGCCATTCAAAATAAGACCACGGGAGGGCAGCCGCTTGGCAGCGATGCGCGCAGTTTCATGGAATCCCGTTTCAATGCGGATTTTGGTAACGTGCGTATCCACACTGATGCGGAATCGGCCAGTTTGAACAATCAGCTAAGCGCCCGGGCGTTCACCTATCAGAACCATATTTTCTTTTCCCGCAACCAGTATCAGCCTGGCACCAGCGAAGGCAAACAGCTTCTCGCGCATGAACTGACCCACACCATCCAGCAAGGCCATGCGATACAACGCAGCCCGCAAGTGAGTACCACGACGACACCGCCTGCAGTGCAACGCCTTGGTTTCGATGACGCGCTGGCTTATATGGCAGATCGTGTTCATATGATCCCGGGCTTCCGGATGTTTACCATTGTCCTGGGTGTGAATCCCATCACCATGGAGCGGGTAGACCGGAGCCCCGCCAATATCATGCGGGCAGTCGTGGAATTCATGCCGGGAGGGATACTCATCACGCAGGCACTCGATAACCATGGTGTGTTTAGCCGTGTAAGCGATTGGGTGGCGCAGCAGTTTCGCTCCCTTGCTCTCACAGGGAGTGCAATCAGGGAGGCAATCGTCCATTTTCTTAATGGACTCACTTGGCGTGATATTTTCCACCCTGCGGACGTGTGGCGGCGGGCACAACGCATTATCACCGAACCGATCGACCAGCTTGTTGCTTTTGCAGGCTCACTTGCGACTGGTGTTTTGCGATTCATCAAGGATGCCATTCTGATGCCGTTGGCACGGTTGGCGGAAGGGATAAATGGCTGGGATTTACTCTGTGCCGTACTGGGACGCAACCCGATTAGCGGAGAGGTGGTGCCGCGCAATGCCGAGACGCTGATCGGAGGATTCATGAGATTGATCGGTCAGGAAGAAGTTTGGGAGAACATTAAGCGTGGCAATGCGGTGGCACGTGCCTGGGCCTGGTTTCAGGGTGCGCTGGCAGGGGTGATGGCCTTCGTACAGCAAATTCCTGCGCTTTTTGTGCAAACATTGCGCACACTTGAAATCGCGGATATTGTCCTGGTGCCCCGTGCATTAGCGCGGGTAGTCGGTGTATTCGGCAATTTTGCTTCGCGTTTCTTCAGTTGGGCAGGTGGTCAGGTGATGAGTCTGCTGCAGATCATCTTCGAGGTGGTTGCCCCGCAGGTGATGGTCTATATCCGGCGGGCAGGGGGTGCATTGCAGACGATCATTCGCAATCCAATGGGTTTTGTCGGCAATCTGATAGATGCGGGCAAGTTGGGCCTTCGCCGATTCGCTGCCAATTTTCTTACCCACCTGCGCACCTCATTGATTGGCTGGCTTACGGGGGCGATGAGCGGAGCGAACATCTATATTCCGCAAGCACTTACGCTGCAGGAAATCGTTAAGTTCATTCTGAGTGTGCTCGGCCTTACCTGGCAGAATATTCGTACCAAACTTGTGCGCGTCATGGGCGAGCCTGTGGTAGCGGGGCTCGAACGTGGCTTCGATCTTGTGATGACGCTGGTGCGCGAAGGTCCGGCCGCAGCCTGGGACAAGATCGTCGAGAGTATCACCAACCTGCGCGAGATGGTGATGGGACAGATCATGGAATTTGTCGAAAGTAGGATAGTTCAGTCAGCCATCACCACGCTCGTTTCCAGCCTCGTCCCCGGCGCTGGCTTCATCCGCGCGATTATCTCCATGTACGATACAGTAATGTTCTTCGTGGAGCGCTTCCGACAGATCGCTCAAGTTGCCACTGCTTTCATCGATTCGATTGCCCCCATTGCTAGCGGTGTCATTTCCGCTGCGGCCAATCGGGTCGAGCAGACCATGGCGGGAATGTTGACGCTGGTTATCAGCTTCCTAGCCCGTATCGCCCGGCTGGGTAACGTAACGCAAGCGATCACCAACATCATCAACCGCGTACGTCAACCGATCGATCGGGCATTGGATCGGGTGGTGCATTGGATACAGCAACGGGCGCGTAGTCTAGCGAGCCGGATGTTGGGAGGAGATCCAAACATGCCATCTAGTGATCG
>JACKLU010000022.1 GCA_024235735.1 Burkholderiales bacterium
TGAAGATGAAGCAATTACGGCCATCACTCAACTCGCTGATCTTATTTTTCAGATACAACCGTTTACGCCAACCACCTTCCCTGAAAACTGGAAAGATATATTGGATCTTTGGCTAAGAGGCGAGCCTATAGTAAATATTGATGTTGGTGATATTGGTGATGTGCTTCAGTTTGTTGAGGACGGACTTGTCTATCGCTTGCCGTGGGGTATAGAAGCGGTACGAGTCAGAGCGGAGGCCAATCGTGATGATATTTTTGAAGGGATGACTATAGATGACTTTGAAACTGGATTAGTTGTTCCTGCCGTTGAAAATGGAAGCTTAAATAGGTCTGCCGCTATGCTTATGCAAGCAGGTTTCAATTCAAGGCAAGCAGCAATCAAGGCTGTGAATGATTGTGCCGCGACATTTACGACTTCACATGCTCTAAATATATGGTTAAGCTCAGAAATAGTTTTGCAGAATACGCTGTCAGGTGTTTGGCCAACACCACAAACAGCATCAATGTGGAAGGCTTTTATCGAAGAATATCGTCCTTCAGGCTCTACGATTTGGAGTCAGGAAAGTACGACTTTACCAGTAGTTTGGAAACTCCCGAAGGCTGCGCCACCACCATCCACCACATTAAGGCTAGTAAATAGCAATGATGACCAAACAAACATAGTAGCAGCTAATGGCGATATAGTCGGGCAATCAGAAGTCTGTCTAAATCTGCTAAAACGCGGTATTTATTATGCTAATGTAAATGCGAATGGACAAAATATCGACGTTACCTATATCGGTCCAGGGGAAAATCCTTTTTTATTGTAAAATACAGTTTAGTGCGAATTCGCAATTTTATTTGATCTGATTATCATCAACGCGAAGGATTCCTAAGTGTTATAAAGGCCGCCAGGAATTGGCAGCCTTGTACTTTACGTCTAGGGAGTACGAGCGCCTAGCTCTGTATGGATGTTTTCAATTGATGCCAGAGCATTTCTACGTTCATGGCTATCGGGCTCACTTCTGACAAGTTCGTTAAAAACTTCTCTTAATAAGGCAAAAAGCTCAGTTTCGCTTTTTGCTGCCAATTCAAATCGTGTAATCAGTTTCATTTTAACCTCCTGATATTGGAGGCCGCGCCAATCGCGACCTTTGATAAGGCCGGGGCTGTGCGGATGATGAAAAACTGCACCTATGGTTGGAATATTATATGTTGAAGCACGACAATTGCGTTTGCAGCTCACGTTTATCGTCGTGCAATTTTTCGGATTTATAAAAGGTTGAGATCAGTGCGCCTTTCTTAATAGAAGGCGGTTAAAGCTGATTGCTTTAGTGCGTGGCAGTAAAAGCCTGCCAGTGTTGAAATTATTGGAAAAAAATTCGACGCACCAGAAGGTGCGCATGTTTCAAAACACATAAAGGGGGCTTCCCCCCTCGAATGTCAAGAAAAATGACGGTTTCCGCCTGATCCACTGACGTGGGGCAGACCCTCCGCAATTTTTCTGGACATCCTCACCCCCGCTTAAATCTCTCGTCTTCCATGAGTTTTATGCGCGAGGCAAAGGCCTTCGCCTTCAAACTCATAATTAAAGGAGATACGGCGATGAGTAACGATATCAGAATTTATGTGGCAGATTTGGCAGCTTACAATAACGGCAAGCTTCACGGCGTCTGGATCAACGCCACCGATGACCTGGACGATATTTGGAACCAGGTTAATCAGATGCTGGCAGAAAGCCCGGAAGATTTCGCGGAAGAGTACGCGATTCATGACTATGAAGGTTTTAACGGCTACAATTTAAGCGAATATGAAGGACTTGAAACGGTGCACAAAATCGCCTGTTTCATTGAGGAATACCCGGATTTTGGCGGGGAGTTGCTGAACAATTTCGGCGGCGACCTGGAGGAAGCCAGAGCAGCGGCAGAAGACAATTATTGCGGCTGTTATAAATCGCTGGCTGATTTTTCAGAAGAGCTGACCGAGGACACTACGCAGATTCCTGAAAACCTGGCTTACTACATCGACTATGAGCGCATGGGCCGGGATATGGAATTAAGCGGTGATGTTTTCACCATAGAAACGGCTTTCGAAGAAGTTCATATATTCTGGAGCCGCTAAACTTTGAAGCGCTGCCGGTTAAAAGCTGGCAGCGCTTTTTTTATCTGAAGGGCGAAAATGCGCGCCGCCGAAACCCTGCGGTTTTCGGCGGGTTTTGAGTCAGGGCCGTACAATGTTGGGAACAGCATTATAAATGCTGTTCGATATCCATACGGCCATGCAGGATGCGGACAATTTCGATCTGGCCTTTTCCGGTCTGGTGGTAAAAAATGACATGTTTGCCAACGCCGTATTTGAAATACCCTTCCCGGATATCGTTGCACGAGCGGCCAAGATCGGGTTTGTCCGCCAGAGCGTGGAACGCACGGTCAATCTGCGTCAGATAGCGCACTTGTTGCGCTTTGCCCCATTCTTTTCGGGTATAGCGGCCAATGGCAAGCAGATCATCTCTGGCTTTTTGCTTGAGGATGAACGACCCCATCTAGTGTTCACTTTCCAGCTCATCCAGTACGTTTTGCAAAGAATAATCGGCTGTACCGCTTTGTTCGCCTTCGATCAGAGCGCGGCGCAACGCTTCCAGCTTGGCCTCGCGCTCTTCCAGTAGGCGAAGTCCGGCGCGGATCGCTTCGCTCGCCGAGCCGTAACGCCCGGTCTCGATCTGGTGCGCCAGGAATTTCTCAAAATGTTCGCCCAGCGTGACGCTGGTATTTTTCTGAACAGGCATATACCCCTCCATTCATTCAAATATCCATACCTGATTATAATATTTATTGGTATTAAGGACAATTTAAATCTGATCCACCAGGATTCCTGCCCTTGTACGATCCCGGCTTCCTTGATTTCTTAAAGGATTTTTAAGCATTACAACCTATAGTGTTTGTAATGTAGCGCTTATGGAAACGTTAACTTATGGCTGAATTCGATCCGCACAGTGCCGGAAATTTGACAACGCATTTCGATGCGTCGCGCCGGATTCCGCCCGCTGAGTTGATCAATGAAATCCGTCACAATTATTACATTGACGCCACGATGAAGGGGAACAGTGAACCCGTCATTGGCGGGTTGCGTGTCGATATGAGCGGACGCATGGACATGGATTATCCCGGTAGCGACAATCAGAAAAAGCGCGAACGCGACGAGCGCATGCTCGCGCTGATGATCCATAACATGACCCTCCAACAGATCGAAGATCAACTGGCCGCGCGGTACGGTGAGAACTTTGCCGAAAACCTTGCGGCTGAGTATCTGAGCGAGGAAAGCTACAAACGACTAATGAGCATTGAAGACAAGACCGAGCGCCGCCGCCAAATTGCCGTTGAGTTAAACAAAGGCATTGAAGGCGGCAGTATCGATAAAGGCAGAATTTTCGAAAACGCCGACATGGAAAACTGGTTAAAAGTCCATGAGGCCGAAGAACAGCGCCGCGTACTTAAAAGAGCGCATTCATCCGATGCTGAAATTGATCATCCATCGGATAAAGCGGATGACAAGCTTTCAAATGTCGAAGACGCTCATAATCTTGAAAATGGTAATGAAGAAGCATTTTTCGATACCATTTTTACCAGCAAAGGGCCTACGGTACGCTAGAAGCTGTTGGCCACTCCTTGATTCTTCCCTTTGTTAATAGAATTAACTTGGCTTCGGCGGCTATCGCTTCGATCAGCCTTGTGGCTTCGGACGGTCGTACCGGATCGCTCAGATAGCTATCGCCATTAATATAAAACGCCATGCTGCTGCCGTGCTCATGACCGGGCTTGATAAAAACTTCCGAGATCATGCCATATCTGGCCAGTTCGTCCTTGAAATACTGGGCGATCTTTTCGGGAGGATGCTTACCTAAATCCGAACCGGCGTATAAAGCGATGCCGACACCGGGCTGGTCGCACGAATATTGTGTCGCGCGACCGGAAGCTGTTTCAGAAAACCCAATTGCTTTTGCTATGGATTCACAGCGATATACAAACAGCTTTTCATGATCGGTGCGGCTTGTATCCGCTGCGTTGCCTTTAATGATGGCGCGGTCGATGTCTTCCTTCAAATCCGCCTGTATGGACAGCGGCCATAACAAGGCTGTCAGGAGAACAGTACAACAATGGCCATAACCGTGGAGCGCTTTTCGTTCCGCTACGTCAGACATGAGCATCCCGCCTGCGCACAAATCCGATCAATCCGCTCAAGCCCAGCCCCATGAGCATAATCACAGACGGTTCGGAAAGCGGTGTTGTCGTGTTCCCGGCAAAATCCAGCGCAAAAAACTCTCCGCTTTCTCTGTTGGAAAACGTATTGACCGTAAACGGCCCGCTTGGATTGGATGTATCCCTCAGCTGGCGGTTGCCGGTATCGATGCGGGGCGTGAACGAGAAATCATTCGGCAGAGCATCGCTAAAAAACATACCGCCGTGAATATCGTACAGTTCAAACCCGACACTCAGCAATGAGAGTCCGAGTACGCTTCCCGTTATACTGTGCGCTGAAAAACTGTATTTATCGAGCGCCCCGGAAGGAAAGGAAATATTGTTGAAAATCCGGATTGCTCCGCCGCCGAACGTCAAGCTATCACTGCCGACCTGCGCCGTGCCGGAAAGAATCTCGTATCCGCCCTGATTGCCCGATGGATCGAAATCAGGCGTGGCGTTATCGTAGGTGTATTCAATTTTAAACGGCGCATTGGCCGCGCCACCCAGCCCTGAAAGATCGATGGTGCTGTCAAAAACCGCCGTTACGGGCGCGGCATGGCTGTGCGCCGCCACTCCGAGCGAAATCATTCCGGCGCACAAAGCGCCGCATAGTCTTGTGTTCATAATATCCTCATGTGGTGAAGTTGCGGATTTTTGGTGACAAACCAAGCCGGATCGGCTAAGCGTCAAAAACGAAGGTTTTTGTTACGATTGCCATAATCAATTTATTGGCTGTTGTATTTAAGCCAACAGATTGATTCAAAGGGATTTTTAAAATGCGGATTTTCGAACGAACGGGGCGGACAAATACGTTCCTTTTTGTCCAGTGCGGCAGGATAATGAAATCATCCAAGATTTCCGCCTTCCGCCGCAACGGAAGGGACGAGCCATGACACGTTTGGGTTATATCCGCACCTCGACCGGCAGGCAGTTGATCGACCGCCAGATTCTGGCGCTTGAGAAAGAATGCGACGCGGTATTCGTCGAAGACGGCGTATCGGCGGTGAAGAAGCACCGGCCTGTGTACGAACAGGTCACGGCGCAACTCAAGCCCGGCGATGTGTTTGTCGTGTCGTCGCTCGACCGGGCGTTCCGCTCCGTGCTGGATGCGCTGGGCGAGCTGGAAAAACTGCACCGGCGCAAAATTCAGTTCAAGTCGCTCACGCAGAATTTTGATACCACGACGCCGGAAGGCAAGCTGCTTTATGTCATCGCAGCCGCACTGGCTGAATGGGAACGCCAGACGTTGAGCCAGAGAACGAAGGAAGGGCTGGCCGCCGCCAAAAAACGCGGTAAAACGCTCGGCAGGCCGCACAAGCTCGATGAGGCCGCTATCGTCAAAGCCAGACAATTGCTGGACGACAATCCTTATACGAGTATCACCGAAATCGCAGAGAATTTATCTGTTTGCCCCCGAACGCTCTCCCGTGCCATCCACCGAAACTGAAAAGGAGCCTCGCCATGCCCACGACAGACCAGATCGAACAGGCCAGAGGCCAGATGAAAAAATACGCCAGCATGATGAACGATCTGGCCGATTATCAGAATTATGTCGTAAAGTTGATCAACAACGACAATCTTGACGAATTTGAGCGGGCCTTGCGCAAGCTAGTTTGCTGGGACGATTGAGAACTATAGCTTTTTTACTAAATTTTAGCTTTCATGGTATAGAGTATACGGGCAGCAGTAGTATTTAACGAACGAAGAGCCGATATGCCGCATATGGGGTTTGAGCAAACAACGAAACCGGACATTGACTATACGGTCGCCTGGATAAAACAGTTGCACGCGGGCCAGACGGATCATGCCGGAAAGCCCTACGCAAGCCACCCGCAGCGCGTGGCCCACAACGTTCGAAGAGTTTTCCACGATTGCAGCGATGATGTAGTCATGGCGGCGTTATTGCATGACGTAATCGAAGATTGCGGCATAACTGCGACCGATTTAAAGCAGAAAAACTATTCGCCAGCCTGTATTGAGATCGTCTCCCTGGTTTCAAAAGATCCGCTGGACGAGCGCGATTACCAGGACGTCATCGACGATTTGATTGCTTCCGGGAACCGGGAAGCCATGATGGTTAAGATTGCCGACAACATGGACAATCTACATCCAAGGCGCGTCGAGGAGCTTTTACAGCTTGATTCCAAGAAAGCGGCCAGACTTGGCCAGCGTTACCGGCAATCCCTCGAAAAACTGTGTCATGCAATCGGAATCAACAAAGACCGCGTTTTCGGACTGATCAAAGCCGCTCCGTCTGCCGGTCATGAAGTTCAGGACGCGAGGCTGTAACGTTATGGAGGCAAAAATTGTGACATATCAATATTTCCTGCTGGGCGACACCGTGCCCGTTCGGGTGGCGTTCAACGCCAAAGGGCAGCGTATGGGCGCGGAGGTTCCCAATCGCGACAAGGGAACGCTTGTTCAGGATGCGACTTATCTCAGCCGTTTGGCGACGAGCTTTGAAGTCGAAGAAATTACGCCAGAACAGTTTCGCGAACGTGCGGAGGCCATGCTGGGCAGAAGCCTGGAATAAAAAGAAGCGATTGAACGCTCCAAGATAAAAAAACAAGTCCCGGAGCCGTTCAAGAGGAGTGTGTAGCATGAGTGAAGGATTGCAAAATCCCGAACTGTCCCTGGATCAGTTATATGATCAGGCAGCTCAGGCGCAGCCTGAGCTAAAGAGCTATGGCGAAAATTTTCTTCAATACTTACAGGATAAATATCCCGGTCAATTTGACGGCGTTCCTTTCGAACAAGCGCCGCTAAAGGAAATAGAGCGTATTCAGGATAAAGTCCAAGCAGACTATAACGGAGATCATACCAAGGTTGCTGACATCC
Organism: Burkholderiales bacterium; assembly: GCA_024235735.1. Classification (GTDB taxonomy): domain Bacteria; phylum Pseudomonadota; class Gammaproteobacteria; order Burkholderiales; family Nitrosomonadaceae; genus Nitrosomonas. The sequence goes on from JACKLU010000022.1 coordinate 7,055, forward strand.
TAAGAGGCCGTTTTTTGGTTGAAACACCTGAACAAATAGAAATCGTTCGCCGGGAAATGGCTGCTTTTCAGCAGGATATGCACATCGAGAAATACAAGGACTTCTATGCCGAGCCGCTTTTAACTCATTTTAGAACGCTAAATACGCAGGTTCGGTTACCGGGTGGTCATGTCGCTGAGTTTCGTGTCGATCAAATTGACCTGGCCATAGCTGGTGATCAGACACATGACTTATACGAAGAAATGCAAAAGATTGAGCGCACAGCCAAATTGGAGAACCGCCCGCTGACCGAAGCTGAAATGGAACAGTGGGAGCGTCTTCTGGAGGAACAGCGTATAGAGTTCGACCGCGCATCGAACAAGGCAAACCTGGATTCGCTTCTGAACGAAAAAGGTGCGGCAACGTTGCAAAGCCATAGAAACGATCGTCTTGCTGCCATGTCCGAAACGTTCGGCAAACTCGGCAAAAATGGTGGTGTCATTGCAGGCATCGCCCTCGGCACATTATCCAGCGCTTTTGCTTTGGCGAGCGGAAGCTCAAAGGCCGAAGCGGCGGAGATATTCTATGAAACCGCCGTACCTTACGGGGAAACAGAGCTTGATCTTGCGCGTGGCGATCTGGACGCTGCCGCCCGTTCGGCTACGATTGAAACAGCATCCAATGGTGGAAGTCTGGCCGGAGCCGCTGCTGGAGCAACTATCGGCACGCTGATTATGCCCGGTGTTGGAACAGCCATTGGCGCAGGTATCGGCTTGCTCAGCGGTGGAATCGGCGCTGGCTACATCACGGAAAAGCTCTACGACAATTATGCGCAACTCAAAAGCGGTGCCGTCAATCTGGTGCAGGAAACCGCCGAAAGCCTGACCAGCGCCGTAGAAAACACGAGGCGCTATCTGGCTTCATGGTTCGATGACGATCCAGTCCTTGACGTGCAGGTGGCCTTTGCCAGCCTGCCGGATCGTGTAATGCCCGACATGCCGCCGGAGGTTGCCGCCCTTGTCGAGGTGAAGGTATCACAAACGCTTTTCGAGCAGCGCTTCGCTGAAATCGAAGAACATGACGGCCTACCTGAGGTGTTGGCCTATATCGAAGCGCATCCGCAGGATACCGAACACAGCGCCCCCGCTCCTGAAAAACAATCGATGCATTACGCCCACTTACCCGCACCGGGTATGGGCTGAGGCGAAGATCGTCTGTAATTTCTCTCCGAGTCTGTCAAACAGGATTTTCTCTACCTGATGAATATGGCCGTGGCATTGGGCGTGGACAGGAAAGATTTTTTTGATACAGCCCTCGTAATAATCGGGGTTGGTTGCTTTGCACCGCCTGCAATCGGGAACATACGAAAATTCATTGTTTTTGGCCTCCCGGTAAATATCGCCTGAATCGTCCGGCAGGATTGTGCCGATGCATAGCCGTATATAGCAGTGATGATGCTTTTCGATATGCGGATATTTCGTCTTGCCGGTGATCAGCTTCTGGCCGCAGGCTAGGCATTTGTAGCCCCGGTTTAAAACATCGTCGTGAAACACCTTGTTCCTGAGCGCTCCTTCGGCGAACAGCTTCCATTCCGTTTCATGGGTTTTGTAGATCGGCGGCACATGGCGTTTGCGCAATTTTGGGACAAGAAACAGCGGTATCCGCTTTTCCTTTCGGAAGAACGTTTTGTTCATGGGTTCGTCTTTCTTTGTAAGTGATGGTAAAAAAATCACATCGACAGGTTGTAATCGTGACCGGGCCGCTGTGACGGGGTGTTCCGCCGCGCTTGCCGCTGCTTGAACTGTTCCTGAAGCCGGGCTTTCATCTCCGGTGGCAATGCGGAGAAGATCATCGTTTTCAGGTGCTCGATCTCATTGTTCCGCTCATGCCGGACATGAGTGATATTTCGTTGCAGCGCCTGGCGTTCCTCGAGCTGGCGCTGGATCAGACTGCCCCGTTGTTGCTTATCGCGGACAAGCGCCTGCCAGGCCTCACGTTCATTCTGATCCCTGGTGCGGCTGTGCTGTCCGGTCAGGCGATCCCATAAACCCCGGAATCCCTTGTTCAACCTCGCTTGCCGGTCTGCGCTTTCCTGCCGCCAGCGCTGTTTTTGCGTATCGGCAAGATTTTGCCGCTCATCCCGGTGCCGCGTTTTCATGCGTGATTTCTGTTCCAGTAGCGGTTCCAGACGGGCGCGGCTGGTTTGCCTGATCTCTGCGGTGAAGCTTTGCATGCGCTCCACAAGCCGTTTATCGGTTTGCGCGATGGTGTCAGCAATGGTTTGCAATTGTGCTGGATCGCCGAGCCGTTCTTTGAGTGCCTTGGTTTTGACATCCAGCCATTTTGACAAGGAATAGACTTCTCCGCGCCAATCCACGGCGACAAACCCGCGCCGGTCGCCCTTGGCGAGCATATAGCCGCGCTGTTCCAGGGCGCTTTCGAACGCTTTCTGGCTGTCCGACACCGCCCAGCATTCTTTCAAGGCAGCCTTGATCAATCTGGGATCGTCGTCCAGCCGTTTGGCGTGCTCCCATTGCGCCCGCGTGAAATTAAGTGGGTTTTGCTGTTCACGATCAATCAGTCCGGCAGGCAGTTTCCAGCCCTGTTCCAGGTGGATTTCTTTCGAAATCTCCATGAGCCTGTTTTTGTAAAACGGCAGATTGACCGCCTTCATTTCTTTCGTATCGATGCGCGACCAGACGCAGTGCGCATGGCGGCGGCCTTCTTTTTCGTGAAAGACAATGACGCGCGGCTGATCCTGCAAATGCATGCGCTCTTCGATCCGGCTGATCGCCTGCTCGAAAACGGATATATCGACTTTTTCCGTCTCCGGTGGATTCAAACTGACAGAAAAAAGATATTGGTCGCAGCGCGTGCCCATCGACTGGGCACGGGCTTCCTGTAAAGCGCCGTCCAGCGTATCGGACAAAAAGCCGCTGACCTCAAACAACTCCACATGATCGTTATCCCGGTGGTTCAGCAGGTGCGCAGCCAGCTTGGCCGCGCCGCCACGCTGAGAAGCGATGATGATCATGGATTCTTATTGATCCAGACCCAGGGATTTCATGAGGGTTTCGCGGATATGGCGGATATCAGCGCAGGCGTTCAAAAGCGCCGTTTTAACTTCAGGGGTAAGAATTAATAAACCGCTATTGGCGGCCTTGGCCAACTGGTTCAGATTGTTCGAAAGTCGTGAGCGGCCCAGCTCGCCCAGAAGCTGGCTAAGTATCTGATGATCCCTGACCGGATGTTTGTTCCGCGTGCGGCGTTTGATGCGATTTTCGTCAAAGACCCGCTGGCGGACATATTCGCCGAGAGGCATTCCGGCGGCTTCGCGTTCAAGTTGAGCACGTTCCTCCGGTGTCAGGCGCAGGCAAAAAGGCGAGGTTTGTTTTGGTGTGTGTTCGGGCATTCAATAACTCCTTTGCTTGAACGATACACACCCGGCTTCCGCCCGCCGGGAAACGGAAGCGATAAAAAAATGAAAAATGGTTTATGAATATGAAAACAGCAATGCGCCGGTTTATCGACGTACCGCTGTCAAAGGTAAATTTTTATGGTTTATTCTACGGTTCGGGATGCGGGTAAATATCCAGCGGCGAGCCTTTCAAGCTCTCATTCCAGTCCTGCAAAACCGAGAAGATCTGGTTCGAGATTTCTCCATTGCTGTCCACCATAAAATCAATGGCTTGCAATTATACTGCAAGCTATTTTTATTACCGGGGTTACGCCGGGGTTACATTGCGACAATCTAGTGACCATTACTGGGACACTCTTTTACTTTCTTTCCAGGCGATCAAATCAGATATTTTGTACCTGACTTTGCTGCCTATTTTGTAGAAAGGAATGATTTCTTTCTTTGTGCAGCGCCATGAGGCGAGTGTATTCACTTTTACTCCGATAATTTGCGCTGCCGCCACTGGATCAACCTCTTCCGTGTTTTCGCCGGATTTAATTATTTTGCCTAGGGTTAAGTTTGTTTCGCTCATCTCTTTAACTCCTATATTTCTCGAATACACGCAAATTTTTATCTTCTCAATTACCAGCCAATTGCTAGTTGCGCTGTTAACTCAAAATTACAAAAACCAATATCGCTGAAACCAATACCAAAACGGCAGCCAGTAAATTCATGATAGCTGCCTGCCTGGAAATTCGGGTCAGCTCACGAATTTCATGATTGATCGCGATTCTGATTTTTTCGCTGATCAACTGCATGTTTTGGTCTACTAACGATTCGTTGCTTTTGCTGATATTGTTTCGTTGCGCACTGATCAGTGCACTAGCTTTTTTGCTGGCGACTGTTTCCCATTGATTCAAGTTTTCCTGCAAAATGGCTTCGTATTTGTTCAGCAATTCAACATGCGCTTTTTCATTCTGTTCCAGCAATACTTCATTGAGCGTATGCATCATCAATACCGGATCATCCTTGGTCAATGGAATGGACTCCTCCCACTCAGCGGCATCGTAATGTGCCAGACTAAAGATTTTAGTAATCAAATAGCGGGAGGAGAGTATGACTATAGCACGTGTGGGAGTTGATTTGGCAAAGCTGGTGTTTCAGGTTCATGGCGTAAACAGAGCGGAGAAGGTACAACAACGCAAACAATTGCGTCGGTCACAGATGCTGGGTTATTTCGGCAAGCTTGAACCCTGCCTGATTGGCATGGAGGCCTGCAGCAGCGCTCACTATTGGGCTCGTGAACTGAGCAAGCTGGGTCATGATGTTCGGTTGATGGCGCCGCAGTTTGTGAAACCTTACGTGAAGAGTGGCAAGAACGATGCCAATGACGCGGAAGCGATCTGTGAAGCAGTTGGACGTCCGAGTATGCGCTTTGTTGCGATCAAGACGGTCGAGCAACAAGTCATACAGGCAGGACATCGTATCCGTTCACGGCTGGTCAAATCCCGCACGGCGTTAACCAATGAGATACGGGGTTTTCTGGCCGAGTTTGGAGTTATTGTGGCGAAGTCGTTAGGCCCGTTGCGACGTGCATTGCCAGAACTGCTGGAAGATGCCGAGAACGGTTTGCCGGGGGATTTTCGTGTGTTGCTGATGGGTCTGAGTGAAGAGTTGCGTGCACTGGATGAACGGATTGCAGCCTTTGACGCCCGGATTGCCCAGGTGGCCCGTGAAGACGACCGGATCAAGCGATTGCTCGAAATCGAGGGGATTGGGGCGATCACAGCCAGCGCACTGGTTGCGGCAGTGGGTGATGCCACACAGTTCAATAGTGGTCGAGACATGGCGGCATGCTTTGGTTTGACCCCGCGGCAACATTCCAGCGGCGGCAAGAACAGGCTTGGCAGGATCAGCAAACGGGGCGATAAATATATACGCATGCTGTTGGTACACGGCGCGCGTGCTGCACTCAATGCCGCCAAACATAAAGAGGATGGCCGCAGCCGGTGGATAATGAATCTGGCTGACCGGCGCAACAAGAACATTGCAACCGTGGCATTGGCCAACAAGAATGCGCGTATTGCCTGGTCGATATTGAGTCGTGGTGAATCTTACCGGAAGGCGGCATAGCAACGAAGCATTGTCACCGTAATGACAGTCAATTTTGTTTAGTAGAGAGGAGAAGTCACTGGTAATTGCGTAGCAAAAGAATTGATGGCAAACAGGTCAGACCGGCGTAGGTCATTCAGTCTTATCCATAGGCTCCCTGCCCAACACATTACAAGGCAAAGCCGCTAGGTCGATATGAATCTTACGTGCGAATTCCATCATGGCTCGGATAGAGAAGCTATCCAACGAGAAGCCGGATATACGGAAGCAGTTGCACCTTAAAACCATCACAAATTTTGCTTGCAAATCGGGAGGAGTCCATATACAGAACAATGCCGTGTTCTGATGCGATCCGTTTGATCAATGCCTCCAGCCCGTCGTTGTTCATGACAAAACCGCGGCCACGTTTTCAAGAGTGGTAAACAGCTGTCTGCGTATGATGGTCAATCGCTGACGAACCATCACCGGCAAAGCGCTGCTTTTCAGCGCTTCATCAGACGTGAATTTCGATTGGAGGATTTCGCTTAAATCCTTACCGAAGGTTTCCGGTTTATAGTGCGGAATTCTAATGATTGCCGAAACACGGGCTTTGTTATCGATGTATGCTTTCATTTCCTCAAACTGTTTGCCGTTCATGATGATTTTGCCCCAGTAAGGATTGAGCCAGACAACGAATAACGCTTCCTTCGGAAACTGTTTGACGAGATGCACAAACCCATTGAGTGTGTCGAGCAATGCCTGGCTTCCGGTAATCACCGTATGAACAATCAGTTCATGTCCCATATCCAGCAGCAAAGCCGGAATCTGGTTGCTGATCAGGTAATGCGACATCGGCACGAAGGTGCTGGCGCCGTTATCGATAATGGCATCGGTTTCAGTAGTGGCGATGAGTTCGATCAGATCGTCAAACTTCCTTGGATCGATCTCATCGTTATTCATCACATTGATCTGCTTTACATTGAGTTTTTTAAAACCGTAAAACGTGGCATTGACCGGATCGGTATCGATACACAAAGGATTTTTACCTTTGGCGATCCTGTGTTGTGCCAGTGTCGATGAGATGAACGATTTACCGACACCTGTCAATCGGCATGTAAAACTTACCAGAATTTTGGATAAATCGGCGTTGAAAAGTTTCCACCCAGAATTGTTAAATTACCGGCATTTTGCCGGAGAACTCTGAAGTGATAGAGATGGATATAATTGCCGAAATCAGAAGGCGACATTTTGTCAGTAATGAGAATATCAGTTCAATTGCCCGTTCATTGGGGCTGTCCCGTCCTACAATCAGGAAACATTTAAAGACGGAAGCTGAACCGGAATATCGGCGTCAAACGCAATGTGCGCCGAAGCTGGGTGAATTTAAGGTGTTATTGACTAAATGGCTGGAAACAGAAGCATTGCTGCCGAAAAAGTAGCGCCGAACAGCGATGCGATTATATGAAGGTTTGATCACTGAAGGCTACGCAGGCGCTTATGACAGTGTTCGGCGTTTTGTAAAGCAGTGGAAAGCAGAGAGCAAGGATATGCAGACACCTCAGCAGGCGTTTGTTCCTTTGGCGTTTAAACCCGGCGAAGTTTGTCAATTTGACTGGAGTCAGGAAGTTGTTGAGCTGGGTGGGCTGGAGCAAATCGTCAAAGTGGCGCATTTCCGTTTGTGTTACAGCCGCAAAATGTTTGTCGTCGCCTATCTCAGAGAGGCGCAGGAGATGCTGATGGACGCGCATAATCGTGCATTTGGGTTTTTTGGTGGCGTACCGTTGCAGATGGTTTATGACAACCCCAAGACGATTGTTGATACAGTTTTGACCGGCAAGGAAAGAAAGTTCAACCGACGGTTTATGGCTCTGGCGAGCCATTATCTGTTTGAACCCGTTGCCTGCACACCGGCAGCCGGATGGGAGAAAGGGCAGATTGAGAATCAGGTCGGTAATGTCAGAGAATGGTTGTTTACACCGCGCGCCAAGTTTGAAACGCTAGATGATTTAAACCGCTGGCTGGTGCAACGTTGTCACGAGCTGTCAAACAGGAAGCATCCTGATTTTGCACAAACCATTGCGGAATGTTTTCAGCAGGAACAACCGTTATTGCGCCAAATCACAACACCATTTGCCGGTTATGTTGAGCATCTGATGAAAGTCTCCAGAACCTGCCTAGTGCGTGTTGACCGGAATCAGTACAGTGTGCCGGCACAATGGTCTGGACAAGTGGTTTCGGTCAGAGTATTTGCCGGTCATCTTGATATTGTGGCGGAAGGCAGAACGATTGCGACGCATCAACGCAGCTTCCTGCGCGATCAATTGAACTGTGATCCATGGCACTATCTACCCTTACTGGAGAAGAAACCCGGTGCCATTCGTCACGGCGCGCCATTCCAGAACTGGGAACTACCGGAGGCAATCCGCCACGTACGAGAGAAACTTCGCAAGCAAGACAAAAATGAGCGCGCTTTTGTTGATCTGTTATTACTGACCCGTGAAGCGGGTCTTGATGCGCTCGAAACAGCCTGTGAGCTTGCACTGGAATCTGGTGTCGTCAATGCCAGTGTGCTGCAGAATGCGATTAGGCGCCTGATTGAGCCGGTTCGCCCCAAGGCATTGAACACCAGCGATACCTTGCAGTTGACCACTGAACCGTTGGCTGATTTCCAGCGTTACGATCATTTGCTGGGAAACCGCCATGTCCACTGATCTGCTCACTCAACTCAAAGCATTGCATCTCTATGGTATGGCGGAAGCCTGGCTCGAGTTAAGCGCCGAAATGCCGCAACGCAAGCAAATATCGCCGCAAGCTGCATTAAGCCAGCTGATCAACGCCGAAATAGCCGAACGCCAGCTACGCAGCCTGAAATACCAGATGAAGGCTGCAAAGTTTCCAATCCACCGCGACCTGGTGAAATTCGACTGGAATGAAACGCCACTCTCACGCCAACAGATAGAACAGCTCTCAACGGCTGCTTTTATGGATGATGCACATAACCTCATCCTGGTCGGTGGCACCGGTACCGGCAAAACCCATTTGGCCACAGCACTGGGCGTTGCCGCTATTCATCATGGCAAACGCATTCGATTCTTCAACGCTGTGGACTTGGTTAACCTGCTGGAGCAGGAAAAACAACTGAATAAAACCGGACACCTGGCCAGAAGGCTCATTCAGATTGACGCAGTCATCCTTGATGAACTGGGCTATCTGCCTTTCCCGGAATCAGGTGGCGCACTGCTGTTTCACTTGATCAGCCAACTGTATGAGCGTACTTCACTCATTGTGACCACCAACCTGAAATTCAGTGAATGGGTGCAGGTTTTTGGCGATGCGAAAATGACCACTGCACTGCTAGACCGCATTACACATCATTGCGACATCCTGGAAACTGGCAATGATTCTTACCGTTTCAAGCATCGAAAAAAATGCATAGAGACCGATTAACCAACTAAACAAGGTGTAAACTTTTCGACGCCGATGACTGGAAAATTTCCCATGCCGATTGACAAATCAAGAAGAAATGGAGTGGCTTCGTGAGCAGAGTTAAACGGCTTATACAGTCCTATAGTAAATACATCTCCGTTCCGTGGCGCGATGATGTCGCTGCTGCACAGCGCGTGATCTTCTGTGTCTACAGCGAAACGGAGGAACGCTGGCTGCGAGCCAAGGTCGATGAATTTGAAATCGTCACGCGACAGGCAGGCCACGAATGGGCCCTGTTCGACCTGACGGATACATTTGCTATTTGGCTCTCCTCGCAAAGGTACGCCAAGAGCTACTTTCAGAAGCCGCATCTGCTCTCCACGCTACTGCCGAAATACCTCGAATTCATCACCGATGAATTCGAAAACTTCTTGCAAAAAAACGAGATCGGACCTGATTCCGTCGTGGCAATTAAAGGCGTCGGTTCACTTTTTGGTTTTCTGAAGGTAAAAGAAGTCGTCGATAAGCTGGCCCCCATGGTCAAGGGGCGGCTGCTGGTCTTTTTCCCGGGCAGCTATGAAAACAACAACTACAGACTGTTGGATGGTTATGACGGGTGGAATTATCTTGCCGTACCCATAACTGCGGATATGTAATAATAAAAAAGGTTAATTATATGAATAATCGCGACATTTACCAAAAAGATCCAGCTACTCGAAAACTGGTCAACGAGGGTGTAGCAAGCGTCAATGATGAAAAAACCAGTCAGGCGCTGGCGGTACTCCGGTACGAGCTGGAGACTTTCGTCTGCGATGGACAATACGAAAAGGGGATGTCACACATCCTCGAGACCTACCTGAAAAACATCGACCAAGCGCAACAACCTGCTGTCTGGGTTAGTGGTTTTTACGGATCAGGTAAATCGCACCTCGTCAAAATGCTCCGTGCACTTTGGGTCGACACGATCTTTGAAGATGGAGCCACAGCTCGTGGCATTGCCAATTTGCCGCAAAGTATCAACGACAACTTTAAGGAGCTGAGTACCCAGGCCAAACGCCATGGCGGTTTGCATGCGGCATCCGGCACACTGGGAGCCGGGGCGAGCGGCAGCGTCCGACTGGCTCTATTGAGAATAATCTTCAAATCCATAGGATTGCCAGAACAGTACCCAGTAGCCCGGTTCATCATGTGGCTCAAGCAAGAAAACATTGAGAGCCAGGTCCGTGCTCACGTTGAACAAAATGGCTTTGATTGGAACGAAGAATTGGATAACTTCTACGTAGCGGAAGGATTGCATGATGCTTTGGTTCAGGCTAAACCCAATCTCTTCCCTTCACCCGTGTCTTGCGTTGAAACCCTAAATAATCTCTACCCCTATGTTCAAGATGTTTCGAGTGATGATATGCTCAAGGCCATTCGACAGGCGCTGACAAAGGATGGCAAGTTTCCGTTGACACTGGTCGTGCTTGACGAGGTGCAACAGTACATCGGTGAAGACAGTCAGCGCTCCATTGATGTCCAGGAGGCGGTGGAAGCCTGCAGCAAGAACATTGGTGGCAAACTGCTCTTCATCGGCACCGGTCAGACGGCCGTGACCGGCACCAGCAACCTGAAGAAACTCGAAGGGCGTTTCACCATCCGCGTCGAACTCTCCGATGCCGACGTCGATGCGGTCATTCGCCAGGTCGTTCTGGCCAAGAAGCCGGAAGCCAAGACGCCCATCGAGCAGATCATGCAAACCAATCTGGGCGAGATCTCCCGGCATCTGGCGGGCACAACCATCGGCCATCAGCAGAACGACATTGCTTTCTTCTCCCAGGACTATCCGATTCTTCCGGTGCGCCGTCGTTTCTGGGAAAACACCCTGCGAGTCATGGATCAGACCGGAACCGACAGCCAGCTTCGTAATCAGCTCAGCATGATCCACAAGGTCATTCAGACTAATTTGAAACAGCCTTTGGGGAACGTGGTCTCCGCCGACTATCTCTATTTTGATTCTGCCGACAAATTGCTCCAGTCGCGCATTCTGCCACGCAAGGTACACGAAAAGACCATGAGCTGGAACAAGGGATCGATCGATGAACAGCTCATGGCCCGCGCCTGCGGCCTGGTATTCCTCATTAACAAGCTAGGCAGCCAGAACAACGAAATCGGCATTCGGGCCACCATTGATACCCTTGCCGATTTGCTGGTCGAAAACCTTTCTCGCGGCAGCAGCAGTTTGCGCAGCAAGTTGCCTAGCCTGCTCGATAAATGCGAACTGTTGATGAAGGTCGGTGATGAATACCGCATCCAGACCGAAGAGAGCGCGGCCTGGAGTGACGAATTCTTGAGCCAGCGCTCCGCCTTGTCCAACGAGGCGCACCGTATCGAGGCCGAACGCGACGACCGCATCCGCAAGAAATTTGGCGAGATAGTGCGCAAGCTCTCCCTGATCCAGGGTAGCTCGAAAGTCACCCGCGACATCTATCCGGTGTTTGACGCCCAGCTTCCCACCGATACCGGGAAGCAGCTTTGCGTCTGGGTTCGCGACGGCTGGAGCATTGATGAAAACTCGGTGCGGGCCGATTCAAGGCAAGCGGGCAATCAGTCTCCGACCATTTTTGTGTTCATTCCCAAGCGTTCGGCCGATGACCTCCGCCACCACCTCATCGATTACAAGGCCGCCAGCGCCACGCTGGATAAGCGCGGTGTTCCCAATACCCCGGAAGGCACTGAGGCTCGTGCGGCCATGGAGACCACCAAGCAGACCGCCGAAGGCAAGATTCGCGAACTGCTCGAAGAAACCTACTCCGGAGCCCGCGTCTTTCAGGGCGGTGGCAATGAAATCCTCGGCAACGATCTACAGGAGATGGTGCTCGAAGCTTCCGGTAACGCGCTGCAACGGCTCTACCCGCAGTTTTACACAGCCGACCACGTGGGTTGGTCCAAGGTTTATGAAAAGGCTCAAAAAGGTGCTCCTGATGCGCTCAAGGCCGTCGGTGACGAAGGCGAACCAGCTAAAAATCCGGTATGCAAAGCCATTCTCGGCTTCATCGCCGGTGGCAAAAAAGGCGCGGACATCCGCACTCAGTTCGAGTCTTCTCCCTACGGATGGTCGCGTGACGCCGTGGACGGCGGTCTACAGGTGCTGTTGGTGGCCGGACTGATCCGGGCGCAGGATGAGCGTGGCCAAACCCTCGACCCCAAGGAGCTGGAGCGCAAAACCATCGGCAAGGTGATGTTCAAGGTGGAATCCGCCACCGTCACCACCATTCAACGCATCCAGATCCGTAAGCTGTTGCAGAAGGTCGGGCTCTCGGCCAAGCAGGGCGAGGAATTGGTCTGTATACCGCAGTTCCTGCAGAAAATGGTGGAGCTTGCCGACCAGGCAGGCGGCGAGGCACCGAAACCGGCCCGGCCGAACACCACGTTCCTCGACGAAATCCGCCTCACAGCGGGCAATGAGCAACTGCTTGCTCTCTACAACCGGCGGGATGAACTGGGCAGCAGCATCGATAGCTGGACCGATCTCGCCGAACGCATCGCTAAACGCTGGCCCAACTGGAGCGTCTTGAAGCGCCTGGTGGCCCACGCCTCCGGGTTTCAGGATGCTGAAGTGATTCAATCTCACGTGAGCACCATTGAGCAGCATCGGCATTTGCTTGAAAATCCCGATCCTGTTGCACCATTAATTTCCAGCCTTACGCAACTATTCAGAGAAGAGCTGAACCGTGTGCAAAAACTTTGGCAACAGCACTGGGAAGCAGGAGAACAACTACTTGCAGCAGATGCAAATTGGAAGCAACTTGAACCGGAGCAAAAACATGCCCTGCGCGAACCACAGGGATTAACCCAGGATAAGGTACCTCAGATCAATGTGGCTGATACTCAATCGACACTGAATACGCTCGATAGATATCCGCTGACTTCTTTGCGTGATCGCATAGCCGCAATGGATGGCCGTTATCAAGCTATTATTCTGGAGGCAGCGCAGTTGCTTGAGCCTAAGTCACAGCGAGCGCGTCTACCATCCTCGACTATGAAAACCATCGATGATGTCGATCAATGGCTGGTTCAGGCTGAAGCAGTCCTGAAAGAACAGATCAAACAAGGTCCTGTGATTGTATGAGTTCATTGTCATTGCCGATAGCTATTGATGACCTGCTACACGGCGAGTCTGTCGAATGGGAGCGACTCGAGTTCAAAGCGGGTTGGAATCCGGAAGATGTTGTGCATTCGATCTGTGCATTTGCCAATGATTTTCATAATCTGGGTGGTGGCTACATCCTCATCGGTGTGGAAGAGCGAGATGGGCAGCCGGTGTTGCCGCCGAAAGGAATTGTCGAGAATCAGGCCGACAATATTCAGAAAGAGATCCTCAGGCTTGGTCACCATGCCATTCAACCCGCCTACCACCCGCTGACTTCGCCGGTCACGATTGGCGATAAAATGATTCTTGTGATCTGGGTTCCCGGCGGTGAAACGCGCCCCTACAAAGCCAAAGTAAGCCTCTCCGAAAAGTCTTCTGAGTGGTCTTATTACATTCGCAAGCAATCAAGTACGGTGCGCGCCAGAAATGCCGACGAGCGTGAGCTGGTTGGTTTGGCAGCAACAGTCCCCTTCGATGATCGATATAACCAGACGGCAAGTGTGAGCGATTTGTCGCCCCGGCTGATTGAGGAGTTTTTACGGGAGGTTGGCAGCGCCCTAGCAGATAACATTTCAGCGGCATCAATCGAGGCTATTAGTCGTCAAATGAATATCGTAGGAGGCCCAACCGAAGCTACCTTTCCAAAGAATGTGGGTTTGATGTTTTTTAATGAGCATCCGGAATCTTTCTTCCCTGCAACCCAAATAGATGTGCTCTGGTTTCCGGATGGTGCCGGTGGTGACAAGTTCGAGGAAAAAGTTTTTTCAGGTCCGCTGGCGCATATGACCCGTGATGCCCTAAACCATATTCAACGCAATTATTTGAAAGAAACGGTAATTAAACACCCGAATCGCGCTGAATCCGATCGCATCTGGAATTATCCCTATGCCGCGATTGAAGAAGCGCTAGTGAATGCTGTTTATCATCGCTCCTATGAAGAGCGCGAGCCGATTGACAGCCAGGCTAAACAACACCAATCCGGCCACATGGCTCAAAGAAACACTCGCTAAACTCCCCGCCTGGCCCAATAGCCGTATCGATGAATTACTTCCGTTGACACCGGAGTTCATTCAATCATCAAAGCAAGGCAAATGACAGGTGGATGCGTTGGATGCTTACACTTGTATTTGCTGGCTACTTCTTTAACTGCTCGGTATAACTCATAATTACGTATCCAATTAGTATATTTGTCTGAACCTCTCTTTGTTGGTCGTTTTCGTTTTCCTTCCAGGACATCGGCAATGAATACTGCAAGAAATTCCGGCAATCTTTCGTCTTCTCTCAAAAGACTGGCGGCCAATCCAACCAACATATCAAAATCGTTTGTATCGGGATTCCTTGCGGCATCTTCTATCGCCGCATCCATTCGCGCTGCCTGCTTCGGATCGCGCTCAATTCTTTGTCCTATCTCTTGTAAATCGTTCAGCAATACCGGCTTACTCAAAAAATCCTTAGCAAATTGCACGGCCTCTTTATGATTGATGTCTGCTTTTGTCATTTATACAGTCAATCTTTCAAGTGGCTTAATATTGGGCTTTGGTTGTTTCTCAGCCTGCCATAAATCCCATTGCGTCTGCATACCCAGCCATACATCGGGCGTAGTGCCCAACCAGGCAGCAAGGCGCAATGACATACCCGCTGTTACACCTGCTTTGCCATTTAATACCTTAGAAAGCGTAACGCGGGAAACCTGCAATTCCTTTGCGGCTTGTGTGACTGTCATGTCTTCCGGCAACCATTCGCGCAGCACTTCGCCAGGGTGCGCCGGGTTGTGCATTCTGCTCATTTTCATTTCTCCTAGTGGTAATCCTGATAATTCACTAACACTGCGTCTTCACCTTCAAAAGCAAAAGTCATGCGCCAGTTTCCACTGACTTTCACTGAATAATGACCGCAATGATTGCCCGTTAATGGGTGCATCTTCCAGTTTGGTGCGTTCATATCGTCCGGACACTTTGCGTTATCCAAAGCTGTCAATAAAATGCGCAGCTTCTGGGAATGACCTGCATTTATTCCCGCCTTGCTTCCTGTTCTAAAGAAAGCCTCAAGTCCTTTATGGCGGAAAGTTTTTATCATGGTTATATTGTATAGTGTTAACTAACAGTTATCAACATAACGAAATAAAAACGATTGATTGGGAAAGATTTGTTAAGTGATGCTCCGTAGTCGTGATTTTGACGGGGTAAAATTTATTCCGGCTTCCTGCAATATCCAGGCTTCAATCTTCACGTGCCACATTCGCAAAAGGTCGAGCGGTCTTCGTATGTAATGCTTTTCCCGCACGCCTTGGGGTTTATGTCCTTGTATTTGTGCCGCGATTCCTGCGGGCGTTTCTACCCATTCAGCAAGCGAAGCAAAAGACCGCCGTAGACCATGGATAGAAAGTCCCACGTTAGCAATAGAACAAACCTTGTTGTGTTGCTTGGTAGGTTCAACTAATCGGCCACTGGCTGCGGCTGGGCTGCTAAATAACCATTGATTGCGCCGCGGAAGGTGACTTAATAAGTCAGCTAGATAAGGCGTTAGTGGTATGACTTGGCTATCCTCGATCTTGTCCTTAACAGTTAAACTATTCCATTGGAAATCAACGTGCTCCCATTTCAACATCAGGATTTCTTCACGTCTTCTTCCGGTCAATAGAAGGGTTTGCAAGTAGGCGCTAATAACAGGATTTTGTATTTGCCTGACTGCCTGGAACCATGCGGCTAATTGCTCTCGTTGCAGTACATCGCTTTTTGTTTTGGGCTTGCCTAGGCTCTCTCTGGCGTTTTTGCTTTGCGCTGCATTGTCCGTGACAATCTCCTTATAGATTGAATGGCTGCCACACCAGAAAAGAAAGGCTTTTAACAATCGCAAGGCAAGCCGCGCCTGAGTAGGCCTTTTTGTTGATTCGATCCTTGCCCATGCTTCAATTCGTTTATTGGTCAAATCAATTAAGCGGGTAGTGGATAGTGAAGCCAGTACACCAGGAACAGTTAATTCATTACTACGGCGTCGCACTTCTCCGCCTTGGTGCATAACTTTTATATGATCCTGATAATGGCGTTCTGACCATAAAGGCCTGCGTTCTTCAATATATTCAATCCAGGCATCGCCTAAGGTAATTTTTTCCAGCCGTTCTTTTTGTTTCTCAGCGTCAGCAAGAGCCCTTTTCTTCCTCTCAATTTGCCTCGGATCAATACCTTGGTCAATCATTACTTTAAGCCGTGCTGCTTCGGTTTGTGCTTTTTTAAGTGGCCATGCCTGCGGGCTTCCGATGGTGATTCGGATGTTTTTTCCGTGCAATTTTGATTCAAATATATAGCTTTTTGCCCCCGTACTGGTCACACGCAAGCCAAGCCCCGGGGTTTTTGCATCGTGAAAAATAGACTGATTCTTGCCCGGATCACATAGAAGTTTTTCAATAACAATTGATGTAAAAGGTTTTTTTGTCATTTTCCGTGTAGCCACCATGTAGACTTTTTCATTCAATTTTGATATATTTCAATCAACACGGATCATAACACGATTTTTGTTAAGTGTTGGTATTTACTGGATTTATATGTTTTTGCGAATGGCAATCAACAGTAATAAATTGCTAGAAGCTCGGACTTTTAATCCGTTGGTCGCGCGTTCGAATCGCGCACGACCTACCAAAATAATCACTAGGTTAGTTAAACACTAATCCTCTTTTTACTTTGAACGTGACAATTGCAGCACGTTTCCACCCTTGCCATTTTCAATCCTGGCCGCTGCAACCGACAAATGTTCTGTTGCATATTTGGACGATCAATCATATATAGCATACAGAGCTGATCAAGATAATATTTGTCTGTTTAATGGGTTGTTTCACCCAAGCTGATTATGATTATTCTTTTAACATTGCGACATAACGGGACAGCACATCAGCATTCGGACCATCGATGATTTCCCGGATAAATCGCTGCCGATGCGCTTCAACATAAAAAGAATCGCAACCTTTCTGTAGAAAGATGTCAATTTTATGATATACATCATCCCGGCATTTCAATTCTGTTTCGGGCATATACGCTGCCATTGTGGATCTTCCTGCATGCAAATAATCCGCTGCCAGTACTGGTTTTCCCGCCTTGACAGCTTCATATACCACTGATGTCGCCAGATCGATCATAATATCAGCCCAATCCATTAAATGTGTCGAATGGATATTTTCTTTAGCTATATGTACATTCTTGAGGTTCAACAATGATTTGTCCCGGGTTAGAGATTGTCTCCATCCACCGCGCGTATGAGGCTTGATGATTAATTCTGTGCCTGGGAAAGCAGCGATCATGAAAATAACTTCGCCAACTTCTTCCCAGAAAATCGTAAAATCATCTTTCCTGAGAAAAAAGACGATTTTCAGTCGACTATCGGATTTTTTCAACGGAGAAGGTGGAATGATCATTTTGAGCCTGAGCAGCCATTCGTCGCAGTAACGCGGCGAACCGAGTATCGCCAGCGATGCGTCGTTCATGAAAGGCTGGAAGCGCGTAGCACACAGTGCATTGGGCACCACAAGCTTGTCGAATATCCGTCCGGCTGAGTACATATCATCAGGCGCCAGCCGCCATTCACCATGCCTTATCAGCTGACTGATGTGCGGACTGTCGCCATGTGGCAAAGACACCGTTCCGAGACCTTTGGATTGTGCCACTGCTACGATTGTTTCCACCCACTCCAGGCATATCGGAGAATTCCGAGTAATCCAGTCAAATACCACAACGCCTCCGGCCTGATCGGAGAAGCTGCGGCTTAACAGCCTGCCGGAAACCGCACGCCAAATGCGCATGCGTTTTTTACTATCATAAATCGAGGTCAGCGCATTTATCCATGCGCCAAAAAATGAGCGACGCAGACGCTGATTTAACAGGATTGTCTGTAGCTGCCACCCGACAAACTCATGCAGGGGTAAAATTTCGAACAGGCGAGCTATTCTGACGCCTTTGAGCATATTTAAAAATTGAATACGAAAATCATCAGCAAGCTTGGTATTTTTTAGTAAAACAACATCGCAACTATTACCCGATTCAACCCATTTGGTTATGACCGGTGTAATGTGATCAATGTCGTTGTAGTGGCGAAGAAAGAAAAGTGCTTTTCTCATAAAAAAGAATTTGATTTCAATCCATCAATGATTGGAAGTGGCTAAATATCACATTAGTTCCGTCCTGTTTGCAAGATAATCTTCTAATGAGGGATGCCTATTTCACAAAATCGTAACAAACGGCTTGCTAAAATACCGGCGTACTGCTTTTAAATTTGGCCATAGGTTCTGCACTTTTTCATTGACTAAGTATTGACACGTATTTTTTTAGGCCTTGCAAATATATAACATAAGCTTGTATGGTAAAAAAACTATTCGTTTGCCATACTGGACTATATATCCAAGAAACAGATTCGTGCTGCACCATAAATCAGTCATATGAACATCCAAAGGTAGGCATACTATGTTAATGAGCAGATCGGAATCTTTTGAAATACATTTTGGTAACCCTTCTCAGCCGGCGGGTTATTTGCGAGATGTACTGGCCAGCCACATTACAGCTGTTCCACCGGGTGGTGCAATCGACTGGGTAACTTACTATTTTCGTGATACCAGATTGGCTGGATTGCTGCTTCAGGCGCATAAAAAAGGCGTTAAAGTAACGGTATGCCTGCCGTCTACGCCCCGTGTTTCTGATGCGAATCAGACTGTGATCAAAATGCTTTCCGGGCCGGATGGGCTGGGCAACGAGCTTAAAGTTGTCAATTTTCCAGGCATCCCTGCACCGCCTGGCAGAGCCTGGAAACCACAATTACATGAAAAGCTTTACTGTTTTTCGCATCCCAGACCCATTGCCTTTGTCGGCTCTTACAATCCTTCCGGTAACAGCCCCGAGTCACAACCGGAGATCATTCGTGAGATCGGTGATCAAGATCGGGGCTACAACGTTCTGGCCGGAATCGTTGAACCAAGCCTAGTGCAGCATCTCATTGAACATGTTCGCCGCATGCATCAGACATCACCGGGCTTATTTTACCGGTTCACTGATGATGCAAATCGCGTGTTCAAAAATTCAGATACTACGATTCACTTTCTGCCTAGCTTACGACCACATCCGGTTGTGCAATTCTTGAACCAGATAGGATCTGGAGCGCATGTGCGTATTGCTGCTTCCCATATCAGAGCAACCCATGCCGCCGATATCATGATTGAATTGGCCCGGCGCGGTGCTGAAGTTGAAATTATCGCTGAATCAACACACCGGCGGGTGACGCCAGATGTCGAACAGCGATTAATTAATGCCGGTATCCGGTTCAGGCGTGCAGACATCCTCGGTGGCGCCCCGATGCACCTCAAATTTGTTTTGGTTGAAAACGGCGACCAGGCTTGGTCCATATTTGGCAGTTTTAACTGGACCAAACCTTCATTCTGGCTTAATCATGAAATTATCGTTATCACCAGCAATCCATCGATTTTCAGTCAATTCACGAATTGCTGGAATATGCTTAAAAATGAAGTAGCTTTAATAACTGAACAAAAAGACCTTGTTATTAATCAGTCCTAAAGGAAGCGCAACCATCGCATGCATAATTCCGCCTCAACGCTCATTATTCCTGTAGAAAGCCAGGTACGGGAACTGGATGCAAAGCTTTTGCTAGCCTGTTTCGCGGCCGAGCGCGGATTTCCCGTCATCATTGGATCCCGGGCGTACATACACTTTCAGGCTGTTTCGATTCCGCGCGGTGTTTATCTGGCAAAAAGCATGCGTCATTTAAGTAATTTGATGTTTCTCATCTTGCGTAAACTCGGTCACGACATCGTCGCCTGGGAGGAAGAAGCGCTTGTCCAC
>JACKLU010000023.1 GCA_024235735.1 Burkholderiales bacterium
CAATGCACACAACGATCCGTTTATGCCCGCCTCGGTTCTGCCCGGCAAAGATGAAGTCTCAACAGCGGTAACGCTGGAATATCCCGAGGAAGGCGGACACGCCGGTTTTATTCAATCGCCTTTTCCCGGCAGGTTGGACTGGCTGCCGAAAAGGGTAATCAGTTTTTTTCATCATCAGTGCAGATAGCGTGTCCGGTAGATTTCTAGGATAAAAACCGTGCAACAAAAGCGCTGCTGACGTTTCCGGGCACCGGGATGCGCACGCGATGGCCGCTGCCCGGTGCGGCAAAGACCGGCTTGCCTTTGGTGTCGAGCATGCGGGTCAGTTCAACCACCTGATTGCCGGACGGGTGGATGATTTCAAGCCGGTCGCCGACCTGAAAGCGGTTCTTGACCAGCACCTCGGCCATACCGCTGGATTCGTCGAATGCGGTAATGTCGCCGACATACTGGCTGCGGCTCGATTCGGAATGGCCGCGCAGGTAATTCTGCGTTTCATGCGTCTGGTGACGCTGATAAAAACCGCTGGTATAGCCACGATTGGCCAGTCCTTCCAGTTCCCCGAGCAGCGACAGGTCAAACGCCTTGCCCGCGACGGCGTCGTCAATCGCCTTGCGATAAACCTGCGCGGTGCGGGCGACGTAATACAACGACTTCGTGCGGCCTTCGACCTTGAACGAATCAACGCCGATTTTGACCAGCCGCTCGATATGTTCCACCGCGCGCAGGTCTTTTGAATTCATGATATACGTGCCGTGCTCGTCCTCCAGGATCGGCATGAGCTGTCCGGGACGCTCTTTTTCTTCGATCAGGTAAACCTGGTCGGCCGCCGGATGCCGCTTGAAGCCGGGTTGCTGCTCCGGCTGACTGTCAGCTTCGCGCAGCGCCGCGTTGAAATCAAAATCGATCGTTGCGGCTGATTGAATATCACCGTTATCGCCGTCCTCGCCCGCCGTAACTTTATAATCCCAGCGGCAGGAATTGGTACAGGTGCCCTGATTCGGATCGCGGTGATTGAAATACCCGGACAGCAAGCAGCGCCCCGAGTAGGCAATGCACAGCGCGCCATGCACAAAAACCTCGATTTCCATGTCGGGGCAGAAATCGCGGATCTGCGCGATTTCATCGAGCGACAGTTCACGCGACAAAATAACACGCGTGAGGCCGATTTTCTGCCAGAACTTGACGCCCATGTAATTGACGGTATTCGCCTGCACGGAAAGGTGCACCGGCATGTCCGGCCATTTCTCGCGCACCATCATGATCAGGCCGGGGTCGGCCATGATCAGCGCGTCGGGCTTCATGGCGATGACCGGCGCCATATCGGCCAGATACGTTTTCAGCTTGGCATTATGCGGCATGATATTGCTCGCGACAAAAAATTTCTTACCCAGCGCATGCGCTTCGGCAATGCCGGTTTGCAGCTGCTCCAAGGCAAATTCGTTATTGCGCGCGCGCAGCGAATAGCGCGGTTGTCCCGCATAGACCGCATCGGCGCCGTAGGCATACGCCGTATGCATTTTTTCCAGCGATCCGGCGGGAAGTAACAATTCGGGAGTCGTCGACATGTTGTAAAATCAAGCTCTATGAAAATCAATGAAGATCTATTGTAACACCTATGCTTTCCAATTCTGCTGAACCCGCGTTCGTCCACCTGCGCATGCACAGCGAGTTTTCCATAGCGGACAGCACTATCCGGATTGATGGCGCGATTTCCAGGGCGGTTGACGATCAAATGCCCGCGCTGGCGCTGACCGATCTGGCCAATCTGTTCGGCGCGGTAAAATTTTATCAGAACACCCGCCGCAACGGCATCAAGCCCATCATCGGCAGCGATGTCTGGATCAGTGACGAAACGGAACACGGCAAGCCGCAGCGCGTACTGCTGCTTTGTCAGTCGTACGCAGGCTATCTGTTGCTGTCACGGCTGCTTTCGCGCGCGTATCTTGAAAATCAGCGTCAGGGCCGCGCTGAAATCCGGCGCTCATGGCTGCATGACGAACCCGGCGGCACAGACGGACTGATCGCCTTATCCGGCGCGCGTTATGGCGGCATCGGCCAGGCCATTTTAAATCACGATCTACAATCGGCCGAGGAACAGGCGCAGCTATGGGCCGCACTTTTTCCCGACCGTTTCTACATCGAAATACAGCGTGACGGACATGATCAGGAAGAACACCTGCTGCAACAATCACTGATCCTCGCCAGCAGAATGAATCTGCCTGTTGTGGCCACGCAGTCCATCCAGTTTCTCGAACCGGACGATTTTGACGCGCACGAAGCCCGCGTCTGCATCGCGGAAGGTTATATACTCGCTGACCGGCGCAGGCCCAGAACTTTCACCCGGCAGCAGTATTTCAAAACACGGCAGGAAATCGCCGGATTGTTCGCCGACGTTCCGTCCGCCCTGGCCAATAGCGTCGAAATCGCGCGGCGCTGCAATCTGGAATTTGAACTCGGCGTCAACAAGCTGCCGCTATATCCCACGCCCAATAACGAAAGCCTGGAAGACTATCTGCGCGACCAGGCCGCCATCGGCTTGAATCAACGCATGACTTCCCTGTATCCCGACGCGACCGAGCGCGCCGCGCAACTGTCGCGATATCAGGCGCGCCTGGCGTTCGAGGTGGAAACCATCATCACCATGGGTTTTTCCGGTTACTTCCTGATCGTTGCCGACTTCATCAACTGGGCCAAACGCAATGATGTGCCGGTAGGACCCGGACGCGGTTCCGGCGCCGGCTCGCTGGTGGCTTATTCGTTAGGCATCACCGATCTCGATCCGCTGCGCTATGACCTGCTGTTTGAGCGTTTCCTGAATCCCGAGCGCGTTTCCATGCCGGATTTCGACATTGACTTCTGCCAGGACCGGCGCGAGCGCGTGATCAACTATGTCAAGCAACGCTACGGCACCGACAGCGTTTCGCAGATCATCACCTTTGGTTCGATGGCGGCCAAAGCGGTAATCCGCGACATCGGGCGCGTGCTCGATCTGCCCTACAATTTCGTCGATCAACTGGCCAAGCTGGTACCGTTTGAAATCGGCATGACGCTGAAAAAAGCGCGTGAAATCGAACCGCAGTTGAACCAGCGCGCCGCCGAGGAAGAAGACGTGCGCCATTTGCTCGAACTGGCCGAAAGCCTGGAAGGATTGACCCGCAATATCGGCATGCATGCCGGTGGCGTACTGATCGCACCGGGAAAAATTACCGACTTCTGTCCGGTTTATTGTCCGGATTCAGCGGAATCGGTGGTCAGTCAGCTGGATAAGGATGACGTTGAAAAAATCGGACTGGTCAAGTTCGACTTTCTGGGGCTGCGGACACTGACCACGCTCGATCGCGCGGTCAGTTACATCAATCAATCCCGCGACAGCACCGATCCTTTTTCACTCACCGGACTGCCGCTGGACGATGCGGCCGCCTACACGCTGCTGCGCCAGGGTAACGCGATCGGCATTTTTCAGTTTGAGTCGCGCGGTATGAAAGATTTGCTGCAAAAAGCGAAACCGGATCGTTTTGAAGACATCATCGCGCTGGTCGCGCTCTACCGCCCCGGCCCGATGGATCTGATACCCGATTTCATCGACCGCAAGCATGGCGTGCAGAAAATCGAATACCTCGATCCGCGTCTCGAACCGATACTGAGCCCGACCTACGGCATCATGATTTATCAGGAACAGGTGATGCAGATCGCGCAGGTGATCGGTGGATACAGTCTGGGCAGCGCCGATCTGCTGCGCCGCGCGATGGGCAAGAAGAAAGTCGAGGAAATGGCTCAGCAGCGCGATATTTTCGTCGCTGGCGCGATCAACAATGGTCTGGACAAGGATAAAGCCGCCGAACTATTCGGTTTGATGGAAAAATTCGCCGGTTACGGCTTCAACAAATCCCACGCCGCCGCCTATGCACTGATCGCCTATCAAACCGCTTACCTGAAAGCGCGCTATCCCGCCGAATTCATGGCAGCCTGCTTGTCCGCGGACATGGATGACACCGACAAGGTGCACAGCTTTATTGTCGACAGCATCGTCAACGCCCTGACGATTCTGCCGCCCGATATCAACCTGTCGGAATACCGTTTTGTTCCCACCGACAACAAAACCATCCGCTACGGTCTCGGTGCGGTAAAAGGAACAGGTGAATCGGCTATTAGCGCCATCATCGAAGTACGCGAGCAAGGCGGCGCTTTTACCGATTTTTTCGATTTCTGCAACCGGGTAGACCGGCGCATGATTAACCGCCGGGTAATTGAAGCGCTGATCAGCGTCGGCGCGTTTGACAGTCTGAACGACAATCGCGCCAGCCTGCTGGCTTCCGTGGGCATTGCCATCGAAGCTGCGGAACAGATCTGCCGCACCGCCAATCAGGCCAGCCTGTTCGGCGACAGCGAGGATTCCCTGCTGCGACCTGCGCTGATTGAAACCGCACCATGGTCTGAACGCAAAAAACTGCAATACGAAAAACAGGGATTGGGTTTTTATTTCAGCGGGCACCTGTTCGATACCTATCTTCCTGAAATCCGGCCGTTCATCCGTACTACGCTGAATCGCCTCGCGCCGCAGCGCGAACCGCAGTTGATCGCCGGCATTATTCTTGGGGTGCGGGTACAAATGACTCTGCGCGGCCGGATGGCGATTATTACGCTTGACGATGGCAAAGCCGCGATTGAATTGATCGTCTTCGATGAGCTGTTCAATGACAACCGCAACTGGCTGAAAGAAGATCAGTTATTGATTGCGGAGGCAAAAATCGGCATCCGCGGACAGTATAACGACAGCGAAAACAGCGAGGTTGCGTATTACCGCGGAAAAACTATATGACCTGGCCGGAATCCGCACCCACTTCGCACGGCAAATCAAGGTGCGCTGCAATCCGGAAACCTTGCCCGCAGCCGCCACCTTGAAAACCCTGATTCTGCCGTATTCCAGTCAGAACCGGTCTGTCACACCCAGTCCGATGCAGCCGGCCAGCCGTCCGATTCAAGCGACCTGCCCTGTTTCACTGGTGTATCAGAACGAGAAGCGCTGTGCGAAATCGCGCTGGGCGAAGACTGGCAGGTCATGCTGCACGATGACTTATTGCAGACGCTGAATCAGCACTTCAGCGCGGAAAATATTACGGTCGTTTATTGAACAGATTGATTTATTTTTCCAGCAATGGACTCATCGGATACTCCAGTGCTTCCTTAATCGCCACCAGCGACAGCACCGCCTCGCGACCATCGATGATGCGGTGATCATACGACAACGCCAGATAGCACATCGGACGGATGACAATCTGACCGTTCTCCACCACCGGGCGGTCTTTCGTCGCATGAATACCGAGAATCGCGCTTTGCGGCGGATTGATGATCGGTGTCGACAGCATCGAACCATAGACGCCGCCATTGGTGATCGAGAAGGTGCCGCCGGTCAGTTCTTCGAGGGTCAATTTGCCATCACGTGCGCGTTTCGCCAGATCGGCGATCTGCAGTTCGATTTGCGCCATCGTCAGCCGATCGGCATTGCGCAAAATTGGTACAACCAGACCGCGCGGGCTGCCCACTGCGATGCCAATATCATAATAATCATGATAAATAATTTCGTTACCTTCAACCGACGCATTGACAATCGGGTATTTCCTGAGCGCCGCGACAACCGCCTTGACAAAAAATGACATGAAGCCCAGCTTTACGCCATGCTCTTTTTCAAATTCAGCGCGATAACGATTGCGCAATTCCATCACCGCCTGCATGTTGACTTCGTTGAAGGTTGTCAATATCGCCGCGGTCGACTGCGATTCGACCAGTCTTTCAGCGATGCGCATGCGCAGCCGCGACATGGTCACGCGGCGATCGATGCGCCCGCCGCCGGTTTCAGCCGCGCCAGGCGCAGCGGCTCCATTTGCCGCCACCGTGGTTTTTTCTTCAGACTTTTCTTCCTGCGCCGATGCGCGCTCCGGACGGTTTTCCTTTGTTCTGCGTTCCAAATAATCCTGCACATCCTCGCGGGTTATGCGTCCACCTCTGCCGGTACCCTTGATGGATTCCGTCTCGGAAGCTTTAAGATGATTTTCCTCGGCAAGTTTGCGTGCGGCAGGCATCAGCATCGGAATGGTGACATCAGCTTCCTGCGCGGCGTCGGACGCCATTTCCCCGGCTCCGGTTTTTTTGGCGGCAGCCTCCCCTTTTGCAACGTCTGGCGATGTTTTCTCCGCTTCCGCCGACTCCGCTTTCCCTGCCGCTTCGGTATCAATGGTGGCGATGACTTCACCGCTGGTTACCGTAGCACCATCGCCCTTGATGATTTCCTTTAACACACCACTCTGCGGGGCAGGCAGCTCCAGTACAACTTTATCGGTCTCGACGTCGATCAGATTTTCATCACGTTTAACCGCGTCACCCTGTTTTTTATGCCATGAAACCAGTGTCGCTTCCGCAACGGATTCAGATAACACGGGTACTTTGACTTCAATTAACATAGCGCCTCCTTTGCCTCAGATTGTTTCCCGGAATGCCGCTTCGATCACTTCTTTCTGCTGCTGCTTGTGTATCGCCAGATACCCCACGGAAGGCGATGCCGATGACGGGCGCAACGCATAGCCGATGATCTGATCCGGCCTCATGTTGCGCAGCAGATAATGCTGAATGCGGTGCCATGCGCCCTGATTACCCGGTTCTTCCTGGCACCAGACGACTTCTTTCGCCTTGCCGTAGCGTTTGATCTCCGCCTTGAATTCTTCATGCGGAAACGGATACAGCTGCTCAAGCCGGATAATCGCCATGTCGGTTATCTGCTGTGCCGTGCGATGCGCGATAAGATCATAATAAATTTTTCCGCTGCACACGATGATTCTGCGCACTTTGTCGGGATCAATCGTTTCGGCTTCGGCAATGACCGGGCGAAACATGCCTTCGGCCAGTTCTTCGAGACTTGAAGTTGATTCCCTGAGTCGCAACATGCTTTTGGGACTCATAATAATCAGCGGTTTGCGCATATCACGGATCATCTGGCGGCGCAGCAGATGAAACATCTGCGCAGGCGTGGACGGCACGCAAACCTGTATGTTGTAATCCGCGCACAGTTGCAGATAGCGCTCCAGTCGCGCCGAGGAATGCTCCGGCCCCTGCCCTTCGTAGCCATGCGGCAGCATCATCACCAGTCCGCACAGGCGCCCCCACTTGGCTTCGCCGGAAGTGATGAACTGATCGACGACCACTTGCGCGCCATTGGCGAAATCGCCGAACTGCGCTTCCCAGATCACCAATTCGTGTGGTTGTGCCGTCGCGTAACCATATTCAAAGCCCAGCACCGCTTCTTCCGACAGGATCGAGTTAATGACCATGAAATCGGGTTGTCCGGGCGTAATATGGCGCAATGGAATGCAGGTGTTGTTTTCCTCAAGCGTTGTATCCTGGTTGTGCAAGACAGCATGGCGGTGAAAAAATGTACCACGCTCGGAATCCTGCCCGGAAAGCCGCACCGGAAATCCTTCATAAAGCAATGCCGCATAGGCCAGATTTTCAGCCATACCCCAGTCAAGCGGCAGCTTTCCTGCGCCCATCTGGCGGCGGTCTTCAATAATTTTCTCAACCCGCTTGTGTAATACAAAATTTTCCGGAATATCCGTCAAACGCGCCGCCAGTTGTTTCAGAATATCGAGTGATATGCCGGTTTTCACCGGTGCGTTCCACTTGATCGGCTTCATGAAAGCCTGCCAGTTTACTAAATAAGGTGATTTATAGTTGTAGCGGATTCTTTTGTTTGGATTGATTCCGGCATCCATGGCGTCGCGGTATGCCTGCACCATGGCTTCCGCCTCTCCGGACGCAATCACGCCATCCGCCTCGAGTTTCTCGGCATAACGCTGCCGTGTTCCTGGATGCTGATTGATGACCTGATACATTCTGGGCTGCGTCACCATCGGGTCATCCTGTTCGTTATGCCCCAGGCGGCGGAAACATACCATGTCGATGACGACATCCTTATGGAATGTCATGCGAAAATCCAGCGCAAGCTCGGTAATCATGCATACGGCTTCAGGATCATCGCCATTGACATGAAAAACGGGGGTTTCTATCATTTTGGCCACGTCGGTGCAATACAACGTGGAGCGGCTTTCGCGCGGATCCGAAGTGGTGAAGCCGATTTGATTGTTAATGATGATATGCACAGTACCACCGGTGCCATAGCCACGTGTCTGCGACAGATTCAGCGTTTCCATCACCACACCCTGCCCGGCGAACGCGGCGTCACCATGAATCAGCACCGGCAGGACACGATCTCCCGCCCTGTCCTTCATGCGATGCTGCCGCGCACGCACCGATCCTTCCACAACCGGATTGACAATTTCAAGGTGCGACGGATTAAACGCCAGCGCCAGACGCACCAGCCCACCCGCAGTATCCATCGCGGAGGAAAAACCCTGGTGGTATTTTACATCGCCTGAAGGCAAATCCTGGACATATTTCTCCTCAAACTCACGAAACAAATCCTCCGGCATTTTACCAATCGTATTGACCAGCACATTCAGTCTGGCGCGATGCGCCATGCCGATGACGACTTCATTGATGCCGGACTTGCCGGCGTTTTCCAGCAAGCAATCCAGTAACGGGATAATGCTTTCGTTGCCTTCACCCGAGAACCGCTTCTGGCCGATGTAGCGGGTATGCAGGTATTTTTCCAGTCCTTCCGCCGCGCTGAGCCGCTCGAGAATACGCTTCCTGTATTCATTGCTGTAAGCCGGATTGGCGTGTTTGGTTTCGAGTCTGGCCTGAATCCAGCGTTTCTGCTCCACGGACGAGATATACATATACTCCGCGCCGATGGTTCCGCAGTACGTCTCTCTCAGAATCCGCAGAATTTCCCGCAATGTCGCACGCTCTGGTCCGGCAAGAGAACCCGTGTTAAACACGGTGTCCATGTCTTTTTCGGTAAAACCGAAACTCGCCGGATCGAGTTCTGTCCGGCAGGGCTTCGGTTCGCTTTGCAGCGGATCGAGCCGCGCCTGACTCAGCCCCAGATAGCGGTGCGTATTGATCAGTTGAAGCACGGCAATCTGCTTGCGTTCATCGGTATCAGCCTGGATGTTTTCAGGCAAAACAATCAGGCTATCCGTGCCCCTGTTGCCACTGGTGTCACTGGTGCTTTTGAAGAATACCTCTGTCTTGTCCTCAGGCTGACTCTTGGTCAGCTGACTGACTGAAATATCCCGTGACTGGTGTAACCGGTCGAAATAATCACGCCACAGTGGGTCAATCGAAACAGGATTATGCAGGTATTCTTCATAGATGGCTTCAACAAAAGGCGCATTAGCGCCAAACAATACGGAATCCTGCTGCTGTTTATTCATCACTGCGCCGCTGCTCAATAATTATCGACGAAAACTATCCGGTACATCCCGTTTGACCGTACCCGTGTATAACTGCCTGGGTCGGCCTATCTTATG
The DNA here is from genome assembly GCA_024235735.1 of Burkholderiales bacterium. Lineage (GTDB taxonomy): Bacteria > Pseudomonadota > Gammaproteobacteria > Burkholderiales > Nitrosomonadaceae > Nitrosomonas. The sequence continues at coordinate 9,429 of JACKLU010000023.1, forward strand.
ATCCGGATCGGAAATCATTTCATTCCATTGCGCCACCCAGCCTATAGTGCGGGCAACCGCGAAAATCGCGGTAAACATGCTCGTCGGTATGCCCAGGGCGCGTTGCACGATGCCGGAATAAAAATCGACGTTGGGGTAAAGTTTCCGGGTTATAAAATAATCATCTTCCAAGGCGATTCTTTCCAGCTCGAGCGCCAGTTTAAACAACCGGTCATTTTCCAGTCCGAGCACGTTCAGTACTTCATGACAGGTTTCACGCATAATGGTCGCGCGCGGATCGAAATTCTTGTAAACCCGATGACCGAAACCCATCAATCGGTAATTTTCATCCGGATTTTTGGCGCGCTTGATATATTCGCCAATTCTTGAAACATCGCCGATTTCTTCAAGCATGTGCAGACAGGCTTCATTCGCGCCGCCGTGCGCAGGCCCCCACAGACAAGCGATACCTGCGGCGACACAAGCGAAAGGATTGGCGCCGCTGGAACCGGCCAGCCTGACGGTTGAGGTCGATGCATTCTGTTCATGATCCGCATGCAGAATCAGAATACGATCCAAAGCGCGGACAATTCTGGAGTCGGCCTTAAATTCCTCTGTTGGCAGGGAAAACATCATGTGCAGGAAATTTTCCGCGTAACCGAGATCGTTGCGTGGATAGATGTACGGCTGGCCGATGTTATATTTGTATGCCATCGCCGCAATGGTTGGCATCTTGGCGATCAAGCGTATCGCCGATAATTTGCGATGACGCGCATCTGAAATATCCAGCACATCGTGATAAAACGCAGACAGCGCTCCGACAACGCCGACCATTACCGCCATCGGATGCGCATCCCGGCGGAATCCGCTGAAGAATTTAACCAGCTGTTCATGCAGCATCGTATGGCTTTTAACCAGCCTGTCGAAATCGGCTTTCTCGCTATCTCCAGGCAATTCGCCATGCAGCAGCAAGTGGCAGACTTCGGTAAAATCACATTGCCGGGCAAGCTGTTCTATCGGATAGCCGCGATACAGCAGAATACCTTTATCGCCATCGATAAACGTAATTTCGGATTGATTACTTGCCGTGGACAAAAACCCGGGATCGTAGGTAAACAATCCACTTTTGGCATGCAGCTTACGAATATCGACGACATCGGGCCCCATGCTGCCGGATATGACCGGCAGTTCAATCGGCTGACTGCCGTCACCCAGAGTCAAGGTCGCTGTGCCTTTCTGTGTCATTCTAACTTCTCCCCAAATAATGTTGACTCAATCACCCAGCATTCCCGCTGGTGATAGTATACTTTTTGTACGTTGCGCTGATTTTACAACAGCGCTCAATAGGCCCGCATTTACTTGAAACCGTCTTAACAGGGTGTTAACACTTTTGCAGCAGGCTTAATACCGGCATCAGACTTTCTTCCCGCAGCGTTTCACGTGCGCAGATCAGATCCCAGAGATCATTGTCAGGAAGTATCAGCAGCCGATCAAATTGCTGTAATTCATCCGCGCTGAGCTGGTAATAATGAGCGTCCATAAAGCGCTGCAAAATGATATCCAGCTCCAGCATGCCGCGCCGGCAACGCCAGCGGGCGCGTTCGAATTCCTTCGATTTCATGGCTTCATGTCGTGCGCTTGACCATCATATCCTTGATTTTGCCAATCGCATCGGTCGGATTCAGTCCTTTCGGACATGCCGCCACGCAATTCATGATGGAATGGCAACGGAACAACCGATAAGGATCCTCCAGGTAATCCAGCCGTTCCGCAGTCGCCTGATCACGACTGTCTGCAAGAAAGCGGTATGCTTGCAGCAAACCCGCCGGGCCGACAAACTTGTCGGGATTCCACCAGAACGACGGACATGCCGTCGAACAGCAAGCGCATAAAATGCATTCATACGCGCCTTCCAGCGCCGCGCGCTCTTCCGGCGATTGCAGCCGTTCGGTTTCCGGCGGCGGACTGTGATTGATCAGATACGGTTTGATTGAATGATACTGATTATAAAATTGCGTCATATCAACGATCAAATCGCGAATGACTGGCAATCCGGGCAACGGACGCACTTCAACAGGCTCCTTGAGACCGCGCAGCGGCGTAATACAGGCAAGTCCATTGCGACCGTTAATATTCATGGCATCCGAACCGCACACCCCTTCCGTGCACGAACGTCTCAAACTGAGACTGTCATCCAGGGATTTAATGCGAATGAGCCCATCAAGCAGCATCTTGTCCGTTGACGCCAATTCGATATCGTAATCCTGCATGTAGGGCTTTTCATCTTTATCAGGATCATACCGGTATACACGAAACTTCATCACCGACTCCTCTATTCGAGATTTTTGCACAGTTACTACGCGGCACGATAATCGCGTTAAAAATTTGCGAAAAATGCTCATTTACCCCGTGTAAACTCCGCTTTTTCGCAAATTTTTGCCTTATTCTCGCACCGCTCATGACACCGTGCAAAGGTCTCTATTCAATTTTCATCATAGGCAGACATCAGGATGCAACCCGACCAAGCAGCAGCAGTTTAGCAGAAGGAAGACAGTAAGGTACAGGATATCTTATCCGAATCGAAGCCTGTGATGGACTGGATTTTAAGCGGAAAAATCACTGTTTTCCGCTTAACAGCCTTCCTGTCAAGCCAAAGCCGGTCAGGAAAATGCCTCTTGGGCTTAGCCGTATTTTTTCCGGTTGCGGCGGCGCCGGTTATGCGCGCGCCGCAAATCGTCCTCGCTTAGCGGCGCGGGTTTTTTATTCGCATACGGATTGTGTCCGGCTTTGAATTCGATGCGCAGTGGCGTGCCCTGCAAATGAAAGGCCGTGCGGAAGTAATTTTCCAGATAACGCCGGTAGGTATCCGGAATGTGTTCAAGCATGTTGCCATGAATCACAATCAATGGCGGATTGGATCCGCCCTGATGCGCATAGCGTGGTTTGGGGCGCGACACACCGCCGCGCGGTGGCGCGTGTTTTTCAACAGCGGCCAGCAAAGCGCGCGTCAATTTGGGCGTAGGCAGTTTTGTCATGGCTGCGGCATACGCCTGATCGATCGAAAGCATGAGCTGACGCAGACCTGTCCCTTTCAGCGCGGAAATAAAATGTAGTTTAGCAAAGTCAAGAAAACTCAACTTGCGGGAAAATTCAAGTTTGATCAGATCGCGCTGATAACTTTCAATACCGTCCCATTTATTAATCGCTACAACCAGCGCACAGCCCGACTGTATTATAAAATCAGCAATATGTGCATCCTGTTCGGCAATGTCCAGGCTAGCATCAAGAACCAGCACCACCACATTGGCGTCTTCGATGGCCTGTAGTGTTTTGATCGCTGAAAATTTCTCGACTGTTTCATTGACCTTACCCCGGCGACGCAATCCGGCGGTATCGATTAGTGTGTAGTGCTTACCGTTATGTTCAAACTCGATGTAAATGCTGTCACGCGTGGTTCCGGGTTGATCAAATGCGATAACACGTTCTTCACCCAGCAGGCTGTTCACCAGCGTCGATTTACCGACATTGGGGCGTCCGACTATGGCAATTTTCGGCTGCTTGTACTGGTTCTCGCGCGCCTGCTCCGCATCGCTTTCTTCAGCCGGGTCGGGAAAATCAGCAAGCGCCAGCGCAACCAGTTCCTGAATATGATCACCGTGCAATGCCGAAACCGCGTAGGGCTCGCCCAGGCCGAGTTCGTAGAATTCCGCAGTCACCACGGCCCTCGCCATACCTTCCGTTTTATTGACCACCAGCATGATTTTCTGATCTTTTTTTCGCAGCTGGTCAGCAATAATTTTATCCTGGGCTGTTACCCCCTGCCGCCCATCCACGATAAAAAGCACTTTATCCGCCTCGTCAATGGCTTGCATGCTCTGCTGCGCCATGGCGAACAGAATACCGTCCTTAACCACCGGTTCCAGTCCTCCGGTATCCATTACCAGATAGGGTTTATCGCCAATCCGGCCATGGCCATAGCGTCTGTCGCGTGTCAGTCCGGGGATATCCGCCACGATGGCATCTCGGCTTCGCGTCAGGCGGTTAAACATCGTCGATTTGCCTACGTTAGGTCGGCCAACGAGAACAAGTGTGGGTTTCATAATGGTCGGATACGGTTGTAATTCAATCTGCGTTTCTGGGAATGGATCTTTCTGTCAAAGACATCCGAACCTGCCAGAGACCTTTGCACGGTGTCATGAGCGGTGAGAGAATAAGGCAAAAATTTGCGAAAAAGCGGAGTTTACACGGAGTAAATGAGCATTTTTCGTGAATTTTTAACGCGATTATCGTGCCGCGTAGTAACCGTGCAAAAGTCTCTGCCGGATTTAACAATGAAAAAAGATAAAAAAAACAAATACCGTGCTGAAAATTTATTTTGTTCTAAAAGCAAAAACACCGCCTTTAGCCGTTTGCACCACAAAACCACCCGGAATCTGCTGCGGCTGTGAAAGTATCGCGCTGCCGTCGGTCGGTGATCTCATCAGTATGACGCCGTCATAGTTCCTCAATAGATTGACATACCCTTTGTCATCACCGATGACAATATATTGTCCGTCGATCAGCGGGGTGGTCAGTTTTTTGCTGCCCAGTTTGACCTGTTTCCACATGCTGGCGCCGCTGCGCTTGTCATACGCCGCGATGACGCCGTTATCCTCGGTCACATAGACGTAGTCCCTATCCATCGTCAGACCGGCGTCACTGGAAGACTCACGTGACCAGATCTGCGCACCGTCAATAATCTGAAAGCAACCGACACGCCCTTGATACGCCGCGGCGCAAACCAGTTGATCGTCAACGGCCGGGGAACTTGTAATATCAGTCATGCGCTCAAGTTCGGTAACGCCGCGCGGTTGCGAGACGACGGCTTCCCAGCCCACATTGCCATTAAACAGACTCATGGCAACCATTTTGCCACCCGCAAATCCGGCAAACACGGCGCCCTGCGTAATAGCAACGCCGGCGACACTGCGAACGGTCAATGGCGGCGTAGCGCCCTGATAGACCCATTTATTCACGCCGCTGATGGCATCAAGCCCATAAATACGCGCATCGACTGTACGCACGATAACGATATCGCTGTGAATACGCGGCGGACTTAAAATTTCACTGCTGACTTGCGCCGTCCATAGCGCATGTCCCGCGCCATTGTAGGCCAGCACTTCGCCTTTGGACGTGCCGACCAGAACCATGCCCTGACCCGCGCCAACCCCCCCGGAAAACCGGAGTTTTGTTTTGACCGCCCAATCCACCTCACCAGTCCTGGGGTCCAGACTTGTCAGCTGCCCCTTTTCATCAGCCACATAAACAGCTTCGTCATCATAGGCGGTGGCAAAACGGGCAATCTTGCTTTCACCGACACGTTGCTGCCAGATCTGCGGTATTTCATCGAGCGCCTTGAGCGCGGCCAGTTCTTCAGGGTCAATAACAACTTTTTCCTCCCGCTCCATCAATTCCGCCATCTGGTAGCCAAATGCCTGAAACAGATTGGGATCAAACGGCAGCGGCAGATTGCTGCAACCGGCAAGCGCCAATACCGGGAATAATACCGATAGCCGGGTAAAACTGCGCACGGACACGTTAATCGCAGGCCAACCGTTTACTCATCAGACACACTGCCTTCATCGCCGTTATGTCCTTCATCGGCCCCATCCCTGTTTGCAGGCGCAGTTGTTTCTTCAATCTGTTCCGATTCTTCGACAGGCCGTGAAGACGCATCGGATTCATCGGCTTCACGGGCTTCATCACCGTCGACAGCTTCCTCTGCCACGCTGGCCGCATCAGTTTCGACAGAAACAGCGGATTCGCCGGTTTCATCGATACCACCAGACTCCAATGCCTCAGCAGCATCGGCAGATTCGTCGGTGTCTCCGGTTTCGCCCGCGTCACCGGTATCATTTGCGTCACGGCGCGCATCCGTGTCTGTTTCCCCGGGTACGCGCGATTGATTATCCGCACCATATTCGAGTAATCTTTTTGCGGTATAAGGTTCGCCGAGTGCATCTGCTTTCATTTGCACGATATTGTAATAGTTGGTGCTTTTGCTGAGCGCGTTCACTGCCGCTTCATACGCCAGGCGCGCCTCTTCGATTTTTCCTGAGGCAAGCAGAACATCGCCCTTCAGATCGGCGTAAAGTCCGCCGAAAGCATTGCTGTGCCGGGTGTTCAACTGCTGCAATGCCGCCGCGTAATTCTTTTCATCCAGCAAAATAGTCGCCAGCCGTAACCGGGCAAGATCGATCATTTCGGGCTCCTTGGCGTTCTCCATGACCCACTGCAAGTGCGTCTTGGCGCGCTGTAAATCACCCGCATCCACACTGGCCTTGGCTACAATCAACGCCGCCCTGGGCGCATATCCGCTAGAGGGATAGCCTTCGGTCAGCAAGTGCGCGGCATCGGTAATCTTCATAAGATCTCCGGTCGTTTGCACCTGCTTCAGCAGTGCATACAAATCAGCGGCCTGCTGCGCCTGCTGACGCTGAAAATACTCCCATACCTTGGTACCACCGATTGTTGCCACCGCTACCGCCAGCATGATGGTAATAATGGCGCCGTACCGGTTCCACCATGCTTTCAGCGTATCCAGCTTTTCCTGTTCCTCATGATCAACTCTTGCCATTCTGATTTCCTGAAAAAAATATCATTTACATGAAAAATTGCCTGAGCCGTTTATGCCCGAATCAATTCGCAAACCGTATTCAAGTCAACTCTGGCCTGGTCGGTAAATTCCCGCAAGGATTTGAGCGTGACCTGCCGCGCCAGAGCTTCATCCTCTCCTATGATCATTGCATAACGCGCGCCACTTGCGTCCGCCTTTTTCATTTGCGCTTTAAAACTGCCGCCGCCACAGTGCAGGACAACCTGGCAATTCGCATCGCGCAAGTATTCAGCTGCTTGCCAGGCATATTCTGTAGCCTGCACGCCCTGGTGCACGATATAAATATCAGGCGCCGGTTGTGCAATCGCCTTGCCACATTCCTGCATCAGCGCCAGCAAGCGCTCGACGCCCATGGCAAAACCGCAAGCCGGCGCGGGTTTTCCGCCGACCTGTTCGATCAGTCCGTCATAACGCCCACCCGCACAGACAGCACCCTGCGCACCCAGTTTGTCGGTAATCCATTCAAAAACTGTGCGATTGTAATAATCCAGTCCGCGAACCAACCGGGGGTTAATCTCAAAAGTGACACCCCGTGCGCACAAAATCTGTTGCACTGTTTCAAAATGAAGCCGGGATTCTTCATCCAGATCATCAATAAGCCTGGGCGCTTGTTCAATGATGGATTGCATCTGCGGATTTTTACTGTCCAGAATACGTAACGGATTGGTGTGCAGCCGTCTACCGGCTTCTTCATCCAGTGCGTCGACATGCTGCTGAAAATATTTGATCAGTCGCGCACGGTGCAGCGCTCTGGATTCCGCATTCCCCAATGTGCCGATTTCAAGGCGCAGACCAGTTATACCGAGCATCCGCCATAATCGGGCGCACATGATGATCAGCTCCGCGTCGATATCCGGCCCGGAAAAACCCAGCGCTTCCACGCCGACCTGATGAAACTGCCGATAGCGGCCTTTCTGCGGACGTTCATGCCGGAACATCGGCCCGGAATAATAAAGCCGCTGCGGCCCGCCATACAACAGGTTATGTTCGATCACCGCGCGAACGCAGGATGCGGTGCCTTCAGGACGCAGCGCCAGACTATCGTTATTGAGATGATCAACAAAGCAATACATCTCTTTTTCGACAATATCGGTCACTTCCCCGATGGAGCGCACGAACAGATCGCTTTGTTCAACGATGGGCGTGCGGATATTTCGATAACCATACATTGCCAGCCAGTCCTGCACGGTCTGCTCAAAAAACTGCCATTGATACGCTTCGTCGGGAAGCGTATCGTTCATCCCGCGAACAGCCTTGATTATTTTAGTCATCAGCCCGCTTTTCTCGGGTATTTTTCGCGTACATAATGGTCGACAATTTGCCGGAATTCACCCGCGATATTATCGCCTTTCAAGGTTACCGTTTTCTCGCCATCGACAAACACCGGCGCGACCGGACTCTCACCCGAACCCGGCAGACTGATGCCGATATTGGCATGCTTGCTTTCACCCGGCCCATTGACTACACATCCCATCACAGCCAGCGTCATGTTCTCCACACCGTCATACTGCTCGCGCCATACAATCATTTCCTCGCGCACATAAGCCTGTATACTTTCGGCCAGTTCCTGGAAATAGGTGCTAGTCGTGCGTCCGCATCCCGGACATGCCGCGACCAGCGGTACAAATGCGCGCAAACCCATGGTTTGCAGAATTTCCTGGGCGACAACTACCTCGCGCGAGCGTGAACCGCCCGGCTCGGGCGTCAGCGAAATCCGTATTGTGTCGCCGATTCCTTCCTGCAACAGCACCGCCAGTGCAGCCGTCGACGCCACAATGCCCTTGGATCCCATACCAGCCTCGGTCAACCCCAGATGCAAAGCGTAATCGCAGCGTGCAGCCAGTTCACGGTAAACCCGGATCAGATCCTGTACGCCGCTGACTTTGCACGACAACACGATATGATCGCGTGGCAGTCCGATTTCCTCGGCTTTTGCCGCACTTTCCAGCGCGGAGGTGATCAACGCCTCGCGCATCACGTAAGCGGCATCCTGCGGTTCACTGGCGCGCGCATTTTCATCCATGATACGCGCCAGCATCTCCTGATCGAGACTGCCCCAATTGACGCCGATCCGGATCGGCTTGTCGTATTTGCAGGCCGTTTCAATCAGTGTGGCAAATTGTTCATCTCTTTTTTTGCCTTTGCCGACATTGCCGGGATTGATACGAAACTTGGCCAGCGCCTGCGCGCATTCCGGATATGCGGTCAGCAGTTTATGCCCGTTGAAATGAAAATCGCCAATCAGCGGCACATGACATCCCATATCATCGAGCCGCTGACGAATACCTGCGACTGCTTTGGCCGCCTCAAGCGAATTGACGGTAATGCGCACCAGTTCTGAGCCGGCGCGCGCCAATTGAAAGACCTGTTCAGTCGTCGCTATTTCATCGGCAGTATCGGTATTGGTCATTGACTGGACGACGACAGGGGCGCTCCCGCCAATCCGGATGGAACCGACTTGAACCCCGACAGAAGCACGCCGCAACGAAGCCGGATTATCTTGAGACATCATTTTTCATTATCACTTTCGATATTCTGTTATCAGGAAAACCATTCACATTGCGCAATGCCAGCATTATTCAAGCATCAAATGCGCGCTGCCCTTGGTTGGGTGTGTATAGGGATTAATATCAACCGTTCTGTCATTATAATTCAGTTCAACAGCCGATGCTTTGCCGATCGATACGGACAACGGTCTTTTCCCGCTCACGCGCTGCTGCGTTCCACGGGCATTCTGCTGATCAAAAATGACTTCGTCATTGCCATCGATCACTTTGATATGCGTATCGCCGGTAAAGTTAAAAAACAGCGTGCCTACGGTATTCAGGCTCGCCATCGGCAACTGCATAACGATTGATTCGGATGCGCCCGCACCGGAACCCGATCGGATCGGCCCGGCAGGGTTGGCGGATAATTTCAAAGCGGGCAGCGAAAGCTGCAATTCCACCGTACCCTGGTCATCGCTCCGATGCATGACTTTTTCGGTTTCAAGCGCATTCTCTTCGGTTGCCAGCCATGTCAGCCATAGCGGTAATTTCTCGTACAGAAAAAAACCCGCCGCCGCCAAAACGATGAGCAGCACGATGATTCGCAAGAAATGGCCATTTCCCTGCTTTTCTCTCGAAGAAGGCGCCATCTCCTGAATTTTAAAAGGTGTTTGTCCAGCATTGTTGGCATGGGCCGCCTGCGTTGCCGTCGCCATGAACCCGGGCAGCATGCGCACTGCGGCATTGGCGTCAAGATGCATCAGATTGGCGTAATTACGTACAAATCCGCGCACAAACGTACGCCCCGGCAATGCATCGAAATCTTCTTTTTCAATCGCCTCAACTTGCTGAGCTGAAATACGCAATTGGCGCGACACCTCTTCAATGCTTATATTTCTGGTTTCGCGCGCATGACGCAGCATATGCCCCACACCTTGAACAACACTGGCCGTATCCAGCAGGTGTGTGTCTTGCGTCTCCTCATCTGCTTTATTTTTCAGGAAATGGCTGATTTCAGGCTCACTTTCCGGGAAGGTCATTTTTTCCTGTGGTTCGGACGGATTCGGGTTTGTTGCTGCCGGGACATTCGGATCATCATCACGCGCTTGCGCGGAATCCTGGCTGGCTTTCCCGCTGTCGTTATTACCGGTGTTATCAAAAAGATTATTCATCTATAATCTGCCCTCTCTTGCAGCCCTGGCTTCTTTTGAATCGGGAAAAAGTTTCTGCAGCTGAAACATATAACTATCAACCGCGCGGGGATTGTTCATGGCGCGCTCGATTTGTATCCCCAGCTCAAGGCTCTTCACGGTCGGCGAGTATTTCTGTTTGAATTCAGTCAACCTGGACTGCGCCGCGGCCAATTGACCTCGCTTGAAATCCATTTCAATCAACCCGACCAGCGCGGGCCTGTAGCTCGAATGCAGCGTCAGCGCTTCCCTTAAAAAAAACGAAGCTTCTGTGAAATTATTCCGCTTAATCTCGCAAAGTCCTGCATTGGCATAGGCAATGTGCCGGGTCTCGTAAAGCGGATCATTGATGGCGCGCCTGAAATGATCGATCGCCCGGTCAATCTGGTCAGGATACCGCTCGCACAGAAACCAGCCGTAATTGTTGTGTATTTCAGGATCGTCAGGCGCGAGTCTCAGCGCACGTTCAAAACTGGACTGCGCCTTGCTGTTTTCATCAAGCGCCATATGGATCAATCCAAGCACATTATACGTCGGGGCATAATTAGGATTTGACTTCAACGCAGCATCAACTTCCTCCAATGCGACTTTATACTGTCTCCGGAAGTAATATTCAGACGCCAGTTCGGTATGAATTTTCGCACTTTTGGCGACGCGCGCGGCTTCCTGTTCCGGCGTCAAGATGACGCCACTCGGTTCATGAACGCAACCTGCCGCGAAGACAATCATCAAACAGCACAAAAAAAACAAACGGTTTTTACTTCGAACATGCATCATCGTGTGGCCTCCATTACATTCCTGTCCGCACAGCCGCTCATCGTACGGCGCGTTTTATCCCGCACCTGTCCAGCAAGTTGTCCGCATGCGGCAGCAATATCATCACCTCGCGTTCTGCGGACTGTTGTGACCAGACCGGCCTGCATCAGGACATCGCGAAAAATACGAATTGTTTCGGCGGAAGAGCGTTTAAATCCGGAATTGGGAAATGGATTAAAAGGAATCAGGTTGAATTTACACGGCACATCCCTGACCAGCGCCACCAGTTCGGCAGCGTGTGCGATGCTGTCATTTACGCCATCCAGCATCACATATTCGAATGTAATGAAATCCCTCGGCGCAGCCGGCAGGTAGCGGCGGCATGCCGCCATCAATTCGCTGAGCGGATATTTTTTGTTGATGGGCACCAGCTCATCGCGCAATGCATCGTTCGGCGCGTGCAGCGACACCGCCAGGGCAACCGGACAGCGCTCGCGCAACCGGTCCAGCGCCGGAATCAACCCCGAAGTGCTGACCGTGACGCGTCTGCGCGATAATCCATACGCATGGTCATCCAGCATCAGATGCAGCGCCGTCACGACATTTTCAAAATTAGCCAGCGGTTCGCCCATGCCCATCATGACAACATTCGTCACTCTGCGCTCAGGCTGTCGATCCTGTCCGGGCGGCAATGCATGCAACGCATGCGCGTCGTCGTCTGATCCGAGCATCCTGTTCGCCAGCCACAGTTGTCCAATAATTTCCGCAACGGTCAGGTTACGATTGAATCCCTGTTTGCCTGTCGAACAAAACGCGCAGGCCAGCGCGCAACCGACTTGACTGGAGACACACAGCGTCCCGCGGTCCGCTTCAGGTATAAACACGCTTTCAATGCCGTTATTGTCGCCCACTGAAAGCAGCCATTTGCGCGTGCCGTCGGCTGCAACGTGATCACGCAGCACCCGCGGCAGCTCAATTCCGGCATGTTTTGCCAGCTTATCACGCAAAGCTTTTGACAGATCGCTCATCGCGGCAATATCCGCGCTTCCCGACTGATGCATCCACTTCAGCAACTGCTTTGCACGAAAAGGCTTCTCACCCATTTCCGTCAGAAAACGGGTGAGCCCTTCCCTGTCATAATCCAGCAAATTAACCGTCATATTCAAAACAGCGTCAAAAACTAGCGTGTGTAAATGTCCAACGCAGGAAAAAAGCAGGCAATTTCAACAGCAGCGGTTTCAGGTGCATCGGAGCCGTGAACCGCATTGGCGTCGATACTCTCGGCAAAATCAGCACGAATGGTGCCTTTCTCGGCTTTTTTCGGATCCGTCGCGCCCATCAAGTCCCGATTTTTCCGGATAGCGTCTTCACCTTCAAGCACTTGAACCATCACAGGCCCCGAAATCATGAACTCGACCAGATCATTAAAAAAGGGGCGTTCACGGTGAACCGCATAAAACTGTTCGGCTTCGGATCTGGAAAGATGCTTCATACGCGCGGCAATTATTTTTAATCCATTTGATTCAAAACGGGAATAAATCTGACCAATGACATTTTTCGCAACGGCATCAGGTTTGATAATGGATAAGGTTCTTTCAATTGCCATCAAATAACTCCAATAAATTAGTAAATTAAAGGCATATTTTAACAAAAAAAAGCGGTAAATTCCGGAAAACAGGTTTAATTTTTATGCAACTGCCGGATGGCTATACCCGCATGACCGGATTTACTCGGCTTTACGCCCCGCCGCTGTCATCATCTTTTCGATATGCTTCTCGACGTCTTCCTTGCTGAAACCGATTGCGCTGGCGACACGATCGGCATGACTGACGCGCGAGATACCGTCAATCAGACGATGCGTCGGCCCCTGCGCGACAAACTCAACCTGCAGATAACGCCCTATACTCTCGCTTTGCAAATGTTCACAGAGTTCATGGTTATGCGTCACCAGCAGTGTGCTCGCGCCGAGATGATGAAACCCCTTCAGAATGTATTCCGACAAAGTCATTTTTTCTTCAAAAGTAGTGCCTTCGGACAGTTCATCGAGCACCACCAGACTGCGTGGCGTGGTGTTGAAAAAGATTTCGCGGGTGCGTTTCAGTTCATGACCGAAACGCCCCATCCCGGCAGCCAGCTGCCCCGGATCGGGAACCTGATAGTACAGATGTTCCACCGGCGTCAGCTCAGCCGATGTTGCCGGAATATAACAACCTATCTGCCCAAGCAGCTGAATCTGCGCCACGGTTTTACAGTACGCGGTTTTTCCGCCGCTGTTCGGCCCGGTAATAATCAGCAGCCTGCCGATAGTGTCCAGCGTTATATCGTTGGGCACATAGTCCGGCTTTTCGTGAATCAACAATGGATTTTTGGCATTCACCACAATCAGCAGGTGATGCTGCTCATCCTGCACGCCGGGCAGGATCATTGATTCATGCAATGTCCGCCGATAACGGCTGAAAGACATCAATTCATCGAGCATGCCCAGCGCCTCAACGGCCTTGGCGAGATCCGCGCTTTGCCTGAATTGCCGGCGCAGTGGATAAATAACCGCATCGCGGTCATACGCCCCCATCGCCAGCAGTACAATCGGAAAAACCGGAACCGTGAGTACCAGAATACCGTAACCGATGTACGATGCCCCCAGTTCCGGCGCCATGATTTCGAAAAAAAACATAATGGCATACACCGCCGCAATAAAGAACAGTATTGGCATCCACTTGAAAAGTGACGGATGGAAACGGGGCAACGGCAGAAAACGCGGCTTTTCCGATTGTGTTTTGAATTTATCGTTGGACAGATAAACCGGGCCTTTCATCAATTGATAAATCCGCGATTGCTCAAACCCCTGTATCGTTTCAACAATATCGCGCAAATACCGGCTTTCCGGCTGCGGCAGCGCCTTGGCGTCTTCAACCATTTCCACCGCGTAGCGCGTGCCTTCCCGGTATTGGTAATAACCGTAGCCACCAAATTCGAGCCTGCCCGTCCGTTCAGCCGGCACATCCGTCGTCAACCCGCCGGAAAATTCGCCATACAGCAGATATTTCAGCGTATGTTCGTATCGCGCTCTCTGCCCCACATAGTTTTCAAGCGATTCCCGCAATTGCGTGTCGGACTCTATTTCACGCAGCGCGTCCTGTTTGTGCCGCAGTAACCGGGCGTCAGACAGAGGCCGGGCCAACGACCGGTACAGGCAGAACCGGCCGATTTCCGTTTTTGTATGATTGATGGTGTCGAATAACTTGTCAGCTTCTATGGCTGCAAATGTTTTCGGGTCTATCGCGCCATAATCCGATTCGGTCAACCGCAGCGCCTCAAATGAGGCAGGCTGATCGCTACCGGACAGAATGTACGGGTAATGCCCTGTCGCTAAAGGCGCATCTCCGGATGCATGCAAGGAGAATTGATTCATATTTTGGTAATCCGCGTTAATCATTTGTTTTGAATGTGTACAATACCGTTTTCCGAGAAATGGCAAACCTGCAAAATGTTTTTTACACCCCTCTTCTGTCGCCATGCCGCGTGCGAATAAATCCTTCCGGCTCATTGGTCTGGCCGTTTTCCTGACCCTGAGCGCCGCAGCGGCCTGGTATTTTACCCGCCCCGGCCCGGTCGAAGTGGAATTCAGTGTCATCACGCATGGGCGCGTTGAAACGACGGCGGTCAACACGCGCGCGGGCACCATCAAAGCCTGTCAGCGCGCCAGTCTGGCCCCGGCATTCGGCGGCCAGATCACCAGAATTCTGGTCGAGGAAGGCGATTACGTTGAAAAAAATCAGATTCTACTGGAATTATGGAATACCGACCTGATTGCACAACAGGAACTCGCCGAGCGCCAGCTGTCCATGTCGCAACAACGCGAACGCGAAGCCTGCATTCTCGCCGAAAATGCCTGGCGTGAATCATATCGCACCCAGCAATTGATTGACAAAGGATTCATCAGCCCGCAGCGCGCCGAAGACGCGGACGCCAATGCGCGCGCGCGTCAGGCGAACTGCGATGCCGCCCGTTCCGACATCCGGCGCGCGCGGGCGCAGGTCGACGTGGCCAAGGCTGGCCTGGAGCGCACGGTGCTCAAAGCGCCTTTTTCCGGCATCGTCGCCAAAATAACCGGCGAGGTGGGTGAATACGCCACGCCGTCTCCGCCGGGTATTCCCATGCCACCGGTGATCGATCTGATCGACAATCGCTGTCTTTATGTGCTCGCGCCGATGGACGAAGTCGACGCGCCGAAAATCAAACTGGGGCAACCTGCGCGCATCACGCTGGACGCCATGCCGGACAAGGTTTTTCACGGCAAGGTCAGACGCATCGCGCCTTATGTTACGGAAATAGAGAAGCAGGCGAGAACCGTCGACATTGAAGCCGAGTTCGACGCCATACCGGAACACAATCTGCTCGCCGGCTACAGCGCGGATATTGAAGTGATTCTCGACAGCCATGACCATGTGCTGCGCATTCCCACCCAGGCCATACGGCAGAACAATCGGGTGTGGCTGATCGATACCGGCAACAGACTGGTAGAACAGCCGATCGAAACAGGACTGGCCAACTGGAGCTATACCGAAGTCGTGAGCGGATTGAACGAAGGCGACCGGGTGCTGGTTTCGTTCGATCTGGAAGAAATCAAACCAGGCATGGACGTTCATCCGAAAGCGGACGCTTCTGCAAAACCATGATCCACCTGGTGGATATCACGCGCATTTTCCGCATGGGCGATCAGACCATTCACGCCCTGGATCATATCGACCTCGACATCACCCAGGGAGAATATGTCTCGATCATGGGGCCTTCCGGCTCCGGCAAATCGACCCTGCTGAACGTCATCGGCCTGCTGGACAGACCCGACAGCGGTTATTATGAACTTGACGGCAAAACAGTGACCGACCTGTCCGAAGCCGAACAGGCCAGGGTGCGCAGGGAAAAAATCGGCTTCGTGTTTCAGTCATTTCACCTGGTGCCGCGACTGACAGCCGCCGAAAACATCGAACTGCCGCTGATCCTCGCCGATATCGAACCCGGTGAACGCAAAACACGCGTCGAACAGGCACTGCACGCATTCGACCTGTCCGACCGTGCGCAGCACCGTCCGGCGGAACTCTCCGGCGGACAGCGGCAGCGCGTCGCCATTGCGCGCGCCACCATCCTGCACCCCACGGCCATCCTGGCAGACGAACCCACCGGCAACCTCGATCACCGCATCGGCACCGAAGTCATGACCTTATTGGAGAATCTGCACCACGCCGGCACAACCCTGATCATCGTCACCCACGACCGCGAACTCGGCAACCGTGCGCACCGGCAAATCATGATGCGCGACGGTAAGATTCATACGGATAAACGCATATGACCCGCTTTTCCAAAGATGACCGCGCCACTTTTACAGCTTCCGACAACCGGATAAAGCAACTGAAAAGCGTCGGCGTGGTCGTCATCGACGCCGCCCCCGCCCGCAAA
>JACKLU010000024.1 GCA_024235735.1 Burkholderiales bacterium
GCCGCGCAGTAGCCGTGCAAAGATCTCTTACAGGTATAAGTACAGGGTGATGAATGTGATAAACGATTCCGAATTGCATGTCCCTTTACCTGAAGGGCAACCCGTGTTGCGCATGGTGCCCATGCCATCGGATACCAATTATGCCGGGGATATTTTTGGCGGGTGGATCATGGCGCAGGTGGATATGGCCGGCAGTATTCCGGCGATTCGCCGGTCGCGTGGACGTGTTGCAACGGTTGCGGTTAATTCTTTTGTATTCAAGCAGCCTGTATTGGTGGGCGACCTGGTGAGTTTCTACGCCGATATTGTCCGGGTGGGCCGTACGTCGATCACTGTCGATGTGGTCGTTTACGCCCAGCGCGGCGTGCGCGAAGGCCGTGAAGAGCTTTGCATTAAAGTGACCGAAGCTGTGCTGACCTACGTGGCGATCGATGAAAACCGGCGTCCAAGGTCGGTAGCGGATGCCTGAACTGTGCCAGAAATTCTCTAAATCATGAAGATAGATCCGAAAATCGTCGCCTTGCATGACGACATGCGCCGATGGCGCAGACAAATACATCAATATCCGGAAACCGCTTTTGAAGAAACTGCGACAGCCCGGCTGGTTGCCGATCAGTTGCGGCAAGCCGGGATCGAAGTGCATCAGGGACTGGCCAGTACCGGCGTGGTCGGCGTGTTGCGCCGCGGAAGCAGTACCAACAGCCTGGCTTTGCGAGCAGATATGGACGCGCTGTATATTCAGGAACAGAACCAGTTTGACTATGCATCGCGTCATCACGGCAAAATGCACGCCTGTGGTCATGACGGACATACCGCGATGCTATTGGGTGCGGCTTGCTTTCTCGCCAGTCACGGTCGTTTTGACGGGACGGTTTATTTTATTTTCCAGCCGGCGGAAGAGGGCAGAGCAGGTGCGCATCAAATGATCAGCGAGGGATTATTTGAACAATTTCCGGCGCAGCGGGTGTTCGGCATGCATAACTTTCCCGATTTTCCCGTCGGTCACTTCGCCGTTAGAACCGGTTCGATGATGGCGTCTTTTGATTGTTTCGAGATTACCTTCAACGGTCAGGCCACTCATGCCGCCATGCCACACCTGGGTAGCGATGTGCTGGTTGCAGCGGCGCATCTGGTGACGCAATTGCAGACCATCGTCAGTCGCCGGATTGATCCCGTTGATCCTGCGGTGCTCAGTGTCACACAGATCCATGGCGGCAGTACCTGGAATGCACTGCCTGCATCTGCGGTGGTGCGCGGCACATTCCGCTGCTTCAAGGATTCCGTTCGTGGACAGCTGGAATACACGATCGATTACCTCGCTCGATCCGTTGCGCAGAGTTTCAATATCCGCGCAGATATTCGCTTTAATCCCGAGAATCCCGGCTATCCGGTCACGGTCAACAGTCCGGACGAAACCGCCAGCGCCATTCGGGCTGCAACGGCTATTGCCGGTGAGGGTTGCGTTAATACAGATCCAATGCCCAGCATGGGTGCTGAAGATTTTGCCTTTATGCTGCAACAAAAGCCCGGCTGCTACCTGTGGATAGGCAATGGCAGTGTGGATGGCAATTGTCTGCTGCATAATCCGCATTATGATTTCAATGATGAAATTTTACCGCTTGGCGCCGCCTATTGGGTCAAACTGGTTGAGAACGAATTGCCGGAATAACCGAATAGCTGAGTTATGGATGAATTTTTTGAAATAGAAATCGAATCGCTGAATCTCGATGGCCGGGGCGTGGGGCAACGTGAAGACAGCAAGGTCTTTATCGCAGGCGCATTGCCGGGAGAGCGGGTGCGTTATGCGCGCATAAAATCTAAACAACACCGGGAAGTGGGGCAGCTTGAAACGCTGTTGCGTCCGAGTCCCGACAGAGTAGCGCCGCGATGTGCGCACTTTGGTTTCTTTAAAGGCGCATGCGGCGGTTGCGGTTTGCAACACCTTGATGCAACCGCGCAATTAACCGCCAAACAGCAGGTGCTGGAATCGATGTTGTGGCAGATCGCCACAGTTCGTCCTCAAACGCTGTTGCCGCCCATCGATGGTCCGATTTGGGGATACCGCCATCGTGCGCGTCTGTCGGTGCGCTATGTGCGGTGCAGAGACGAAGTGCTGGTGGGCTTTCATGAACGTGTCCGGGGTTTTATTGCCGATATGCAGTCGTGCGCGATACTGACTGAACCTGTGTCCGATCTCTTGATGCCGCTGCGGACATTGATCGCAGGGCTGTCGATTCGCGAGCGACTACCGCAAATCGAGGTGGCGGTGGGTGATCAGGCCATTGTGCTGGTGCTGCGTGTGCTGGATCCGCCCAGCCAGACTGATCATGACGCACTGTTGCATTTTGGCCGTACACATAACGTGTCGATGTGGCTGCAACCCGGCGGACCCGAGACGGTGACGCCGCTGGATGGCAATGCCGATGTACTGTCGGTGTCGTTGCCCGAATTTGGCGTCACCCTGCCGTTTGCGCCGACGGACTTTACCCAGGTCAATCATCAATTGAATACCGTGCTGGTCGACCGCGCCGTTAAACTGCTGGCGCCGGCGCCGGACGATGTCGTGGTTGATTTTTTCTGCGGATTAGGCAATTTTACGCTGCCGCTGGCAACCCGCGCGCGACGGGTTATCGGTCTGGAAGGTTCCGCCGGGCTAGTTGCGCGCGCTGAGCAGGCCGCTCTGCATAATGATTTGGCGCGGCGCACGGTGTTTACTGCACGGGATCTGTTTGACTGGCGTGCGGAGGACTGGGCATGGCTGGTAGATACGTATGGCGCTGAATCACAGGATACGGATAACAAAAATCGGATAAACCGTGTGCTGATTGATCCGCCGCGTGCTGGTGCTCTGGCGGTCGTGCAGGCGCTCGCCGACACCCGGGTACCGCCCAAACGCCTGGTGTATGTTTCGTGCAATCCCGAAACACTGGCGCGTGATGCCGCGGTACTGGTGCACCAAGGCGGCTGGCAGCTGCGGGCTGCGGGTGTCGTCAACATGTTTCCGCATACCGCGCATGTGGAATCGATAGCGATGTTTGAGCCGCCGGGTTTATAAAGATATTCTTTCCGAGGTAAAGCTTTAGATTACATATGAAAGTGGTAATCTGATGATGATCAGAACCGCCACCAGACAACCGAAAATATTCTTTTGTTTTGTCGCCAGCGCGTGGTGGTAGGCGGCTCTGTCTGAATATTCAGCTACTGTTTGTTCAAAACGCTGGATTTCTCTATAGGCGTAATTTTTGATACTTTGCTCATTTTTCTCGAAGAAACTGAAATGATGCGGCTTATTGTTTAATGACTCTACAATATTGACCTGCTCATGTATTTTATCCTGCATTTCTCTGGTTAAATTTTCATATTGGCGCGCCAGTGTCCCATGACTGAATCCAGATTCATTAGGGTGAAAGAAAATCGAAGCATGTATTGCAAGATAAGAGACCAATAGAGCGGAAGTGGATGAAATTGCAATAAAATTTCCTGTTTTCATAATATATGTGCCGGATAAGTCAACCAGCGGATATCTTATGTCAGTCAATCTTGAGAAATATATTAGGGAAACTATGGTATTTCTCTAGGGAAAACCATTATCCATGACAGTGTCATAAATATTCCGGGAAGAGTCAGATGAAACGGTTGTACGTTGCCGTCGCTGCCAGAACGGTGCGTTCGCAAAGCGCTGTTCAAGCGAATAATACTGCCGGTGCATGTGCTGATAATGCCTGAATTCTGCATTGAAGATATGCTGATACTTTTCACACGTTCCGGTTTTGTCCAGCAGATCGTCCCGGATTGCGTAGGAAGCCAGCAGTCCGTGGCGCAGCGCTTTATACATGCCTAGCGATGACAGCGGATCAAAAGTCGAGGCTGCATCCCCCACGGCATACCAGCCCTGGCCGCAGGATCGTTCGAGTTGTTGACTGTGCGCCGGTTTGATGTGCAGTGATGTGAGTGGTTCGGCATGTGCAAATCGTGTGCAGGTGTGCTGTGTACTGAGTAAAGCGTCACGCCAGATGGCTTCTTGCAACAGGTTCTCAGTGCGCGCCAGGTCGCTGTCCGTCATCAGCGCTATTACCCGTCGGCCGTGGGGCAGTCCGGCGGAATACCACCAGCCGTATGAACAGCTTTCTACCAAAGTGTAACCGTCACCGCCGTTATCCGCGGCGCTGGTGTCATCGGTCTGGTAGTAACGGAAGATGGCAATCAGCTTGTCTTGCGCTACAACGTTGATATTCCGGCTGCGGCTGAAAAATACACTCATGCCGCTGGCATCGACAACAATCGGCGCTTCAATGTTGCGCGCAGCGTGATCGTTTTGCGTAACGCCGAGATGCCAGTGTTGTCGCTCATATACGGGTATGCCGGTTACTGTCGTGTCGTGGAGAATAGTCGCGCCTGCGCGCTCGGCCTGTTGCGCCATCCAGTTGTCAAACGACGCGCGGTCAATATGCCAGCCGTGACCGTAACAGGAATACAGAAACAGGTTTTCGCTGAGTTGCGAACTGCCCCAGGCGGAGCGGTTTCCCAATGAAACCACGTCGCCGCGCAGGCGGAACTGCGCCAGTAAATCCAGTTGCTGGAGCAGCGCCATCGCCTGCGGCGGCAATGTTTCACCAATCCGGAAGGACTGCGGCGTGTTTTTTCTGCGTTCCAGCAATAATATCGAGAGATGAGGGAGTTGTTGCCGCAGCGCCAGTGCTGTTGCGCAGCCTGCGATGCCTGCCCCGATAATGATGACATCGAAGTACTGGCGCATCGGATCAGCGATCTTCGTCCTGTTTGACGGCAATCCATTGCGCCACCACACCTGCCGGAGCAGTGGATTTTCCGTTGGGGCCGGTTGGGTGGGGGATCGTGCGGACAATCGAGCCGACCAGCGCAGGTCGTTGATCAATGCCGTTAGGCCAGTCCGGAATCAGATAGCCCTGATAATCGTAAATCCACTGCGCGCCGCCGACGATGCCGACGCCCTGAAACCGAACATTAAACGGATTGCCATAGGCAATCGACCCTTTCAGTTTCAATTCCCAGCCGGGTCCATAAATCAAGCCAGAGAAGGTCTGCATCGGTCCCGGGTCGATACGGATATTGCCGCGGCCGAATTCAAGCGTATCAAAGTCGGCGTTGACATCGGGATTGCTCAGAAAGCTCCGGTAAGTCCATATACCCGTCAGAATAGACGGCACACCATTCGCAGCATCAGTCATTGCCTGTTTCCTCCTCTGTGATTGCGCCGCCCAGCGTTCCCTGCCCGGGCTGTAATTGCGGCCCAAGCGCCTGATCGTTGCGCTCGACCTGATAATAACCCGGACTGCCGTCATTGGAATCGAATTTGACAAAACCGAGATTCACCCAGTCGCGTACCATCTGCACGCCACCCGCGTAATTATCGGGAATGCCCGATGCCCAGTAATACTGACCGCCGCTGGCTTTCTGCACCACCATCGGCCGGTGACCGGGCCACCACGGTATGTTATAGGCGATATTCTGCTTGACCGGATCGCCGGTGCTGGACGGATAAATGGTGTTCCACAGTTCGTAGGTGACGTTGATGTCCTGATCGGTACATTCATGAAAATCCGCCTGCCACGGCAGCCCCATGTATTTGGTCAGATCGCCCGGTTCCATGCCGCGGGCAATGTCGTCCGCCTGACTGCCGTCTTTAACCGCGATCGGCGCTGGAATGCTGAGTCCGCCGGCAGTATAGGCAGCCTGGCGGATGCGGTAGGGCGCGCTGTAGATCGCCGGATTGAGCATGATCCAGCCGACTTCGGCGCCGGGGCAGAACGCGCCGCCGAGCACATTGCCCAGCACGCCGCGGTCAATCGCACCGCCGGTTTCCGGCGGATCGGACCAGGGATTTTCGCACGAAGCGTTGCCTTCCGCCCACTCATCGCACTCATTGATAAATTTGCCGTCCTTCCATTGCTTCAGAAAGAATAGCTGCGTGTCAGTCATGCGCAGAAATTTGTCCGGCGTGGTGTTGTCTATCGGATTGTTGCCGTTCAGCATCGGCATCAGGCGCGGCCCGGTGGCGGCATTACGGTCGTGTTTGCTTAAATCGCCGGCAGTATAAAGATTTTCCTGCCCCTGCTTGCGCATAATCGCATAGATAAACGCGCGATGCTGCCGGTTGGGATCAATGCCATTTTTCGGCGGCTGCGACAACACCGCCTTGTTCAGATTGCCGCCCGTGCCGGTGTTGTGCGGATCGCCGCCGGTAAACATGTCGAAATCCAGCGTATAGCGGTAAACATCCGGCCGCTTGAAGATCGGCCAGATATCGCGGAAGAAACGCGGATAATAATCGGGATTGTATCTGGCGTTGTTGCGCCATACTGACCAGTCCGCAGCGGATTCCGGCTGGTTGCTTTGGCGGTCGAAAGGGGCTGTGCCGTATACCGCCGGGTCAAAAGCAAAATGGCGCACCGACAAATCGTAAATCGCTTCGTCCATGGTGATCATGTCCTCGATTTCCGGCGCATACGACGGATAACCGACCAGCAGCCAGGCGGGCGCATCCACATCATAAAATGCAAACTGTTTTTTGCGCACCGGTTTACCGGTTGCATCGGTGTAGCGATGAATGTAGCTGTATTTGATCTGTGCGCGCACCGGGCCATCGGCGACATCGTCATACCAGCCGCCGTTGTTGGCGTAACTGCTGATCACCGGCACCGTATTGCCATCCGCACCTTGGTAGCCGGAACGGCCATAGCCGCCAAGGACGATCAGACGACGATGTTGCGCGTCATCTTCGTTGGTCATTATTTCGCCAAGTGTCGTGATACTGTATGGCTGAATAGCTTCGGGCGGAAAACTCTGCGGATACGCGCTGCCATCGTTTTTTGCAAACGACGCCTTGCCATCGTTGCCGGAGATCGTGCGCGGGCCCGGATCGATGATCAACTGCCGCCGCCGGTCCGGTTGGGTGACTTCGGGATTGCGCAGCGGATGATCCGGGCCGTAACCGTGCATGCCGTCGTTTTCGCTGAACGCGTACCACGACGCTTTTTTATTCGCCAGATGAACCGTCCATGCAATATCGACCACCGTGCCTTCGACCAGCTGCGGCCCGGTTGTCGACGTATTCAGCTGAAATTGATACTTGTCGCCGATTTTCAATTCACGCCTGCTGTCCAGCTGGTTTTCGTCATACACGAAGATGCGAAAGCGCGCAGCCTGGCGTTTGATGCGTCCCGGATTGCCGGACTCCTTGAACTGGCTGACGCGTAGCGGCGCGCCGTTTGGGTCGGTGATTTCGCGTCCCTGCGCGTCGCATTCGATCGGCAGCGCGCCGGTTTGCTCAGGGGCCAAATAAAATTCCTCGCTGTTGCCGATACGCGCGCAGCCAATGGCCGGATGAATCTTAAACGTTTGCATGTTGATCTGCTCCAGGTCTAATCCATGAAATTAAGCGAAACGCCGTCGATAAACACCGCATCATCGATCGGTTTGCCGTCGAGTCCCATCACTACCAGATGCACGCTGATATCGTTCTCGCCAAGCGCCAGCATGCGCTGCACCGCATCGGTCGCATCAATACGGAAATTGCGCGGTTCGTGATGATTTAAAGGGCGCTGGTCGAAACGGCGTGTTTTAGGCAATGGTTTGTCGCAATGGCCGGGGCCGCCGTAACATGAGCCATGAAACGTTGTTACCTGTCCGACATAATGCGGATTATTGTCTATCGGCGTCTCGACTGTGGCGTCAGGCGCATTCAGGAATATGCGAATGATGGCATTGAACAGATTGGCGACATGCATGCGGTGCAAGCGGATTTCCACCTTGCGGTGCGTATCGAGCACCTGCGGTTTTACACCGGCTTTTTCGGCGTTGAATCGCACCAGTCCCTGTTGCGCATACACCGGATAGTGATAGGTGTCGCGCAGATATTCATAGCCAAGCTTGCGCGTGCTGAGCGTGTCGCTGACATTCATCGACCACGGCGGCAGCGCGCCGTTCAGATCTTCGGGATCGAGACCCGGATTCAATTCCTGCCAGACGGCCCACAACCGGTCAACATTCGAATGATGCGCCCAGAAAACCGGATCAAACGCCGTCACGCGGTTATCGGTCATGTAGCCGTAATTCGGGTTGTAGATGTTCTGCGGATCGGGAGTGTCGATGCCGATGGCTTTGTTCGCAGCAAGAAAGACCGGATTCTGGCCGCCGGAAAAATTGTGCATGCCGTTGTGCATTTCTTCCAGCCAGCCGAAATGGTGATCGTACTCGGGGCCGCCGCCGAACTGGTTCCAGTTTTTCGATGACAGCAGCAGCTGCACATCCGCGGCAGTCGGGTAATGCGTCGCGGCGCCGATAGAACCCGGCCAGCGGTTCGGAAACCACAGCGGATTGGCGCGGCGCAGTTCGGCATAGATCGCCGCCACTTTATCGGACCAGACGGCTTTGCCTTCGCGCAGTTGCAACGCATAGTCAATTTTTGCCGCCTTGAGAAAGCGCAGGCCGGAATGGAACACTGTGCCGGCCTTCTGTAATCGGGCGAGATTGGCGAGCTCCGTATCGGTGAACAATCGGCTGTCCTTCAGCGTGGCAAGTCCGGTGTTGTCCAGAAAACAGCCGTACGCATCCGGCAGCACGCCGATGTCCAGTTGTTCGGTATCGTAAGTTTTACGGTTGACGTCGGCGTAATCGCTCCACGACCAATAGGGCAGCGTGATGCGCGCGTCGTAATCCTGTAGCGTCTGTTCGAAAAAATACAGATACAGCCGGTGCCACGGCAGAAACTGCTCCCAGCCGTGCTGGCAGGAATCGGTGTGAATGCGCGCCCAGTAGTTGAAACTGCGTTCATCAAAAATGTGCGGATCGTAGGTGTACATGCAGGCCAGCGCCTCGCGCAGCAGCGACAGCTCCTGCGCGGACAGCGTGCTGACTTCCTTTCTCACCTGGAGACCCTGCACCGCGTTGCTGATTTCGCTGCTGTGCTGTTTCGACACGGTATGCAGCGCATCACCCCTGGCCAGTGCGCGCAGGGTTGTGCGCGATAAAACCGCGCCATCGTGGGTCAGAACAACGTTATCCGACTTTACACGGCTATCGGCATCATCCGTTTCCGGGCAACCGTCGTCGATCCACGCGGCGATGAAGGCGATATCGGCCGGGCTGACCGGTTTCTGCGCCTGCCACAGCAACGGCGGAAACTGCGTGCCGTCGAATGGAAACTGGCCGCGCAGTCCTTTGATCAATCCCGACCGGTCGCTGCGCGATGATGCCGAAGATGCGGCCTCATCGCTGTTATCCACAATACCGCTCGCGGTGATTCTGGCGGGATTTTTGCCGCCGGTCGGCCAGCAATCGCCAACCGGCTGATTGCTGCCGCTGGTCAGCAGCGCCTGATTCAATGCGGATTCATCCGTATCCAGGGAAGCGCTGTCGCCACCACCACCGCAGCAACGCCTGCCGCCGGAATTACCGGATTGCTGTTCGGATTGCGCTGATTCGGGCGCGATCAGCCGTTGCCCGTACAGTTCGGCTGATTTGAACGTATTCAAATCCCGCCAGAAAGCGCCGAGTCCCTGATAATCCGGGATACACTTGCCCTGCGCGTCATCGAGTATTTGCTGTACGCGCTGAAAGCGCGACAGCTTCTGTTTGGCATTCATGGTTTCTCCCGATTGTTCAATCAGTGCGCGTGCGCGACCGGTGTATTCACGACGTCGAGCACTTCCATCATGCCCAGATCTTCATGATCCAGGATATGGCAATGCAGGACATACTGTCCGATATAATCGCGGTATTGCGTATAGACATTGGTTACCGCCGGTCCCTGCACCAGCAGCGTATCTTTCCAGACCAGCTGCGGCTTGCCGTCCGGGCCGGTGCGTTCCCACTGGAACGGATTGACGTGAATGTGGAATACATGCGGCGCGGGTGGTATGGGATTCGGAATGGCCGCCGGATCGCCGACCGTAGTCAGCGACCACATATCTACCGCGCCGAGTTCAAGCTGGCGCACGTGGTTTGGATTGAACGCGCGATAATTGACCTGGAAATAGTTTTTCCCGCCTTTGGCATCCTGGCCGAGCTTGAAGGTGACTTCTTGCACGCCCACCGCTTGCTTGCGCAGATCGAGATCGCCGAATGGCGCGAGTGCCGCCATTTCTTCGCTGGTCGGCAGCGCCATGTCATCCGTTTCTTCAGTGATTCTCAAAATGGCGAGCAAATTCTCCGGCTCATTGATCTGGCGCAGTGATTTTTTGCTTGACGCGGCCTGATCGATAATACGGTAATCGCCGGGCTTTTGACTGGCCTTGATCAGCACATCGCTGCGGTAGCCGGATTGCAGTTCGATCGGCGTACCGGCTTTCCAGGTGTCGACACGGCCCAGATAATTGCCGTCCAGCGCGATTTCATGCAGGTCGTGTCCCGCGACAGCAAAGAAAATCGATTCACGGAATGCGGTGTCGATCAGCCGCCAGCGCTGCACTTCGCCGCGCTTCATGGTGATGATCGGCACGATCTGCCCGTTGATGGTGATATGACGGCGCGAACAGTGCCAGGTATCCATTGCGCCCTGAGCGTTGCAGTTTTCCGGCGTCGGGTTGGATGGGCCGGGGAACAGGCTGGTGATGTTATTGAGTTCACCTTCCTGATCGTACAGAATGGTTTGCAGGACAAAGATTTTCTCGCTGGCGTTGGCCGCTTTCAGCGCCGCGGGTATGGTTTTCGGATCGTCTTCGACAATCAGCGCGCCCGCCATGCCGCTGCCCACCTGAATCGCCGTCGAGCCATGCGCATGCGCGTGATACCAGTAGGAACCGACCGGATGATCCGCCGGTACTTTCACTTCATAGCGCAAATCGCTTTGTGGCGGAATTGCCAGCAGCACATTGTCGCTATTGCCGACAGGCGACACGTGCATGCCGTGATAATGCATATTGGTGGTGTTGAATGACGCAGGCGTGGTATCGAGATAGGCATTCTGATTTTCCTGCTCGAACTGCGCCTGGATTTCATTCGGTGTTTCCACGGGCAGCCGGTTTTTCAGCATCAGATTAATCACATCACCCTGGCCGACGCGCAATGTCGGGCCGACCAGCTGGCCGTTGTAGGTGCGCAGTTTCAGCGGGCAGCCGCCGAGTGTCGTGGTTACGGCATCGGTGTATTGCACGGTCATGGTGGTATCAAGACTGCCGTTCTGCGCCCGGATGTCGGGTGGATTCTGGAACGGCTGCTTGCCGTATTGATTGATATCGATCGGCAAGTAAGCGCAATGCGGTTGAATGGTTTCGGCCATGATGGCTGAACTGCCGAGTAAGCCTGCCGTCGCGACGAAAAAATGAAAAGCGTTTTGCATCCACCGTTTTTGCATAACAACTCCTTTCCTTAAAATGAAGGGTTTTATAAAGACGTATCTTGAGCTGCGATGAATCATTAAGGATGTTTCTAGGAGGCTGTCGGACTTAAGCAATCGTAGCGAGCCGAGTGGGAGAGCGAGTGCGGATTTTCTCAATTTTGAGGCGCATAGCAAGACTATGTAACGAAAAATCGAGGAAATATGAGCCGTTATCCCATTGGCGCAGTAGATTGGTCTTATGTCCGACAGACTCTTGGTTTAACATCATACATCAACTTTAAACATAACACCCCGGAAATCACCAACCAGCAGAATCAATCTGTTGAACCTCAATTCGTCATCAAATGGCTGTCAGGCGCGGCTGTCAAAATTTTCCGAAATGATCACTTTTTATGTTGCTATTCAGCCATTGGCGTCAATCAGAACTTCCTATAATGAACAGCATGTTGCAAGGTGTCCAGAAGCTATCCGGGGCGAGCGGTCTCTCGACGTTTTTTAGGGTGGCGGACACTATTCGATTGCTTTTTAATTTGAACTAAAGGTTATCAACATGAGCGGAATGGTATTAACAGATGTGGAGAACGCGCGGCAATCAGGCGCAATCGCTGGCAGTGCCGATTTTCAACAGGTGCTCGAGCGGATTGATGAATTGCCGGCAATGCCGGTCATTGCACAGAAAATGCTTGCATTGCCGCTCAACACCGACAAGGGTGAGGCGCAGTTACTGAAACTGATTGCACAGGATCCACAAATTTCCGCGCGTGTCATAGGCTTATCGAATGCTTCGCTGTTTGGCGCGCCAGGAATGATTACTTCGATCAGTGACGCAACCATGCGGCTGGGACTGGTGCAAGTCAAATCCATCGCGATCGGCATGGCGACCATCGCGGCATTTGCCAAGCCGCCGGAGGGTAAGTTCAATTCGACCGATTTGTGGTCGCACAGTATCGCCATTGCGAGCGTCATGCGGACGATCGCCAGACATATGCCCGCACGCAACAGGCCGCAGGAAGATCGCATTTTTCTGGCGGGTTTGTTGCATGACATCGGGTATAGCGTGCTGAATTATCTTGCCAGGGATCTTTCCAATAGGCTGTATGAAAAACTGAATGAATCCAAGGAAGCATCCTTGCTGGAAGTCGAGCAGGCTTTGCTGGGCGCGAGTCATGGAGAAATCGGTGCAAGGCTTGCCGCGCATTGGGGGTTGCCGCCGGAGATCATCGCGGTCATTCGTTATCATCATCAGCCCGACCATCCCGATGCGGCGATCGGTCAACCGCTGGTCAGGCTCATCAACGTGGCGGAAAAAATGCTGCCGGACTATGCCATCAGTGAGCATGTCATCGACGGGATTACAGAACAGGAGTGGCTGCAACTCGGTATCGAGACGGCTGAAATTCAATGCATCGCCGAGGAAGTCGCGGGTATTGCAGAGCAGGTGCAGCAACTGGCTAATGCGGCTTGATTACCGGCATGCCGATCTGAAACAATGGCCGTGGCGCGCTACAGTTACCCCATTGTGTGACTGTGACGTGTCATGGAAGCAGTCCTTAGCGTCATACACCATTCCTTTTTCCTATTACCCGCAGCTTACGCTGTATTCAGCGTAATGCACGCTTGATCACACGCGCGATTGCTGGAAGAATAACCGGAAGGTTACCCCAATACAGCTTTCCATAACTCTGAGGCGCTAAGCCGTGAATGATCAGACAATCAGCAATCCAGCATTGCCGACCGAGCAGGGTGTGTTCGGTTCGCTGAGCGAAGAGGCCGCGCGGAAAATTGCCGACGCGGCAACGCGCCGGACTTTCAGGAGCGGTGAACAGCTGATTCAGCAGGGTGACGTTGGCGACAGCATGTTCATCATCCTGCATGGGCGTGTACGCATGAGCATACGGCGCGACGACGGCAGCGAAGACGTCGTCAATATCCTCCAGCGCGGTGATCATTTTGGCGAACTGTCCTTGCTGATCGACGGACGCCGCGCGGCGACGGCGACCGCAATCATGGACACCGCGGTGCTGGAGATTTCCAGACAGGATTTTTTGGCGCTAACCCAGGCGCTGCCCGAATTTTCGATCGCGCTCAGCCGCACCATCGGCAAATGGCTGCTCGGCGCGCAGACCCGGAAAATCGCTCGCCACCGGCAGAGCATCATCGGCGTGGTGCGCACAACCGAATTGACAGCGCAGGCCGCGCCGTCGATTGCACGTTATTTTGCCGGTAAAAATAAGACCATCGAAATTTTTACCGATCGCGTTTCATTCTGGGAATTAACCGCGCACAAAGCCATTTTCCCCATCCATGCGCTCAGCCACTCAACCGATGAGCCAGCATTTCTGCATGCGCTGGCGGCGGCGACAAAGCGCTGCGACCATGTATTCGTCGATCTGTACGCCAGCCGGGCAACCGCCGGGTTGTTGCTGCAATGCGAACGCATCTGGTGGCTGATAGAACAAAACAAACCGGCGGAAGAAGCGTTTACAGCGCATGCCGAGAGCATTCTGGCGCAGCAATCCGAACTCAAAAACCGCTTGCAGACCGTCTGGATTCAGCCTAAGTCCTATAATCTGGCGGACAATCCCGTGTACGCCATCCCCACGCACCTTGACGCGATGCGGTGTATTTTCAGCGTCTATCACAATGAACTGCGGCCGGCCGATCTCGCGCGGCTGTATCATATCGCCCGAGGCGTCGAACTCGGTCTGGCGCTGGGCGGCGGCGGCGCGCATGGGCTGGCGCATATCGGCGTCATAGCCGCATTCGAAGAGCAGGGGCTTTACTTTGACCGCGTGGCGGGCACCAGCGCGGGCGCGATTATCGCCGTGGGGCTTGGCGCCGGTTTCAATCCCAAGCATTTGCTCAGCCTGTTCAACAACGAAATGAGGCCGCCGAAAATCGTGACCTGGTTTCCGCGCGCGACGCAGTTGCATTTATGGACGCTGTTTCGTTTCGGCTTGATCGAACAGCGGTTCCGCAAATATCTGAAAAACCTCAAGCTCGAACAATTGCTGCTGCCGGTGCACACGATTGCAGCGGATTTGATCGGCGGTCAGGCGGTTATCCGTTCAAGCGGCGAGGTGGTCGGCTGCGTGCTCGAAAGCATCAATTATCCGGTGTTCGGCAAGCCGATCTGGCGCGACGGCCTCGCGCTGGTTGACGGCGGCGTGCTGATCAATGTGCCGAGTTCCGTATTGCGCAAGCAGCGCACGGATTACATCGTCGCCGTCGATGTCGGCACGAAACTGCATCCCGCATTCGGCAAAAACAACGCCGCAACCCTCGCCGGGGCGATGCGGCATGTCGGCTATTTCGCCACGCTCAACCGCGTGCTCGAAGTCAGTTCGCACGAACTCGCCAAGCTGCATATGTCGGAAAGCGACTTCCTCATCACCCCCGATACTTCGGCATACCCGTTCGCCGACTTCACCCGCGGCGAACAGCTCTTCGAAATCGGCTACAATGCCGCGCAGAAAGTCATGCCGGAATTGAAGCAGCGTTATGAGGACTTTGTGGAGCGGGGTTGAGCCATGGTATTTTTTGGTTGTGTGATGCAGCTTTTGCAGAATCTTGCGCCATAAGTTTTCATAATAAGAACAATTGATTAGAAAAACAGAAAGTGTTTCTGTAAAAAATTCCCCTTATGTTATTCTTCTGATGATTGTTCATTCATTTTCTGCCACTCTTTCTTAGCTTCTTGTATTGCTTCTTGTATTGCTTCTTGTCTTGTCTTCTCTTTCCTTTTTCTGTTGCTGATTTTCTCGCACCATGATCCTGACATGTGACCTAATATTGTTTTTGTGGCATAGAAAAACGAGAGAAGGGGTTTCCAGTTCTCCTGTAGTCAGGTCGCTAACAAAATCGGGCTCTACGGAAATCGCGCCACAGCCATCGTTTGTCAGGTTTTCATGAAGTTGTTTTCTTTTTTCGAGATAGAATAAAAGTGCTTTAATATATTTTTTTAAATTTTCTGAATTTTCTGAATTTTCTGAATTTTCTGAATTTTCTGAATTTTCTGAATTTTTCGCCAGAGCCAGTATTGGGCCGCTAGTGATCTTTATTTCATTCTTGTAGTCATTGGCAGAGTCGTCAATCTTTTCATTATCGCCTTTCGATGCGTCGTCAGGTTTTTTTTCTGTTGGTATGGTGCAAATGCTAAAATTATTAGCATCCTTTTCCTTTGTGAATGATTTTTCCGATTCACACTCCCACTGCTTTATTTTTTCCCATTCCCACTTCTCTATCTTACTTAATAAGTGTTTTGGAAGACTGTACTTATACTTGTCAATTTTTTTAACTCTTCTGTGAGTGATTTTGCCTTCTTTGTCGAAGTGTAATGTGGAATAGTATGTAGCTACGGCATCTGCAATATGGCTATAGTCACTACGGTCTCTGATTCTTTGTATCAACTCGTCAAAATTATCTGTACCACCTTCTTTAAGTAATTTTCTGATTTCAGATTCATTTTTCTCTAAATCAATAAATAATTTCTTTATCTTGTCTTTATTTTTATTTTCTTCGATTTTTTTCCATATGTTTTTTTCGTCTTCTGGCGTATAAAACGTGACCTCAAGTCGGTGATTTATGGTTTCTTCCCCGATTAATTTGACTATTGTATTTGGTTCATGAATTAGCTTGATTATTCTGAATCTATTTATGTTGTTTTTGATTTTATCGTGTATTTCATCTAATTTTTTATGATCACTGATAGCTTTTTTTATGTCACTGATAGCTTGTTCTATGCCGACAGTATTTTTTGTGTCACCATCTGTAAGTAATTCTCTGATTTTTGATTTATTTTCTGGTTCTGAGGAGGTTAAGATTAATTCTACAATGTCATTTATTTTTTCATGTTTTCTGAACATTTCTTTTATGTCAGCTATGCTTTTATAATCCTTGGCTATTTGTAATACTTCTTTTATAACACTTTCATTAGTCCAATTACCGTCTTTTCTCCACCTATTGCTATCTCTGAGTAATTTCTCAATTTTTTCAAGATCTACTTCTTTATCTCGTTGGCACGTATGTGCCTCCCAAATACCCTTGCTTGCTATTGCTCTGATTTTTAATTTCTCGTCATATGAGAAATTCTCCCACAAAACGGTATAGGGGTGCTGCGTTCTGTAAGTCGCGGCGTAATACCAACATGCTTGTACCGGGTTCTGAAACTTATGATATATGGTTGCGTTCCCTGAGCCGAGTGGAAACGTATTGTTAACGATCGCTTGCGAATCAGATTTCGCATTGGCGCTACTCAGTGATGTGGCCATGGCGGACAAGGCATTAACATTGGTATTCGTGATCTTGATGTCATTGGACAAGGCATTAATATTAGTATTCGTATTATAAATACTGAACGAAATCGTAATAATAATTCCCGCTCCCGCTCCCGCTACTACCCCTACTACCTTTAGGATTAATTTTAAATATTTAAGTATTTTCTTATTATCTGATGATGACAAGGTTTCTGATCTGGCCTGGTCATGTTTACTCTTATCTTTGGATTCAGTATTATCCGGTGGTTTGTTATCCATTGATGACAAGGTTTCTGATTTGGCCTGGTCATGTTTACTCTTATCTTTAGATTCAGTATTATCCGGTGGGTTGTTATCCATTTTTCTTCCTTCCGCTTATCACTGTAGTTCAAACGCCCGCGAATCAAATATAATGTAAAAAATAAAATTGTTAAATAAATTTTGTTCTCTATATCTGGCAAAGCCATTACAAAAATGACAGTTTCAGTGCTTTCTCAGTCAATTAAAAGCGTCTGCGCCATATCGAATTTATAAAAACCAATACAATAATCAGTATTAAAAAAGAATCCTTATGTTGAACAAAAATTCCTGGGCGTTGATCGGCGGCCCGCTGCTTGCTGTGATTACTGCCGTGGGAATGCACTACTCCGGCTGGGACGATAAAGCCTGCTGGACGGGGGCGGTGGTGATGTTGTGCGTGGTGTGGTGGATTTTTGAACCGATTCCGATTCCGGCAACGTCGATTATTCCGCTGGTGGTTTTTCCGCTGGTCGGTGTGTTGTCGAAGGAGGATGTGGCCAGGGCTTACGGCAACGATCTGATTCTGCTGATGCTGGGTGGTTTCATGATTTCGGTGGCGATGGCGCATTCGGGAACGCATCGCCGTCTGGCGCTGGAACTTGTCCGGCTGATCGGCGGTGTCAGCAGCCGGCGCATCGTATTCGGTTTCATGTGCGCGTGTGCGCTGCTGAGCATGTGGATTTCCAACGCGGCGACGGCGCTGATGATGCTGCCGCTGGCGCTGGCGGTCATTGAGCAAAGCCGGGACAAGATGCTGACGGTGCCGTTGCTGCTCGCGATTGCGTATGGCTGCAATATCGGCGGCATCGGCACGCCGATCGGCACGCCGCCGAATCTGGTGTTCATGAAAGATTATCAGGACTTTACCGGCAACGCGGTGAGCTTTACGCAATGGATGGGCTGGGGGTTGCCTGTCGTGCTGATCATGATTCCGCTCGCAGGACTGTGGCTTACGCGCAAGCTGACGTATGTCGGCGAACTGACGATGCCGCAGGCTGGCGCATGGCGGCCTGAAGAAAAGCGCGTGCTGATCATTTTCGGGTTGACAGTGCTGGCCTGGGTGACGCGGCTTGAGCCGTTTGGCGGCTGGAGTCTGTTGTTCAACCTGCCGGGCGCGACTGACGCGACCGTTGCGTTGACTGCGGTCGTGTTTTTGTTTCTGGCGCCTAATGGTCGTGGCGGGCGGCTGCTCGACTGGGACAACGCGGTAAAAATACCCTGGGGCATACTCATTCTGTTCGCGGCGGGCATTACGCTGGCGCACGCTTTCGTTGAATCCGGCCTGTCGCGGTTTGTCGCCGATAAGCTCGCCGTGCTGGCCGACCTGCACCCGCTGTTGATTATTGCGGCGATTGCGCTTTCGGTCACTTTTCTCACCGAAACCACCAGCAACACGGCAACCGCCATTCTGCTGATGCCGATACTGGCATCCGCCGGTCTTGCGGTAGGTGTCGATCCGGCTCTGCTGATGGTGCCCGCGGCGATGAGCGCAAGCTGTGCGTTTATGCTGCCCGTGGCAACGCCGCCGAATGCCGTCGTGTTTGGTACGGGAAGATTACCGATTGCGACAATGGCGAGGGAGGGGCTGGTGCTGAATTTTATCGGCGCGATCGTCATTACGCTGGTGTGTTATTTCTTGATCGCTTAAGTATTTGCTTAAGCATTTATTGACAGCCTCCTGGATGTTGAACAAGCCGGATTCAGCGTATTCGAAAATAAATGGCTGCGCAGCCATAATTGCGGTAAGTTAACGTCACGAATATTGATGACAGAACCGGAGGTAGACTAATGGTATCCGCAAGACCCGTTACAAAAGCTGAACCCGAGGAACGGACGCTCCGTCTGGCCGTATTGATCGATGCGGATAACGCGCAGGCCGCTGTCATCGAGGATTTGCTCGCGGAAATCGCGCGTTACGGTGAAGCGACGGTAAAACGCATCTACGGCGATTTCACGGTTTCGACCAGTTCGGCGTGGAAAAAGGTATTGCAGAAATACGCCATCAAACCGATTCAGCAGTTTGCCTATACCACCGGTAAGAATGCAACCGACAGCGCGTTGATTATCGATGCGATGGATTTGCTGTATACCCGCAAATTCGACGGGTTTTGCCTGATCACCAGCGACAGCGATTTCACCGGGCTTGCGATGCGGCTGCGTGAAGAAGGGCTGACGGTGTTCGGATTTGGCGAGAAGAAAACACCCGACGCTTTCCGCAATGCGTGTCACAAGTTCGTTTTCACTGAAATTCTGCGTTCCGGCGCAGCAAGCGAAGCGGCGGAATTGCCCGAGGCCGGCAGAAAAAAAGAATCCGCAGCCGTTCCGGATACCGCCGCCAAGGTCAACGAGAAAAAACCGAAGTTTCCCAAAAAATTTGTGCTGACCGCGCTTGAGCAATCGGCGGATGATACGGGGTGGGCGGGACTCGGCGCTTTCGGCAGCTATCTGACCAAATTGCAGCCTGATTTTGATTCAAGGTTGTATGGTTACAAGAAGCTGTCCGATCTCGTCAAGGCGAAAAAAGATCTCTTTGAAATTGAAGAGCGCCAGGCGCCCGGATCAAACCGGAAGACGATTTATCTTCGCGCGAAGGTGTAGCGCGCTTGCTTTTAGTTTCGGCAAAATTAAAGTAACCGATTTTTGCTGTTGAGAACAATTTCAATTTTGAATTGCGAATTTATTCACGGCTACTTTCTGGTTCTTTTTCCAATATCGTTTTAATGCATGCTTCAAGTAGTGGCAGATGTTTTTCGATTACATTGACGATGGTTTGAGGATCGATTTCGCCGAGATAGTTATGGACGAGAATATTGCGAAAACCGATTATTTCGCGCCATGGAATCGCAGAACAGTTTGCTTTCTTGTGGTCAGGTAATTGTTGAGTGGCTTCGGCAAGCGTCTGTAAATTTCGCAGGGCCGCATCGTAGAGTATTTCATCCCGGATAAGGTCCCCGCGTGACTGTATTCGCCGGATTTTGGCGATGGCATCCAGAATATGCCATGCATAGGGCTGCCAGGGTTTGCTCATAACTCCACGGCTTCTTTTAACACTTGTTCCCGGATATGCCGGTTAAGCTCATGTTCCGGTATCAACTCCACTTTTCGATGCAGTAGTTCCGCAAGCGCTTGCGTCAGTGGCAATCGCTGGCTAAACAGATCATAACCACGGGGAAAGTCCACCAGGAAATCGATGTCACTGTCCGGGCGCTCCTCGCCGCGGGCGACCGAGCCGAAAACTCGGATGCGCCGGGCGCCATACCGGTTCGCCAAGGTGGCGATGGCTTCTTTTCTGGCGTGTAATTCATCGATCAGCATCCGTTTCTCCGTTTTGATTCAATTGACTATCGATCAGCCGATCCCTGTAAGGGGCGGGTGCAATAACCGTGTGGTATTGCACCTTTCACTCGATGGCCTAATCTGTAATCGCGCCTTTGCTGGCGGTCGATACCAGCCGGGCGTATTTGGCCAGCACGCCGCGGGTGTAGCGGGGTTCGGGCGGTTGCCAGGCGGCGCGGCGTTTTGCAAGTTCTTCATCGGAAACGTTGAGTTGCAGCAGGCGCTGTTCGGCGTCGATGGTGATCGAGTCGCCTTCCTGCACCAGTGCGATGGCGCCGCCGACATACGCTTCCGGTGCGACATGGCCGACCACCATGCCGTAGGTGCCGCCCGAGAAACGGCCGTCGGTAATCAGGCCGACGGAATCGCCGAGTCCTTCGCCGATCAACGCTGAAGTCGGGGAGAGCATTTCACGCATGCCGGGGCCGCCTTTGGGACCTTCGTAGCGA
>JACKLU010000025.1 GCA_024235735.1 Burkholderiales bacterium
AAGCATTTTTCGCAAATTTTTAACGCAATTATCGTGCCGCGTAGTAGCCGTGCAAAGATCTCATGATATACATATAGATTGGGAGTTTGTCTGACTCAAGCAATCGTAGCAAGCCGTGTGGAAGAACGATCGCAGATTTTCTCAATTTTGAGGCACATAACAAGACTATGAGTATTGACTCAGCATATAATTGATATGTAAGAAAACATTTTTTGAACAACAAAGTGTCGTAGAAAAATCTGGATTTTTAGAGAAACCCTGTAATATTAGTCTATAAATAAGAGTGTATTACTTTCACTTTTAATGGCGATGTTCATCTACATTTATTAAAACACTCGCACAATTCAAGTATCAAAATATCTATGAACGAAAGTCGTGTATTTTTACAATAACGACTGTATTCCTTGCATTTGCCGGAAATTAATTGCTCTTATTACTTAAATCCAAGTCTTTTTAAATTTAATTAACCCATTATTTTCGTTATTTCAAATTTCATGAAATAGAGTTTTGCAAAAGTCTCAGCTATTATTATCATGGTGGCGGTTGAAGATGTTATTTCCAAACTTACGGAGGATGTATCAATGAAATCACTTGAAATTAGAAGCTTATCAACGGGAGTTGTTTTCTTGTTAGCTGTTGTTCTTTTATCGGGATGCGGCAATGGGGAAAACACAGATTCGACGGAAAATGGACAAGTCGGAATGAATACCAAAGAAATTGGAGAGACTGTCATTGCGCCTGAGCCATTAACCAGTCTGGAAAATGTAGAAGAAATAAAAACATTTGGTGATTTCGACTCAGAGAATGAAATTGCATCGATGGAAGGTGTTCTTGATGGATTCTCAGAATCAGTTGACGAAGGTCTTGACGCAGCTGAAGAAGCTGTCAATGAATCCGCGGATACCATGATAAGCGCCCTTGAAGACAGCATTACAACAACACAAGAGACTATCGTTGATTTTAGGGAAGATGCCAGCGCGGCAGTTGCCGAAATCATTGATGATGCTGACGAAGTTGTCGCAGCCACACCCAATCTGATTCGCAAGGTGCAGCAGGCGCTTGCAAATGCCGGCTATAAACCCGGACCAGCCGACGGAGTCAGTGGCCCCAGAACTTTGGCAGCTTTAAAAAGCTTTCAACAGAACAATAATCTGGCTTCCGGAGAATTAACCAAAGAGACTCTTCGCGCACTTGGTGTGGATTACTAAAAATTCCCAATCAGTACAACACCTTATTCAGCCAGGAGTCCTGATTATTTCTTTTGGTGTCTCCTGGCGTGCAACAGAAGCCGAGACAGCTGATATTGCCAAACATACCGCATATTTTTTCAAAAATACGAACACTGTTGTTTTCATACAAAACGAAAAAGAGATCCGGTACCGATCAATATCACCACTGTCAATAAACTGTATAATGAATTATATTGCTGACTGAAACCGCAAAAAAACAAGATCCATTGCCTTCACAATAAATCCACAAGCACAACAAGAAAAGCAATGGATCAAATCTACGTCACTCTTTCAGCATTTACAGACCCGAAACAGTTTTAACGAATTGAATATAATTTTGACTCTGGCTGCAACTCGCTACACGCCATCAACTCTGAACAAAAAAATCAATTCGTCGTTTAATGAAGTATTTTGGAGGTTTTAACCATGGGAGTTCCATTACGCCAACAGATTGCCGTTGGTAGCTATCTGATCAAACAAAAAATTAAAGGTGTTAAAAA
Organism: Burkholderiales bacterium; assembly: GCA_024235735.1. GTDB lineage: Bacteria > Pseudomonadota > Gammaproteobacteria > Burkholderiales > Nitrosomonadaceae > Nitrosomonas. The sequence goes on from JACKLU010000025.1 coordinate 1,730, forward strand.
ATACCCTTTAGTACTGATGCTGGAGCCGTTGTTTCGCTGCAATCTGGCATGCGCCGGCTGCGGAAAAATTGCACATCCCGAAGAAATTCTGGACAAGCGCCTTTCATATGAAGAATGCATGCAGGCAGTCGATGAATGCGGCGCTCCCATGGTTTCAATCCCCGGCGGAGAACCGCTGCTGCATAAAGACATGCCGCGCATTGTTGAAGGAATCATCAAGCGCAAAAAGTATGTTTATCTTTGCACAAACGCGCTGCTGCTCAAGAAGCGTATGGGTGATTACTCGCCTTCGCCGTATCTGACTTTCTCGGTGCATCTCGACGGTATGAAAGAGCGCCATGATGCTTCGGTATGCCAAGAAGGTGTTTTTGAGCGCGCGGTTGAAGCTATCAAATTAGCCTTGGATAGAGGCTTTCGCGTGACCGTTAACTGCACCCTGTTTCAAGGAGAAACACCAGAGGATGTCGCCGAGTTTCTGGATTATGTAACCGAATTGGGCGTGGAGGGTGTCACAATCGCACCGGGGTTCAGCTATGAACACGCACCCAGACAGGATGTCTTCATCAAAGGCGCGGATACCAAACGGCTATTCCGGGGCATTTTTGAATTGGGTAAAAAACTGAAGCGCAAATGGCGGCTCAATCATTCTGCGCTTTATCTGGATTTTCTGGCAGGTAATCAGGATTACAAGTGCACACCATGGGGAAATCCGACACGCAATGTATTCGGCTGGCAGAAGCCATGTTACCTGCTGTCCGACGAAGGTTACGTCAAAACTTTTCAGGAATTGCTCGACACCACACCATGGGAAAAGTACGGCAACGCCAACAATCCTAAATGCGCGCAGTGCATGGCGCACTGCGGCTATGAAGCAACCGCTGTGGAAGATACGTTACATAACCCTTGGAAAGCCTTTGTGATGTCTGTGAAAGGCCCCAAAACAACGGGAGAAATGGTCGCTGAGCCCATACCAAAATGGGCGGTCAATGAAGGCAAAAAAGCAAATAAACTCGCTGATATTCCTGTTACCATTTCTAATACCAACAAATAATCGAACTTACTTCCCTGCGGTATCACTGGATGATCGGCATGGACCACATAAAATGTAATGGCTGAATTGTTACTATACAGCGTCATGTATGGCGGCGCTTTCGGGACAGTCTGCTGGCTGTCCCTTCTGTTACTTCCGTGGCAACCGATCAGCACGCGAGAACAGATTGAACCCGATTTTGGGCATCAGCTTAACCAAAATTTAAACGACGTCACGGTGCTAATTCCGGCACGTAATGAAGCATCTTATATTCAACACACACTCGACGGTTTAAAGCTACAAGGCGAAGGCTTACAAGTTATCGTAATCGATGATCAATCAACCGATGAAACCGCACAACTTGCCCGCCTAAAAGGCGCACAGGTGATAGCAGGAACCACGCCGCCGACGGGATGGAGCGGCAAACTCTGGGCGCTCGAGCAAGGTTTGAAACATGTCACTACGCCCTATACACTGCTGCTCGATGCGGATATCACATTATCACAAGGCATTATCCCAACACTAAAAAATAAGGTGTTAACTGAAAACCGTTCAATGGTATCGCTAATGGCGATGCCACCGATGGATACCCTTGTTGAACGCATGTTAATGCCCGCATTTATCTTTTTTTTCAAACTGCTTTATCCCTTTGGTCTGACCAACAAACCGGATTCACGAATGGCCGCTGCCGCAGGAGGATGCATACTGGTCGAAACCCAGGCGTTGCGCTCTGTCAGTGCCTTCAGCAGTCTGCATGATGCACTCATTGACGATTGCACGCTGGCCGCGCGCATCAAACATTCCGGCAAGAATATCTGGTTGGGACTGAGTCATGCCGCGCGCAGCCATCGCGGTTATCAAGGACTCGAACCAATTTGGGAAATGGTTGCGCGTACAGCTTATACCCAACTCAATTACTCACTGTTTTTATTACTATTGTGCACGGTTATCATGCTCTCGATGTTCTGGCTTGCACCTTTTGCGTTCTTATTGCCGCCTGATCCGAAAACTTATATGATCAGTCTGATTGCCTGTGCAGCAATGTTTTATGCCTACAAACCAACCTTAAAATATTACCGCCGTTCCCCCTTATGGACTTTTGCACTCCCTTTTACTGGCGCACTGTATCTTGCCATGACATGGACGTCTGCAATACGCTACTGGCGGGGAGAGCGTGCGCGCTGGAAAGATCGTCACTATGAAAGCAAAACAGATCATTAAACAATTACCGTGGATGTTGATTCTGATCAGCATTATTCTTCTGCCATTCATTTCGGTCATTAAAATCGCGAACGCGCAAGAACCAGAGCCGGATAGTGCTTACGCAGCAGTATATGATCTTCAGCAGTCATTATTACAATCCATGCGTAATGGCGCGCAACTGGGCTTCTCCGGTCGCGTGGAATTTCTGACCCCCGTAGTCAAGCGAACGCATGATATTGATCTGATCATCAAGACAATTATTGGTGCAACGCTGTGGAACACGCTAAATCAGGAACAGCACGATTCAATCATTGAAACATTCCGCCAACTCAGCATCGTGACCTATGCCGGACAGTTTAAACAGTATGACGGCGAGCAATTCAATTTTATCGAGCAGCGCGATTTGCCGCGCGAACAAAAACTGGTGCGCAGTCAGCTCATACAAAATAATGGCGATATCGTTAATTTTGATTATGTACTGCACCATACCGATGGAAAATGGATGATCATTAACATCCTGTTTGATGGTGTCAGTGATCTGGCAATAAAACGCAGCGAATACCGGTCAATCATGCAACGCGATGGATTCCAATCACTCATCGACATGCTGCAAGTCAAGATAGCCGAAGCAGAACACACCGAATAAGCATCTCAATACAGTCCAAACAGCAAATTACATACTCAGTTTCTGCTCTTTTATCGCTTGAAAGGAATTTTTGTGGACACTACACATGGCGCAGACTATCGCTTCTTTGCGCGCTGGGCGGCTTTCTCCTATGAAAAAGCAATCTGGATCATTTTATTAAGCATCATCATTGCTGTCGCCAGCGTTGTATATACCTCGAATAATCTGGGCATACATACCGACACGACAGATATGTTATCCGAAGAAGTACCCTTCCGTGTCAACCACAAGCGTTATAAAGAAGCATTTCCGCAGTTTGAAGACGCGTTTCTTCTGGTTGTCGAAGCGCCAACACCCGAGCAGGCGCATGCTGCCGCGAAGCAACTCAGTGAATATCTGCACAATGATGGCGCGCATTTTTATGAAACTAACTATCTGAGCGGTGACGCCTTCTTTGAGCAGAACGGCCTGCTTTTCAAGGATATTGCCGAGCTTGAAAAAATCACCGATCGCCTTGCAGCCGCACAGCCACTGATCGCGCGCCTATCGGAAAATCCAGCTTTGGATACTTTTGCATCTGTGTTGACAGAAGCGGCCGATGAAATGATCCGCGGGAGAAATCTGGATCTGGGCGCCGTTTTCAGCGGCGTCAGTTCGACGCTGGATGCACAACTTGCGAACACGCCACGCGCGTTGTCATGGCAAATATTACTCGATGGCGAACAACAGGCTGACCGCTATCAGGAAATCATTCTGACACGACCGAAGCTCGATTACGCCCAATTATTCGCCGCAGAACAGCCGATGAACGCTATCCGCGAAGCCGCCGGCAATCTTGGCATCACCACAGAGTCATCCGTAAAACTGCGTATTACCGGTGAAGCAGCACTGGCTTACGACGAGCTGCACAGCGCGATGCGCGGCGCACAGGATGCCGGCATACTTGCGCTTGTACTGGTCATTGCAGTGTTGTTGATCGCACTGCGCACCCTCGGTGCAATCTTGATCGTTTTGTTCACGCTCGTTCTTGGATTATTACTGACAGCCGCGTTTGCCACTTTTGCAGTCGGCCATCTGAATCTGATATCCATCGCTTTTGCCGTGCTTTATATTGGCCTTGGCGTGGATTATGCCATCCATTTCTTATTGCGGCATGAAGAAGTCCGCCGAACCGGTTTGCCGGTAACGGACACATTACCGAAGGCCAGCGGCGATATTGGTCGCGCTTTAATGGTTTGCGCGATAACCACCGCAATCGGGTTTTATGCTTTCATGCCGACAACATATGACGGCGTAGCTGAACTTGGTTTAATCTCGGGCTCGGGAATGATCATCAGTCTATTGGTAACACTGACCGTAACACCCGCGTTACAGCGTTATTTTCCAATTCGAACAATCAAACCGCTCATCACCATAGAACCCGTTCATCGCATGCTGGAATGGCCTGGGCACTCGCGCAGAACAGTCTATACCCTAACTTTCTTTGCCGCTTCACTATCCCTGCTGGCCTTACCGTACATTCGCTTCGACTACAACTTGCTCAATCTGAACGATCCGCGCGTCGAATCGGTAGAGACTTTCCGTGACTTGCTGAAAAATGCCGATGACTCGCCTTGGCATATTATCGCGCTGGAAGACGACCAGACTGACGTCGAACAGCTTGTACAACAACTCGCCGCCTTGCCTGAAGTCGACAAAGTGGTGACATTGCTCGACATGGTACCGGATCATCAGGACGAAAAAATGGCGCTCATAGAAGAAATGGCGATGACGCTCGGTCCGATAACATTTGCGCCAGTGGCGCAAAAAGCAATTGATGTCAACGCGCAGCGAACTGCCTTGCAGGAACTGCAACTGGCTTTGGATCGGCTGGTCAATGAGCAGCCCTCACATGCCGCGATAAATAAGGCGCATGCCCTGCATGCATCGCTGTCCAGACTGCTGACACGGCTTGACCAAACTCAAGATCACGAAATGCAGGTACAACTGTTATCCGCTGTAACGCATGATCTGCTGCACCTTCTGCCGGAATCTATCCATCGACTGCAAACTGCCTTACAGGCTGAGCCTTTCGACAGGAAAAACATACCTGAATCCGTCAAAACGCATTGGCTCAGCGATAATCATATTTTTCGCATCGCAATTTATCCGGCTGAAAACATTGATGACAATGATGCCCTGACTCGCTTTGTGCGCGCCGTACAGCAAATAACGCCGGGTGCAACCGGTGTGCCGGTCATCAGTCTGGAAGCCGGAGAGGCGGTTGTGAATGCATTTATTCATGCATTCTCTTTGGCGCTGATCGGCGTAATTACCGCACTTCTGGTACTGCTCAAGAGCGTTAAATCAACGGCGCTGGTATTAATTCCATTATTGCTGGCAGCTTTGTTTACCGGCGCCAGCACCGTTCTACTCGGCATACCCTTTAATTTTGCCAATGTGATCGCCCTGCCGCTCATCCTTGGCATCGGCATTGATTGCAGTGTGCATATGGTTCACAGAGGCCGCAGTACCGGCGAAGCTTACGAAAATCTGCTACATACCAGCACAGCCCGCGCCATCTTCTACAGCGCTTTAACGACAATGGCCGGTTTCGGCAGCCTGATTTTTTCACAGCATCAAGGTACGGCAAGCATGGGATTGTTGCTGCTGGCGGGTGTTATATTGACACTCGTCTGTGTGCTGATTATTCTGCCAGCACTGCTGCACTCGCTGGAAAACAACAAGACTTCAGTTACTTGATTTTTCTGAAACGCCGTTAAGATTCGTTCTTGCGCATTAACGCAGCGGCAAAAAAACCATCAGTCTGATGCGTGGCAGGTGATAATTGCAAAAACTGGTCGGTCAGAATGGAAATCCTCTGCTCCGCCAATAACTCGGCACAATTTAATAACTCGAATCCAGGGTTTTTTTCGATAAAACCGGCGATGATTTCCTGATTCTCTTCGGGCAAAAAACTACATGTCGCGTAGACCAACCGCCCGCCCGGTTTAACCAGCGCAGCGGCGGCGGAAAGAATCGAAGCCTGCTTGACCTTCAGTTCTTCAATACTGCGCCCGGACTGACGCCATTTCAAATCAGGATTGCGTCGCAATGTACCCAATCCGCTGCATGGCGCATCGACGAGCACGCGATCGATCTTTCCCTGCAAGCGTTTGAGTCTGATATCGCTCTCACTCGCAATGCGCTGAATATGCACGTTAGACAGACCGGAACGTTTTAGACGCGGTTTTAGATTATTCAGTCGTTTTTCTGAAGTATCAAACGCATACAACCGTCCCTTGGAATGCATGAGTGCGCCCAGTAGCAACGTCTTGCCGCCTGCTCCGGCACAAAAATCAACCACCATTTCCCCCCGTTTAGGCGCAAGCAAATAACCCAGCAATTGACTGCCTTCATCCTGTACTTCAATCTTTCCCGACAGAAACAATGGATGGCGATTAATCGCTGATTTATCACGCAAGCGGATACCGCACGGCGAGAAAGCCATGGCTTCAGCCTTAATACCTTCCTGCGTCAGCACTGCCAGCGCCTGCTCACGTTTCTCCAGCAGTGTATTGACGCGCAAATCCAGCGGCGCACTTTTCTGTAATGACAAACCCAGTTTGAGAATTTCAGCGTCAGACATGAAAAGTTTTAATTTTTCTATCAACCAGTCCGGAAATTCCGCCTGTACAGTCAATGGTTGCGTTTCCATAACAACCGCTTTCATGCTTTTCAGCCATTTAATCTCGGAATCTTTTGCCCAGTGCTTAATTTCGCGCAGATTAACACCACTGAATCGAACCAGATAGGCCAGTAACAACGCTCGCGGCGTCGCGCTATCGATGTTATGTTCCAGAAACAAACGGTGTCGCAAAATCTCGAATACGGTTTCCGCAATGAATGTGCGATCATTCGCGCCAAGCTTCGGATTCTCCTGAAAAAACCGCCGCAATACAGCATCCGCCGGATATTCAAGCGGTAGAATCGTCCGCAGGGCAACAACCGTTTTATCCAACAATAAAGGATTCAAAGACATGGAGGATGAATAGAGATTATGTTTTAGCGTGAATGACTAGCGTCTGCAGCAGGCTACGCCGGGTTTATCGTAGCCGAGATTGATTCCGGCAATCATTTTGTCCACTTCTAGTCCGTCTTTTTCAACCGACTGAATACGAACCGGTATCATATGGTAGTCCGGCGCCAGCCATATTTTTCTCCGCATGGAATCATCCCGATCATATAATTTCGTTAATACAAGTGTATCCAACCTGCCGACAGGGGTATCCAGTTTCTCATTGCTGATCTTGAATCGCATCAGCTGCGTACTGCGACCGTCTGTCACATGAATCTTGAACAGCTTGCCGGTTTGCATTTTGTCTTTTACTTCCGTTAGTGGCATAAAAATAAAATGATAGGATAAACTCAATCGATCCAATGTATCTGCCGCCAAAGACTCTGTTGTTTCCTTACCCTCGTGTCTGAGTGTCAGGATCTTTTTTTCCCAGTCAAATAACGCCAGACTGGGTTCTTTGTTGGCGCGCTGATCGGAATAATAATCCGGCTGCAAGCCTTTATCGGTTATCAGGCCACGACTGTTACGTATGATGTTACCGGGTTTAATGACTTTGAAGATGCCGGTGGCCTGTGCATTACTCGAAATATTGAAAGTATGCGCATCAATCTCCTGGCTGATATCCACAATTTCACTCAACTCGCCATTGCCAATACCGGTCGTGACCGTGTAATCCACATGAATACGCGTCGGCATTTTACCGGATTTCAGTATTGCGGACCGGCTTGTCGCTTCATCCGCATAAACCGGCATAGCGAAACTCAAAAGAAAGAAAAACAGGAAGATAGATTTCACTTTCAATCTTGTAATCCTGGCGAATAAATAACCGAATCGTGAACCACTGCACGGGACACAGTAACCATCTGCCCGGAAAGTTTGAGTCGTTCCTGAAAAAACCAGCGCACAGCCTGTGGATAGATACGATGCTCCGCTTGCAGCACCCTGCTGGCCAGTATCTGAGGTGTATCATCAGGCATAACGGGTACAGCCGCCTGAATCACGATAGGCCCATGATCAACCGCTGCTGTTACAAAATGCACTGTACAGCCATGAATTTTAACACCATCCTGCAGTGCGCGCCGGTGCGTCTGCAAACCAGGATAGGCCGGCAACAACGATGGATGAATATTGAGCAGCCGGCCTTGATAACGCAGCACAAAACCGTCGGTAAGAATACGCATAAAGCCGGCGAGCGCGATCAGATCCGGTTGATGACGATCGATTTCGTCGGCCAGCGCGGCGTCAAACGCTTCCCTACTCTGGAAATTACGGTGATCAATACATGCAACAAGAGCACCTAAAGATGCGGCTATTTTCAATCCTTCAGCATCAGGATCGTTGCTGATCACCACAACACGATTAATCGGCAGGCCGGCTTCCAGTAATGCCTGCATGTTACTGCCACGACCGGATATCAAAATAACGAGCGTTTCCATCCAATACTGTTACCAGAATCGCTTATAAATAGGTTTATTTTATAGCGATTGCGGATTGATCGGCTGCACGCTCGGTTATTTTTCCAATACGCCAGACCGTTTCGCCCGATGCATGCAAATGCTGCATGGCGGCATCCGCCTGATCAGCAGATATAACGATGGCCATACCGATGCCGCAGTTAAAAACGCGCAACATTTCGGCGTCGCTCACATTGCCCAGCTGTTGCAGCCAACTGAAAAGCGGCGGCATGATCCAAGCGTCTTTATGCAACACGGCACGGGTATACGCGGGCAAAATACGCGGCAGATTTTCAATCAACCCACCACCGGTAATATGCGCCATACCCTTGACCGGAAGCTGTTTCAACAAGTCCAGCAAAGGTTTGACGTAGATCCGCGTCGGCGCCATCAAGGCATCGCTCAGCGGTTTACCATGAAAATCCTGATCCAGATCGACAGAATGACTACCGATGATGCTTCGAATCAGCGAATAACCGTTGGAATGCGCGCCGCTTGACGCCAAGCCGATAATGGCATCACCCGGCGCAATCTTCGCGCCATCAATAATCTGCGTTTTCTCGACGACACCAACCGCAAATCCGGCCAAATCATATTCACCGAACGGATACATACCCGGCATTTCCGCGGTTTCACCGCCAATCAGTGCGCAGCCCGCCTGTTCACAACCGGCGGCTATGCCGCTGACAACCACCGTTGCAACATCGACATCGAGCTTGCCGCAGGCAAAGTAGTCGAGAAAAAACAATGGCTCCGCACCAAGCACCAGAATATCGTTAACGCTCATGGCAACCAGATCAACGCCGATACTTTCATGCCTGTTTAACTGGAACGCAAGCTTCAGTTTGGTACCCACCCCATCCGTCCCGGAAACCAGCACCGGATTACGGTAGTTTTTAGAAATTTCAAACAACGCACCGAATCCGCCGATACCAGTCAGCACTTCCGGCCGCAATGTTCGTCTAGCAAAAGGTTTGATATTTTGAACAAAGCGATCGCCGGCATCAATATCAACACCGGCTTCACGATAAGAAAGCGATGTTATGGAATCTGTCGTATGCGTACGGTCTGGATAATGATCATTCACGGTATTTGAAGATGCTGCGAAAAGAATGGTACCTCTTGTTGCCTATTTTACAGCAAACCGGACACAATATGATCTTCTCATGCCGGTTTATAGATCCGGATTCTCTGATTGTCGATTAAACAGGCAAGTTCCGTGGCACGAGGCGACCATCTGAAAACCGTTTCAGGACTCTTCTCTGCTGTCTCTTTCTGATGATTGATGGTGATGTCAAAAACTATTTCCTGTGAACGGATATCGAAAACCGTCAACTCGAATTTGACCGGATCGAACAGTACCGCGAATCTGCACGCCAGATAATTTCCCGTACTGTCCCAAGCCATATCGACCAATGGAAAGCCCCGTCCATTGAGTGTATAAACAGTTTCCAGAGTACCTGCGCCACGAATTTCCACATCGCCATTGCCCGCGTACGTCAAAGCAAAATACTGACCGTTAGGACTATAGACAGCATTGGCGCATACCGGGTCAGGATTTCCACCTGCAAAAGGCAATGCTACAGACCGGACTGTCTTTAGATCCGGCAGCGAAAGCAAAGTCAATTTATTCTGTCCCAGAACAACTAGCTCAGGTTTGTAGGGATGCCGGCTGAAATCGAGAATACTCTCCATTTCAAGTCGATTGATCACACTGCTGCTTTTCAGACTGACCAACCATAACTTCGCAGACTCTCCAAGTTTTGCAGCGGATTTTCTTGCTTCGCAGGCGGCCACATAAGAAAAATCACTATCCAGTCTGTGTTCTAAAAGCTTGATCCTGTTTATCCCGGAATTCAAAGGAATGGGCTGCGTAACATACCCGGTTATGGCATTGCCGGAACGCGACAGGATATACAAAACATGATCGGCCTTAAAAACAATTGTGCCATCAGCTGTAACCGACAAAGAATGCACATCAATCGTGCAACCCTCCTTTGTCTCAAAAATTTTTTGTACTGCTGTACTTGTGTGCACGGAGGCTGAAAATATTATTCGGTCATTGCCAAAAATGATGCCGCCATCAACAACACCAGTACAATACCTGACAAAGCAGACTTTCCGGCTAGCATCATGATGATTGCTTTGAACATGTTTCAAAAAACGGCCGATGCTTGACCATGCATTAAATGCGGATTCGTAACCGCATGGAACGTAAACGATCTCGCCGTCCCAATCGAAAGCGCCATGCAATCTTTCATCCGGTAATGCATTGTCATGGCCGACAAAAAAATCCCGGAAGAATCCGTCGGCGCACTTGCCCAGCCCGGAACGGACACCCCTATACCGGGCAACATCAAAATCAGCTATTTGTTTAAAATTCGCCATTTCATTGCTCTCTCTTTTCCACCTGCGTTAAGATTTCGATTGCTCCCATAAACCGCTGATCAGCTCTTTCTCTACCGAGATTGCATTATTCCTTGTCTACAGCTCGAACTCAAGCGCGACCAGAAAACGGCAGACAAGCAATAGCTCTAATACAAGGTCCAGACTACGATTTCTTACACGCAGCGCACAGCATACACCCCGATCCCCAGAAATGGCATGCAAACCGATGATTATTCGAGCAATCGTATATCAGTATTAGCGGTACAATGGCAGTCAAGCAGCTTGTGGTCTTTACTCCCTTGGACTCCAACCTGCTCATTTCTCCCCTAAAATCAGGCACCTTTGTTTTCAAGGGTGCTCTTTTTTCTGTATTGAGAAAGCTAATCTGGACAGGACTGTTCAAACCACCGCCTTTCCAAATACAAGCGATTATTCCGATGATGTTTAATCATAGAGATGCACTGGAAGATTTAAACAGCCATTTGCCGTTGAAAGACAAGCTTGTCAGCGCGCATCGGGTTATTCAACAGAATCTTGATTTTGTAGCACGCATTGCCGTGACGTTATTCGATTCACAAACCCATGTTCTAAGAACTTATATCGACAGCAGCGGTGAAGACAATCCATTGAATAACTACCAAATACCGCTGAATCAGGCGAGGTCGCTAAAGGAAATACTGGAAAAAAAGCGCCCCCGCGTTGTCAATAACCTGATTACTTTTGAGCAAGGCAACCAGGAACATACCAAGCGCATCGGTCGCCAAGGCTATGCCGCCAGTTATACCATGCCGATGTTTCACGGGGGCGAATTTATCGGGTTTCTTTTCTTCAATTCGTACCAAACCAATGTGTTTACCGAAAAAGCGCTCAGAGAACTTGATGTTTTTGGCCATCTGATCGCGCTGATGGTCATCAGTGAATTGTCCACCATTCATGTGATGAACGCCGCATTGAAAACTACCGGAAAGATCACCCATCTGCGTGACCCCGAAACAGGCAGCCATTTGGATCGCATGTCGCGATACAGCCGGTTGATAGCGCAATCGCTGGCCAGACAATATCAGCTTAACGATGAGTATATCGAATATGTTTTTATGTTTTCGCCGCTGCATGACATCGGTAAGATCGCCATTCCGGACAGTATTCTGTTAAAACCGGGGCCACTGAGTGCGTCAGAACGAAAAATCATGAACACGCATGCGCGCAGAGGCCGGGAAATGATCGATGAAATCGTCGCAAACTTCAGCCTGGACGGTATTGCGCATATCGATATCCTGAGAAACATTGCCGAATTCCACCACGAAGCAGTCAACGGCAGTGGCTATCCGTGCGGCAAAATCAATCACGATATTCCGCTTGAAGCACGCATTGTGGCAGTCGCCGATATCTTCGACGCGCTGACTTCACGCCGACCATACAAGGAAGCCTGGAGCAACGATCGGGCCTTCGACACACTCAGACAATTAGCCGGAGAAAAACTCGATGTCGACTGCGTCAACGCACTCATCGAACATCGCGCCGAGATCGAACGAATACAATGTCAGTTCAATGAAGATGTTTACGGATAAAATGAATAATGTCGAAGAATATTTACCTCTAAAATTGCTTTCTTATTTATGAAAAACCCTGAACTCATAATAATTTAACCGACCATTACATGGCTGTTGACCGAAAATTTCGGTTGAATAACGCCGACCCTTTGCTCCATGACCATTACAGTCATTTCAACGCTACTACGGACAGTTCCGCCCCTTGATGGCACTTCGGCACTGTCGACCTTATATAATTGCATTTGTGTCTTTCCCTTAGCATTGCCATCGAAGATTCCCGCAGCTCAACGTAAAAGCCTGAATCAGACTCGCACCGCCTCTATGCTGGGCACCATGCAGTCTATCAGCAGGCACTGCCTGCTGATACCGAAGCAACATCGCTCTCCGATTTTGATGTCATCTAAGCGTTTTAGACACTTGAACGAGGATTTGCTGCGGCACACTGATATCGCTCGCTCACGCTTTTTCAGGCGCTACTTGCAAATTCCTACTCAAAACATCAGGGGCAATTGGCGAATAGATGCCCGGAGTCGGTTGTCACCTTAAGCTACCGTTTTTACTTGCAACACAAACCCAGTTTCTGTCGTAATGTTCGGACTGATACGGTATCGTTTGCACACCCTGATCTGCCAAATCATTACGCGGGCGTTTTGCACTATAAATCTCTCGTGCTCACTGGTGAATCCCTGGTTACATCCTGTACGGGGTAATTTCTCCATCTTTCGTCCTCAATTTCATTGATTAATTTTATGAAACTGCGGATTCCATGAAGACCAGAACACTTCAGATCACACCAAAAAAATCATTTTTCCGGCAATTCAAGAAGCTTCCAGAAACTGGGTAATGCCGATAAAAAACTGGAAAGCTGCTTTGAACCGGTTGACATGGTCAATGCCGCTTGGCTATGCACGTGTCGACTTTAGCCCTCTCGAACTACCATCGCCTAACATTCGCTGAACGGGGTTTATTGTAAATCAGCCAGATCCCTTAATCCTAAATACCATCGTGTGATTCACCATTCGAATTAATTGTTTAACCGAAGAATAGGAATGGGGCGATGAACAAGGAAGAACTGGAAAATTCTGCCCGGAACCTGCGAAAGGTATAAAAACAGAGAAAAAATCGTCTGTACATCGAGTGCACGCGCCGGCAACCCGGGTTTACTCAACTACTGCCGCGCACCAGATTGACCATATCCGTCAGTCTTGCCACATCCAGAATGTGCAGATCATGCCCTTTCCGCAAAATCAGGTTGTTGCGGGCCAGATTGCTGAGTTCTCGCGTTACGGCCTCGCGGTGCGTGCTGACCAGATTGGCGATATCAAAGTGTGTCGGAGAAGGAGAGACAACCGCAACATTGGGGCCCGTCATATGGTTTTTCGCCAGACGCAACAGTTCAGCCTGTATGCGGTTGCTGACAGCGAGTGTGCTGAAATCGTAAACGCGCTCTGTTAATCGGCGCACTTCACTCGCAAGCCGTTTGAGTATGGCCTCGGCCACCTGACGGCTGGCATAGATAACATTTTTGAAATCAATAGCTGTCAGGGAGGCCAGCAGTACGCTGTTTCTGGCGATGACTGTCGCCGAGCGGGACTTTCCGTCGATTGCGGTTAATTCGCCAAACATTTCTCCGGTTGTCAGATCGCACAGAATGACTTCATGCCCGGATAACGCATGATAAGTGACTCTTATGTCGCCCTGAGCAATAAAAAAGACACTGTTCGATTTATCCTGAAAATGTACAATTTCTTCGTTTTCTTCATAACGATACCAGCTGCACTGCCTGGCGATCTCTTCCAGATCAGAAGCGGACAGGTCGTGAAATTCCTTTATGGCCGAAAGCATCGCACATGCCCGGTCAATTGGAATTTGGCGCAGTGTAGGCATCCATTGCTCTCCCCAGATTATTATTCATGTATTGGCCAGATCCTTAAACCTGGATTCCCAGTTTAGGTTAAATACTAGCATAGGATTGATTTTCCTGAAATAAGTGAATCTGACGACCCGACAGGACAGCGCAGGAAACGACAGTTTCCTTCCCAGAAAGAATTACTTGCACACCCAAAAAGGGAATTGTGGGATAAATCACTGACTTTCTTCGCTTTTACAGATACGCTAATTGATGTCTAATAGATTTGCCCAGTTTAATCAAGGAGGTGTTTAAAATGAAAATTGAATTTTCTTTTGACAAGTTTGATGACGATTGTGTTGTTGAAGATCTTTTCGAGGATAGTCGTGTGGCGAGAATTATCGACGAAATGGAATGTGCCGATGATGACAGCTATTTTGACGACAAGGATATTCGACGGGAAATAATCGGAAATTACTGATCGTTTCTCTCGAGAAAAAAATCCTCTAATTGCAACTTCTTGTAATGAAATCCTTTTATCATTGGAAAAAGAGTGTTGAATCTTCATAAAACAGGGTTGTACTGAAATCAGTGTTAACTCAGTGCAACCCGCCCGCATCCGAGAACGTTCTAACAGCATTTTAATCTTCCGTTCTTCCCTTCTTTTGAATCATCCCAGAACACACCAAGCGGATTCGTATAAATAAGTGCAAATTTAACGTGAAAGAAACAGCCAATCAGGCGAGTATAATCCTGACCAGTCAAGGTCATATTAGAATTGGCATTTAATCAGACTTGGGCTGGTTTGATTAAACCGTGCCGAATCAGCGTCTTTATCCAGCGTGCGGCATTACGCTGAACAGAAATCTTCTCGTAGTCAGTGGCGCTGTCCCGGTAATATTCGCGCCGCTTGAACATGAAGA
>JACKLU010000026.1 GCA_024235735.1 Burkholderiales bacterium
GGGACCTTCTGATTACAAATCAGCTGCTCTACCATCTGAGCTATGCCGGCAATTTGGGTGGTTAATCAAACCTAACGCTTAAACTACTTGATTAAGCGCAGATTTGCTTTTCCATTTTTTGGACTTTTCGGTTTTGAAATTTTACGTGAAACATGTTCCAGATTTTCATCCGTGGTTTCTACTTTTTTCTTCTGTAAATTCAATTCTGGAAATGCGATGCCCTGATTTATTTCCCTGGCAAAAATTCCGCTCACGGCTTCCGTGGAAAAACGAACTTCTCTCGCAACACCATTGAATCTGGCCGAAAAGGTAATTATATCATTACCAATGTCGAGATTGCGAACCGCGTTTGGGCCAATATTAAAAATTATCTCGCCATTTTTAATGTTCTCTTCCGGCAAGTGCATGCCTGGCATTTCCGCATCGACACTGACGGACAGTAGCGGTGCATAGCCGCATTCGCAGCACCATTCAAAAATAGCACGGATCAGATAGGGTTTTGTCGTTGGTTTATTCATTTACGCATCACTTTCTCAGATGCGGACAACGCATCTATAAAAAGCGGACGGCTGAATAAACGTTCTGAATATTTTAGCAAGCTGGCGGCCTGTTTGGGCAAGCGAACGCCATAATGCTCAAGCCGCCATAGCAGCGGCGCGACCGCCACATCCAGCATTGAAAACTCATCGCCCAGCATGTATTTCTGTTTATCGAACACCGGCGCAATCATGGTCAGATTTTCTGCTATTGCTGTCCTCGCTTTATCGGCTGTTTTTGCGTCGCCACTTTCTATCGGATCGATATAGCAGAACAAATCCTGCTCGAAACGGTACAGCAGCAATCGCGCACGCGCACGCATGACAGGATCAGCCGGCATGAGCTGCGGGTGTGGAAAGCGATCGTCAATATATTCGTTGATTATATTTGATTCGTAAAGCACCAAGTCCCGCTCCACCAGGATTGGCGCTTTACCATATGGACTCATCACCGCAAGATCTTCCGGCTTGTTGTTTGGATCAACATCAATAACCTCAAAGTCCATATCCTTCTCATGCAGCACAATGCGGCAGCGATGGCTATAGGGACAGGTTATGGTTGAATACAAAGTCATCATAGCTTTATTTCTCTAGTCTATAGCTCTTGCATATTTCCAACACCCAGTCTGCCGATTAGTGTATGTCTCTCCAATATTCACGATACAATAGATAGGTCAACCCCAGCATACCGAACAGGAAAATCATCACTAACATGCCTATACGCTTACGCTCGTTTGCTATCGGCTCACCAATATAAACCAGATAATTAACCAGATCAGCCACATATCTGTCATACTCGGACACAGTCATCGAGCCGGGCTTAACCAAATCCAGGCTTTTGACTTCCTTGCCATCGACGCTTTTCACCACCAGCCTCTGCTCTCCCTGGAATTCATACAGTACATGCGGCATTGCTGCACGATCAAAAACCAGGTTGTTCCAGCCAGGAACGGTCGTATCGTCACGATAAAAAGCACGCAAATACGTATACAGCCAGTCCGCTCCTCTTGAACGCGCTATAACCGACAGATCTGGAGGTGCTACACCAAACCATTCCTCGCCCTCATTTTTCCGCATGGCGGAAACCATCAAGTCACCCGCTTTTTGACCTGTCATTACGAGCTTATTAAGCACGACGGCTTCGTTATCCCACCCGATATCGCGATGGCGATTATAACGCATGAAGCTGGCGCCATGACATGTCAAACAATAGTTTACAAACGCTTGCGCACCACGCTGCAACGATTCATTATCGCTTGTATCGATTGGCGCTTTATCGAGCGGCATTCCAGGTTCTGCGGCATATAAAGCCATTGGCGCAAAACATAAGACAAGTAGAAATATTTTTATTTTATTCATTTGGTAACTCTTTTAGGCTCAGGTTTTGTTTTATCTATTTTGCTATACCAAGGCATCAGGATAAAGAATGCAAAATAAATAACCGAAAAGATTTGCGCTAATAACGTATATAACGGTGTAGGTGATTGCGTACCCAGCCAGCCCAGAACAAAAAAGCTGATCACAAACATGGCTAAAGCAAATTTGAAAATCGGCCCTTTATAACGGATTGACTTAACCGGACTCCGATCCAGCCATGGCAGGAAACAGAATACGGCAACACCGGCAACCATCAGAAAGACTCCCCACAGCTTGGCGTCAATCCACAGGAAATTCACGGTCACAGCACGCAACATTGAATAGTAGGGCGTGAAATACCAGACTGGTGCGATATGATCTGGCGTCTGTAAAGTGTTGGCTGGAATAAAGTTATTGTATTCCAGAAAGTAACCGCCCATTTCCGGTGCAAAGAAAATGATACCGCAGAACACAATCAGAAATCCCACAACACCAAAGATATCCTTCACAGTGTAGTAGGGATGAAATGGAATGCCGTCAACGGGTATTTTTGTTTCAGGATTCTTGTTCTCTTTAATTTCAATACCATCCGGATTGTTTGATCCAACTTCGTGCAGGGCGATAACATGAACAAAAACCAGAACCACAATCAGAACCGGCAGGGTCACAACATGATAGGCAAAGAAACGGTTTAACGCCGCGTCCGACAGCATGAAATCGCCCAGTATCCAATTGTGAAGCGTTTCACCGATAAATGGAATCGCTTCAAACATACTGACAATGACTTGCGCTCCCCAGTAAGACATCTGCCCCCACGGCAGAATATATCCGGTAAAAGCAAGGCTCATCAGCACAAAGAAAATCGCCATGCCAATCAGCCACAGTAACTCGCGGGGTTTACGATATGAGCCGTATATCATGCCGCGAAACATATGCAGATATACAACCACGAAGAACATGGAGGCACCCGTTGAATGCATATAGCGAATCAACCAGCCGTAGTCGACATCACGCATGATATATTCTACGGAAGCGAATGCGAGACTCGCATCCGGCTTATAGCTCATGGTAAGAAAAATCCCAGTAATTAACTGGTTTACAAGTACCAACAATGCTAAAGAACCAAAGAAGTACCAGAAATTAAAATTCTTTGGCGCATAATACTCGGAGAGATGCTCCCTCCAAGTCACTGTCATTGGAAATCGCTTATCGATCCACTCAAGAAATGAATTTTTTTGTTTGCTCATTTATGCAGATTCCTTGCTTTCTGCCCCGATTAAAAGGACGTTATCACTCAAATATACATGCGGTGGGACCACCATGTTCGTTGGCGCGGGCACACTTTTATAAACGCGGCCAGCCAAATCAAATTTCGAACCATGACAGGGACAGAAGAATCCGCCTAACCAGTCAGCCCCCAAATCCTGCGGTGCAATATCCTTTCTGAATACCGGTGAACACCCCAGATGCGTACAGATACCTTCCACCACCAGTATCGCGGGCTTAATAGACCGTGTTCTGTTTTTGGCATAATCCGGCTGTTGATCCTTATCCGAACCTGGATCCGAAAGCTGCGGCTCAAGCTTTTCAAGCGTTGCCAGCATCTCAGGTGTACGATCCAGTATCCACACCACACGTCCGCGCCATTCAACCATCAGCAACATACCTGGCTCAAGTCTCGATATATCGACCTCTACCGGTGCTCCAGCAGCTTTTGCTCTTTCACTGGGCATCATGCTCTTTACAAAAGGTGTCGCAATACCTGCACAAGCAACCCCGCCTGCCACAGAAGTCGCAGCAACCAAGAATTTTCTTCTCCCACTCATTTCATTATTAATGCTGAAACTATCTGCCATCTTTTAAAATTCCATCAGTTAATTCTTTCATGCAATAAATAAATTTTATATGCAAAACCGTTAACAAAATTCCCGCCCGAATCCGTCTAATCTATCTTACTGAGGAAGAAACAAAATACTCCCAGGATGATTTCCCCCACCCGCTCCACTCAGCCGCATTTTCACGAGCAGCCCGTAACATGCCACAACTTCACTGCGCACAGCACACAGTAGAATCAAAAAGCTTTTGATTCTACTTAATTTATTTTGCGAATCTGTCCGCTTAATAAATGGGGCGCATTATACCATAAGCGCACAAGGGGAATAGAAAAAATAATTTTGCAACGCAATTCACGCAAGCCGGAACAAGCCGTCAACTTTGAACGAAGTATCTGTCAAGAGTTTGAATTAAAGAAACTTATTACCAAGAAACCCCAAAAAAAACTAACGGATCTTGCCATGACACTGTTTGTATTTTTTTCCTGATCCGCAGGGACACGGATCATTACGTCCAATTTTTTCACCCTGACGCACAAACGGTCGCACTGATTTTTCTTCGGCCTGATCTTCGGAATTCACACCGGCGCCGACGACAGATGCATCATCGTGATGATATTCCATCTTTTCAGGCGTCTTCATGGTCTCAGTCACGGCTTCTACCTGTTGCTCATTCCTGATTTGAACGGTCAGCAATATGCGGGTTACTTCAGCTTTGATCTCTTCAAGCATATGGGTAAACAGCTCAAAAGCCTCGCGCTTGTATTCCTGTTTAGGATTCTTCTGCGCGTAACCGCGTAAATGAATACCATGACGCAAATGATCCAAAGCCGCCAAATGTTCCCGCCAGTGCGCATCAATGATTTGCAGCATCAATGCACGCTCATACTGATGCATGATATGCACTCCGATCTGATCAACCTTACTCTGATAATGCTGCGCGGCTATGTCGATAATCCGCTCGCAGAGAGAGTCTTCATGCAGATCAGATTCCTCCTCAAGCCATTTCCGGATCGGCAAATGCAATTGGTATTCAGAGGCCAGCGCTTTCTCCAGACCTGACACATCCCACTGCTCCTCCACACTTTGCGGCGGAATATGAACACTAAAAAGATTAGTCAGTACACTTTCGCGCACAACGGTAATTGTTTCGGTAATATCGTGATCAGATTCCAATAATTCATTACGTTGCTGATAAATCACATGACGCTGATCATTGGCAACATCGTCAAAGTCAAGTAATTGCTTGCGGATATCAAAATTACGCGCTTCCACCTTGCGCTGCGCGTTTTCAATCGCACGCGTCACCCAGGGATGCTCTATCGCCTCACCTTCCGGCATCTTAAGGCGAGTCATAATATTGGCGACACGATCGGACGCAAAAATACGCAACAACGGATCTTCAAGCGACAGGTAAAAACGGCTGGAGCCCGGATCGCCCTGCCGCCCGGAGCGTCCGCGCAACTGATTGTCCACACGACGCGACTCATGACGCTCCGTGCCGATAATATGCAATCCGCCTTTCTGCAATACCTCCTCGTGCGCAGCCTTCCACTGGTTCATGACCGCACTGATGCGCTTTTCCTTCTCCACATCATTTAATTTTTCATCATTCCGAATACTTTCAATCTCAGGCTCCGGATTGCCACCCAGTACAATGTCTGTTCCCCGTCCGGCCATATTGGTTGCAATAGTGATCATTTTTGGCCGCCCGGCCTGCACGATGATATTCGCTTCACTCGCATGCTGCTTTGCATTAAGCACCTGATGCGGAAGCTTTGCCTTATCCAGCAATTTGGACAACAGCATATTGTTCTCTATGGATGTCGTACCAACCAGAACAGGCTGTCCTTTTTCATAACATTCCCGGATGCCTTCAATTACTGCGTTGAATTTTTCGTCCATCGTACGAAAAACCTGATCCATTCGATCTTCCCGTATCATTGGACGATGCGTCGGGATAATCACTGTCTCAAGTCCGTAGATCTGCTGGAATTCAGCAGCCTCGGTATCCGCTGTTCCCGTCATGCCAGACAGCTTGTGATACATGCGGAAATAATTCTGGAAAGTGATCGAGGCCAGCGTTTGATTTTCTTTTTGTATGGCCACGCCTTCTTTTGCTTCAACAGCTTGATGTAAGCCATCCGACCAGCGCCGTCCTGGCATCAATCGGCCGGTGAATTCATCAACGATGACGACTTCACCATTCTGAATAACATAATGTTGATCAAGAAAATACAACGAATGTGCGCGTAGACCGGCTGTTAAATGATGTATCAAGCTGACATTCGCAGGATCATACAGACTGGTGCCACCTTTAAGTAAACCTGCTTCCGCGAGCAGTTTTTCAGCATGCTCAAAACCCTCTTCACTCAGTATCACCTGATGGGCTTTTTCATCCACACTAAAGTCGCCCGGGCCATCTTCCTTTTCCTGACGTTTCAATTTTGGAACTACTTTATTGATACGCAGATAGATTTCTGTATCACCTTCCGCTTGACCGGAAATAATCAACGGGGTGCGCGCTTCATCAATCAGAATGGAATCGACTTCATCCACGATCGCAAAATTTAGCTGGCGTTGCACACGTTCGGATTGATGCGTCACCATATTGTCACGCAGGTAATCAAAGCCGTATTCGTTATTGGTGCCGTAAGTAATGTCCGCCGCATAGGCGGTTTGTTTATCCCCGTGCGGCATATGGCCATAAATGACACCGACACTGACACCCAGAAATTTGTAGAGTTTCCCCATCCATTCCGCGTCACGCTTCGCCAGATAATCATTTACAGTAACCACGTGCACACCATGACCTGACAGTGCATTCAAATAAGCCGGCAAAGTCGCCATCAGCGTTTTACCTTCACCGGTACGCATTTCCGAAATTTTGCCATCATGCAGCACCATCCCGCCGATCAACTGTACATCGAAATGGCGCATATTGAGTACGCGCTTTCCAGCCTCGCGAACTACCGCAAACGCTTCGGGCAACAGTACATCAAGCGCTTCACCGTTATCTACACGTTGTTTGAATTCGTTGGTCTTGGCGCGCAACTCGGCATCATTCAGCTTTTCGATTCCAGCTTCGAGCGAATTGATTTGTTCAACAACTTTCAAATACTGCTTTATTATGCGTTCGTTGCGACTTCCAAAAATTTTCTTGAGCAGATTACCTAGCATGACTTTCTTTAAAATTTAGTATCTGGAAAAATAAAGCGCGAGATAAAAGTATCTCACGCCATCAAATGATCTTAACAATCCTGGGAGATGCCCTTTACAGCAATTACAATGTCCAAGCCATGCGCTGCGGAAATATTCAAATAATCGAAACCGATTATTTACTTCAACCTGGTTTTTTCAGGAACCGGGATGGATTCTGCGGTACATCCTTATGTCTGATTTCAAAGTGCAGATGTGGTCCTGTTGAACGTCCTGTGCTGCCAACTTCCGCTATTTTCTGACCCTGCAGCACAACTTGCCCAACTTCGACATGCAGTCTGGAAGCATGCGCGTAACGGCTAATCATATCATCGCCATGATCAATTTCGATCATTTTACCATATTGAGGATGCCTATCGGAATAAACGACCACCCCACCCGCCGCAGCACGAATGGGTGTTCCTTTTTTGGCGGAAAAATCGACACCTTCATGAAATGCCCGTTTGCCGGTGAAAGGATCAAGCCGATAACCAAATCCGGAGGAAAACCAATCGGTATCGACGGGCATAACCGTTGGCAGAACACTGCTTGACAGTTTTTCACTGCGCAATAGCGTTTCCAGCGCCTCAATCTTGTCCGTACGATCATCCAGCATAAGCGAAAGTCTTCTCAACTTCCGCTCAAAAGCGTCAAACGAAAGCGCCTCGGCGTTCAAGTCCGCATAGGCGCCGCCTTGCCCTGGCAACTGATCCATCATGAAATTATCCAATTCCAGTCCGGTTGATTCCAGCAGGTGAGCGCCAACGGCATCCAGGCGCACCAGCTGCGCCTGCATTTCACCGAGTTTTACCGCCATCACATTCAAATCATCCTGCAACTGTGATTGTGTTTTTTGATGCTTTTCCTCATGAGGATTAACCAGTAGCGTCTTTAAAATTGGCGCATCAATGCGGTACGCATACTGTAATGAAAAATAATACAAACACAACGCCAGCATCAACACTGAAGCTAACAATGCAATAACAAATAGGGTAATATGAGCTTTGGTCAGAACAAACTTTTTCGCTTGCGCAGATCGACTAGAAATCAGAATAATATTCATATGCTATTCCGGTTGTATAAAAACCATGACCTCTCTGAATATAAAATCTTTTCTTCAAACACTGGAACAGAATCCAGAGCATGCCGATATATTGACGCGGGCAAATCAACTTAACAAAATCAGGCAGACAATTGCGGCAACTGATATTATCCCCGCCTCGATCAACAGGCATTACAAATTGGGACCACTATCTCAGGGTACACTGACATTGCTGGCTGAGAACGCTTCCGTGGCGACTAAACTCAAAAATATTTCTCCTTCAATTTTGTTGAAAATGCAGCAATTGGGATGGAAAATAACCGCCGTCAAAATTAAGCTGCAGAAACCCGACTTCAACAGCCATGAAAACGCCAGATCAAATCAGGCGACAGAATTTTACGCAAAAGCAGCGCAAAAAAGACTCAGTAGATCAGGAATCGAAAGCCTTAATCACCTCGCGCGCTCACTACCCGAATCTGAACTGAAACACAGTATTCACGCTTTACTCAACAAATGCTGCAATTCTAACTCTTCTTGCAAAACGAATAATAGCGACAAATAAGCGAAACAATTCTAGAATAATTTGGTTTGAAAGTCATTTTGTTTTTGCTTTACATCAGGCATCAATGCTGTTAGAGCTTAAAACCGGGATGCCTCCAAAATAACATCAGCACGTTGCCAGGCTTGCTGAAAAGCTTCACGTTCTTCTGCAAAGGGAAGTCCCTGCGCTTCGAGACTTTTCATCAATCCAAACAAACCCCAGCCATTTTTAGGGAAATTCTTCAAATTTACCCGATAGACCGACTCTGCGCGGGTAAACTCACCCGTCTTCATGAGCGCCTTACCCAAAGTATGCCGTGTTGGATAATGCCAATAGGGCGGCTCCGTGTATGGCAAATCATCCTGAATTGCGACCGCTTCTTCAAAGGCAGCCACTGCCTGGTTTTTTTGACCTTCCGCCATCAACAATTCCCCGGATATCAATTTATCGGCAATCTGCAAAATCGCATTCGCCGGATATCCCAACGCATCAAGCGCTTGCATGCGCTCGTCTGAGCCAATCGAATGCAACACTGCATACTCCAGGCGCGCAGCATCGGAATCATTCAGCCTTATTAACGCCAATGCACGCGCATATCGCCAGATCGCATTGGAAAATACCCAGCCCTCAGGTGGCAACGGCTCATCCAGAATAGCTTGCCATTTGCCAAAATCGCTCAGCGAACGTATTGGAATCGTTTTGTAAAATTCAACCACCGGAAATTCAGCAACCATGGCATCGGAAACACTGTCAGCCACTCTGCGCGCCATAGACAAAGCATCCCGGCTGCGCCCCTCCATGCTATATGCCGCCCAAAGAAAATGCAGATTATGTGGATAATAAGCAGCCGGATAAAAACCTTGCGCATTACAGGCCGCGATATACGACTCATCCACTGCCACCGCCCTGCTGTTGGCAATTGCAGCATCGTTATAACGACCAACACGCCAGAATATATGTGATGGCATATGTACCAGATGTCCAGCACCCGGCACCAGATCCAGCAAAATATCCGCTGCCTGCTCAGCCCGCTCCGGAGTGGATGAAGACTCTACAGCATGAATATACAAATGAATGGCCAGCGGATGTCGCGGCGAACGCTCAAGCACTTTTTCCAGAACCCGGATAACTTCCGCAGTGAGTGGCTTTGGCGTATCCGGATCAAGCCAATAGTCCCAAGGCATCAGATTCATCATGGACTCAGCATAAAGTGACGCTGCATCGTCATCTTCGGGATATTTCCCGGACAGGCTACGCACGGCTTCCATATAAACCTGATCGAGTCCATCACGCCCGATTGACAGATCGCTGTTATAACGTTGCGCCAGTGCGTCGATATAATCACGCTCTTGTGCATTTGCATGCGATTTCAACGCGATCGCACGCTGTATTGCCGCAAAAGCCTGGACACGGGCTTCATCGCTCATGAAAACCTTACCATCTCTGGTCACATTGATATTCGGCCCCAACGCCAAGGCCTCGCCCCAGAAACACATGGCGCAGGTATCATCAAGCATTTGTGCGGCGCGGAACGCGCGCACCGATTCAGCGTGATTATAGGCGAAACTCAGCATCATTCCCTGATCAAAATACCGCTGTGCGCCGGGGTGATGCGTGGATACGGCATGATGATAATCACCCATGCCTTCAAATAATGGCACACCAGTCTGTTGTATCCACGTTTTTTGCTGCACTGCCGACAACGCTTCCGCCGGACTGGTTTGGATATTCCGCTGAGCGCACGCGCTGAACAGTGCTGCGACCATTATGATTCCAGCCAGACTTATTCCTATTCGATAGATGCGCATTTGACCTCCCGTCCGATTTTGATTTTTTATTTCCATTGAGTCCGTATGGAACTATTTTCCATTCAAACAGCACTCACTCGCATATAATTGCTATGGCAGTATAGAAAAGTTTCCTGGCATGCGCAAAATAACCTCACCACACCTATCGGCGCTATACTCCGATGTTACTCTGCTGAAAAAACACAACACTCAAATCTTATCCAATTGATTTTGTATTACAATTTAACTTATGAATGTTTTTTACGAAGAATCCGGCAACTTCAAGGTTGGCGCCATCCTTGCCGACAATAACACTTCCCTACAGGTTGAAGCACCACATGGAAAGCGCTCCAAAATCAAGGCTGCGGCTGTTCTGATTCGATTCGAAACACCAGCTCTGTCAGAATTCATGGATCAGGTGCAGCAGATTGCGGACGGACTGGATCCGGATTTTCTCTGGGAATGTTGTACACAGGATATCGAATTTGACAGCACCGCGCTCGCCACCGAATATTTCGGGCGCACGCCCAATCCTGTCGAAGCTGCGGCAACACTGATGCTGCTGCACAGCGCACCGATGTACTTCCATAAAAAAGGAAAGGGGCATTATAAAGCCGCGCCACCGGATGCTCTCAAGGCCGCACTTGCCGGTCAGGAAAAAAAACGCCTGCAGGCTGAGCTAAAGTTGCGCTACCTTGAACAGCTTTGCAACACAATACTGCCCGATGAATTCAAACCCATCGTTCCCAATCTGCTCTACAAACCGGAAAAAAATTCCATTGAATGGAAAGCGCTGGAGGAAGCCTGCGCGCAAATGAAGCTTTCCGTACCGGCTTTATTGGAAAAATGCGGCGCCATTCCTTCTTCGCACGATTATCATTTCAATCAATTCCTGTGGACACATTTTCCCGACGGCGTTGATTTTGACATTGCGGATATGCAACAGTCACTCGATGAGCAGGAAGACCTTCCACTGTCGGAAGTTTCGGCTTTTAGCATTGACGATGCAACAACGACAGAAATCGACGACGCATTCTCGATAACGCCTCTGAAGCTGGGCAGCTTTCGCATCGGCATTCATATTGCCGCGCCGGCTCTGGGTATTGAAGCGGGAACAGCGCTGGACAAAACAGCATCAAGCCGTTTGTCGACCGTCTACATTCCCGGAAAAAAAATCACCATGCTACCGGAACACGCCATACGGCGTTATACGCTGGAAGAAAACAGAATATGTCCGGTGATCTCCTTATATCTCGATGTTGCCGATGACTATTCGGTCACGCAAATTGAAAGCCGCATCGAAAAAATAAAAATCGCAGAAAATCTCCGGCATGAGACGCTGGAAATCTATTTCAATGAAAATACGATCAGCAGTACTGACACCAGCTATCCGCGTTTGGAAGAATTACGTCTGCTCTGGCGCTTTGCCTGCAAAATGGAAACATTGCGCGGCAAGGCAAATGACACGAACAACAACAAAGTCGATTACAGCTTTGAAGTTGTGAATGATCATGTCACGATCAAGGAGCGCAGGCGTGGCTCACCCATTGACAAAGTCGTTTCCGAGTTGATGATTTTCGTTAATGCGGAATGGGGAAAACAGCTGGCGCATGCCAATATCGCAGCCATCTATCGCAGTCAGGGCAACGGTAAAGTTAAAATGAGCACATCACCCGCACCCCACCAGGGTCTGGGCGTCTCGCAGTATGCCTGGACAAGCTCACCACTGCGTCGCTATGTCGACATGATCAACCAACGCCAATTGATTGCCATGATACGCAATAACGCCCCACCGTATACGCGTGAAAGTGACGGTCTGCTGATTGCATTGCGTGATTTTGAGCTTGCATACGGCATTTATGGCGACTTCCAGCGCGCAATGGAGCAATATTGGTGCTTGCGTTGGCTGCTGCAGGAAAATATTCAGACCATCCAGGCACAGATAATTCGGGAGAATCTGGTCAAGTTTGAACACATGCCATTCTTTACGCGGATTCCATCATTACCCAATCTTGAGCCGGACAGTTATGTGCGGTTGGAAATCGAACATATCGATTTGCTGGATCGTACGCTCCGTGCAAAATTTATTGAAAAACTGGATTCCTGATTGATGCTGAAAACTGATAAAACACTGCTTCCCGGCCACATTATTTTTATATGACAATTCATCCGCAGTTGCCATAGAATATTACACAGTTTTTCTACTTACTCGAATATATAACACCGCCTTGTCAGTCGCGCGCAACATACAACCACCTATAACAATAGGCGTACACAACAGCAAGCAGACGAATCATTTGCTTACTGCACTGATTCTTTCCTCTCTTCTGCACCTTGCCATATTGTTCGGCGTGACATTCGAATTTCCCGCGCCCGATTCCAACCGAATCGCCACGTCGCTGGAAGTTGTTCTGGTCAACAGCAAAACAGAAATCAAACCCGTTGACACCGAATTGCTTGCACAATCCAATCTCGATGGCGGCGGCAATGTCGATGAAAACCGGCGGGCAAAAACCCCCTTCCCAGTCATCCCAAAAAGCAAACCGACTATAGATCATTTCAGCTCGGAAGAGAAAGTCAAAAAACTGGAGCAAGCACAACAACAATTGATGACCGCACTACAGAGCGAAGAAATCATTCCGCTCATTGATGCTGATCAGATCCAACCCGAAAAACAACACACAATACCCGATGCAACCGATCTATTGCAACGCAGCCTGGATATCGCTCGTCTCAAGGCGCAGATTGCCGAGGATCATGAAGCCTATCAAAAACGTCCGAAACGGAAATTTGTCGGCGCACGCACCACTGAGTATCGTTTTGCCCGATATGTCGAGGACTGGCGCCTGAAGGTTGAGCGCATAGGCAACCTGAACTATCCGGAAGACGCGAAAAGACAAAAACTCTATGGCAATCTGCAACTCACCGTTGGCATACGCGCGGATGGCAGCCTCGAATCCATCGGCATTAACCGCTCTTCCGGCATCAAAATACTCGACGATGCCGCTATCCGCATTGTCAGACTGGCCGGCAAAAACGGCTTTGCGCCTTTTCCGCCGGATATCAGCCGGGATACCGATATTCTGCATATTACACGAACCTGGGTATTTGCACGTTCGGATACATTGACAAGCCAATAATTTCAGTGGGTACACGCATTTCATGACAGACCGCTACGCCGTCGTCGGCAACCCTGTTGTACACAGCAAATCACCGCTGATTCACGCTGCTTTCGCTCGGCAAACGCATCAGGATTTACATTATGAAGCCATTCTTGCGCCACTCGACGGTTTCATCAGCACTGTCGAGATATTTCGCCAGCAAGGCGGCAAAGGCATGAACATTACAGTACCGTTCAAACTGCAAGCTCATCAATTAGCCAACGAACTGACTGAACGCGCCAGAGTCGCACAAGCTGTCAATACGTTCAAATTCGAAAACGAAACAGTTCTTGGCGACAATACCGACGGCGCCGGACTGATGCGGGACATCACTGCAAATCTGAACCTTCCCGTCTATGGCAAACGCGTACTGCTGATGGGCGCGGGTGGCGCATCACGCGGCGTCATTCTGCCCCTGTTGCAACAACAACCGGCTTTACTTGCAGTGGCCAACCGCACGCCACGGAAGGCGTTCGATCTACAACAACAATTTGCCACTTATGGCCAGATCAGCGCGGGAGGGTACATGGATTTTGCAGGCGAACAGTTTGACATCGTGATCAACGCCACCGCCGCCAGCTTGAATGACGACCTGCCTGAATTACCGGAGGGCATTTTTGCAGCCAGAGCACTCGCCTACGATATGATGTACAGCAATAAACCCACGCGCTTTCTCCAATACGCCGCTCAGCGTGGCGTGCCGCATCTTGCCGACGGCATCGGCATGCTGGTTGAACAGGCAGCCGAGTCATTTTATCTCTGGCGCGATATCAGACCGGATACCCGCGCCGTTATTGCGCAACTGAGAAATTCACGTAACTAACCGAAAAATAGACTGTTCTCATTTTTCTTTGACATAGGTCAATAAATGATTGACCCGCTATTTTGATCGGCGTAGAGTGTGCATTAAGACAAGCGCATTATCCTTTGTATCTCCTTAACATGATGATGTTACTTGTTTTTCTGATTTCATATTCATGTTCTCATCCATCCATTTATGAAGGAGGATCCTGTAATGACTGAATATCATGCATTACCCGCGCAACACTTATCCGGCGCCATTCGTGTCTTTAAATCCCCTCCCGCAAAACGTGTCACGCTGAAATCTCCCGCGATCGATATCATGACGGATCTGCGGCACAGCCATGTCGCAACCATTACGCCACAAACCAGCATTGATCATGCAAATATATACATGAAACTGCGGGGCGTTCGTTCCCTTTTTGTTCTCAATGCGGATCACACTTTACAGGGCGTTATCACTGCAACAGATATTCTGGGCGAAAAACCGATGCGATTTAATCAGGAGCGACAACTGAAGCACAGTGAAATCATGGTGGCAGACATCATGACGCCAACCAGCAGTCTTGAAGCGATAGCGATTGACGAAGTCCGTCGCGCCTGTGTCGGCCACATTATCGCCAGTCTATGCGACGCAGGACGTCAGCACACGTTGGTCTTGGACGAAGATGCCGATGGCCTGCCGCTGATATGCGGTATTTTTTCCCTGACGCAAATCGAGAAGCAGCTGGGGCACGTGATTCCACTGACCGAAGTAGCAAAAACATTCGCCGAAATTGAAGCGACCGTCGTCGCGAGTTGATGAATTATCTGTTCTGCTCCTCGAACGGTCCGAAGCAGCAGCTCTC
>JACKLU010000027.1 GCA_024235735.1 Burkholderiales bacterium
AAAAATTGACACGGAGCGCATATTGATCAAGTGAGGCAGGCCGTTCATCGCGCGTTCGATAGGGAGACTGATCAGTTTTTCGATTTCTTCCGGCGCCTGACCGGGATATTGCGTGACCACCTGAACAAAAACATTCTGCACGTCAGGAAAGGCCTGCACCGGCAGCTTTTCGAAGGACTGAATGCCGAGTGCAATCAATATGACGAACGCCCCGATCACCAGCGCGCGTTGCTGCAAACAGAATTCAATCACCCGGGCAATCATCGCGCCCCTTTATTGTTCGTTTGCATGCTGCTTCTGTTCAGCACGCAACAACAATGCACCATCGGCGACAAAACGCTCGCCGGGATTCAGTCCGTCACGTATAACGGCCTGGTTGCGGGTGCGCAGCCCCACTGTCACACGCCGTTTCAAATAGCGATGATTACCTGTATCGATATAGACCCAGTCGGATTCACCTTCACTAAACAACGCCGTTAACGGAATGATGACAACCCGATCACCCGGATCACTCAGCACTGTCGCGCTGGCAAACATGGCGGGTAACAGCCGTTTATCTTCATTCTGGATGATACAACGCACCTTTACGGTACGCGACGTTTCGTCAACGACCTGGCTGATATAATCAATGGTTGCAACAAAACTTTCTTCGGGATAAGCGGGAACATGGATACGAACATGAGCGCCTCGTGATATGAGTCCGATATCCTTTTCAAAGATATCGATCAGCACCCATAGACGGGATAAATCTGAAATGACAAATAACGGCAGCGGCAAATCCGGCTTAACTTCCATGCCGGGATTGATATTGCGTTCCGTAACGATACCCGCCAACGGTGCCCGCAGGACAAAACGGCCATCCATTTGTCTGTTGTGCACACCGAGATTAGCCAGTTTGAGGCGGTTACGTTCAGTTTCGCTACGCGCCCGCACCAGCTGATCCTCTGCTTCATCGACCGCCTTTCTCGGCGCAATATTATTTTCAAAAAGTGATTGAACACGTCCATAGGCACGTTTAACCATTTCAAGATCGGCCAGCGATTCCGCGTAGGCTGCCTGTGCATGCGCCAGTTCGGGACTGTCCAGCTCAGCAAGTATATCGGCCACGTTGACCTGTAAACCGATTTCTGCAATTTTTCCGATTACACGCCCCGATATGGGCGATGAAACGCGTACCGTGCGAGTCTCATCATAAACGACTTTTCCGGTGACCAGATCCAACAGCGGGCGCTGCATCAGCGGCGCTTCAGCTTCAGTAATATACTTGAGTTTGGGTGATTTTCCGTCAAGAACGATCATATCCGGGCTTGCTGAAATAGCGCCGGACTTCTCCGTAGCAATCTGTGAGTAACAAGAAAACAAAGGAACAGCCAAAAATATCGAGAGAATACCGATGCCCTTCATTCGTTCACCTCACTATTAAAGCGCCTACACACTGATACCAGCGGACGGGTGTGGAAAAGCTGTTGGTCAGCTGATTCGAATAAACCGGTCACAAAATCTTCCAGTGCGCGCATCCCGAATGTAATGTGTCCACAGTGCCCATCCGAAACTGGTATTACAATCTACCTTTACCAATATAACTGCTGGAAATAACAGGACGGGCAATGCCAGTAATAATTGCTACGATACGCCACCGGCCATAAATGAATGCCACTGGCCTTGATCACCGGCAAACCGATGCCATCCTGTCCGGGCGAAGGTGTTGTTTTGCCCTCAATAACGCCTACAGCGACCAGTTCCCGCCCTGCGGTATACTGCTCAGGATCAAGCCGCTCAGGACTTTTGATGACAAAATAGCCTTCACTCTCGCTGTCAATATCCGGGCGTCCGTAATAATCCAATGGATAAGACATGACCTTAAGCGTACTCTGACTTTCTGCATTCTCCAGATCGATAATGACGCCGCCCCAGCGCACCATCGTATTCGTATAGTTTTCTGCATCGGCGAGCACCTGAGCGTAAGCGACATCCTTGATACGCGCATCACTGAAAACAGACGGCAAGGCAGAGCAGCCGCTCAATAATAAACTGATCAGCAGAACATACAATTTCATCGGATCTCCCCCTCTCTTGTGGTTGATGCAATGTTAGCAGAAAAAAGTTTTTTTACACGATCTTATAATATGGCTTTAATGGCCGTCCGGGCTTGCCTGACGCCCCTCCCCTTGTCGACATATCCGTAACCGCATTGTATGCTCGTAACACGATCCGCATCACCGTTGATTTAACCTGAAAACCGAATTCCTGACACCCAGATCATGCGTCCCATACACGAAATCGCCGCCACCCTTGGCCTGCAATCCGATGCACTGATGTGCTACGGCGCGCATATGGCCAAGCTTCTGCAACACGCTCTGCCCAGCAAAAGCGCCTCACCGGAGGGCAAAATCATCCTCGTTTCAGCCATCAACCCGACCCGCAGCGGTGAAGGCAAAACCACCGTCGCCATCGGTCTGGCGCAAGGTCTTGCCCGTATCGGCAAAAAAACGGCGCTGGCGCTGCGCGAACCCTCGCTGGGTCCGGTTTTCGGCGTCAAGGGCGGCGGTGCGGGCGGCGGCCGGTGCCAGCTTGAACCGGCGAACCGCATCAACATGCATTTCACCGGCGACATGCATGCCATCGGCGCGGCGCATAATCTGCTGGCCGCGCTACTGGACAATGCGATTCATTTCCGCAGCGAGCTTGATCTGGAGCATCGCCAGGTTTTCTGGCGCAGGGTACTGGACATCAACGACCGCGCGTTGCGCCAGACAGTCATCGGATTGGGTGGCAGACTCAATGGCGTACCGCGCGAAACCGGTTTCGACATCACCGCCGCTTCGGAAATCATGGCCATTCTGTGCCTGAGCGAGGACACCGCTGATCTGAAAGCCCGGCTGGGACGCATTCTGGTCGGCTTCGACCGCTCGGAAAAAGCGGTCACGGCGCAAAGTCTGCAAGCCACCGGCGCAATGGCGGCGCTGCTGCACGACGCCATACTGCCGAATCTGGTGCAATCCAGCGAAGGCGTTCCCGCTTTTGTTCACGGCGGGCCGTTTGGCAACATCGCGCACGGCTGCAACAGCGTGATAGCCACCCGCGCCGCAGCCACATTCGCGGACTACGCGGTGACTGAAGCCGGTTTTGGCTTCGATCTGGGCGCGGAAAAATTCTTCGACCTGAAATGCCGCAGCGCCGGCCTGTGGCCCAGCGCCGTCGTGCTGGTGGTAACCGTGCGCGCCTTGCGCATACACGGCGGCGGAAACCCGGATTTTATCGGCAATAACAGCGATGGTGATGATAGCGGCGAAATCGAACGCGGACTGGAACACCTGAATCATCATATCCAGAGCGTGCGCGTATTTGGCTTCGAGCCGGTCATCGCGATCAACTGTTTTCCTGACGATAATCAGCACGAATTGACTGCCATCGAACGCTGGTGCGCCAGATGCGGGCTGCATTCGGCACGCTTCACCGGATTCACCGATGGCGGCGCCGGAGCCGAAACGCTGGCGCATGCGGTAGTCAACGCAGCCGCGCAGCCGCAGCCCACCGCACACTTTCTGTACGAACTGGAGTCCACCCCTGAAGCGAAAATCACCGCCGTAGCGCGAACGATTTACGGCGCCGGCACCATTGAATTCAGCCGCACCGCGAGAAAGGACCTTGAACGTATCAGCGCCTTGAATTACGATCGGTTACCGGTCTGCATTGCCAAAACCCATCTGTCGCTCAGCGGCGACCCGAAGCTGGTAGGCCATCCACTCGACTTCGCACTGCCGGTTGAATCGGTGCGCATCGCCGCCGGCGCGGGTTACCTGTTGGTGCTGACCGGCGATATCGTCACCATGCCCGGACTGCCGCGCGAACCGGCCGCCTGCCGCATCGGCCTGACCGATGATGGGGAAATTACCGGGATTTGACGCGCAATCATTCAACCTAAAAACCTCAGTTGAATGGGGTTTAGAGTGCGTTGATTTTTATTTTTGGCAAGGCACAATGAGGCGTGATAACGCGTTATTACAACGAATTGTAACGCAGCAAAAATTAAAAAGCGGCGTGCTATAAACACCATAGTTTGACTCACCATCTGGATGAACCAGAATTGATCAAATTATTTCATGTATTCATATCATTAGTCATTTCGGATAGCGATCAACTGAGGTTTTTAGGTTTAACGAAATCCATTGATATGAATATTGAGATGGAAACCTGCAATACAGCAAATGTCTGCAAGACTACCGGTAGATGACTGAATCTTTGATGGATGCAGCAGGTAGAAAACAGGTGTGATAACTAACGGGGATTACACCATAGCGGCATTTGAACGGTGCAATGTCCTTCGGTTATTGCACCCTACCTTACTTGTTGACCGATAATTTTCAAATTATCGATAGCGCTCGAGCGCCGAAATTTGAAGTGCAGTGAGTATAAATCAGTTGCACCTGACAGTGACCCAGAGTTTTTTCTGAAAATCGATTCTCATTCACAAATTTATCACAAACGATACGTTAGACTTCCACAGTTTTACACTTCGTAGTGCGTAAATGTAATGGCTTGAATTCAAGTTCAAAAAATAGTGTCCAGGCAATGGTGATCAATAACAATTATTCTAAGCTCTGTTAAGAGTTTTGGTGACACTGCAACATAAATTTTATTTAATCGGGAGTATGCAATGGCTGTGAATCATAAACTAATGTGGCTTTTAATTGTATTTCTTGGGATATTATTTTTAAGTACTGAAATCAGCGCGATGCCAAGTTTCGCCCGTCAAACGGGCCTGGCTTGCAGCAGCTGCCATGTACAGTCGTTTGGTCCAAATTTAACGCCAACGGGGCGCAATTTCAAATTGAACGGCTATACGGCTAGAGGCAATACCGATAGCCGGATGAAATATATTCCGCCAATCAGCGCCATGGTGCGGGGTTCCTATACGCACACACAAAGCGGCCAACCTGGCGGCGCTGCAGATCGCTATGGCGCCAATGATAACGCGACAATAGATGAAGCTTCAGTTTTCTATGCGGGGCGCATTTTCTCCAAAGCCGGTGCGTTTGTGCAGGGAACGTATGGGGGTGTAGATGACAAATGGGAACTCGATAACGCCGATATTCGTATAGCAGATAATAGCACGATTAGGGGTCAACATTTTGTATATGGTATCTCGACGAATAATTCACCCACTGTTTCCGATCTTTGGAATACGACACCTGTATGGGGTTTTCCCTATGCTTCGTCAGATTTGGCGCCTACGCCAGCTGCAGGCGCGTTAATCGAATCATTGGGCAGTCAGGTAGTTGGTGCGACAGCATATATGATGTGGAACAATCTTTTATATATTGAAGCGGGTGGGTACACGAGTCTGCCCAAAAACATCCAGACAGGAATCAACACATTTGATGCAGAACAAAACAGAATTAATGGCGGCGCACCGTATTGGCGGCTAGCACTTCAAAACGATTGGAACGGACATTATGGTGCGGTAGGCGCATTTGGCATGCAGGCGGATGTCAACCCGCAACGCATAAGGGGTGCAGGAACAGATAGTTTTTACGATTATGGATTTGATGCCACTTATCAGTATTTGGCGAATCTTGCGCATATTTACGAATTAAATTTGACCTATATTCGCGAGCAGCGGGACATGAATGCCAGTGCTGCATTGGGGTTGGCGGAGAAAAAGAATGGCAGTCTCGATACTGTGCGTATCAGAGCTGGATACACATATAAACAAACTTACGGCCTGAGTTTGTTTTATGCGCAAACGACAGGAACGACAGATAACATTATATACAGTTCCGGGGACCCTATCAGTGGCAGCCGGACAGGCAAACCGGACAGTCAGTCATTTACTGCGGAGCTTAGTTATACCCCATTTGGAAAATCGACTTCTACCTTGTCCACATTGGCTAATCTAAGGCTGGCGGTTCAGTATGTTCATAACTTCCAGTTTAACGGCAGCTACCGGAATTACGATGGATTTGGGCGCAATGCGGTGGGCAACGATGCACTGTATCTGAATGGATGGTTAGCATTTTAGCGGTGATGATACCGGGTAAAAATTGAACGACTGCAAGCGAAACAGGTTCAGGCTGCACCTTGTGAAAAACCAACTGACTCCATTCTTGTAAGCAGAATGCGAGGTGGGATCTCTTGGTAAATAAACTGAGCAGCTGAATGAGTTATGGATCGTGAATTCAAGTGATAAGTGCATAACCTACCACCTTTTCAACATCCATGCCGAATAGCTCGAATATTGCATGAAAGGAGGAGGCAATTCCTGTTAAATCTTTTATAATTCAGTTATCTATGCTGTATAAAAGAAAGGAATTGCAATTGTCGCGCTATTGCTATCGCACTTTTGCCTTTTATGAAACCCACAACCCGCGATACCGAATACTTCGGCGGTATACTTATACACATGTGTATGTGATCCTGCATTAAATGGCCTTCCAGAATTTTACTTTCCCTCTGATTGGTAAGGTCATGTAGTACTTCACCAATATGCTTCCTCAACTTGCCAAATATCAATCTCTTTCTACGCTTAGGTATAAATACCACATGATATTTACAATCCCAGCGTGTATGACTCAAACTTTGGTACTCCTTCATCTTTGACTCCTCGTCTCGTGGTTGGGACGAGAACGTTACTGCGATTGCCGTAACGGTCAAACCTTGCGGAGCCTCCCGGCAAACCTGGGGGTTTACCTATTGTTAATTAGGAACCTTGTTGTTGAATGGGCATAAGCGTTCCGACCGGTATCGATTAGCTTTAGGCGATTGATCATTAACGAGATGCTCAAATACCTCGGCGAGTGGTTATATGATTTTCGTCATTCGTTTTTGTCTTTTCTGTTTATCATCAGTCCCATCGTAATATACACGACACTTTTCCAAAAATCATCCCTGTAATGTCGCATAACCCAAGCCAATAAACTGCACTATGGGATGTAAATATCAGATTACTTGCTTTACTTGCCCACCAACCGCCCGCAACATCAAAAAAACCAATAAGCATCACTGGCACGTTCAGTCATACGGCAGTGTTATGACGCGCATTACAATACGTCGTATCCTCCAGGTGGCGATTGTAGATGGTCAGAATCCGGGTGCCGTCGTTTGGTTTGATGCGACCTGCATTCACCTGCTGGCGGACAAATTCAGACATGCGCCGGTCGAGGTCATTCGGAAAATACTGTACCTGGTTGAGCATTTCCTTGACGCTGACGCCTTTCAGCAGTTCCTCTATCCAGAACCCGCCTTCCTCCTCCGTTCTGGCGTAAATATGCACTTCATCGACGCGGCCGAACAGGTTATGCGCATCACCGAGAATTTCCTGATAGGCGCCGACGAGAAATATGCCGAGATAATAGGGTTCGCTGGCGCAGAAATCATGCAGCGGCAGGTAATTCACCGTGCCGGATGAGGTAATATACTGACTGACCTTGCCATCCGAATCGCAGGTCAGATCGACCAGCTGTCCTCTGCGCTCGGGTTTTTCCAACAATCTGTGCAGTGGCATGACAGGAAAAGTCTGACCGATCGC
This sequence comes from Burkholderiales bacterium, assembly GCA_024235735.1. Taxonomy (GTDB): domain Bacteria; phylum Pseudomonadota; class Gammaproteobacteria; order Burkholderiales; family Nitrosomonadaceae; genus Nitrosomonas. The sequence goes on from JACKLU010000027.1 coordinate 7,529, forward strand.
CCAGTGATCGATAATCGAATGAAATACTGAAAAATTGCCCAGATAGAGGTCGGTGAGCTGTTTCTCCAGTTCCAGTTGTTCCGCGGGCGCGGGACTCAGTTCAGCCGCCGTCAGTTTGCGCAGCGCAACGCGGCAGATGCTCCAGTATATCGTCTCCAGTTGCGCCGCATGCTCCACCGACAGGTAACCCAGCCGCGCCATTTGCTCGCCTTCTTCGTGGATTTCCAGCGCATCGTGATAGCACTCCAGCACAGCGGCGGCATGTTCGGTCAGTTCCACTTCACCAAACACCGCATTCATCCGCGCCACGACAGCCGGCGCATCATCAGGAATCTGCGCCAGTGGTGTGCTGTCAGGTTTGTGCACGCCCAGTACGGGAACAACCAGCAAGGAGTGATGCGCGGTCAGCGCCCGCCCGCTCTCGGATAGCAGATCAGGCACAGGCACGCCGCGTTCATCGCAGATTTCCTTGACGCTGTAGACGATGACATTGGCATACTCTTTCAGGCCGTAGTTGATAAAACTGTCCGGGTCGCTGTAATCGGCGCCGTAATTGACGCCAAGCCCGCCGCCGACATCCAGGCACCTGATCCGCAATCCCCGCAGGGTCAAATCGGCATAGATCTGCGTAATCTCCTTGACCGCGCTGCGCAGCACCTGAATATCGGATATCTGGCTGCCCAGATGAAAATGCAGCAATTCCAGCTGTTCTGACATTTCATCGCGTTCAAGCTGCTGCACCAGCATGACCAGTTCGGGCAGGGTCAGCCCGAATTTCGATCGCGCCCCGCCCGATTCGGACCAGTGCCCCGATCCTCTGGTGCCGAGCTTCAGGCGCACGCCCATGCGCGGCCGCAAAGACCGGGCTTTGGCCAGCGCCATCAACTGTTCGAATTCGGAATATTTCTCGATAATCGGCACGACCTGCTGGCCGAGCTGCTGCGCATTGAGCATCAAACTCAGCATGACATCGTCCTTGACGCCGTTGCAAAGCAGCAAAGTCTTGTCACCCACCAGCGGCAATGTCGCCAGCAGCTCCGCTTTCGAGCCGCATTCCAGTCCGATGTTAAACGTCTGGCCTGCGTCCAGGATTTCAGTCACCACTTCATGCAATTGATTGACCTTGACCGGATAGACACTGCGGTAAGTTCCCGCATAGCCGCATTCCTGTATGGTGTTCTGAAACTTCAGATTCAGGCGGTGCACACGCGCGCTGATGATATCCTGGAAACGAATCAGCAAAGGCAGGGAAACACCTTCGGCGCGGGCCGCGCGAATAACATCCATGATATCGATCCGCAACGCCGGGTCGGAAGTAGGGCAAACGGCAACGTGCCCCTGCTCATTCACGGAATAAAAGCCATCCGACCAGTTGTCCATAGCATACAACGCCTGGGCGTCGGCATGACTCCATCCGGGTTCCAAGGTATCGTCACGCATCGTCGGCTGCATTTTTCGCACTCGATTCCGCGCGGTTTTCCGCAAAAAGGCATAACAACTCAATCGCAATCTGCGCCGCCGCCAGCGCGGTAATTTCAGCATGATCATAGGCAGGCGCAACCTCGACCACATCCATGCCGATCAGATTAATGCCGCGCAGTTCCCGAATGATATTCAAAGCCTGGAAAGTGGACAGCCCGCCCGGCACCGGTGTGCCCGTGCCCGGCGCAAACGCCGGATCGAGACAGTCGATATCAAAAGTAATATAAACCGGCGTATCTTTGACACGCTCGCGTATCTGCGCGGCAATTGCGCTGCCTGTCGTCTGATGGACATCGGCGGCGGAAATGATGTTGAAACCCAGCATGTCCTCGTTGACAGTCCGGATGCCGATTTGCGTGGACGTCGCGGGATTGACGATATTTTCATGCGCTGCATGATAGAACATGGTGCCGTGATTGATATCTTTGCCGGACGGCAGCCAGGTATCGGTATGCGCATCGAAATGAATCAGACTGATCGTGCCATAAGCAACCGCATGCGCCCGCAGGCTGGGGTAAGCGATGAAATGATCACCGCCCAGCAGCAAAGATGCCGCGCCCGCTTCGATGATATGCGCGACATGCCGCTCGATATGCGCAACATCCTGCAGATGATCGTTCACAGGCGCGCAGTCGCCATAATCGACCACGCGCAACGCAGCGAGCGGATCAACGCGCCACGGCCAGGGACGCTCCCATGCCAACGAAAGCGATGCATTGCGTATCGCACGCGGTCCCAGCCGCGCACCCGGACGATTGGTTGTGGCAATATCCAGTGGAACGCCTGAAACAGCCACATCGACACCCGCCAGGTCGGTCTGGTAAGGCGCACGAAAAAAACTTGCCGCCCCCCCGAAACTCAACGTATGCGACATCCCCTGCCCCGGCTTTCCCCGGAATCCGCTATCCCAACTGCTCATAAAAATCCTCCCGCCTAACTGGTCAACATTCCCCAATCATAATGATTGACAGCCATTTGTAAACTGTAATTTGCAGTAACCCGCGATATCCGGCAGCGCATCGAACATGCCGGGTTTTCCGGAACGTATTTGGATCGAAATTTGAGCGGATCAAGTGGATCATCGTTTAAATTTCAGGATAAATCATCCGCATCCGTCAGTGGCGATTTTGATCAATTCACGGCTGAACACGTCATCATCATTCATTCTCACCGCATTCAAACAGTATACAATACGGTTTTTTCCATTTAGCAGGACATGATTGCATGCTGGCGGGGTAAAAGATAAATCAAGGATCAATATTCTCGCTTAAAAAACCAGCAATAACCGGTTTTCCGGGTTAAAATAGACAAATGATGCATTCCTACCAACCCACCGATATCATCCGGCCCGAAATACTTGAATTAAAGGCTTATCACGTACCGCCAGCCACCGGCATGATCAAGCTGGATGCAATGGAAAATCCGTATACTTTGCCGGAAGCCCTGCAAAGCGAAGTGGCGCAGATCGCGGCATTAGCACCGATTAACCGCTACCCAGATCCGAATGCTACCGAATTGAAGTCCGCATTGCGGCAAACGCTCGGCATACCGGAATCCATGCCGATCATGCTCGGCAATGGTTCGGATGAAATTATTCAAATCATTGCAATGGCCACGGCAAAACCGGGCGCTGTCTTGCTGAGCGTGGAACCTGCCTTTGTCATGTTTCGCATGATCGCGACATTCGCGAATATGCGCTATGTCGGCGTACCACTAAAACGGGATTTTTCGCTCGATGCCGATGCCATGCTCAAAGCCATCGAGCAACATAAACCCGCGGTCATTTTTCTGGCCTATCCCAACAATCCCACGGGCAATTTGTTTGACAAAGATGTTCTGATGCAAATCATCAGAGCCACGCCAGGTATTGTGATTATTGACGAAGCTTATCACGCCTTTGCCGACGCGAGTGTGATTGATGAGCTGGAACAGCACCCCAATTTACTGTTGATGCGTACGCTGTCAAAACTCGGACTCGCAGGCCTGCGTCTGGGGTTGATCACTGGCCACTCAGCCTGGCTTAACGAATTTGAAAAAATACGCCTCCCGTACAATGTCAGCGTACTGACGCAACATATCACGCAAATTGCGCTTCGTCATATCGACGTGTTACTCAGACAGGCTGAGCAGATCAAAGTGGAGCGCGCCAGAATGTATGCACAGCTGACCGCAATGAATACACTTGAAGTTTTTCCGTCCGACGCCAATTTCATCCTTTTCCGTGTCAATCATGCTACCCGGATATTCCAGATGCTTAAAGAAAAAGGTATTTTGATTAAAAACCTTGATAGTGCCCATGCCTTGTTGGATAATTGCTTACGCGTTACCGTGGGCACATTCGAAGAAAATGCGCAATTTATAGCAACACTACAGAATCTGTTGAACGAAAAGCACTGAAATTCACCGACATCATTGACTTATAACCTGAGCAGCACCCACCATAACAATACACTCTTTTCAGTTTTATGCGTCAGGCCCAGATCACACGCAACACCCTGGAAACCCAGATCACAGTCAGCCTGAATCTGGATGGCACGGGAAAAGCCGTTCAAAATACCGGCATACCTTTCCTCGAACACATGCTTGATCAAATCGCGCGTCACGGCATGCTGGATTTTGAAATCAACGCAAAAGGCGACTTGCATATCGATGCGCACCATACGGTTGAAGATATCGGTATCACGCTCGGCCAGGCATTTTTCAAAGCCGTTGGCGACAAAAAAGGCATACGCCGCTACGGCCATGCCTATGTACCGCTTGACGAAGCGCTGACACGCGTGGTTATCGATTTATCCGGCCGCCCGGGGCTGGTCATGAACGCCGAATTTACCCGCGCCCGCATCGGAGATTTTGATGTCGATCTCATCAATGAATTCTTTCAGGGATTTGTTAACCACGCCCTGATTACGCTGCACATCGATAATCTGGCCGGAAAGAATGCGCATCATCAGGCCGAAACCATTTTTAAAGCATTTGGACGCGCATTACGCATGGCGCTTGAAATTGACTCGGCAGCCGCGAGCATCATCCCCTCCACCAAAGGCACACTATAAAGCCGGCATCGTTACTTATCAAAACGGTATGATTGATATTGCAATTGTTGATTACGGCATGGGCAATCTGCGTTCCGTGCATAAAGCACTTGAACATGTAGCACCTGATGCCTCAGTAGTAGTAACCGACGATCCTTCTGTCGTTAATCAGGCTGCGCGCATTGTCGTTCCCGGCCAAGGCGCAATGCCCAACTGCATGCACGAACTCAAAATGCGCGGCCTACAGGATGCGGTCATACAATCGGCCAGAAGCAAACCTTTTCTGGGTATCTGCATCGGGCTGCAAATGCTTTTTGAAGAAAGTGAGGAAGGACACGTCCGGGGTCTTAATCTGTTACCCGGCAAGGTCGTGCATTTTCCCGCGGCAGCCATGACCACACCCGACGGACAGAAACTCAAAGTGCCGCACATGGGCTGGAACCAGGTCTATCAGACGATGGATCATCCCCTGTGGCGGGGAATAGCCCGGGATGCGCGTTTTTATTTCGTTCACAGCTACTATGTCGAAACACCCGACGAACACTGTATCGCCGCGCAGAGTAAATACCCCTTTGCGTTTACCTGCGCGGTTGCAAAAAACAATATTTTCGCGGTACAGTTCCACCCTGAAAAAAGCCATACTGCTGGATTAACGCTTTTGCGCAACTTCTCAGCGTGGTCACCCGGCGCCTGAAACCAATCAAGGAAAGCATTTTTCCGGTACAAACTATATACAGATAGAAACCAGAGCATAAACAACACAGTTTTTAACCCGATTATCAATTTAAATTAGGCTATGCTGATTATTCCTGCAATAGATATCAAAGATGGACACTGCGTTCGCTTGAAACAAGGCGTTATGGAAGATGCAACGGTTTTCTCGGAGAATCCGGGTGAAATGGCGACACACTGGTTGAAACAAGGTGCGCGGCGTCTGCATTTAGTGGATTTAAACGGTGCGTTTGCCGGAAAGCCCAAAAACAAAACCGCGATCCGTGAAATCGTACAGGCCATCAATAATGAAATTCCGATCCAGCTGGGCGGCGGCATTCGCGATCTGGATACGATCGAAGGCTATCTTGATGAGGGCGTGTCCTACGTCATCATCGGCACTGCAGCCGTCAAGATACCCGGTTTTCTGCACGACGCCTGCAACGCATTTCCCGGCCAGATTCTGGTAGGTCTGGATGCCAGAGAAGGTAAAGTCGCCGTCGATGGCTGGTCCAAAGTCACCGGTCACGATGTTGTTGATCTGGCGATAAAATTTGAGAGCTACGGCGTCGATGCGATCATTTATACCGATATCGGACGGGATGGCATGCTTTCGGGAATCAACATTGAGGCCACTGTGGAGTTGGCCAGAAAACTGACCATACCGGTCATCGCCAGCGGCGGCATCACCAATCTTGACGATGTCAGAACCCTGTGCGAGAACGAATCGGAAGGCATCATGGGCGCGATAACCGGGCGCGCCATCTATGAAGGCACGCTGAATTTTCAAGAGGCGCAGACACTGGCCGACAAGCTCCACGATGAAAACAATATTTGATTACGCTGCCGCTCACTGCCTTGACAGGGTTTTAAGGAAATTCCCCGCATGAGTCTTGCCAAACGCATCATCCCCTGTCTGGACGTTACCAACGGGCGCGTGGTGAAAGGTGTCAACTTTGTTGAGCTGCGCGATGCGGGCGATCCGGTGGAAATTGCGCGGCGCTATAACGATCAGGGCGCTGATGAACTCACTTTCCTGGACATTACCGCCAGTTCGGATAATCGTGACCTGATTCTGCATATCATCGAGGATGTCGCTTCCCAGGTTTTCATTCCACTGACTGTTGGCGGCGGTGTCAGACAGGTCGAAGACGTGCGCAGATTGTTGAATGCCGGCGCGGATAAGGTCAGCATCAACACATCCGCCGTGCTTAACCCGCAACTTGTCGCCGATGCATCGGGTCATTATGGCGCGCAGTGCATTGTCGTCGCCATTGACGCAAAACGCGTTGATTCCTCACCCGGCAGCGAACCGCGCTGGGAAGTTTTTACGCACGGCGGTCGCAAACCGACCGGACTTGAGGTCGTTGCCTGGGCGAAAAAAATGCAGGCGCTTGGCGCGGGAGAAATTCTTCTGACCAGCATGGACAGAGATGGCACCAAAAACGGCTTTGACATTCCACTCACACGCGCCGTCTCCGATGCTGTCGACATCCCCGTCATCGCCAGCGGTGGTGTAGGTAATTTGGATCATCTCGTCGACGGCATTTTACAGGGCCATGCCGACGCGGTTCTGGCGGCGAGTATTTTCCATTATGGCGAGTACACTATCCAGCAGGCCAAGCAGCGCATGGCGGAACATGGCATCGAGGTTCGTCTGTAATGCTAGAATATGCTTCCGACAATTTTTTGCGAAGTTAAATACCCATGGCCACGACTTGGCTGAATGAAATCAACTGGTCCGATGACGGATTGATTCCCGCTATCGCCCAGGAAGCTGGCAGCGGAAAAATTCTGATGGTTGCCTGGATGAATCCCGAAGCGCTCCGGCTCACGACTGAGAAAGGTGAGGCTGTCTACTGGTCGCGGTCGCGTAAAAAA
>JACKLU010000028.1 GCA_024235735.1 Burkholderiales bacterium
GGATAGTTTTTCAACATCCTGATCATTACAGAATGCACATCCAGTAGGAGTTTTTTATATGTCCCGGCCTGTATCGCTGCTTTTTGGTGTTCACGCGCACCAGCCCATCGGCAACTTTCCCGAAGTGCTGGCAGACGCCCATATGCGTTGTTACAAACCTTTCCTGGAAGTGCTGTTCCGCTATCCGGAGTTTCACTTTGCCATGCATTTTTCAGGATGGCTGCTCGACTATCTCTTCGCGCATTTTCCACAGGACATGGCGATGCTGACCGAAATGGTTCGCCGCGGTCAGGTTGAACTCTTTGGCGCCGGGGAAACCGAACCTGTGCTCGCGGCTATTCCCGCGCGCGACCGTATCGGACAGATCGAAACCTTTTCCAGAAAACTGACCGCAACATTCGGTCAACGGCCCAGCGGCGCGTGGCTGACCGAACGGGTATGGGACTCAACCGTCGTCCCCGCGTTGACGGCATGCGGCATCCGCTACGTGATTGTGGATGATTACCATTTTTTGTGCACCGGCAAAATCACCGATCAGCTCAACGGTTTTTTTTCGACCGAAGAAGACGCGTGCAGGCTGGATATTTTCCCGATATCCGAAGCATTACGCTACAAATTGCCTTTTTCACCCGCAAATGAAGCAATCGCGCATATCGAATCACTGGCAGCCGAAAAAGCGAACGATCAGCCGGTTGCCGCGATTTACTTCGACGATATCGAAAAATTCGGCATATGGCCGGAGACCTATCAATGGGTCTATGAAAAGGGCTGGCTGGAGCAGTTTGTACAAGGGGTACTATCCTCGCCTGGAATAATCCCGCAACATTACCGCGACTATCACGCCGCCGGAAAAACGAAAGGCATCGTTTATCTGCCCACTACGTCATACATCGAAATGAATGAGTGGACGCTGCCGGCGGAATCGGCACGGGTATACGCCGATCTGGTGAAGCAGTCCAAGGCATCCGGCGGATTTGAGCGCAACAAAGCTTTTTTACGCGGCGGCATCTGGAAAAACTTTCTGACGCGCTACCCGGAATCCAACTGGATGCACAAACGCATGCTCGGCCTGTCCGCCCGCCTTGCCGCGCTGCCGCAAAACCCGCATACCGGCGAAATGCAGCAGAAACTGTATGCCGCCCAGGCGAATGACGCCTACTGGCACGGCCTGTTCGGCGGCCTGTACCTGCCGCATCTGCGCCGCGCCATTTACAATCATCTGATTGATCTGGAAGCGATGCTGGATCATTGCGCCGCGCGCGAAAGCCGTGTAACTCAGGATATCGACTTTGACGGCATCGACGAAACCTGCCTGCAAAACGGCAACCTGCAAATCATTGTCCGACACGACCCATCCGCCAGCATCGTCGAATTCGACGCCTATGCGCTAAAGCACAATTTTGGCGATACCCTGCGCCGCCATCAGGAAGATTATTTTGATAAAGTGCAATTGTGCGGCCAACATCCAGCGGATGATAACGCCGATTCCCATCACCAGGAAAATCCGGACAACCCGGGCAATGCGCACAACACCGCCGAAACCGGTGGCGGCATCGCCTCGGCGCATGACCGCATCGTCAGCAGACACCGGATTTATGCCGTCGACCTGGAAACCGATGACAACGCCCGTACGCTGTTCATCGACCGGATCAATAACGCACAAATTACATTTCACGCTGCTGATGCGAATGATAAGAATGACGCAGGCGGCATCCGCTTTCAGGCCCGGCATGAATCGCTGCTGATCAATAAACACCTGCAACTCGTGGACAACCGGTTGCAGGTCACTTACCGTTTCTCTGGCGAATCAAAAGACAGCTTCAGCACCGAAATCAATCTCGCCATGCCCAGTTGCGATGGACCGGGTGGACGCTTCATTGTTCAAGGCGAACCGGTCAGCGGTTTCGGCCAGCCTCTCGCGCTGGCGGACTTGACTGAAATCACGCTCGACGACGACACGTTGCAAGGCAGCATGCTGCTCAGGGCATCCCGGCCTGTTCAGTTTTCCGCGCAACCGCTTTTTACCGTATCGCAATCCGAACAGGGTTTTGAAAAAATCATGCAGGCGGTTACGCTGTTACTGACGTGGCCGATTGAAACCGAAGCAGTCATCCTCTCGTTGACTGTTCACCGTCAATCAATCGATGAAAGACAATGTTGATTCATCCCGACCTCCAGACAAAACCATGACACCGTTAACGCAATCACCCGCCTGGCAGGCGCTACAAGCACATCGATCCACACTATCAAAACAGCCGGTGTATGATTTATTCAGGCAGGACGCACAGCGCTTTGAACAATTTTCACTGCACTTCGATGACTTGCTGGTCGATTTTTCCAAACAACCCGTGACCCGCGAAACCCTTGCATTGTTGCTCACACTGGCCCGGCAACAGGATATGGAGAACTGGATCACCCGGCTGTTCCACGGCGCGCGCGTAAACAACACGGAAGACCGGGCCGCATTGCACATCGCTTTGCGCAGCAAGGAACCGGTCATGCTGGAAGGTGAAAATGTAACGCTGAAAGTCAACGCCGTGCTCGACCAAATGGCGGCATTCACCGACAAAATCCGCAGCGGCGATCATAAAGGCTATGACGGCCAGCCCATCACCGACATCGTCAATATCGGCATCGGCGGCTCCGATCTCGGCCCCTGCATGGTGACCGAAGCGCTTAAGCCCTACCAGTCTTCCGGCATCAGACCGCATTTTGTTTCAAACGTCGACGGGACTCAACTGTATGAAACGCTGCAACCCCTGAATCCGGCCACAACGCTGTTCGTTATCGCGTCCAAAACGTTCACGACACAGGAAACCCTGACCAACGCGCATTCCGCGCGGAACTGGTTTCTCGCGCAAGGTGCGCAAGAACAGGATATCGCGCGCCACTTTGTCGCGGTTTCCACCAACCGCGCGGCTGTTGCGCATTTCGGCATCGATCCCGGCAACATGTTTGAATTCTGGGACTGGGTAGGCGGGCGTTATTCGCTCTGGTCGGCTATTGGGCTACCTATCGCGCTGGCAATCGGCATGGATCATTTTCGCGCATTGCTGGCCGGGGCCAATGCCATGGATCAGCATTTTCTCAACACACCGCTGGAAAAAAACATACCGGTCATGCTCGGTCTGATCGCCGTCTGGCAAATCAACTTTCTCGGCGTCACATCGCATGCCGTCCTGCCGTACGACCAATACCTGCACCGTTTTCCGGCCTATCTGCAACAGCTCGAAATGGAGAGCAACGGCAAGCGGATCGACCGCAACGGCAACGCAGTCGACTATGCAACCGGAACCGCCGTCTGGGGAGAACCCGGAACCAATGGCCAGCATGCGTTCTACCAATTGCTGCACCAGGGCACCGCATCGATTTCCGCCGATTTCCTCGCACCCTGCCAAAGCCAGCATCCGATCGGCAATCACCACCCGCTGCTGCTCGCCAACTGTTTCGCCCAGACACAGGCGCTGATGTGCGGAAAAAATGAACAGGAAGTCAGACATGAACTCGAATCCAGCAGCGTATCCGCCGCGCTGCGTGAAAAACTGATTCCGCATAAAATCCATCCCGGAAACCACCCTGTCACCACAATGCTGTTCAGGAAACTCGACCCCGCAACGCTGGGCATGCTCATCGCACTTTATGAACACAAAGTCTTTGTACAAAGCGTTATCTGGAATATCAACCCGTTTGATCAATGGGGTGTTGAGCTCGGCAAGCAATTGGCCGGTAAAATACTGCCGGAACTGGAACATGATCAATTCACCGCAGCGTATGACGGTTCAACGAATGGCTTGATCAATTTTTACAAGCGATATCGTTAGGCATGGCAAACATGGCACCCATCCCCATCCCTGCGCCTTCGAAAAAAGAACCGCGCGTGCTGTTTATCACCCCCGAAGTTTATCCGCTGTGCAAAACCGGTGGACTCGGCGATGTCAGCGCGGCGCTTCCCGCCGCATTACGCGCCCTGGGTCTGGATGTCAGACTGCTGATCCCGGGTTATCCGCAGGTGCTGGCCGGTCTGAAACCAAAACGCAAAGTGGCCGAATTCGAAAATCTTGAACACTTTCCGCCCTGCGTACTGCGCGCGGCCAAACTGCCGGTCAATGACGCCGACAGCATTCCGGTATTCATCATCGACTGCCCGGAACTGTACTCAAGAGAAGGCGGCCCCTACCAGGACACGGCGGGACGCGACTGGCCGGATAATGTTCTGCGGTTCGGGCTGCTCGGCAAAATCGGCGCTATCCTGGGCAGCGACGCCAGCCCGCTGAAATGGCAACCGCATATCGTGCATTGCAACGACTGGCAAAGCGGTCTGACGCCGGCCTATCTGCATTTTCATCCGCACCAGCCGCCGCAGCGCAAGGCAGCATCAGTGATGACGATTCACAACCTTGCCTTTCAGGGCAATTTTCCGCCGGAAACCGTCGCCCGCCTGGGATTACCCGCCCGCAGTTTCAACATGCACGGCGCTGAATTTCACGGTCAGCTATCTTTCTTGAAAGCAGGGCTGTATTACGCCGACCATATCACCACGGTCAGCCCCAATTACGCCCGGGAAATTCAGTCCGAACCGCTGGGCTTCGGCTTGCAGGGACTGCTGTCGGCGCGGCGCGGTCAAATGACCGGCATCATCAACGGCATCGACGAGAGCGTCTGGAATCCCGCCACCGATCCCTATATCGCCAGCCATTACGCCCGCACCGATCTGTCAGCTAAAATAGCCAACAAGCGGGCATTGCAAAAAACCATGGCGCTAACACAAGACGACACCGCGCCGTTATTCGCCGCGATCAGCCGCATCACTCACCAGAAAGGGTTTGATGTGTTACAACAGATTGCGCCGCAACTCGTCGAAATACCCGCGCAACTGGCGATACTGGGCAGCGGCAATGCGGAAATGGAGAAGCATCTGACCGCGCTTGCCCGAGCCTACCCCGGCAGGATCGCCGTCCACATCGGCTATACCGAAGCCTTGTCACACCTGATCGAAGCCGGCGCCGACTGCTTCCTAATGCCCTCGCGCTTTGAACCTTGCGGCCTGAATCAGATGTACAGCCAGCGCTACGGCACACCACCGCTGGTGCACGCCACCGGCGGACTTGTCGACACCGTCGTGGATTGCACGCCAGCCACACTGAAAAACGGCAGCGCAACCGGATTTGTCTTTCACCCGATGACCGCGGAACAATTGCTCGCCACCATCCGGCGCGCCGCAAAACTGTTTGAGGACACCGCAACATGGCGCATGCTGCAACAAAACGGCATGACCAAAGACTTCAGCTGGCGCAACAGCGCGGCAGCCTACCGGCGGATTTATCGGATGCTTGCTGGAAAAACCGATTATCGTACCGCGTAATAACCGTACAAAGGTCTCCGATTGACCGCGGCGCCAGCCACCCATCCTGTGCATTTCAGCGCAAAATTGACACGAATACCCGATTACGCAAGGCTAATCGGATCTACACAGACTCGTGGCATGCCGGTGCTTTTTGTTTCTTTCTCAGTTCCCCAGGTTTTTAACCAATTACGTACTTCCTGACCGGTAAGATGTCTCCCGGTTTCCTGATAAGCCGTCCAGGATTCCAAAGCTTCCTGTTTAAAGCTTTCTCTTGCTTCCTCGCGTTCAATATACTCACGTATCGCTTCGCGCATAATCCAGTGTGCGGAACGATGACGCCGATTCGCCAGATGCTGAATTCGATTTTTCAGGTCTTCGTCGAGTTTGATTGATGTCGCCATAGCATCGTTAATAAAAAATATTAAAAGGTATTACCATTGGATAACTATAGCATCATTATGATCTGGCTACTTTGAAAACCTTTCAAAAAAACAGGGCGTGTAGACCGGGCTAGCGAAGCGTAACCTGGCATCCGGGTTATGTAGCATGGAAGTCCGATTGGCACGAATGCCCGATTACGCAAGGCTAATCAGGCCTACGCGGGCTACCGTGCTATACGGTTTAATCAGGATCAAAGTAATTGAATATATCCATAGCCTTATGCGGTATGCCAATAATATGGATACAATCCTCGCCAATCGTATAGAAAATTAAATGCGATCCTTGCAAATAGCAGTAATAACCTACTTCGATACCCGTTCTGTGCTTGCCTATTTTGGGATTTTCAGCCAGCCATCCGAATCGATTGTCAAGATCACGTAAATAACTGTCGCGTTTATTTTTTCCCCATTTTTGCAGTGTATACCGCCCGATCTTTTTGAGATCTTCCAGCGCACGCGGCGTAATTTTGACAGTAGCGATCATTCCTCGGCATCCAGTTCCTCAATCAACTTATCGATAGCATAATGGTTAACAAACTCGCCACGCTGCGCCTGTTCCGCGCCTTCTTTCAAATAGGCGCGAAGGGCTTCAAGTTTGGTTTTGCGCTCTTCCATGCCGCGTAACGCATCACGGACAACCTCGCTTGCGGAACCATACCGTCCGCTCGCAATCTCGTTTTTGATAAATGTTTCCCAATGCTCACCCAAGCTTAAACTTGTCGTCGCCATTTTTAATCAGCCTCCATATATTCATATCTATGAAATATGAATATATCAAAAGAATTTAAACGTTGGTAAAAATTCTCGCGTGGTTTTCAAAAGCAACCCGAAGAAGACAGCAAGATAAGCCCGGTCAGCGGAGCGAAAACCGGCATTCAGGTTGTGTAGCATGGAAGCCCGATTACGCAAGGCTAATCGGGCCTACGCGGGGACGCGGGTTTGCAGTCTAAAAATCAATATCTCTGAAATCAAGTTCTACAAAGCCAATTCCAGGAACGGTGAACGACGGCCTAAAACTTGATATTGACATGGCTTGTGAATTGATATTATTAAATATAAATTTGACTTCAACGGATATGCCTTGAATTAATACAAAATTAACAGACGATCCTGCCTTATCCAAGGCAGTTGTTGTTGATATCACATATTGATTGCTCAGATTATCAAATAATTTGCTAACATCAAAATTAGAACCAATACCAGCAGTTACAGTCAAATCGCGATTAAGCGCAACAATTTTTGTCATGCACGTGATTTGATTTTTCCCCGTCAACGCGCAGCCATAAAAGTCGACTTTCAGTCCACTTTCAGTCACTGAATCAACAACCGTATTTTCAAATGTTGTGTCTCGTAATGTGGCATCCAATATGGTAAAAGTCCCATCAGCCAGATTCAGTTGCAGCGTTACGCTGTCATAGACGGTGGTATCGTCCACCACCACGTCGCGCATGACCAGCGCGCCGGTGCTGGTGCTGAAATTGACAATGGCGAAACTGGAAGCGCTCATGATCATCAGGCATAGCGTCAGCATTATTTTTTTCATTGCGCATTGCATTGTATTGGACTCCATTTGTTGTTAAAGGAAACCGGATTCTAGCGGAGTTTTTTTGAAAGGCGAACTGTTTTTTCAGGCGGTTACTGGCGGACTGAACGTTTTCTTCCGTTGCGGGAAAATCGCATAAGCGGGTTGTAAAAAACCGGTTTTTCAAGTACAAAACGGTATCGTTCTCCAACCACTCACTTTGGCAAATCAGGAATCCTGCATGATGCGCATGAATCAATTTGAACCGCAACGCCGCAAGCTGCTGAAATACAGCCTGATCGGCGGGCTTGGCGTGTTTTTTTCAGGGCACTGGCTATCGGCCTCCGCGCAGGCCGCGTCGCTGATTCATGCCGCCCGGGACGGCCTGCTGCCGCCGGATCGCAATGGCATCCGCTTGCCGCAAGGATTCAGGTCGCGCATTGTCGCGCGCTCCGGGCAGCCGCTTTTTCATTATCGCTGGCATGCCGCGCCGGACGGCGGCGCTACCTTTGCCACGCCCGACGGGGGCTGGATTTATGTCTCCAACAGCGAGCTCGATAAACAGCAGGGCGGCGTGGGGGCGCTGCGTTTTGACCGGCAGGGCGAACGCATCGACGCGTATGCCATCCTGACAAACACCACGCGCAATTGCGCCGGCGGCCATACGCCGTGGCAGACCTGGCTGTCCTGCGAGGAACATGACCGGGGGCAGGTCTGGGAGTGCGATCCGTTTAACCAACAACCGCCGCGCGTCAGGCCTGCGCTCGGCACATTCAATCACGAGGCGGTTGCCGTCGATACGCTGCACAAACAGCTTTATCTGACGGAAGACAAACCCGATGGCTGCCTCTACCGCTATACCGCCCACCGCTACGATGCGGCGGGTAATCCCGATCTGGATGATGGCGTGCTCGAAGTGGCCGAGGTGATGGATGGACGTATCGGCGCGGTGCGCTGGCATCCGCTGCCCGATCCGCAGGCCATGCATACGCCGACGCGCCACCAGATCGAACGCAGCACGCGGTTTAATGGTGGCGAAGGCATCTGGTTTCACGAAGGGATGATCTACTTCACGACCAAAGGCGATGACCGGATCTGGTCCTACGACACCCGCAGCAAAATGCTGGCCATTGTTTATAATGCCGCTCTTTATCTGCGCCCGGTGCTATCCGGCGTCGACAACATTACCGTGAATGCGGCCGGCGAATTGCTGGTTGCCGAAGATAACGGCGATATGCAAATCGTGATTGTTGCGCCCGGCGCTATCCGCCCTTTGCTGCAAGTTGTCGGACAAGACCGCTCTGAAATTACCGGCCCGGCTTTCAGTCCGGATGGTTCGCGGTTATACTTCAGTTCGCAGCGCGGCGCTTCCGGAAAATCGGAAGACGGCGTGACGTACGAAATCACCGGACCATTCTAATTCTTCGCATTCATTTGCCTTGATCATCAAACAAGGAGTACACCCGCATGTCCGATAACGGTCGATTCTTATCCCGTTTAATCTGGATCACCATTGCAGCGATGCTGTTGGTGCTGTTGCTACGCGCTTCACCTGATTATTTCGCCTGGGATTATTTTTTCAATGGTGGCGAACGCCA
>JACKLU010000029.1 GCA_024235735.1 Burkholderiales bacterium
GAACGTGTCAATAAATATGCATACCGCAGCAATGTGCCACGCTTGAACAGTCATATAAAACGGGATAATGAATCAAATCAGAAATCAGTGCGTCGGCAATTGTTAGTCGTTGGCGAAAATACCGATAACATGATCCATATTTTCCAGCGCGATGCCTGCGCCACGCGCCACGCAGGATAACGGATCGTCGGCAATGATGACGGACAGCCCCGTTTCCTCCATGAGCAGGCGGTCTATGTCGCGCAATAATGCACCGCCACCGGTCATCACCATGCCTTTTTCGGCAATATCCGCGCCGAGTTCGGGCGGAGTATGCTCCAGCGCTGTTTTGACTGCGCTTGCAATACTGTTTAACGGCTCGGTCAACGCTTCCAGAATTTCATTGCTGGAAATGGTGAAGCTGCGCGGGATGCCTTCCGCCAGATTACGCCCTTTGACTTCTATCTCGCGCACTTCGGAGCCAGGGAACGCCGAACCGATTTCCTTTTTGATAAACTCGGCGGTGACTTCACCGATCAGCATGCCATAGTTACGGCGGATATAGTTAATGATGGCCTCGTCAAATTTGTCGCCGCCGACGCGTACTGAATTCGAATAAACAATACCACCGAGAGAGATAATGCCTACCTCGGTCGTGCCGCCGCCAATATCGACGACCATGGATCCGGTGGGTGATTCTACCGGCAGGTCGGCGCCAAGCGCCGCAGCCATGGGTTCCTCGATCAATTCCACCTTGCGCGCCCCTGCGCCATAGGCTGCTTCGCGAATGGCGCGGCGTTCCACCTGCGTGGAGCCGTAAGGAACACAGATAACAATGCGCGGATTGGCGGAAAATAACCGGGGCGGATTGACCTTGCGGATAAACATTTTGAGCATCTGCTCGGTAACGGTAAAGTCGGCGATGACGCCATCTTTCATCGGGCGGATTGCGGTAATGTTGCCGGGTGTGCGACCAAGCATCTGTTTGGCCGCCAGGCCGACCTGCTGGATCATTTTTTTGCTGTTTGCGCCACTTTCTTCACGGATCGCTACAACAGACGGTTCATCGAGCACGACGCCCTGGCCCCGGACATAAATCAGCGTATTGGCGGTGCCCAGGTCGATGGCCATGTCTGTTGAAAAATAGCTGCCCAGAAAATTGTTGCTCAGAAAATTAAACATAGTGGCAATATCCGTTATAAATTGATGGTGAAGCGCATATAATAGAAAAGAAATATCAGAAAATGATACGTTAAATCGGTGACGCCGTGATAATCTAGCGCTATTTTAATATAAGATTCCTAAGCCATATGACTTTATCGATAAATGATGTAAAACAGGTAGCCCACCTTGCCTACATAAAGGTAAGTGAAGAAGAAGCGGAAGCCGCGTTGTCTCAATTGTCGGGTATTTTTAAACTGATAGAATCCATGCAGGCAGTCGATACGTCGCATGTTGAGCCGATGTCGCATAGTCAGAATTTAGTGCAGCGTTTGCGTGACGACAGGATAACCGAATCGGATCAGCGTGATTTGTGTCAGTCCATAGCGCCACAGGTTGAAAATGGTCTTTACCTCGTGCCCAAAGTTATTGAATAATAAGAATTTATAAGACTGACAATCTGAACCCCTGAGCCGGGAAATTTTCATGCGGCGCATGAAGTGTTAATTCCATGTAATCTGTTTAAATCTGCTTAAATCTGCTTTTAATGACGACGAGCCCGCGCTGCCTTGTATCTTTGTGTTTATCCTTGTTTATCAGGCCGTTTGTAAAAATCAAAAATGACAACAGCCGGTTAAAACACAAGCACGGCATTCAGTAATTTTCCAACCGGCATATTTTATATCCCCCGTTAAGTAAATACCAATCATGTTTAATGACAGTCTTAAGCAGCTATCCGAACGGCTGGCAAATCGAGAAATATCCAGCGTTGAACTGACTACCGAATTTCTCCGGCGCATCGGGAAACTGAATCCGCAATATAATGCGTTCATTACGGTTGATGAGGAAAAATCGCTGGCTCAGGCCAGGCATGCGGATCAGAAAATCGCCGCAGGAGAAACAGGACCTTTGACAGGAATACCGATAGCGCAGAAAGACATTTTTTGCGCGAAAGGCTGGTTGACGACCTGTGGATCAAAGATGCTGTCGAATTTCGTGTCGCCCTATGACGCGGATGTCATCGAACGATTCAATCGGGCGGGAGCCATCAATATCGGCAAGACCAATATGGACGAGTTTGCCATGGGATCGAGTAACGAGACTTCCTACTTTGGTCCTGTGCGTAATCCCTGGGATGCCGCGGCTGTCCCGGGCGGCAGTTCCGGTGGTTCCGCCTGTGCGGTCGCCGCGCGCATGGCGCCGGCTGCCACGGGTACCGATACCGGCGGCTCCATTCGCCAGCCGGCGGCGTTATGCGGCATATCGGGCATTAAACCAACCTATGGTGCTGTATCACGGTATGGCATGATCGCGTTTGCCTCGAGTCTTGATCAGGGCGGACCCATGGCGAAATCGGCTGAAGATCTCGCGCTGATGCTGAATGTCATGACCGGTTTCGATGAGCGCGACTCAACCAGCCTGCAACGTGAGAAAGAGGATTATGGCCGCGATCTGAGCAAACCGCTGTCCGGTCTGCGTATCGGATTGCCCAGGGAATATTTTGCCAAGGGCATGAGCAGTGATGTTGAAAAAGCGATCGAGCAGGCGCTTGATGAATATCGCCGCTTAGGCGCGGAGACTGTCGAAGTGTCGCTGCCGAATTCACCGCTATCGATACCTGTCTATTATGTGCTCGCGCCCGCCGAGGCTTCCAGCAACCTGTCGCGATTCGACGGCGTACGCTACGGTTATCGTGCGCAGGCATTTCAGGATCTGGCGGAAATGTATCGGAATACGCGCGCCGAAGGATTTGGCGCCGAGGTCAAGCGCCGGATTCTGATCGGCACTTACGTGCTGTCTCATGGTTATTACGATGCATATTACATTAAAGCGCAGAAATTGCGCCGCCTGATTGCGCAGGATTTCAAGAATGCATTCAAACAATGCGATGTCATCATGGGACCTACAACACCGGCTGTCGCTTTTGATCTGGGTGAAAAAAGCAGCGACCCGATTCAAATGTACCTGTCGGATATCTATACCAGCGCAGCGAATCTGGCGGGACTGCCAGGCATGTCGATTCCCGTCGGTTTTGGCGACAAAATGAGACCGGTAGGCCTGCACATTATCGGCGATTATTTTTCGGAAGCGCGCATGCTGAATATCGCCCATCAATATCAACTGGTTACAGACTGGCATCAGAGAGCGCCGGACCTGTAAATACGGGTTGGCGTTGTTTTGAATGCCTTTCAATAGGAATAAATTCGGGAATTATTATGCAGTGGGAAATTGTCATCGGTCTTGAAGTACACACGCAGCTTTCGACGCAATCTAAAATTTTTTCAGGCGCATCGACTGCTTACGGCGCGTTGCCGAATACGCAGGCATCCTTTGTCGATCTGGCATTGCCGGGTGTGCTGCCGGTATTGAATCGCGGCGCGGTTGAACGTGCAATCAAATTCGGTCTGGCGGTCAACGCAACGATCAACTCACCTTCGATTTTTGCGCGTAAAAATTATTTTTATCCGGATTTGCCGAAAGGTTACCAGATCAGTCAGTACGAACGGCCGATTGTTGAAGGCGGCAGTATCGCTATACAAGTGGGTGAGACAGAAAAAACGATACGCCTGACCCGCGCGCATCTGGAAGAGGACGCGGGGAAATCCTTGCACGAGGATTTTCACGGCATGAGTGGCATCGATCTTAATCGGGCGGGTACGCCATTGCTGGAAATTGTGTCCGAACCGGATTTGCGCAGCAGTGCGGAAGCGGTAGCCTACGCCAAAACCTTGCACGCGCTGGTGCGCTGGATCGGTATTTGCGACGGTAATATGCAGGAAGGCTCCTTCCGCTGTGATGCCAATGTCTCGGTGCGTCCACGCGGACAGGAAAAATACGGCACACGCTGTGAAATTAAAAATCTGAATTCTTTCCGTTTTCTGGAGAAAGCCATTGATTTCGAAGTCGAGCGGCAGATCGAAATTCTGGAAGAGGGCGGTTCAATTCGTCAGGAAACCCGACTGTTCGATGCGAACAAGGGCGAAACGCGCACCATGCGCACCAAGGAAGACGCCAACGATTATCGCTATTTCCCTGATCCTGATTTGTTGCCGGTGGAAATCGCACCTGACTGGATTGAACAATTGCGCGTGTCATTGCCGGAATTACCGCAAGCGCGCCGCGAGCGCTATGTTACCGAGTATGGTCTGTCCGGGTATGATGCAGCAGTATTGACCAGTTCCCGGGAAATGGCCGACTATTTCGAGGCAGCGGCCAAGCAATTGCCCGAACGCGTAAAATTGTGCGCCAACTGGATTATGGGCGATATCAGCGCGCGTCTGAACAGAGACGGACTGGACATTGGCGAGTGTCCGGTCGGGCCGGCGCATGTTGCGCAGTTGATTAACCGGATTCAGGATGGCACCATTTCAGGTAAAGCCGCTAAAACGGTCTTCGAAAGCTTATGGCAAGGCGAGCAAGGCCAGGATGTGGATGCGATTATCGAGGCCAAAGGCTTGAAGCAGATGTCGGATAACAGTGCGCTGGAGAAACTGATTGATGACGTGTTGGCGGCAAATGCGCAGCAGGTCGCCGATTATCGCGGCGGCAAGGAAAAAGCGTTCAACGCGCTGGTCGGGCAGGTGATGAAGGCCGCCCAGGGCAAGGCCAATCCAGCGCAGGTCAATGCCATGCTTAAGGAAAAACTCGGCTGAGAACCGATACCGGGCGCACCGAATCTGACAAGTGCTTTCGAATACAATGCGAAATAACGGTGTTCGGTGTATTCGGTGTGCCCGGTACGTTCAGTGCTTTACATCAGCTTAATACAGTTCCGCGCGCAGATTCTTCAATTTTGCCGATCCCGGCTGCAAAAGCTCGGCGCGCTGCAGGTAGACTCTGGCCATCTGCATTTTGTCGTCGGCTATCGCTTTTTCGATAAAGTAGATATACATGCCGACGATTTTCCGCATACCGGCTTGCGCATCAACGTTATCGGGATCCAATGCGAGAATGGCTTCATAATGTTCCTGCGCGTTGTTGCCTTTTGGGGTGGTCAGGCGCAGCTCTTTGATCGCCTGTTCGGCGTCGGCCAAACGCTGGCTCACGGAGTGCGTTGCCGATGGCGTTATGCCGGCGGCTGGTGGTAAATCGGGGGTTATCGCTGCCGCCGTGTCAACTGAAGCATCCGGCGGGTATGTTTCTGAAAGCTGGGTGTCGGCTACGGTTTCCGGTTCGGTTGGTGCGGCTTGGGTTACCGATGCATCCACCGGGGTTGTTTGCTCTGTTGATTCAGCTAGGGTCGCTTCTGATCCGGTTTCCTGCAAAGTGTCGTCATCGTTGCTTGCAATATAGGCATCCGGGTTGTCGAGATCAACAATCAAATCCGGCGCTTGAAAAACAGCCGGATCAAAATCAGCATCAGGGTCAATGACATCAACCAATTCATTTTCCTCTTCCGCTGCGGGAATGGCTCCCGAAACGGTTTGCTCTGTTTGCCGTGGCGCCGGTGTAATCGCGGCGACCATCTCCGTGGTGCTATTTTCAGCGGATTCAGTTGCGCCATCCTCATCGCGGGAGGACATTAATTCAACTGCTGTCAGGGCCGCCACGATGATGATAGCGCCCACCCAAAGTGCGTTGCTTGACTTTGACATGAGATACTCCTTGTCTTCTATTTTTAAAAATGGCTTGCCGATATTGTACCCGAATGAGACGGTTGCTCTGTCCTTCTTTCGCAGGATATTGATTGATAATGATAAATTTGTGCGGGTTTATGCGGTTGTACGCTGGAAAGTAAGATACGGCTGGTCCGCGGATTGCGTCATGCAAGCTTTGGCGCCGATCAATTCCGCGTAAGTGCGCCAGCTGAAACAGGGGCCCGGATCGGTTTTACGTTCGGGTGCGATATGGCTATGGCCAACAATATCGGCAATCGGGTATTGCGCGCACAGGCACTGAGTCAGCGCGGCTAATACGGTATATTGTGCATCTGTGAAAGGCGTGTCGTCGCTGCCTTCCAGTTCGATGCCAATGGAAAAATCGTTGCAGCGCGTTTTGTTCCGCCAGCTCGATAATCCGGCGTGCCAGGCGCGCTGGTTGCAAGGAACAAACTGCACGGTTTTGCCATCGCGACGGATGAAGAAATGACTGGAAACTTTTAATCCGCTGATGGTTGCGTAATAAGGATGTTCTTCCGGGTGCAGCCGGTTGGTAAAGAGTTGCGTGACGCCATTGCCGCCAAATTCACCCGGCGGCAGGCTGATATTATGAATGACCAGCAACGTGATGGCTGTTCCTTCCGGACGTTCGTCGCAGTTGGGCGAAGCGATAAACGCGATATTGCTGGCGTTGCGGGTAGCGTCATCGGGATCCTGAAGCATGCCATCGGCAGTGATCCGCATGATGTTTTTCATGGTTGTTTCGGGCTTGATATACTGATTGATGTAGAATTGACGTGAAAACATAACAATCTTTCTCAATCTCCGCAATGGCATCCGCAAAATTCATTACCCTCGAAGGCATCGATGGCGCCGGGAAAACCACGCAACTGGAGTCACTCGTCAAATGGCTGCGGGAAAAGCAGGTGACGACAGTTGTCACGCGGGAACCCGGCGGCACGCCATTGGGTGAGCAACTGCGCGCGATGCTGTTGGACAATGCGGTCACCATGCATGCGGAAACCGAAGCGCTGCTGATGTTTGCCGCGCGCCGCGAGCATCTGGACAAGGTTATCATCCCGGCGCTGGCGCAAGGCAGTTGGGTTGTGTCGGATCGTTTCACCGATGCCAGTTTTGCGTATCAGGGCGGGGGCAGGGGATTGCAATGGGAAAAACTGGAAGCGCTGGAGTCCTGGACGCAAGGCCAGTTACAACCCGATTTGACGCTATATTTCGATATTTCCGCCGCGCTGGGGCAGCAGCGTGTCAGCGCGATTAAAGCGCGTGACCGCTTTGAGCAGGAGCAGCTGGATTTTCATCAGCGTGTTCGTGAGGCTTATTTAATGCGCGCCCGCCAGTTTCCGCAGCGTATTCACGTGATCGACGCATGTCAACCGGTCGATACGGTCAAGGCCGCTGTTGAACAGCAGTTAATAAACCTGTTTGAAACGGGGAGCACGTGACGACTATATTGCCCTGGCAAGAGACACTGTGGCGCGCCATGATGCAAAATGGCCATATTCGCGGTCATGCTGTTCTACTCAAAGGCCGCAGCGGTATCGGCAAATTCCATTTTGCCCGCTTTCTTGCCAAATCCCTGTTGTGCAAAAATCCCGTTGCCGATCATATGGCTTGTGGCGATTGCGTCAGCTGCAACTGGTTTGAGCAGCAGACGCATCCGGATTTTGTATCCATCTCGCCGGAAGCGATGCTGTCCGATTCGACCAATGCGGTGCAACCTGACGCGGAGAATTCGCCGCCGGATGAAAGTAAACTGAAAAAGAAACCCGGTCAACAGATCAGCATCAGCCAGATTCGTGAACTGGATGATTTCGTGTACCTGTCAGGCCATCAATCCGGTTATAAAATGGTATTGATTTATCCCGCGGAGGCGATGAATACTGCGGCATCCAACGCGTTGTTAAAGAAACTCGAAGAACCGCCGGAACAGGTTTTATTTCTATTGGTTTCACATCAGCCGCGGCATTTACTGCCAACCATCAGAAGCCGCTGCCAGCAGATCGCCATGCCCGTTCCGGATACGGAAGCGGCAATGGCATGGTTGCGACAGTCCGGCGCTACGCATGATGTGGATAAATTGCGCGCATTGCTGGCGCTGTCGGGTGACTCTCCGCTTGCCGCGCTGGCGCTTGCGGAAAACCATGCAGCACATCGAAAGTTCATCGACAGCATCCGCAAAGCGGAGCAGCTCGATCCGCTTGCAGCAGCGGAAGGGCTGCATAATCTGGATCTGGTCATGACCGTCGAATGGCTGCAGAAATGGTGTTATGACCTGTTAAGTTATCACGTAGCCGGTGTTATCCGCTTCCATCCGGATAATGCGGCGCATATCCGGACGCTTTGCCAGCGGATAGAACCGCAATCCGTTCTGGCGTACTTGCGGTTTCTGAATACCCGGCAGGCGCTGGCGCGTCATCCGCTTCAGGCGAAGCTTTTTCTTGAAGATCTGTTCATCCGGTATGCCGAGCTGTTTGCGCCGGCGCTTTCCGGGTTGACGCAGGGTGCGGACTGAGAAGCGCCTGATTACTCGCCGGGCTGTAATGTCACCGATACTTCTACGACCTGACCATCCCGCAGAATGGTGATTTTTATCGTGTCGCCGACACGGTATTCATCCAGGCGGGTCATGAGTTTATCGACCGTGGTGACGGGCTTGTCGTCAATGGCGATAATAATATCCTTGGGCGCAATTTCGCCGCCGGGTGAAATGACCGCGCCTTTGAGTCCGGCGGCTTCCGCGGCGGATCCGCGGCTGACGCCTAGAATGACAAT
>JACKLU010000030.1 GCA_024235735.1 Burkholderiales bacterium
GCTGACCGGAAGTACTGTATCTGGTATTCTGCCAGTGTCTTTCAATTTCACCGGCGCCGCCACGATCAAGTATGTTGACCTGTTTATCAACAACATACCCTACAGCAGAAAATCAGTCGCACCGTTTACACACACCCTGAACACGGGAATATTGCCCGACGGTAATTATGTTCTCTCTGCGCATGCAATCGACGCAGCAGGCAATCACAATGTTTCCGCCAATGTATCCATTACCATCAATAACACTTCACCAGCGGATACGCAAAAACCCACGATCAGCATTGCATCGCCGATCTCGGGCAGTACGGTATCCGGCAGTATCCCGGTAAGTTTCAGCTACGCTGATAATGTTGCGGTGACCGCGGTTGATCTCTACGTCAATGGTCAACTGCATGGTAAAAACACGCAGGCGCCATTCGCCTTTACGCTGGATACGGCAAAAATACCCAACGGCAGTTATTCGCTGGTCGCGCATGCTTCTGACGCTGCGGGCAATCAGGGCATATCCGCCGCCGCATCCGTAACGGTCAACAACGCTCCAGCAGCGGATACACAAAAACCGGTGATCAGCATTGCATCACCCGCTGCCGGCAGTACTGTGTCCGGTGTTCTGTCAATATCTTTCAATTTCGCTGACATCGCCACGATCAAGTATGTTGATCTGTTTGTCAACGGCATACCTTACAACAGAAAATCAACCGCGCCGTTTACGCACACGCTGAATACTGGTTTATTACCTGACGGCGATCATACTCTCACCGCCTATGCCGTCGATGCGGCAAATAATCGCAGTGTTTCCGCCAACTTGATCGTAAAAGTGAAAAATCGACTGTAATTGTTGGAGACAATTCACAGTGATCATGAATCGACCTCGTTAGTCCGGTCGATTCATGATCCCCGGCTGAAATCAGGTACACCAATCCGCTAACGCGTCAACCCTGCATACAATACTGGCAATTTCTCCGGCAGGCGTTCGACATGATCCACAACCATGTAATTGCGTTCACCAAAAATTCGCGAGACATACTGATCCGCGCGCGGATCCAGGCTCATGCAATAAGTCACGACCCCTGCCCTGCCGGCTTCTTCAACAGCTTTTTTGGTATCGAAGCGCAGGTACTGCGGATCACGCACGTCAACGTCAGCAGGTTCGCCATCGGTGATAACCAGCAGCAACTTTTTCGATGATTTTTGTATTTTGAGGTAGTGGCTTGCATGGCGGATCGCGGCACCCATACGCGTGGAAAGCTGGCCTGTCATGCCAGCCAGCCGCGCTTTTGGAATTTCGTTATACGGTTGCTCAAAGTCTTTGTAGCGGTAATATTCGACATCATGACGTCCATCCGAGCAAAAACCATGAATGGCAAAAGGATCGCCGATTTTGTCGATAGCATTGGCCAGCAACACCGTCGCCTGACGGGTAAGCTCCAAAACGGTGTATTCCTGGCCGGCAACTTTCTCATTCGTCGACTCGGACAGGTCGAGCAGTACCAACACCGAAATATCCCGCACTTTGCGAATTGAGCGCATCATGATGCGTGGATCAGGCTGCATTCCCATGCGAATGTCGATCATTGAGCGAATAGCAGCGTTGATGTCGATTTCGTCGCCATCCTCAAGCTTGCGGATACGGCGCGTACCTTGTGGCTGCATGGCATCCAGCAAAAATTTCATACGCGCGATTTCACGCTTGTATTGCGTGGCAATTTCATCAATGCACTGCATATCACCCAGTTTCGCCCGTTTTTCCTGCACCGTGGCCCAGTCGGGGCGTTCCAGTTGAATCTGGTAATCCCATTCGGAATAATGAAAAGGTGGCGACACAGGCTCCCTGCCTTCCGATTCATTGTAGGACACACCCATATCCTCATACGGAAAGAATTCAGTGCCCATCACCCAGATCTCCTGCGCGTCGTCACCGGCGGTTTCGACATCGATCTCATTGGCGAATTCCATCACATTGATATATTTACGCACTTGTTTTGGTGCATCGTAACCGGCGGACAGCGATTTATTGAAATCGAATTCTTCGAATTCCCAGAAATAACGATTATCGTCGCGATACGGCGCAGTCAATATATCGGTGCGCGGATTGTACGGAATTTTTTTGTCCATGAAACTGTGCGCAAGCTGTACGCCAATTTCCCAGGAAGTCAGGTGCGTATCCAGTTTGTCCTGCGCAGACTTGAATAAACGCCGTCCCTCTACAATCCATTCGTCTTCGTCGCTGTATTCAGGATCAAGTAGCGCACGCGCCAGACGGTTCAAATAGTCGCCCATCGTGACGTTCATATCCGGGTTTGCATCGTGCAGCACCGACCAGGTTTTGCGTAATCCCGGAAAACGGCGGATCGATAGTTCTTCAATGCGTGCGTCTTCAATGACGGAGATCACCGCCATTTGCAACGGACTCAAACTTTCCGCGGAAATCGGCGCCTTGGTTTCCACCAGATGCGCGGCGGCATGCGCGGCGGCGGCACGGTACACTTCAGTGGCTGAAACATCGCCATAGGCATCGTAGGCATCCGGCAGATGGATAAAATAGTTTTCGATGAACGGTTTGTAGCCTTCGCGCGTTTCAAAATCGCCGGAAGTCGGTTTCATAAAGAAATCGCGCGCCCACAGCGCACGCAAATACATATTGATGCGGCGTTGCACGTCGATAAACAAGGTGCCTTTACGCTCCTTCTGCAAAACAGCAAGTGATTCTTTCGATTCCAGACCGAAATAGCGAATTTGCTCTTCGTAATTGGTGCGATGCGCGTGCGCGCCCCACATTGCCCAGCGGCGCAGGCCACCGAGGGTCAGTTGCCCGAACAGAATATCCAGTTTATTGAGCATGGGACGCATACCGCGCGGCGCTTGGGCGATCAACGTATTAAGGAATTGCAGGTAATTCTGGAACAAATGCGCATCACCCAGCCGTTTCGCGGCAGTCGGCGAAGTCGCCAGCACCAGCTCAATCACCGCACCAGACGTACGTGAAGCCAAACCCAATACCGCCGTAGCCAGATCGCCGACGACATCTTCACCAATTTCCTTGGTAACCAGTGGAATCTCATCGATCCAGCAATCGACCAGGCTGCGCCCGCGTCCCAGACCACGAATCGCCGACGCGCCTTTCAGATAGTTATCCAGGCCACGCGGCGAAAAAATCTTGACCGCTTCCGGCCAGGCATGGTGGAGCAATTCAATCGATTCGGGTTCCAGATCCTCGAGCAATTCTTTGTAATCGTCCAGATTGATACTCATGGCAGCACCTGTTAAAGAATTAAAACAATCAAAACGGATTATGACTTGCAGGCTTAGTTGAAGAATGTGCTGACAGCAGCATCAAGCGCATCACGCATATCCGGATCATCAGTGATCGGGCGCACCAGCGCTACGCGGCAGGCAGCATGCGCATCAACTTTCTTGGCAATCAGACTGCCGGCGTAGATCAGCATACGTGTTGAAATACCTTCATCCAAACCATGGCCTTTCAAGTTACGCGCACGTTCAGCAATGGATACCAGTTTCTCGGCAATTTCCGCCGATACACCGGATTCATGCGCAATAATCTCGCTCTCGATATCATGGCTAGGATAATTGAAATCAAGCGCGCCAAAACGTTGCTTGGTTGATTGTTTCAAATCTTTCATCAGGCTTTGGTAACCCGGATTGTACGAAATGACAATTTGAAAATCCTCGTGCGCCTGAATCAGTTCACCTTTCTTTTCCAATGGCAGTACACGGCGATTATCTGTCAATGGATGGATGACAACGGTAGTATCTTGGCGTGCTTCCACGACTTCATCCAAATAACAGATCGCACCATGGCGCGCAGCAACCGCTAACGGACCATCCTGCCAACGCGTACCATTGGCGTCGAGCAGAAAACGTCCAACCAGATCGGACGCGGTCATATCTTCGTTACAAGCGACAGTGATCAGCGGCTTTTTCAGCTTCCATGCCATGTATTCGACAAACCGGGTTTTTCCGCAACCGGTCGGGCCTTTCAGCATCATGGGCATGCGCACTGAATAGGCGGCTTCGTAGAGTTGCACTTCATCCGCTACGGGATGGTAATAAGGTTCTTTTTTGACACGATATTGATCAATAATAGTGCTCATGACAGACTCCTGTAGAAACAGTCTTTATCGAAATGCTCTCGAGTAATTGCAATCCAAATTCCGGTGAAAAAAAACCCCCTGCCCTGTTCAAGGGTAAAGGGGGCCTTTAGCAGGTTGTTGAAAAATTATCTACGGTGTCACTGCGGTGCTAAAAACAAACTCAAAATACTTGTTTATTATGCATAAACTGTGCTTTTTCGCTTGTTTTTCCTTGCATCGACTGCTTTAGAAGACGTTTTTCAACGGACCTGTAGGGTTCGAACCCCGTTGTTACTTAAACAGTCTTACCACGGTATATCACCATGGCTGTGCCCTGGGATTGGTTAAAATTGTTGTAGCCAATTAAGCGAACATGATTATTCGGATTGGCTTTATGACACGCAGCAGCTTCTGCCAGCACGCGATCTACATCAGTTTCACCAAACATGGGCAGTTTCCACATATACCAGTAGGAATCCATTACGTACTCCGGTTCTGTATGCTCGATGGCCGGATTCCAACCTTTACTAATCAAATACGCTACTTGCTTCTTGATATCTTTGTCGGACATTGCCGGCAGGTAGGAAAATGTTTCAAACTTGCGGCTTGCTGGATCACTGACACGTGATTTGTAATCTATTACTTCGCTCATCTCTTAATCCTCATTTTTAGGGTGATGAAGAAGAAAAGCTGTGTAATCATCGGCTCTTCTTCTTTGGTCATGTGTTGCTTACTTGTGGGCTATGTCAAGCTTGTCAACCGTATCAAACTCAAACTTAATTTCTTTCCATGTTTCCATGGCGATTTTGAGTTCCGGGCTGCTCTTAGCCGCTTTGGTTAGAATCGCTTTACCGTCCTTCTCGATTTCAACACCCTGGTTACGCGCTTCTACGCAGGCTTCCAATGCCACACGGTTAGCAGCGGCGCCGGCAGCATTACCCCAGGGATGGCCTAACGTACCACCACCGAATTGCAGGCAGGCATCATCACCGAAAATAGCAACCAGTGCCGGCATGTGCCAAACGTGAATACCACCCGAAGCAACCGGGAATACGCCTGGCATAGAGCCCCAGTCTTGATCGAAGAACAGGCCACGGCTGCGGTCTTCTTTAATGAACTCATCGCGCATGGTATCAATCCAGCCGAGGGTTGCTGCGCGGTCGCCTTCCAGTTTGCCGACCACGGTGCCGGAATGCAGGTGATCACCACCTGACAAGCGGAGTACCTTGGTTAAGACGCGGAAATGAATACCATGGTGCGGGTTACGATCGAGTACGGCATGCATGGCGCGGTGGATGTGCAACAGTATACCGTTGTTACGGCACCAGTTTGCCAAGCCCGTGTTGGCCGTCAGGCCGCCGGTCAAGTAATCGTGCATAATAATTGGCGCTTTTAATTCCTTGGCAAATTCGGCGCGCTTGTACATTTCTTCTGGAGTTGGTGCGGTAACGTTCAGATAGTGACCTTTGCGTTCGCCGGTTTCACGTTCTGCTTTATGTACGGCTTCCATCACGAATTCGAAACGATCACGCCAACGCATAAATGGCTGACTGTTAACGTTTTCATCATCCTTGGTCAGATCCAGACCACCACGCAAACATTCATACACGGCACGACCATAATTTTTAGCTGACAGACCCAGCTTAGGCTTAATGGTACAACCCAACAGCGCACGGCCATATTTGTTCAAACGATCGCGTTCCACTTGAATGCCTGCAGGCGGGCCGCCACAGGTTTTGACGTAGGCAATCGGGAAACGGACATCTTCCAGGCGCAGTGCACGCAGCGCTTTAAATCCAAATACGTTACCCACCAACGAGGTGAGTACGTTAACCACGGAGCCTTCTTCAAACAGGTCAATGGGATAAGCCACGAAAGCATAGAAACAGGTATCATCTCCAGGAACGTCTTCAATGCGGTAAGCACGTCCTTTGTAATAATCCAGATCGGTCAGCAAATCGGTCCACACAGTAGTCCATGTACCGGTAGAAGATTCTGCAGCTACAGCAGCGGCCACTTCTTCACGAGGTACGCCGGGTTGTGGCGTAATTTTAAAACATGCCAGAAGGTCGGTATCCAGTGGCGTGTACTCCGGGGTCCAGTAGGTTTGCCGATATTCCTTGACACCGGCGTTATAAGTTTTTACTGCCATGATGTAATCTCCTGTAAGTTAGCTCAATTTCGCTTAAAATCACGCGGAAAGAGAGAAAGGTTGAGTAGCGATTAATTAACAAGCACATTCATTTAACAACCACAGAAGCACTATAAAGAAAAATAATCATAAGAACAAATCAATTATTTTAATAAATATGATAATCTTTAGCTTATACATTCCCTGAATACTGATCAATGCTGCATCTCACGCTACGACAATTAAAAGTATTTGAAACAGTCGCCCGCCATCTCAGTTTCTCACGCGCGGCGGAAGAACTGTATTTATCCCAACCGGCTGTTTCCATGCAGATAAAACAACTGGAAGAGAATGTAAGTTTGCCTTTGTTTGAGCTGATGGGCAAGCGAATTCATCTGACCGAAGCCGGCAATGAACTTTACCAGTACAGCCGGGACATCTTGCAACGGCTATCTGATCTCGAAACCGCGCTTGAAGAACTCAAAGGCATGGAGCGCGGCAAACTGAACATTGCCGTAGTGACAACCGCCAATTATTTCGCGCCGCATTTATTGGCAAAATTCTGCCAGCGGCACAAAAGTATAACCGTGAGTCTGAATGTCTCCAACCGTGAATCGGTGCTCAAACAGCTTGACGATAACAACATCGATCTGGCAATCCTGGGACAGCCACCGGAAGGTCTGGACATTGTCAGTCAATCGTTCATGGAAAACCCGCTCGTGGTTGTCGCGCCTCCGGATCATTCGCTGTGCAAAAAGACCAGAATTCCCGTAAAACGATTGGCTCAGGAAGTTTTTCTGGTGCGCGAACCCGGCTCCGGCACGCGCAACGCAATGGAGCGTTTCTTCAAGCAACATAACGCACAGATACGCACCGGCATGGAAACCGACACCACCGAAGCCATAAAACAAGCAGTTCAGGCCGGCATGGGACTGGGTATCATGTCCCGGCATACCGCAGAACTGGAATTGACTACCGGACGGCTGGCCGTGCTTGATGTGCAGGGTTTTCCGATTCAACGCAACTGGTATGTTGTCATCCGCAAAAACAAACGCTTGTCGGCAACTGCCCAGGCTTTCAGGGATTTTTTGCTGAGTGAAGCTGAGGACCTGATGCAGAAAACCAAGGCAAACGCAGCGGAAAGCGCCAAATAAATCAACTGAACTGCGCCTGATAACCCTGCGCTGATCAGCGAATTAAACAAACAAACTTACCGAAATAACAACAGCAATTCTTCTCATAACAGTCGCCGGAAAACCAAGTCTTATTAAATTGCACTAAAAATATAAAACTATGCTAACTTAATCGCGCAGTCATCAAAATTTTCGGCATCAGGTTATCAAGGGAACGGGAGAGGAATAGCATCATGCACAAGTTATTCTCACTATTACTTACCAGCACATTTCTGTTTTTATTCGCACCACCGCTACTTGCGGATAAATTTCACGGTGAACTTTGCTGGCAGGTCTTCAGCAGCAAACAGGAAAATCTATGGCGATACAGGTTCGGTGTTTATGAGAAGGAAGGCGGCCATTTTGTCCTGCTAGGCTCGATCGACTACGGCCCCAATGGTCCTTCCGCTTCGCACGGCAATGCCATTGTTATTGGCAATTCAATCAAGATGACGATTGTCAGCACGGATTATGAAGATGGTAATCAGGTCTGGAGTGAAACGGTGGCTGTGAAGCTTGACAGTGCTACACTGAATGGCACCTGGAATGCGCTGAGCCTTGAAAGTGACGATGGCAAGACCGAAGTACTCGGATTTCGCAGTCGCGGAACGATTAACCTGGTCACATGCTAACGTT
>JACKLU010000031.1 GCA_024235735.1 Burkholderiales bacterium
CCGCACGCAACCGTGCGCCAGCCAGTCTCGGAAAAAAACACCGCCAATCCCGCGCTGCCGTCACGACTCGATCTGATACAAAACCATTCAACGCACCCACCGAATGCACAAACAGCTTAACCAGCATTTTGACACGCTCATCATTGGCAGCGGACTTGCCGGCTTCACACTGGCGCTGAATCTTGATTCAACGAAACAGATCTGTATTGTCACCAAGCAAACGCTGAATGACAGCGCCAGCGGGTGGGCTCAAGGGGGTATTGCGGCAGCGCTGTCGCCGGAAGATTCTCCGGAAAAACATGTCCAGGATACACTGATTGCCGGTGCGGGTTTATGCCAGGAATCCACGGTGCGTTTTATCGCCGATCATGCCCGGGAGGCAATCCATTGGCTGATTGACCAAGGCGTCGAATTCACCCGTGATAACCGCAACGGCACAGGTTATCATTTGACCAAAGAAGGCGGACACAGTGTGCGCCGCATCATTCATAGCGGTGACGCAACCGGCAATGCCGTTCAGCGCACTTTGATCGAAAAAGTGCGCAATGCGCCCAATATTCAGATTTTTGAGCAGCATATCGCCATTGATCTGATCACCAGCGACAAGGCCCGCGATAATTCCGAGCAACAGAACAGACGCTGCCTCGGCGCTTATATTCTGAACAAAACAGATGGTTGCGTAAGAACATTCACGGCTCAGCATACGGTTCTGGCGACAGGCGGCGCAAACAAGGTCTATCTCTATACCACCAACCCGGATACCGCCACCGGTGATGGCATCGCGATGGGCTGGCGTGCAGGCTGCCGGGTCACCAATATGGAATTTATTCAATTTCATCCCACCTGCCTTTACCATCCGCACGCAAAATCCTTCCTCATCAGCGAAGCCGTTCGCGGCGAAGGCGGTTTGTTGAGACTGTCCAATGGTGAATGTTTCATGGCCCGGCATGACAAGCGCGCCGAGCTCGCGCCACGCGACATCGTCGCGCGCGCAATCGACTTTGAAATGAAAAAGCGCGGTCTTGATTGTGTTTACCTGGATATTTCACATAAACCCGCTGATTTTTTGCGACAGCATTTTCCGACCATTTATGCGCGTTGTCTGGAACTGGGCATCGATCTGACACAGGAACCCATACCGGTGGTACCCGCAGCACATTACACCTGCGGCGGCATTCAAACCGATCAATGCGGACGTACCGATTTAAACAACCTGTACGCGATTGGAGAAACCGCGCACACAGGACTGCATGGCGCCAACCGTCTGGCCAGTAATTCCCTGCTCGAATGTCTGGTCATTGGCAGAGCAGCCGCGCAGGACATCAATCATCAGCCAGCCATCACTGCGCCGCAGATTCCGGACTGGGATGAAAGCCGTGTGACCGACGCTGATGAAGAAATTGTCATTTCGCATAACTGGGACGAACTGCGCCGGTTTATGTGGAACTATGTCGGTATTGTCAGAACCACCAAGCGCCTGCAACGCGCACAGCGCAGAATTGAATTGCTGCGCGAGGAAATCAACGAATACTACACCCACTTCAGGGTGAGCAGCGATCTGCTCGAATTGCGCAATCTGGTGGATACCGCGGATTTGATCGTTCGCAGCGCATTGTTGCGGCATGAAAGCCGCGGCCTGCACTTCAGCAAAGACTATCCTGATGCATCACATGAAACGGAAGACACTGTGCTGCAAAAAAATTTGTAACCGAAGCGCCTTCCAGGAAGCTGCCTGCAGTAAATCCGTCTATTTTCGGACAGTCTCCTAGTCATCAATCAACAAATGACCAAAGAACGCAAAAATACCGATGGCGATTCCCGTAATGAACTGCGCATGCACGCCGTGCGAGAATTTCTTAAGCTCCGCGGGCGAATAGCGCCAGGTTAAAAACAATCCGAACAATCCCTGCCAAATAACGAGTCCTAATAAAATCGGGAAAAACAGGATATGGCTGTAGCGTGAAAATCCCATCATGGCTATATGCAGCAGAATAACGGCAACAGCCGCGATCCCGAAATAGATATGCGTTCGGTTCAACCAGGCCAGTAGATTGTTCAGCGCCGACGAACTGACCGGCGACACATAATCCGGCAGCAGGCGTTGCGCCAGCTTACCCTGACCCAGGGCGAGCTTGAGAAAAGTACGGAAATAGATAAACGACAGCAATCCCAGCCCAACCTTTCCGAAAAATTCACCCACCTCAGTCAGCGCTGTTTCCCGCTCTTCCGGAATGGAATGCACCGCATACGCGTAAATGAAGTAAATCAGCGATATCACCGCGACAATTGCGGTATAAATCAGGATATTGCGGATGTTTTTTATTGATCGTCGCATAAGTAGATATGTTGTTTAATAATGCAAAATGCCGACGCGAGATAAACTTTATTGCAGAAACACAACAGACTACTTGCTCTCCACCGCATAACCATACACCTTGACCACTTCCCACTTAAAATCGTGAATGGCCGCATCCTCCGCCGGCAGCGCCATGGAAAGCGCACCTTTGGTTAATGGCGGCAGGTTCATTTTGATTTCATGAATTTTGGTTTCATGCGACATGGCATGCATATCACCCATCATATCCATGTGATGATGATCATGAATCGGCTCCATGCTGACCACCAGCCGCGTAATCAAATGCATGCCGTCGCCATTGTATATGCTGCCACTGAAAATTCCCCAGCCGAAACCAGCGTCAATCTTAAGCTGATCAATGGTGTCGCGCGGTAATTCGTACGAACAGGGCGCCATCGCATCTTCCTGCTGAACACACAACACATCCGCGGAAACCGTGCACGGTAGAACAAGCAACGCAATGACAGCGCACAGCGCGACATAACAGCGCCTGTTAAAATGTTTATGGAATTCAAGCATCATCATCACGCAATACCTTTTGATAAAAAGACAGATTATAAATCGAATGCCGTCTTATCGCATAAGATCGCGCACCATGATTTTATCCCCGGCTGCCATTCACATACGCGGCTGTCAGTTCATGGCGCGGCGATTCAAAAATCTGCTGACTGCGGCCAAATTCAACGAGCTGCCCGGCGCGTTCCCTGACCCAGAAGAATGCTGCGTAATTGGCAATGCGCCGGGCCTGCGCCAGATTATGCGTGACAATGACTATGGTATAGCGCCCTTGCAAGCGGCAGATCAGATCTTCCACGACACCCGAAGCCATCGGATCCAGCGCACTGCACGGTTCATCCATCAGCAGAATTTCAGGATTCAGCGCCAACGCGCGCGCAATGCACAGGCGCTGCTGCTGTCCGCCGGACAGGCTGAGCGCAGAAGCATCCAGCCGGTCATGCACTTCATTCCACAGACCGACATCGCGCAACACCTGCTCGATAATCGCGGCAACTTCGTTTTTCCGGGTAACGCCATGCTCATTGAGCGGCAGTGAAAGATTACGCCGGATGGATAACGGAAAAGGAACCGGTTTCTGGAAAACCATGCCGATCCGGCGGCGCAGCGTCTGAACATCGCAATTCGGATGACGTATATCCTGACCGCCGACCAGAATTTGCCCTGTCACATTGCACCTTGGAATCAGATCGGTCAAGCGGTTGATTGTTGATAGAAAGCTGGTTTTCCCGCAACCCGATGGCCCGATCAACGCGGTAATGCAACCCTGGTAAATATCGAGTGTAATCGTGTCCAGCGCGGTCTTGCCGTCATACTGCAATGACAGATTTCTGACCTGAATCAGCGGATGCGGTACGCAGCACGCCGGCCCGGTTTCCAGCGGTCCGAGTGTAAAGGCATCATGATTGCCATTCATGTGAGAATACGCCTGCGTTGTAGTCCATGTGCAAACATCATGGCCAGACTATTAATACCGAGCAACAGACTCACCAGCACCAGCGCAGCGGCATAGGCCGGCATGTCGCCACCCGGCACATTCATCGACAAATCGAAAATGTGCAATGCCAGCGCACGGCCGGAGTCGAGCAGCGAGTCCGGCATGCGATCGACATAACCGCTGGTGAACAGCAACGCCGCTGTCTCAGCCAGCGCACGCCCGATACCGATCAGCAGTCCCGCGGCAAGTGCAGGCGCAGCCGCCGGAAATATCAGGTGAATCAACGCAGCCGTGCGCGTCATACCTAACGCGGCTGCCGACAACCGGTACGCATCGGGCACTGCTCGCATACCGGCTTCGGCGGTGCTGGTCAGAATCGGCAGCAGCATGCAGGCAAGCGTCAGTCCGCCGGACAGAATGGAAAATCCGAAACCCAGGTAAATACTGAAAAAAGCATTGCCGAATAACCCAAACACAATCGAAGGTACGCCCGCCAGCACATACAGACTGAAACGCACTATTCTGCCGAAGCGGCTGTCAATCGGCACAAATTCGGCCAGCAATACCGCTGTCGCCCAAGCCAGCGGGATTGCGGCAATCAGCGCGATCAACAGAATCAGCAAGGTGGATACCAAAATCGAAGCAATACCACCGGAACGCCCGGCATCGCGCGGCGATTCGGTCAAAAATGTCCAGGACAGATGCGCCATGCCGCCTTGCACGAGATCGGCCAGCAACCACACAAATACCGCGCTGACCAGCAATACCGCCAGATACATCAGGCCTTGCAGGGAAAAATCGCGAATTTTCTGTCTGACGGACACCGGTATGATGATTTCAGGCATGACGATGCCTTTCGAATAATCCGGCAAGCACCGACAACACCATCACCAGCGCCATCAGCAACAATCCCGAGACAAACAGAACAGCGCGGTGATCGTCCATGGCATACGCCATTTCCAGTGCGATATTGGCGGCCAGCGTACGCACGGGATCGAAAATTGATTCAGGATATTGCACGACATTGCCCGCAACCATGAGCACCGCCATAGTTTCACCGAGTGCGCGCGCCGCAGCGAGAATAATTCCGGCGATAATACCGTTACGTGCGGCAGGCAGCGCAACGCCAACGATCATACCCCAACGGGACAACCCCAGCGCAGCGGCATTGCGCAACAGCGCATCCGGAACAGCCACAAACGCGGTATAAGCTGTCAGCGTAATCATCGGCAGCACCATCAGCGTCAATACCAGTACGGCAGCCAGCAAGCTCGCGCCGGGAGGATGCCATTCGTTGATCAAAGGCGCCAGCGTCGTCAGACCCCAGAAACCGAAAACGACCGACGGAATTCCGGCCAGCAATTCAATCAGCCGCTTATACACCGCCGCCAGACGCGGCGATGCAAAAAAGACAATGAACACGGCCGAAGCCAGCCCCAAAGGCACTGCCAGCATAAGCGCCCCGCTACTTGCCAGCAACGTGGCCAGCAGCATGGGCATCAAATGGTATGCGCCTTCCAGCGGATGCCACGCTGCATCGGTCACGAACCTTATCAGCGACAACCCGGTCAAGGCAGGCCAGGACTCGAACAACAGAAACACCAGAATCAGCAGCATCACCAGCGCGGTCAACGTTGCACCGCCCCGCAAAACCCAGACCAGCAACCTGTCAGCCTGCATCCGGCGGAACAAAATACTGCGCCTCGATCAGATCATGCACCTGCGCGGATTGCGCGAAGGTAATGAATCGCCGCGCCAGCCCCTGCGGTACACCGGCCGTGATCAGGTTGAGCGGGCGTGATAATGGGAAGTTTCCATTGCGCACATTGTCCACGGAAGCCGCGACACCCCCCAGCGCCAGCAGGCGCAGCGGAACACCGCGCCGGGATTCATATTCCGCAGCGCCGATAGAGACGTAACCGATTGCATTACGATTACCGGTTACCGTTTTGATGCCCTGCGCGTTATCACCGATGATGACATGCGGCCGGATGACGCTGTTTCTCAGTTGAAAATATTCCAGAAACAGCTCCAGCGTGGAACGCCCTTCCGCCTTGTTGACCACGGTAATCCGCGCATCGTCCCCGCCGACAGCGCTCCAGCGCGTGATTCTACCCGTGAAGATATCGACGATCTGCCGTCTGCTGAGTGAAACCACCGGATTGCGCGCGTGCACAATCAGACCGATGCCATCCAGCGCGATGGTATGCGCATGCAGATCCTCTTCACCCGGCTTCAGCGCGCGCGACACCATGCCAATATCCGCGACGCCTTTGCGTACATCGTTGATGCCGCGCGATGATCCGCCGGTCTGCACGTCGATGCGCACGCCGGGGAATTGCGCTTCAAACCGCCGCGCGATCTCATTGACCAGCGGCGCAACCGTGCTCGAACCGGTCAGCGTCAGCCGTTGCGCCGCGGCATGCGCGGTTGTCACTGAAAACACCAGCAATCCGGCGATAATCACACAAATGAACGTCCGATAAAACCGTAAATGACCATCCGCGCTGATGTGTAGGGACATTCTCATTTCTTATGATTCAATTTCCAATCGTAATCCAGATAGCGCACTTTGAAATTACCCGTCGCAACCGCCATTTTCTCCTGCGCGTTGTCAGTCAGGCTATCCGCGTAATGCACGAGAAAATGATTCAACGAATGCCAGCCGCCCCATCCGCGTTCAAAATCCTCGGTATACCAGTCGAATATTTTCGATATTTCCAGATCACCGGTCGAGGCATTAAAGCGATTGCGCGTACGATCCTGCAGAAACGCCCGGGTAACAGCTTCCAGTTGCTGATCGAGCTTCTCGGCGACAAAAGCTTCGTTCAACAAGCCGGGACACCCGATTGATGCGCAGTTCACCGCGAAATGAATGCGCGGCTCGTTATAATCGCCGGGATTACGGATCAGGCCATGCTCAATATCATCCAACGAACGTTTTTGGCCGAGCAGCGGCACGAACTCCTTTTTCCAGGGGCTGCTCAAAAAGGAACCCAGATCCTTGATCGAATCGAGTTTCGGATAGCGTGTCAGAATCAGCTCGACGGTAAATGCATTATACGCATTAATCAGAAACGCCAGTTGCTCCGGCTTGCTCCAGCCCGCGAATACGGCTTCATTCACCGCCGATAATTGCGCCAGATAACGCTGCAACACCGGACGATCCTGCAGAAAAGCGGCATAATCGACCTGACTCGCCCGCCCCTGATTGATCATCACGACATGTTCGTGCAGCAACCCATCCCAGAGCCTGTGCGTATGATCAAACTGCTGCGCAGCAGCAGTGCCGGCAAACAGCCAGAAAAACAACCACACCGGTAAAGTCCGGGTCAAGCGCATCATCCGTTTCATGCTTCATGCCTCATGTATAGAAATGTTCATTGATTATATTTG
>JACKLU010000032.1 GCA_024235735.1 Burkholderiales bacterium
GTGAATTATGACCATCCATGTCAAGCGTGCATATGATCCACCCACTCCGGAAGATGGATGCCGGGTGCTCGTTGATCGGTTATGGCCGCGGGGCCTTTCGAAGGAGCGGGCGGCGGTGGACGAGTGGCTTCGCGAAGTGGCGCCGTCAACGGCTCTTCGGCGCTGGTTCGCGCATGACCCGGCACGGTGGGGCGAGTTCAAGCAGCGTTACTGGGAAGAGTTAACGGGAGCGGCGGCCTGTGAAGCAGTCAAGCGTCTTCGAATCCTCGCCGTCACAGGCGAGGTCACGCTTCTCTATGCAGCCAAAGATGAAGTGCACAACAATGCCGTAGCACTGCGAGAATATCTTGCATCGTCTCAACGGAGACCGAGCCCGGTAGGTTGGGGTGAATGAAATGATCCCCAACATCACCCCAAGATGTTTGTTGCACTATTTATGCTGGGGTTCGCAAGCTCACCGCCAGCCTACGCAGCCGGGTTGGATTGGCCCGGAAGGCTTACGCTCGATTAAGGGATTTTTGCGGGCATCTCCTCGGGCGGTGCGCTGGCCGCCACGCTCAGACTGTCGGCCCAGGTTGAAAATGCAGTTATCGTATTCATCGTCTGCGACCGGGGCGACCGGTATTTATCCACGGGCGTTTTTCCGGCTGGATAGAATGGATTGCTTGCCGTATTGCAGGTGCTTATTTTAGTGATAGGCTTGACGGTACTCAGCAGGCAAATATGATTCAAACATCATATTGAATTGTACGTGCATTTTCTCATAGCACGGTAGGATGTGCCGACGTCAGGAGGCGCATCAATTGTGAATGATGCGCTTCACTGCGTTCAGCACATCCTACGGCCCTATTCATCGGACTTGTTTGTGGATATAACAAAGATTGATATGATGAAACCTGAATCGGTGTATTAATCAGAAAATTGAAGGAGATAGCATGCAGCTTTCCGTGTTAGGTTTCATTTGTGACGTAATGTATTGCGTCATTTCGGATGTCTAATTCTAGTTAGGCCTTTTAATGTCCGCTGACACTTGCATTTGGTGCCTTGAGCATGCCGATGGAATGGATGAGGAACACATCATCCCAGAAGCACTTGGCTGTCCGCCCGGTTTCGTTCTTCCTGGCACAGTAGTTTGCAGGAAGTGCAATAACGGACTTGCAGACCTTGACGGTGCCGTGATTGATGAATTCGACTTTCGAGCATTCATGGCCGGCGTGCCGAGAAAGAAGGGGCGCTCGCCAGTCATTCGCAGTCGAGGAAACGTGGTAGGCACAGTTGAGAAGGATGGTCCCGCAATTTCCTTCAACATGGACCCTGTACCCACCACAGCTCATGATGGCTCGCGTCTGGCTCCCTATCGCGGATCGAAACGTGACGTTCGTGCCAAGTTCACGAAAGACGGAAATATCGCAAGAATCAGCTTCGATATTCCTTTCGGGCAAAATCGAAAGTTCTTGCGTGGTATCACGAAGATAGCATTCTCTTCTCTGGCATATTTCTTGGGTGCGCCGCTTGCCCGGAGTCTAGCGTTCTCACCGGTTCGTCGTTTTGTTAGGCACGGCGCGGGCGATCGCCACGTGTTGTTTACATCAAGTAGTGACAATACCTATTCCAATAGTGTATGGCCGCCCTACGTTTCACCTTCTGGAGATTATGCTGTTACTTTCAGGCTAACGTCCCTTGAATTTCTAATCGATTTAAGCGAGGAAGAATCGTTTATTGCGATGTTCCAAACGAAAGCTCCAGAATTCTTTGGAGAAAAGAATTGGTGCACTTTGCCCGTCGAGACCTAATCCTGCGTTGCAGGAGGGGTGAACTTGGACGTTATGTAACAAATTCCAAGGAACACAATGGATTTAACACCGATCATTAATCAAATAATAAGGATAACTATTCAGCCTCATTTGACAAGGCGTTTATTAATGCGCCCAAAACCCAAGATTCCTCGCGTTGCTCGGAATGACAAAGTGCGCTGAATAGTTACAAACTCTGTCAGGAAAACCTTATGTCCGCTAAAAAAGTTGTCCATATCAAAGCAGCACCTGCACAAGCTGCGTTATCGCCCGCGCAAAAGAAATTCAACAACCTGATCAAAAAAATCGATGTGCAAAAACAACTATTGGCGGAATGGCAGAAAATGTTCGAGCGTTGCCAGCGTGATGCCGTCGAGAAGCTGGTGCCGTTAAAACAAAGCATGAAAGAACAGCAAACGGCGATGGTGCAACTGCTGGACCGGCAATTCACCAGCAATAAATTCACCAGAAACCAACAGGAAAAACTCACGCACATCATTGTGGAACTCTGCGAAGAACTGCTATGCAGTGACGATAATGCCGAGTTAAAATCCATGTATAACAAATACACGCAAAGCGATTACGATACCGAAGCGGAAGAAGAACAGGACATGACAACCGAATTCATGAAGTCCATGTTTGAAAAAGAGTTCGGTATAGCCTTGGACGATGATGATATCGACCTGCAAAATCCACAGGCAACCGCTGAACGTCTCACTGCAAAAGTCAAACAGCTGGAAGCCGCCGCAGCCGCTCGCCCGCAGCGCAAAAAATCCGCCAAACAATTGGCAAAGGAAGCTAGGGAAGCGGAAGAAGCCGCCAATGTCAGCAAATCCATCCAAGCCGTTTATCGCCAGCTCACCGCTGCCTTGCACCCCGACCGCGAGCAAGATCCCGTAGAACGCGAACGCAAAACCGAACTCATGCAGCAAGTCACTGTCGCTTACAGCAATAAAGATTTGCTGAAATTGCTGGAATTACAACTCGCCGTTGAGCAAATCGATCAGAGCAAACTCAGCAGCCTGAGTGCCGAACGCCTTAAGCATTACAACAAAATCCTCAGTGACCAACTGGCGGAATTACAAGATGAAGTTTTGTTTAAGGAAAACGAAATCCGCATGATGTTGCAGCTTTCACCGTTTGAGCCACTCTCTCCAAATCGCCTTGTGACGCTGCTCAAACACGACATTCAAACCCTGCGGGCAGCACTTAAGGGCATCCAAAACGATTTACAGGTATTTCAGGATGTGAAAAATCTTAAAGCATGGCTGAAAAACTTTCGTCTGCCGCAACCAGAATCAGGGTTTGACCCGTTTTTCGATGAATTTCCGTCGTTCCGTTAGGCGTTCCCAAGCAGCTGGTACAGTTTGAGAGCTTTGCAGTTGCATACTACCTAGATCACTGGACATCACGTGTATAGCGGTGTTAACAAGTCGTTCGATGTGCGCAAATTTTGCGCGCCTCAACGGGATGGTTATGAATAACCGGTTACTTATTTTATTAATCGCAGCTATAGGCTGTTACCTGTTGGCGTTATCAGCTTCAGCGGCTTATCCGCAGCTGAAGTTCTCGGTTGCGGATATAAAAAGCCCTGTTTTTCAAACAAAATCAATAGAAGTCCAGATAAACGGCGGTCAGTCGGGCGCGCGGGAGCTGGCTATCGATATCAAAGAAATTGCCGTGCAGGATTATGTGCTGAAAGAACTTCGCGTCGTGTGCCGGGCATTTCAATGGAATCGGCATGAAATCGAATGTACAAATGGCCAACTGATCGCGCGCGATCTTTTTGCATCCCCGCTGCCCATGCAGTTTGTTGCCACTTCCTCTCATCTGACTGTTGATCTAAGACCATCGGGCGGCGAGCATTGGCAATTCAGCATCGAGTGGGATGCCGCGTTCTGGCATGCCGCACTCACAGTCAAAGCGGGAAAAATGACGCATCTTGCCCGCTGGCTGCCGGAAATGCCGGATGATGAAAACTTCCCCAAGCTGACCGGAGGCAAGCTCCACGGCAAAATTAAAGTCAACGGCGACCTGAAGGGCGTGACTTCGGCGGGTATTGATCTGTCGATTGATGCGCTGGCATTTTCAGATGCCGCCGGGATGCATGCCGGTGAGGATATAGCGCTTTCGGTGAAATCGAACATTGAGCATGATGCGCGGCATCAGTACTGGAAATGGCGCGGTGATATGTATTGGCGGCAAGGCGCGGTTTTCTGGCAACCGCTGTTCTTCTCCGGTACTGATCATGCTTTGAATGTGCAGGGTATTTTTGATGGAAAAACCCTGGCGTTGCATGACGGCCAGCTGGCGCTAGCCGAAATCGGAACGGTTAAGTTTTCAGGTGTTGCTGACTGGCCGGACGCCAAGGTGCGTGAATTTCAACTGGATGCCGGCAACATGGCGTTGCCGGCGCTATTCGATCAGGTGTTGAAGCCCTTTCTGGCGGATACCGTGTTTGCCGAGCTGGAAATCAGCGGGCTGGGCGATTTTGCGGTAGTGATACGGGAAGGCGTTCTGCAGGAGGTCAACCTGGCGTTGGAGGACGTCAATATCATCGACCGGCGCGATCGTTTTGCCTTTCACCGTATCCAGGCGCATATTCCATGGCAGGCCGCAAATACCACCATCGCCGATATCAGTCTGTTGAACGGACATCTGCTGCGGATACCGCTGGGTTCGGTGCGCGTGCCGCTGGAGATCAAGGATTCCCATTTGTATGTGCCGCAACTGGCGCTGCCGGTGCTGGACGGGGTTTTAAAGCTGGAAGACTTCAGCGCTACGCATACCGACGCCGGCTGGCGCTGGGGGTTTGGCGGCAAACTGACGCCGGTTTCAATGGAAGCGCTGACCGAAGCTTTACAGATTCAACCCATGCAGGGGATTTTATCCGCTTACATTCCGCAGGTGCATTACGATGGCGAGAGCGTTTCTGTGGATGGCGTGCTGCAAGTCAATGTCTTTGATGGCAGCGTCGTTATTCATCAATTGAAACTGATTGAACCGATGGGGCTGACGCCGCATTTGACCGCGGATATCGCCATGCGTAATCTCGATCTGGGGCTGCTGACCAGCGCCT
Organism: Burkholderiales bacterium; assembly: GCA_024235735.1. Taxonomy (GTDB): domain Bacteria; phylum Pseudomonadota; class Gammaproteobacteria; order Burkholderiales; family Nitrosomonadaceae; genus Nitrosomonas. The sequence continues at coordinate 4,873 of JACKLU010000032.1, forward strand.
TTTCATTCGGCAAGGTGGAAGGGCGCGTTGATATTGATGTCAACCAGCTCGAACTGGCGAATTGGGAGCCTATTCATTTCGATGCGCATATGTTCAGCAGTCCGGGAAGCTACACCCGCCGGATCAGCCAGGCAGCAATCAGAAACATTTCCGCTTTGGGCGGAGAGGGTGCAGTCGTCGCCATACAGCGGAGTTTTCTGCGTTTTTTTGAGGAGTTCAGGTATGCGGAAATCGGTTGGCGATGCGCCTTGCGCTTTGATGTGTGCTACATGGGTGGAATCGAACCTGAACCGGGTTCGCGTTATACCCTGATTAAAGGTGGCGGCATACCTGCGATCAATGTGATGGGCTATAATCGGAATGTCGGCTGGCAGGAGCTGATCAGCCGCCTGCAACGGGTAACTCAGGAAAATGAGCCTGTCATTCAGTAGCGGGGTAGCGATAAGGAGCGATAAGACGATGATGAAGAAAAATAATTTGCTTTATGGCATTTTGCCGGTAACAGCGGGCATGCTTTTATCGGCATGCGTCACGATTAATATCTATTTTCCGGCGGCGGCGGCTGAAAAAGCGGCGGACAAAATCATTGAAGAAGTCTGGCAGTTGGAGCAGGAAAAGAAAGATGAATAAGCCGCGATATTCGGTACTTGCAGACCGCTGCTTGTTGACAATAATCAGTTTAATTTTCAATCCGAGGTGACCATGGTGAGTCGATTCTATAACGTGCTGATTTTTATTGCACTGGCGCTAGCGCCATTAGCGGGTCTGGCGGAAGCTAATCTTGAAATCAATACGCCAGCGATTGCCAGTCTCAAGCAAAGCATGCAGAGCCGCCATGCGCAGCTTGTCGAACACTATAACAGTGGCGCTGTGGGCCTGACCCGGGATGGCATGGTTGCCGTGCGTGATGCGAATGCCGTGCCGCTGGCGCAACGGCAGGCGGTCAACGCGCTGGTTTCGGCGGAAAATCAGGACAGGGCGGCGTTGTATCGTGAAATTGCACGGGCAAACAATCATCCGGAATGGGAGTCGAAGATTCGCGCCACTTTCGGTCAGCGCTGGGTCAATCTGGCCAGATCCGGCTGGTGGTATCAGGCTGATGGCAGCGTCTGGAAGCAGAAATAATCCAGATTATTCATGCGCCTGATAAAATCAGATGCATGAATCTTCAGTTTGACAATCGTTCTTACGTTAATGTAAGTTCTGCTGTTCAAGGTCAAATAATAAACATACTACCATAAAGGTTTTTCATGGTATCCTTGAACTAAAAGCATGGTTTCAAGTCACAACAGTTTGAATAATTAATAATTCTGTTTCTAAATAAAGTAATAGGAGGTTGTTTTAAATGGATCAAGACTACTCAAAAAAATCCCGCGCGCAAGCGCAATCCGGAGTGGAAACAACAAACGCTGAGGTCATCGAAATCAATGACGGGCAATCAGCAACCATCAATTCCGCGCGTTCAAGAGCTGGCGCGGGTATCGAGATCAACAAAGTATTACGCAATACTTACATGCTGTTATCGATGACGCTGCTGTTCAGCGGACTGACGGCATCCATTTCCATGGCGCTGAATATGCCACCGATGACTTATCTGATTTCAGTCATTGGCGGTATGGTGATTGCCATGTTCGTGCTGCCGCGTTTCGCCAATTCACCGGCGGGCATAGGTATTGTTTTCCTGGTTACTGGCATGCTGGGCTTTGGCTTGGGGCCGATGCTGACTATGTATGCCTCGCTGCCGAACGGCGGTAATATCATCATGCTGGCGCTGGGCGGCACGGGCGTTATCTTTATGGGTCTTTCCGCCTATGTATTGGCGACACGCAAGGATTTCAGCTTCCTCGGCGGTTTTCTGATGGTGGGTTTCCTGCTGGTGCTGGTTGCCGCGGTTGCCAACATCTTCCTGCAAATGCCGGTAATGTCGCTGATGATTTCATCGGTGGTGATTCTGATCATGAGCGGCTTCATTCTGTATGACACCAGCCGTATTATTCACGGCGGTGAAACCAACTATATCCTTGCCACCATTGGTCTGTACATGACGATCTTCAATATCTTCATCAGCCTGTTGCAGCTTCTGGGCATCATGGGCGGCGACGACTGAGTTTCCTGTATAGACTGAAGCAGTTGAAGCAGTACACGAAAACCCCGGTTTATCCGGGGTTTTTATTTTCCGGTTTGTAATTATTCAGCGC
>JACKLU010000033.1 GCA_024235735.1 Burkholderiales bacterium
CCCCGAAAAATCAACCACTGCAGAATCCGGTCAGACCAAACCATCCGGTAACGATCAGACACCTTCGCAATGATTCCCGAAACTGCTGTCCGATGATTGAAGGTTCGCTTTTATCCCACCTGCTGGAACTGCGCACACGCCTGATCCGCATTATCAGCGTTATGATGATCGGCTTTATCCCCTGCGCGTTCTATGCGCGGGAACTCTATACTATCCTGGCTCAGCCATTGCTGGAAAAACTCCCCCAAGGCGGGCAGATGATCGCGACCGATGTGGCAACACCCTTTTTCGTGCCGATGAAAGTTGCCTTGATGCTGGCCTTCGTCATTACCCTGCCACATACGCTTTATCAGGCCTGGGCGTTTGTCGCCCCCGGTCTTTATACACATGAAAAACGGCTGGCGCTGCCGCTGGTCATCGGCAGCAGTCTGCTGTTTTTCTCCGGCATGCTGTTCGCCTATTTTGCCGCCCTGCCGCTGGTGTTCGAGTTTATTACCTACTTCGCGCCGGAAGGTGTTGCGGTAATGACCGACATCAACAAGTACCTGAGTTTTGTGCTGTCGATGTTCATGGCATTCGGAATAACTTTCGAGGTACCCGTTATCGTCATGATACTGGTCAGAACAAATCTCATCAGCATTGAAAAACTCCGTGAAATCCGTCCTTACGTCATTGTCGGCGCATTTGTCATTGCCGCCATCGTCACCCCGCCGGATGTTATTTCCCAGTTCATGCTGGCCGTTCCGTTATGCCTGCTCTATGAAGTCGGCATCATTATCGCCAATGCGACGCTGAAAAAAGCCGCGAAAGAAAACGTAAAAACCAGCCCCGCGGAATCGACCGAATCCGCCGCTAAAACAGCGACTGAACACGACGAATTAAACAAATAATCGCTATCTGGTAGCGTCAAGGCGTTCCAACAGCTATCCGAACAGGAAACCAAAACAGCCCTTCGGGTTCAAAACAGATAGTTTGTGACGTTATCAACCATAACAAAATCACTTACTCACACTATCCACAAGGACTACGCCATGCTATCCAGTATCGTTAAAACAGGTTCACATGCTACCCTGATCAGCATGATTATTTTTTTCGCCAGTCAGCATGCCGCCGCGCAAACCGGCGATGTGTACGATCAGAATGAATTGCCGCAACAACAGAAAACACTCTCCACCCGTTCGCTGCCACCCACGCCCGGCATAAAACCCGATCCGCACATGCCAGTCAGAACCATGCAGCGCACCGGCACAGCCATCGTCGGCGCGAGAAACAGCGTCAGCATCAAAAGCACCGATGCCGGTATCGTTCATCGCCCCGCAGCGCCATCCACGCCGCTATCACCGCTACCGCAATCAGGATCAAACTGCATCAACTGCGGCATCATTGATTTCATCAATATCGCCCAAGGCAATGCCATCAACGCCATGGCCAGCGGCATCATCGCCGGTACCATCGCGCGAAAAATCGGTGAACATGGCGCGCATCCGCAAACCGATCATACACCCGGCAGACACGCTTATCAGGGACAAGGACAGGGGCAACATCAGCAGCATTATCACGTCGGCGTCACCATGCAGGACGGCAGCCGGCAAATCATCATGGTCCCGGACATCACCGGCCTGCATCGCGGTGACATCATTCAACTCAAAGACGGCGTTCTGACGCCTGAATACGGCGGTTATTAACTGTTCTCCGGAAAGGTGAGTATGCAAAGCTGCCACAGCTTGCATACAATTCCCGCCTCACCGAACCATGGATTCCATGCAGCGCCAGTGTATTATTGAAAGACCTGACCCCGTTTTTTTGTTATGTGTTGTTCTTGGAAATGTATCTGACATTCGCCAAACCCTCGAAATCGTTATCTTGGGTCCAGATTACGGCGGAATATTTCTGAGCAGTGGCGAAAATAATGCTATCGGCTAACGGCAGTTTGTAGAGAACGCCGAATTTGGCGGCATCCTTAGCCAGCTCAGAATCTAGTGGGATTACCTTACCCTGCTCCATGTGAGCAGTGACGATCAATGCAGCATCTTCTCCGCGCTGACGCAATACGTTCTTGAAAACCTCAGTAATTGTGATGCTTGGCACCAGCAACTGTGAGAGCTTTTCAATAGGTTCGGCAAATATCGCAGAATTACTGTCGCTGGCGAGATACGACAACCAAGCCGACGAATCTACAACATTCATACCCGATCTTCTTCCCTGAGAACGGTGGTATCAATTCCTTTCAGGAAACCCCGCATCTCTTTCATGGGTTTGAGAGGAATCACCTCAATTCGCCCCTGGTACGACATGATCTGGACTTTCTGGCCAGACACAATCCCCATGGACTCACGAATTTCTTTTGGAATTACAATCTGATACTTGGGAGAAACGGTTACTGAAGTCATGACAACACCTATCGATTGGATTCTGGTATTACAATATCCCTATCGATAAGGGTAGTCAAGACACATAACGTAGAGTTCACCGGCGCCCAACGACAGGACGACTTGGATGGCAGTGGCCAAAATGGCCGAAGGCCTTGGCGACTGACAGCCAGGGCGGCCTGCCGTTGGGTGTCCGGTGCAACGCCAGGTTAGCTTTCACCTAAATGATAGTTTAGATTCCAAGACTATCAGCGTTGGCTTGACGCGCAACGCTATCGAGTCCAGGGAACATCGCTTCATACGTGATGCCGAGAGTTTCTACATCGACAAGTAATTGAACTACTGATTCCCGCTTCACGACCCATCGTTCCAGGAACTTGGATTTGTAGGCAACCGTCGGGTCTGGATGGATCGAAAATACACCGCGCTGCGCGGTCACGCGCGGTGACACATGGCTTGGCTCATGAAGGACTACCTTTCCGAGTGCGAGCGGCGATTCTGAGTCATCTACATACAGCATCTCGTCAGTTCTGAGCGCGTAGAGGACGCAGTCACTGGTGGCGTCAGCAGTCGCAACTGCAAAGAAGAGCGCGACCAACGGGTTCTGCGTCCAGTCCAAGAGGCGTGTGGCAAGACCGTGGTGCTGTGCCAGAGTAAGCCACTGGAGTTCGGAGCGCGGCCGACTTGTCAGGTAGGGCGCTCCCCTGCGTTTGAATGCGTCGATCAGTGTTTCCTCAATGTCCGACCAATCAAATTCTTTGGGTACTTGCCGACCAAGCTTTGGCCTCAGAGGGTATGAGGCTGCGTCTTCGCCTCTGTAGAGAAATATCCCGTCTTGGTGTCGACGGAGTAGCGCGAGGAGATCCGCAATTTCCGCGATAACTCCATTGGCTGTAGGCTTAACTTGGCGAGGCATGACGCTGGTGTTGTGAAAGCTAACTAGAATTAGGCGTCCGAAATGACGCAATAGTTTACGTCACAAATGAAACCTAACACGGAAAATTGCATGCTATCTCCTTCAATTCTATGACAATACGCTGACTCAGGTTTCATCATATCAAACTTTGTTATATCCACAAACATTGCCCGGATAGAGCGCTTTATTTTCTTTCACGATAAGCGGCGCCCGAACACGATGGGAGAAAGGGAGATTGAATCGTTCCTGAACTCATCTCGCCGTTCAACGCAATGTAGCTGCGTCTACACAGAATCAGGCCTTGTGCGCACTGCTGTTGTTATACAAGGCGGTACTCGGACGTGAATTGGCATGGCTGGAGTCGATGCAACGCGTCCCCCGAGGAAATGTCCGCAAAAATCCCTTAATCAAGCGTAAACCTTCCAGGCCAATCCAACCCGGCTGCGTAGACTGGCGGTGAGCTTGCGAACCCCGGCATAAATAGCGCAACAAACATGTTGGGGTGGTGTTGGAAATCATCTCATTCACCCCAACCTAACCGGGCTGGCACCTGAATACGGCGGCTATTAAGCGATTCCGGAAGCGAGCATTTTGAATCTGCCGCAGCTTGCGTACAATCCCCGTCTCACCGAACCATGGATTCCAGCAACGCCAGTGTTTCGTCGACAGTACCAATACGCGTTATACCTGCGCCAAAAGACGCACCGAGGACAAAAACTTCTTCATCTTTGATGCCGATATACGCATTGGTACCGGAATAAAAACGGTATTCAAAACCTTCCAACAAGCGATTCTCGGCGTTGGCTGGGGCAAAAAACTGTGGAAACAATTGTTCGGCCAGGGTAAAAATGCGTTGTTCGCGCTGATCGTTCGGGATCAGCAAAATAGACTTGAAGCTGCCATCAACCTCTCCGGCAAAGACAAAATCTCCGGTGTCACTGAACTGGCTGGGCGTTCCGCTGGTATTGACCTGCGCTTCACCCGCATTGCCACCACGATTATTTCTATCAATTGCAAATATCTGACGGAGAATCCGTTCTTGTCCATTCGCATTGATTTTCATGCCGGTCATCGCCTTCAGACGCAGTTCTCCACTAATTTGTCCACGCCAGATCGCATCGACTATCGCAGTATTGGGACTGACTGCATCCCGGGAACGGGCATTGAAAATGAAATCGCCGTTACGGTTAAGCGCCTGCCCCAGAAATTGGGAATAAAACCAGGTCTGATCAAACCCAGGCGGCCTACGGTTCTGCCGTGCCATCACGGACAATTGAATTTCACCGGTTTCCTGTAAACTGGAGTATGGCTGGCTGGTTCTGGGCAGACCTGAAAGTAAAGCGGTTTCCCCGGTTGTCAATGTAACAGGCACAACCGATGCGCCATTATTGCTCACGCTACTGGAAAAGAAAGGAAAAGGCAGATCGGCAATAATAGCGTTCGGATCACCCGGCAAGATTTCTTCCGCCAGCACAATCAGTCTGGGTTGCTCTCCTTCCCCCTTGTACCAGAGACTACCTTTGTTTTGTGTAATAGATGACGGATTTCTGAGGAAAACGGGAAAAGCCACATTGCCTTGATCATCAACAATCGGTTGTGACAGGGGCAGGAACGCATTTTGGAAATTGAATTCCGCTTGCGCCATGCCGGGCACCGCTTCTCCCTCTCCTGGCAACAAGGAATCTTGAACCATCACGGCCTGCCATTGCCCGCTCTGCCATTTGAACAGGCCAGCCGCAGGCGCGCAAGGGCGGTTGTCCTCGCCAATGAATCCCAATCCTCCGGTTGCCAAGGCAACCACACCTGACTGATTAATGGAGACGACTGGCGGAGCTAAAAAGCGACAGCCTGACACTGGACTCGGGAGACGGATGATAGTACTGAAATCATGCAGCCAGATACCTGCTTCATTCGAAGTCGTCATCCCCGAAATCACCATACCGGCATCCGACATGGCAAAACCAAAAATTCCAATGACTCCAATGAATGTTCCTGCCGGAAAACCAGGCGCAGGATCACCATCTCGCAAAATGCCCAAAGTTGTCCCGTCGACATGCGCCAAAAGTGCCCTTTGGGTCGACTGGCCAGCGCCTTTCATCATGGCCGGAAAACCGATCAAGCCGGATGGTGTAACGACGAATCGACCAACATTCTGTGCGGCATCAGTTGAGTCAAATAACACGTTAGGCGGAAATCCACTAACCGCTTCATTCTCTCGCACAATGGCGCGCAACTGGCCAGGCAGGCCAGCCCAGACTGCGTTAGTGTTGTTTTCAGTTGAACCAAGGCTGATATCAGCTGCACCGGAAAAAGCAATATGCCCGGATGCACCAATGACTGGATTATCGACACTCCAGTAAATAAACCCCTCGGGGAAATCAACCGCCGGTTGCCCCGTATCGGCAATCATCTTGACCGTTGCATGAGAATGAGCAGGCAGCATGATTATCAACATCGCAGCTAAAAACCGGCTTGCTATTCGGAATATATTTTTCATGGTTTTCCTTATTTTTTGATTTTTGAAAAAAGAATAAATTATTCTTCCATGACATCTTAAGTGCATACAACCGGCTTAACAAGCCGCAATCCCTGCCCCCATATCAACACCACACTTCAAAACATGGTTGATTTTCATGCGCCGGTCGCCATATGATGAATATTACTGGTTTGCACACCGATAGGGCGGCATGCCGATTCCCGCGCCACCATGAGGAAAGATAGCAATGAACACGGCGACAC
>JACKLU010000034.1 GCA_024235735.1 Burkholderiales bacterium
ATCATGTACGTTCACCCAACTTCGCCGAACAAGCGTCGCTTATTGCAGCAGTTGTACTGTTCAGCGTAAACGCCGCGGAAGCGGCTAACGCAATAACTCCAGAATCATGGAACGGAAGTAATCACTTGTTTTCTGGTTCCACAACCATTACAGCCTCTCAAACATGGGCCAGTAATAATGGATACACAACAGAATCGGTGACGAATTATTCAGCTCGAGCAGAGGCAGGCCAGTGGTACAATTTTGCAAATTTTCTCCAAGGTACGGATGTTAGTATCAGAGTCATCGGTACCGGAGGATTTGTACCCGGACTTACAGTCTGGGCAACAGCCTCCGAGTTTAATGGCGGTACCTTTTTTGGCGAAGTCAGCACCGCAGGATTTCAATCCCCACAGTCATTCAATGCCACGGGCGTATTGTTTGATGACCCTGGCACATTATGGATGACTAATGGTTTCGGCGGTAATGCTATTGAAACCCTTGCTTATGCCGTGGCTAATCCAAACGTTAATTACGGACCTGCCGATACCGGATGGGGTGAAACTATTTTGTCTGGCGCACATGACGTTAGTCTGTCTAATTCGTGGGAATCCGGCATTACCGGCAGTACGAGCACACAATCCGCAACTCTCCTCTTCACTGATCTGGCCGCTGGCTGGTATACCATTTACATCGGCGGCACCGATGCCACCGCAGCCGACGGTGGTTACGATCTTATTGTCAGCACGGTCCCCGAAGCGCAAACCTGGGCGATGCTGCTCGCCGGCTTGAGCCTTATCGGCTGGCGGTTGAGAAACCAATCCCGCAAGGCGTCCAGCCTGGCGTTTATCTGATTTAATCGGACATCATCAAAAACGAGACAACCCGGTTCATCGCGTAATCGGATTGTCTTTCCGTTTTTCATTTTTCCATGCGACTGTTTCATCTATCCGTCGCACATCAAAAACTGAATTCAAATTTCGACGCAAAACAAGGCCATCCACACGGTGCGACAATATGTCACATTGTATTTCGCTTATTTCTAGGCATAATCGTGTGTAATCGAAAAAGCCACCCTCGTTGCGAAACGAGTCCGGAAAGCCCGCGGGTCTCAGCTGTATAAAGTCTGTTTTATTCAACGCTGACGATAGCCGGGTTGCCTCCCTGGAATGATGGGGAGTTTCTGAAAAGCTGCATGCCGGGTACTCCTGCTGCAAACTCGGAACATCATTCATGCGCCGGTGTTCTGTTATCTCAAATTCATAGTCACGGCGTCGGCGTGTCAAGCTGTTTTATTTTTCTAATGGATTATTTTAAGGAGAAATCATGCCTCAAAGTCATGTACGTTCAACCACTTTCGCCGTACAGGCATCACTGATTGCAGCCGTTGCGCTGTTCGGCGTAAACGCCGCGGAAGCGGCCAATGCCGTCGTTCCTAAAGTCTGGAGCGGTAACGATTACCTGGATGCCGGTTCGACAACCATTACGGGCGCCGGAGCCGGTCTTAACAGGCAAGGAATGACCACCAATCCTGCGCTGAACTACTCAGCCTGGGCGCACGCCGGTCACTGGTACAACTTCGAAAACAAACTTGACGGCGCGGATGTCAGCATCACAGTGACCGGCAATGCAGGATATGTTCCCGGTCTTTCAGTCTGGGCAACGGGCGCCTCTGCCTTTGATGGCGGCACCGAAGGGTTTGCCGGTGAAAACAGCAGCGCAGGCTGGGGTACGCCGCATTCGTTCAATGCTACCGGTGCGCAGGGTGATTTTGGCACGTTGTGGATGGCCAACGGTTCCGGCGGCAATGTTCTTGAAACGCTCGGCTACGCCGTAGCGAATCCAGCCGTCAACTATGGCCCGGCTGTTACCGGATGGGGCGAGACCATTCAGTCCGGCGTGCACGACGTCAGCCTGACCAATACCTTTGAATCCGGCGTCAGCGGCAGCACGGGCGCGCAGATGGTTAACCTGTCGTTCAATGATCTGGCGTCAGGCTGGTACACCCTGTATATCGGCGGCACTGATGCCAATGCATTGAATGGCGGCTATGATCTGGTTGTTAGTGCGGTACCTGAAGCGGAAACCTGGGCGATGCTGCTGGCCGGTCTGGGTCTTATCGGCTGGCGTCTGAGAAGTCAGCCGCGCGAGGAATCCGGTCTGGCGCTTGCTTGATAGAACCGTAAGCCTGGCAAACTGAAGTTGGCGCGATGCAAAGAAAGGACGGACAGTCACGTAAAATGTCCTTTCTTTGCCGTCGCACTTCAAAATTCAGTTTTTGATTTATCTTAATCTTGAAGCACGGTCAGTATAAAGCATTAGTCAGTATCAGCAACACATCAACAGAAAGCCAACTCAACTCAGTTCAGACTATTAATCCCAGCTCAATCACGCATCTGACGCCTTTCTGGATTTGCACCCTGATTCTGTTCAAGTTGAATTGCAACCGGAATCGATCATTGCCCACCGGGAGTGAACCGAATTGTGAAGACACAAATATAACGACAAGCCCGCGAGAATCACTTGCAGAACGACCTGCATGGCACATTATTCTATCCGGATCTGGCGAGCAATTTACTCAATTACTTTTCCATGAAACAAATAACATGAATAACCGAATTTCTTTAAACCACCGGGCATTCCTGCCAGGCATGATTTTACTCATGCTGATATGGAGCATCCCGCTGCATGCGCAAGCCAGTGTCGGCATCGATACCTTTGATGCTTCCAATCAACTTAACAACGCAGGACAAATCAGCGCATCGGCGCGGTTTGGCCTGAGTGATTCATACACCGGCAATGTCTTTCTGGATTATTCCGCCTGGGGTGTTAACGGCTCCTGGTTTGCCTTCCAGAATCAGAATATTACCGATGTCACGATAACCGTCACGGGCGACGCCGGATTTGTTCCGGGGGTCACCGTCTGGGCAACGGGTGCAGCCGAATTTGACGGCGGCACGCTGGGTTTTGCCAGTGAATTCAGCACGGCGGGATTCAGCACGCCGCTCTCGTTTAACGCAACCGGCGCAATGGGCGCTCCCGGTACGCTCTGGATGGCCAGCGGCCATGGCGGCAACGCGATTGAAACACTGGCTTACGCCGTGGCCAATCCGAACGTTAACCATACCTTCGGCACAGGATGGGGCGAGACGATTCTATCCGGCGTACATGACATCAGCCTGACCGATACTTTTGAAGCGGGCATCTCGGGCAATACGGATGCCAATGCCGTAGCGCTCCAGTTCAACAGCCTTGCCGCGGGATGGTATGCGCTGTATATCGGCGGCGCCGATACCACGACAACCGGCGGCAATTACGACCTGATTGTCAGCGCTGTGCCTGAAAATGAAATCTGGGCGATGTTGCTGGCGGGCCTGGGCCTGATCGGCTGGCGCTTGAGAAATCAATCCGCCACGGATGGTGTTAGCCAAGTCGTCGTCTGATGCTCAAGGCATAACCGCACGAAACACAAGCAAGGAGAACAATCATGCTGAGAAATTTATTTAAAATAACGACTGGGTTAACGCAAACAGTTTTGCTGTCTTTTTGCGCCAGTACCCTGGTGCTGGCGCATGGCTTCGGTCCATTGCCCACGTCGCTGAAAGGCGCGCCTGTTCCGGAAGTGCCGGGATTGCTGGATGGCCCCGATCCGATCATCATCAACAAAGATAAAGCCATTATCCTGGGCAAGGCGCTATTCTGGGATATGAGTGTCGGCAGCGACGGCGTGGCCTGCGCAACCTGCCATTTTCACGCGGGCGCCGACCGGCGCACCAAAAACCAGCTGGCGCCAATTGGCCGCAACAGTGCGTTGCCGAAGGAGTTTTCCATGGGCAAAAACGGTACGCCGCATGGCCCTAATTACACATTAACCCGAAACAGTTTTCCTTTTTTTGACAGAGAAAATCCATCGGAAGAATTCAGTCCTGTGATCTACAACAGCGATGACGTCGCTTCTTCTGCGGGAACCTTTGGCGGCGCACACCGCGATGTCAGCTGGTTTCAGACCATGGAAGACAGTTGCGACCGCAGCGTTGATCCGGTGTTTCACGTGGGCGCAAAAGGCACGCGCAAAATTGAACCCCGCAATACGCCGACAGTGATCAACGCTGTCTTTAACTTCCGCAACTTCTGGGACGGCCGCGCAAACAATATTTTCAATGGCAGCAGTCCGTGGGGCGACCGTGATCCCAATGCCGGCGTCTGGATCAGGAACGCCAATGGCACGGTATCCAAAGAACGCTTGCAGCTGATCAATTCCTCGCTTGCTTCCCAGTCTGTTGGTCCACCTTTGGACAATTTCGAAATGTCCTGCGAGAATCGCACTTTTTCCGATCTGGGCCGTAAACTGCTGTTTCGCCGACCGCTCGAGCATCAGCATGTGCACTGGAACGACAGTGTGCTGGGTGATCTCGCGTTCAGCAGCGAAGGGCAATTGAAAAAAGGATTGAATACACGCTATATCCAGTTGGTCATGGAAGCATTCAATCCCAAATACTGGTCGTATAACCGGCGCGGGGCTTTCGGCGCGCCCGCGGCCAGTTCACAGACACATGGCCTGCCCTACTCCCAGGTTGAAGCCAATTTCGCGATGTTTTTCGGGTTGGCGTTGCAGATGTATCAATCCACACTGATTTCCGATGATTCCCCGTTTGACCGCAGCGCGGTAAATGCAGTCGGCACGCCGATTGATCTCAGCTTGTCCGCGCAGCGCGGCATGGATCTTTTCCGCGAAGGACACTGTTCGCTGTGTCACACCGGCCCGACATTCACGAATGCCGCGGTGGCAACCAACGGTATTTTACAGAAACTCAATCCGCTCGCTTTCGGCAACGAATCCTTTCGCGTCAGCACCACTGTCGTAGTCACGTTACAGAATGCCAATGCCGGCGCAATGTTTCATGACGTCGGCTTTTCCGCTACCGGTGTAACGCCCAACGAGAACGACCCGGGACTTGGCGGCATTGATCCGTTCGGCAATCCGCTGTCATTCACCGATCAATACATCCAGCTACTGGCCGGCAATGAGAATGCTGTTGTCGATCCCTATGTCAGCGATGTGCGTCCCTGCGACATGGACATTCCCATGGCGCTGAACATCAATACGCCGCACGTGTTCAAGTTCACGCATGTGGATGGCATTCAGCAGCAGACTCAGGACACCGACGGCTGCTTCCTGCCCGATGGCATCTATATTCCTACCGTGGCCACAGCATTGGCGGAATTGCAGAAACCGAACCGCAGACGCTTCCTCAGCGCCGCCAAGGGCTCGTTCAAAGTTCCAACGCTGCGCAATGTCGAACTGACCGGACCTTATATGCATAATGGCGGCATGGCCACGCTCGAACAGGTTATCGAGTTTTATACCCGGGGCGGCAATTTTCCAGTACCTGCGGTTGAATTTGCCAAGGTTTTCAATCAACCGTTCCTGAACCTGCCGCAACAACGGGAAGATATTTTAAATTTCCTGAAAAGTCTGACCGATGATCGGGTTCGCTATGAACAAGCGCCATTCGATCACCCCGAGTTGTTCATACCGCACGGCCATGCGGGTGATAATCAGATCATCGCCGATTCAAGCTGGCTCAGCGAAGCACTGGCTGCCGATGAAGTATTGCACATACCCGCCGTTGGCGCGGAAGGTCTGGATCAACCGGTACTGCCTTTTGAGGACTACCTGGAATAAATCATAAAGCGCCAAACTTCAATACGCCACCGGCAATACCGGTGGCTCTCGATTGCAGTAACTATTCAGCCCTATTTGACAAGGCGTTTGATTATTCTGTCATTTCGAGCAGCAGCGAGAAATCTTGAACCTAG
>JACKLU010000035.1 GCA_024235735.1 Burkholderiales bacterium
ACCGTGCAAAGGTTTCGAACAGCCAAACGATTGTTTGATCGCGTGCATAAAAAGACAATAATTTTATAGGATATCAATCATGTTAGATCCAATTGTTTCCGTGCAGGTACAAACACAAGCGCCTCAATCCCTAAAAGGCAATGATGGGCCAGGCAATGTCAACAAGTCTGAATCGGAAGGGTTTGATAATATTCTGGCGCGTGAAGTTGCTGAAAAGGCGTCTGCTCCAACGGAGAGTCCTGCCAAAAAAGCAACTCCGGATACGAACAGTAAGCAAACAGAATCCGTGTCTGACCCATCGGTAGAGCAACCGGATGATGCCGGTAAGGCCCGCATGACTCAGTTGACTGGTGTGGCAACAAACGCCACAGACAGTGCGATGAGTGCGGACAGCATGAATCATGCAACATCTGAATCAGCGGTGAATCAGATTCAGTTTTCCCAGGCGCTGATGCTGGAGGATAGCATTGGTACTGAAGTTATACCGCCTGCTCCGCCTATTGTATCCACGGGAAATTTCACGCCGCCTAAAATTCAATCCGGCCTGATCGATAGCATCGCGGATGCGATGCCGGATCTCGGCTCGGTTACTGCTACCATTACGCAGCCTGTCCATCCCGGTACGCAGAAAGACTTTATACAGAATTTTGCAGGGAGTGGCCCTAGTGATTTGAGACCTATAGCGCGCGCTGTAAACTTTGTCGACGATGCAGCATTACCGGCGTTTTCTTCCGGTTTTCAGAAGCACTTATTCACGCGTGCAGGAGAGGTAAATCTATCGCTGCAGGCAGGTGTTGACATGCCACAGACTTACGATTTGTTAAGTTTGAATGATGTAACACAAGCAGTAGAAGCAGTAGAAGCCAGCCCTTTGTTGCAGACAGGTGTTGACATGCCAGAATTTCACAGTCAGTCCGCGCCTGGCGGTCTGACGCAAGCAACATCAAGCGCCGCGCTGCAAACAACTACAACAGCTGCAACAGCTGCGCCTTTTTATGTCAATCTGGACATGCAAATGGATCAACCCAAGTGGGGTAACGAGTTTTCACAAAAAATAGTCTGGCTTGCGCATCAGCAGCATCAGGTTGCCGAGCTGCGTTTGAATCCCGCGCATCTTGGTCCTGTTGAAATCATGTTAAGTCTTTCCGGAGACAACGGCGCTCAGGCATCGGCGCAATTTGTATCTCCCCATTTGGCAGTACGCGAGGCCATAGAAGCGGCGCTGCCGCGATTGCGCGAAATGATGGCGGAGAATGGTATCCAGCTTGGTGATGTCATGGTGGGCGCCGAATCATTTCAACGCCAGGAGCAAGGTGAGCGACAGGGGCATCAACACGCGAAAAATATAAATGGCGTGAATGGTTTTAATACACAGGATGAATTAAATCCAGGGCTGGAGCGGCAGCTGACACTGAACAGGCATAGCGGGATTGTCAATACTTTTGCCTGAACCTGAAAACCTTGGTTGACACCGTTATCCGGGATGCCTTGAACTTGCGTCAGCGCGGTGGATGGCAGTCTGAGGGTGGCCTCATATTCCTTCCGGATGCCGCTGCGATGAGAAGGTGATGTGAAAAGTCGTGCCACGCCCGACCTGGCTTTCGACGTTGATTTTCCAGCCGTAGTGGTTGCAGATGCGTTTGACAATCGGCAAGCCGATGCCAAGCCCTTCCACGCGTGTAGTGCCACGAAAGAAACGTTCAAACAGCAAAGGCAGGAAAGCCGGCTCTATACCCATTCCGGTATCGGTCACGGATAGATGACCGTTGCTGTAATCTACCCGGATCGATCCTTCGTCAGTATATTGAATGGCATTGCGCAGCAGATTGGTCAGCGCGGTATGCAGCGCCTGACGGTTCAACGGAATAATAATGTCCGGACTGACGTTGACAATGAATTTCAGTTTCTTGCGATGAATTTCGGGATAGAGCGGCTCGGCGGCGTCACTGATGCATTCTGCGATGGCCACGGGTTCCATTACGCCCAGCGCCTGTTCGCGCGCCAGAAACAGCAGCGCCTGCAACTGTTCACCCATGCGGGTTGTGGCTGATTCTATCCGTTTGATACGCAAGCGCACTTTATCGGAGAGACCCGGTTCCGCATCCAGTAACTCACAGCTGGTCAGGATGGTAGTGATCGGTGTTCTCAATTCATGACTGATATTGGCGGTGAATTCCTGTTCTCTTTGCAGCATCCGGCGTATCCGGTTCTGGTAACCATCCAGTGCTGACGCCAGTTGAGCGACTTCTTCGTCCATATCGGATTTCATCAGCGGCGCGCCCTGCACATCGCCTGGAGCGAGCAGCCTGACTCTTTCGGCAAGATCGGTGACCTGTTTGACGAGCATGCCGGCCAGCATATAACCCACAACAAATGCGATGGCCGTGACGGCAATCCAGGATAACAGAATGAGCAAGCGTAATTCGCTGAGCCGCTGCGTGTGTAAAGTAATGCGGTAAGCCACAATAAACTTGATGTTATCAATGGATTTTACGAGAACATAAATGTTTTCGTAATCGTAGTAGATTCTGTGATAACCGTTATTCAAGCCGCGGTAGTAGGACGGGATCTGCAATTCATCATCGACATGCCGAACGACATAGCTTTTGAGATGCGAACCGATCTGGGAATAAAAATCGGAATGCTTGCGATAGCGATGCACAAGATGATCCATTTCGACTTCGATCACCTGTCTGATATGTGCTTCTTCAATATTGTCAGAGACAAGGTATAAAATGATACATAATGCGCCGACGATGACAATGCAGAAATTTGCCAGTGCGTTGGCAACACGCAGGCGCAGGCCGTGCTTAATCCTGATGCGGCTTATCACAGGAAGTTGTCAGGCAATAGCCAATGCCGTGAACAGTTTCAATGGGGTCATAGCCGCCGACACGCGTCAAGGCGCGCCGTAGAACATGCATGTGGCTGCGCAGCGTATCGCTGGTTTCCTGTGTATTTTCCCAAGCTTCCGATTCGAGTTCCTTGCGGCTGAACACGCGTCCCGGTTCGCTCATCATCAAAGCCAGCAACCGGACACATTTGGGGGGTAATTTGACATCCTTGTTTTCAAAACGGATCGAAAAAGTCTTGGGATCGTAGAATAGATTACCGACTTCCAGCGTACGGTTCGCGACACGCCCGGAATGGCGCTTGTGCAATGCGCTTAAACGGGCTTCAACTTCCTTGAGCGCAAAGGGTTTGACCAGATAGTCATCTGCGCCGTGCTCAAAACCGGTCAGCTTGTCTTCCAGCGTGTCTCTTGCAGTCAGCATCAGAATCGGCGTGTCTATTCTCAATTCATTTCTGAGTTTATGGCACAGGGCCAGTCCACTCATGCCGGGCAAGCCCAAGTCAAGCAAAATAGCGTCAAACTGCTGCGTGGCGGCGAGATGAAGTCCTACAGCACCGTCGGCCGCAGCATCCACGCTGTGTCCATGTGATTCGAAAAAATCATAAAGATTGGCGGCGATCGCCATATCATCTTCGATGATCAAAATATGCACGTTGTTACCTTTTTATAGCCCCTCGATAGCCTGTATATTACTGGGGCCTGAGGGCTTAATGAAATTTCCGGCTCAGTGTGTGAACCGCCTCAACCAGTGCGGCGGCATTTTCCGGGGGTGTGAACTGGGATATGCCATGCCCCAGGTTAAACACATGGCCGGAGCCATGACCGTAGCTCGACAGTATTTTTTCCGTTTCCTTCGCGATCACTTCCGGTGGCGCAAAAAGTATGGAAGGATCGAGGTTGCCCTGCAATGCCACCTTGTCGCCGACGCGGCGGCGCGCATCGCCGATATCGATCGTCCAGTCCAGACCCACTGCATCGCAGCCGATGTCGGCAATCGCTTCCAGCCATAAACCGCCGCCTTTGGTAAATACGATACAGGGTATACGCGTATTATCCTTTTCCCGCGTGATGCCGGTAATGATTTGCCGCATGTAGCGCAGAGAGAATTCCTGATAAGCCGAATGCGACAACGCGCCGCCCCAAGTGTCAAAAATCATGACGGCCTGAGCACCCGATGCGATTTGCGCATTCAGGTAAGCCGTGACGGCCTGGGCATTTTTATCCAGTATTTGGTGCAGCAGGTCAGGACGGCTGTAGAGCATCGTCTTGATATCGCGGAAATCGGTGCCGCCGCGTCCTTCCACCATATAACAGGCGAGCGTGAACGGGCTGCCGGAAAAACCGATCAGCGGCACGCGGTTATCCAGCGCCTTGCGGATTTCAGTCACGGCATCCATCACATAGCGCAACTCGGTATCCGGATCAGGCACCCTGAGCGCATGAATCGCTTTTTCGTCCTTCAATGGCTTGTCGAATACCGGCCCTTCGCCCTGTGCGAAACGCAGTCCAAGGCCCATGGCATCGGGAATCGTCAGGATATCGGAAAACAAAATCGCCGCATCCAGCGGAAAGCGGTCGAGCGGCTGCAAGGTTACTTCGGTAGCCAGCGCCGGGGTTTTACACAAGGTCAGAAAATCACCGGCGCGTGCGCGGGTTGCGTTGTATTCGGTCAAATAGCGCCCTGCCTGGCGCATCATCCATACGGGGGTATATTCAACGGGCTGTTTCAGCAAGGCCCGCAAAAAAGTATCATTCTTAAGTGTTGTCATCAGGTATTGGTCATTGGTATTGATTGTTAGCGTCCTGTCGTTGTTAGGACGAGTGGCCGGGTCAAAAAGGCGTCATAGCCGGGCGCGGCGCAAGGCCGTTATATTACCAGCGAATGGTCACGCCGTATATTGGCAATTTTGCAACCGGCTGCAGGTGATTGATCTGGTGTGGACATTACCACCCGGTGATGCGGATTTCAGTACACGGTGGCGTTTGATCAAAAGCACATTTTCGCGGGTGCTACCCAAAACCGAATACCGTTCCGAGACCTTTGCGCGGCATATGGCAGCGGCGTTATTGGGACATTGGATACGTGATGATCGTGATTACCGGTATCATGTGGATTACGTGCATGTCAATCCGTTAAAGCATGGTTATGTCAGGCGTGCAGCAGATTGGCCGTATTCCACATTGCATCGTTATGTCGCCAAAGGCATTTATTCCATGGGTTGGTGTGGTGATGCTGATGCGACGGTGGATGGCGCTTCGTTTATCCACCCTGCCTTGCTAATCGGTATTCCGTGGGTTCACATTAGCAGGTACAAATCGCTGAATTCTATCCAGTGTATCCTGCAAGGAATTCCGGACGATAGCCATATTACGCGAAGGTAATCAGGCATGCGTGGTACACGGTACCCAGTTCCTGACGCTGAGTTTCGAGTTGTTCAAGACGTTGTTCACGTCTTGCCTGTTTCACCGAGTAACGCCTTTACATCGCGGCTTTGGTGTATGACACGGGAAATAACGATAAAGTCTTTTTCCTGCCTGTAAAAAATAACGTGGCTGACATATTCAAA
>JACKLU010000036.1 GCA_024235735.1 Burkholderiales bacterium
TCCTGCGTCCAGAAACCCAGCGGCACCAGCATCGGCACCGGCGCAGCGGCGTCTTGCAAAGCCTGCCGGGCATATTCCACGGCAATACGCTGCATCGAAAAAGACTTGCCGGCGCCGGGTTCACCCAATACCGCCAGACGCCGCACCGGCTTGTTTTTCAACGCGCGGTAGGCTTCCAATGCATCGTCATAATGTTTTTCCTGTAGCCGTTCATGCGTCGTCTCCGCCTCCAGATTGAAGTCCCGCAGGATGACAGCGGTATCGATGACCGTATCCATCGCGCGTTCCAGCGATGACGAACGCCGCGCTTTTGCCTCCAGCGCGACATAGCGCTGGTCATGCCTGGAATACTGGTTATGAATCAGTTCATGCAGATAATCCGTTATTTCAGCCGGTTGCGCGTCAAAACGCAGCGGTGTTCCAGTCGCCCGGGGTTTTCGTTTTAGCACACCGATAGCGCCCGGTTCCACGCCGCTCTGATTCAGCAGCGCATCGTAGAGCGATTGATAGCTATCCTCGATGATTACCGTATAACAGGTTTGCGACCGCAGCGGTTCCGGTATGTAACGCTCGTCCCCGGAATCGAACAGCACCGGAATGAATTTGTTCGAAGCGCTGCGCGCGTCATACAGCGCTTGCGTTATCAATGCGCCTTCCCAGTTCACGCCCTTGCCCTTGCCGGATTCTTCATGACCGCGAAACCGCCGGTAATACGTTTCCGTGCAGATGACCAGTACCTTCTGCGCAACATCAAGCTGATCAAGCATCCATCGCGGCCAGCCCTGTTCAGGCGTACCGTTTTCATATTGATCCAGCACGGTTTCGATACCGTCATCACGCAGTCTCTCAGATAACGATAGAACATACTCTCGATGGGCAGCGGAATCATGGCTGTAACTGATGAGTACTTTTGTCATGGCCTATGAAATGTACTGAAAGACAAACTGACTGTCAAAACCGGTTATCCCGCATCTGCTGTTAACCGGGAACGGAATAGGTATAACTCGACTGTATCCCCAGCGGCAGTCCGGATACCGTGTAGAACAGCAGAAACAGCGTCCAGGCGACGAGGAAGGTGACCGAATAAGGCAGCATCATCGCCGTCAGCGTGCCGATGCCGGTGTGCTTCACATAGCGCTGACAGTACACCACCACGAGCGGGAAGTACGGCATCAGCGGTGTGATGATGTTGGTGCTCGAATCGCCGATGCGGTACGCCGCCTGCGTAAGATCGGGCGAAATGCCGAGCTGCATCAGCATCGGCACAAAAATCGATGCGAGCAGTCCCCATTTCGCGCTGGATGAACCGACGAAAAGATTGATAAACCCCGTGATCAGCACGATACCGACGATGGTAATGGTTGATGGCAGCGCGAGCGCCTTGAGCCATGCCGCGCCTTGCAACGCGAGCAGAATGCCGAGATTGGACTGACCGAACGCATAGACGAACTGCGCGATAAAAAACATGATGACCAGATAGTACGCCATCTGGTGCATCGCTCGGGTCATGCCGTCGATCAAATCTTTTGTGCTTTTCACGGTGCCTGCCGCAACACCGTACACATAGCCGGGTATGAAGAACATCAGAAAAATCAGCGCGACAATGGCGCGCATCAACGGCGCGGCGCCCGAGGTGAGATCGCCGTTTCCATCCCGCCAGGGTGAATCGTCCGGCCAGGCGGTTGCGATCATGACCATGATGCCAAGCGCAAAAACGATACCCGCCGCGCGCAACCCTCTGCGCTCTTGCGGCTCCAGCGGCTTCATGGCGGGCAGGTCATCAAGCTGGCCATCGAGTGCCGTGCTTTTCAACCGTGGCTCAACAATCTTTTCGGTAATGTACCAGCCCAGACCGATGATCAATAGCGATGATGCCGTGGTGAAAAAGTAATTATTCAGGGGATTCAACACAATGTCCGGATCAAGAATCCGCGCGCCCGCCTGCGACAGGCCCTGCAATAGCGGATCGAGTGACGACGGCACGAAGTTCGCCGAAAATCCGCCGGATACCCCCGCGAATGCCGCGGCGATGCCGGCCAGCGGATGTCGCCCCGCCGCATAAAAAATCACCCCACCCAGCGGTATCACCAGCACATACCCCGCATCAACCGCCGAATGGCTGACGATGCCGGCGCAAATCACCATTGGCGTCAATAATCGTCCGGGCGTGATGTTGAGTAATGCACGCAGGGCCGCGTTGATAAAACCGGTATGCTCGGCCACGCCGATACCCAGCATCGCAACCAGCACCACACCCACCGGATGAAAATGCGAAAAGTTGGTCACCATTACCGACAGGAACTCGATCATCGCCGCACCGGACAACAGGTTGTTGATAACCAGCGCTTCGCCGCTGCGCGGATCAACAACATCGAACGAAAAATAGGACAGCAGCCACGACAACACCCAGACGGCAAACAACAATACAATGAACAGCACCGCCGGATCGGGCAACCGGTTACCGGCACGCTCAACCGCGGTGAGAATGCGTGCGGTTAAACGGTTTTTTGCAGAATATTCTTCGGACATAGCCAAATCTCCAGGCTGGATAGACCTAAAAAACCCGACCGGTTGAGCTCAATGCGCCACCGCTTTTGAAAAAAGATTAAGCACGACCACGCCGCAGACAATCAGACCGATGCCAATGATTCCCGCCGTATCAAGAGACTGCTGGTAGACAATCCAGCCTATCAGCGTAACCAGCGCAATCCCGACACCGGACCAGATCGCATAAGCGACGCCAAGCGGGATGGTGCGCAGCGTCAGTGAAAGCAGATAAAACGCCACTGCATAACCCACAATGACAATGAGCGAAGGCTCCCAGCGGGTGAATCCTTCAGCAGCCTTGAGCGCGGACGTTGCAATGACTTCGGATACGATAGCGATGATCAAGTAAATCCAGTGGATATGCATATAAAAAAACACCTGACGCTAAAACAAGACAGTACATAAGACTTCCCGGCATTAAACACGATATTGTTTTTGCTGGCAAACGCTTCCGGCAGCGGTGTTCAACGCACCACCTGCTCACCCGCCCGTGCCGCATTCTGATACCATACGTTCTACTGCAATTCCGTGTGTAACAGAATACCCGCATTTTCATTCGCCTGATTGCACGCGATCATTCAAATTACTTCATCTGAACATAACACCATG
>JACKLU010000037.1 GCA_024235735.1 Burkholderiales bacterium
CCCAATGAACGGGCAATTGAACTGATATTCTCATTACTGACAAAATGTCGCCTTCTGATTTCGGCAATTATATCCATCTCTATCACTCCAGAGTTCTCCGGCAAAATGCCGGTAATTTAACAATTCTGGGTGGAAACTTTTCAACGCCGATTTATCCAAAATTCTGGTAAGTTTTACATGCCGATTGACAGGTGTCGGTAAATCGTTCATCTCATCGACACTGGCACAACACAGGATCGCCAAAGGTAAAAATCCTTTGTGTATCGATACCGATCCGGTCAATGCCACGTTTTACGGTTTTAAAAAACTCAATGTAAAGCAGATCAATGTGATGAATAACGATGAGATCGATCCAAGGAAGTTTGACGATCTGATCGAACTCATCGCCACTACTGAAACCGATGCCATTATCGATAACGGCGCCAGCACCTTCGTGCCGATGTCGCATTACCTGATCAGCAACCAGATTCCGGCTTTGCTGCTGGATATGGGACATGAACTGATTGTTCATACGGTGATTACCGGAAGCCAGGCATTGCTCGACACACTCAATGGGTTTGTGCATCTCGTCAAACAGTTTCCGAAGGAAGCGTTATTCGTTGTCTGGCTCAATCCTTACTGGGGCAAAATCATCATGAACGGCAAACAGTTTGAGGAAATGAAAGCATACATCGATAACAAAGCCCGTGTTTCGGCAATCATTAGAATTCCGCACTATAAACCGGAAACCTTCGGTAAGGATTTAAGCGAAATCCTCCAATCGAAATTCACGTCTGATGAAGCGCTGAAAAGCAGCGCTTTGCCGGTGATGGTTCGTCAGCGATTGACCATCATACGCAGACAGCTGTTTACCACTCTTGAAAACGTGGCCGCGGTTTTGTCATGAACAACGACGGGCTGGAGGCATTGATCAAACGGATCGCATCAGAACACGGCATTGTTCTGTATATGGACTCCTCCCGATTTGCAAGCAAAATTTGTGATGGTTTTAAGGTGCAACTGCTTCCGTATATCCGGCTTCTCGTTGGATAGCTTCTCTATCCGAGCCATGATGGAATTCGCACGTAAGATTCATATCGACCTAGCGGCTTTGCCTTGTAATGTGTTGGGCAGGGAGCCTATGGATAAGACTGAATGACCTACGCCGGTCTGACCTGTTTGCCATCAATTCTTTTGCTACGCAATTACCAGTGACTTCTCCTCTCTACTAAACAAAATTGACTGTCATTACGGTGACAATGCTTCGTTGCTATGCCGCCTTCCGGTAAGATTCACCACGACTCAATATCGACCAGGCAATACGCGCATTCTTGTTGGCCAATGCCACGGTTGCAATGTTCTTGTTGCGCCGGTCAGCCAGATTCATTATCCACCGGCTGCGGCCATCCTCTTTATGTTTGGCGGCATTGAGTGCAGCACGCGCGCCGTGTACCAACAGCATGCGTATATATTTATCGCCCCGTTTGCTGATCCTGCCAAGCCTGTTCTTGCCGCCGCTGGAATGTTGCCGCGGGGTCAAACCAAAGCATGCCGCCATGTCTCGACCACTATTGAACTGTGTGGCATCACCCACTGC
>JACKLU010000038.1 GCA_024235735.1 Burkholderiales bacterium
GTGTTTGTATATCGCATTAAAGGGATTGAATGTATGCATGGATATTTTGTTCAACAGCCGGGAAGAATTCGATCATTGGAAGAACTCATCGGACCATGTGATTGACCGAGTTGTCCGCGAGGGAGAAATACTTTATGGTCGACCTTGAGTGAGCAATAGCTTCACAGGATAAATCGCTTGAATAATGACGAACTCATCAATGTTTCCGCTTTGAATCATTACGCCTACTGTCCGCGCCGCTGCGGTTTGATTTATCTGGAGAACGAATTTTCAGACAATATTCATACGGCACGCGGTAACGCTGAGCATGAACGCGCAGATTATTCCGGATGGGTGACTACGAAGGAAGGCGCGCGTGCTGAATATGCCTTGCCGGTATGGTCGGATCGATTGGGATTGGTGGGTAGATGTGATGTAGTTGAATTTTGGCCGGATGGTGCTGTATATCCGGTGGAGTACAAGCATGGCGCGCGCAAGAAATGGCTGAACGATGATCTGCAACTGGCTGCACAAGCGATCTGCCTGGAGGAGATGACCGGCAAGCCGGTGACGCACGGCGCAATATATCATTACACTTCCCGTCGCCGCCGGGAAGTGGCCATCACCGATTCGCTACGCCGGCAAGTCGAGGAAACCGTGGTGGCGGTACGTGCTTTGCTGGCTTGCGGAACATTACCGCCACCGGTTAACGACGCGCGCTGCAAGGAATGCTCGTTGAAGGAAATTTGCCAGCCGCAGGCGCTGGCGGATAAAACACACCAGCATGAATTGCTGGATGAATTGTTTAACGTGGACGAATAGCGTAATGAAGCATGCCGCACACGCCGAGAAACGCACGCTCGACCGCTTCCATTTCCGTATCGTTGAGAATGGCCAGCGGCCCTTCTCCAAACCGGGAACGATCCAGGGTGCGCGGCTGATCGACGATGATCTGGCAATCCTTCAACAGGCGGTGGCGGGCGGTGACAGTGATGCGCCACTGTTTGAAAGCCGGATAGACCTGCGTCGTCATGGGCAGAATGATGATCATCGGTGTGCCGATCGCGGTCAGCGCATTGTCCTGCAAAACCAGCACCGGCCGTATTTTGCCGACTTCCTGTCCGCGTGGGGGATTCAGGTTGGCGACCCAGATCTCGCCACGGTGGATCACTTCCACCATTTTTCACTGGATTCCGGATTTGACGGGTCGGCGGGCGCAGAGTTATCGGTTTTTTCCGGTATTTCGCCGTCGAGGGACAAAAATTCTTCGGCAATGTCGAGTGCTTCCTGCCGGATGTTATTGTCGGCGTATGCCGTTCGCGCTTCCTCCAGGAGTTGATTCATGAAACGTTTTTTCTCGATCTCCAATAGATACCAATTCAATGCATCGCGTGCGATTTCAGAACGGGTTTTATTTTCGCGTTCGGCTTCTTCCGAAAGCCGCTGTTCAATTTGCTCGGTCAGCCGGATATTGAGCGTTGTCATGTTATAACTCTCGATAACTTGTATAAATTTCACAAATTGTAATACGCAA